>NZ_JABEQC010000011.1 GCF_013041605.1 Vibrio plantisponsor | reverse complement strand
GGCCATTAGTCTAAGTATTTGGATGAACTTAGCTGATCAGATCGTAGATTGATGATTTAGTTCCATGATTTAGGAAACAAAGCCACTTTCGAGCAATGATCCTACAAAACTTATGACACGAAGAATATAGAAACCCGAGAGGCTGAATAAGGTATCACAGGGCATTAACTAAAAATAATGCACCTATATGATAATAATCACCTAATTTAATTCTATAGAACTAAGAGCCAAAACTTAATTCAATTAGAAAAACAATCGTTATAATAAAATGTAGATTAATCAATTGTTATAAGTTTTTTTGCCAATTCCAAGCAGTCTGAATTATAGACTCAATCGTATTATATTTGGGTTTCCAGTTTAATGTTTTAATAATTTTATCACTTGAACCAATCAAACTAGAAGGGTCTCCAATTCTCCTGCCCCCTTCTACTACTTTAAATTCGCACTTAGTGATTTTTTTCACACAATCAATAACCTCTTTCACTGTAAAACCCTGTCCATTACCTAGATTAAAAATATCACTATCATGACCAGAATACAGATATTCCAAGGCCAAAATATGAGCTTCAGCCAAATCTAAAACATGAATATAATCTCTTACAGCACTTCCATCCCTTGTATCGTAATCAGTGCCAAATATTTTAACATTATCCCTTTTACCTAAAGCAGCATCTAATACTAAAGGTATTAAATGAGTTTCTGGTTCATGATTCTCCCCTATTTCACAATCAGGGTCACATCCTGCTGCATTAAAATACCTTAACGATACAAATTTAAAGTTATAAGCGTTGGTATAATCCTTTAAAATATTCTCGACTACTAACTTACTCATTCCATAAGGATTAATTGGATTTTGTGGGTGACTTTCATCGATGGGTAGATATATTGGATTACCATAAGTTGCACAAGTAGAAGAAAATATAAAATATTTAACATCAAACTCTAACATTACATTAAGTAAATTTAACGTTGCTAACACATTGTTATGATAGTATTTTTTAGGTTCAGCGACTGATTCACCAACATATGCAAATGCAGCAAAATGCATTACAGCATCTATCTTATATCTTTTGAATATTAACCTTATTTGTTCCACATCAGATAAATCACCTAATATAAAGTCTCCCCACTTAACAAAATCTTCATGCCCATAAATTAAGTTATCTAGAACAATTGGGTTATAACCTTTATTAAATAATGACTTGCATGTATGACTACCTATATAGCCAGCTCCACCAACTACTAATATATTTTTCATAATATTCTAAATTTCCCAATTATCAATTTTACATTCATTTATAAAATCTTCTAATCTTCGTTTAGGTTTCCAACCTAACCCTCTTGTCTTGTCATCAATTACTTCAGCAAGCATTCTGTTACCCTTTCTTTCAGATAACATTTTAATTTTTCCTCCAAACATCTTGGCCACCTCCAAGATGGTGTAGCATTCAGGACTTCCTATACCATACTCATCACCATGCCCGTATTTACCAATTAAAAGAAGAGCATCAATTGTATCATCTACATGAGTAAAATTTCGCACTTGAGTTCCAGGAGAGACAACTGTCAATTCTTCATTATTCCTCATTTTTTCTTTAAATAAGGCAATAAGTGTTGCATATTTACCTGATTGTATCTCCCTCGGGCCATAGACATTATAAAAATATGTAATGGCATAATCGATACCAAACCATTCCGCATAATTTTTTACTAACGTAGTATTTGTTGATTTACTCCATGCATAGGGACTAGCATTAGCGTTTTCTCCAGAATCACCAAACTTTGTTGAACTTCCAGCATAAAGTAATTTACACTTATGCTTTCTAACAAACTCCAACACAGCATAAGTCCCTATTTTATTAAATTCCAATACTTTTTCGATATCATCAAAACTCTGCTCAACCCTAGAGTATTCCCCTAAATGAAAAACTATATCTGGAGAAAAATCTACCAAAGAACTAATATCTTTAGTACTACCCTTTATGTATTTCACATTTGAGACATGATTGCTTTCATTTCCAGTAAAATAGTTATCTAGAGAATAAACTTCACACTCATTATCTTGAGCCAGCCTCTCACAAAGATGACTTCCGACAAAACCAGCACCACCTGTAATTAATATTTTTTTCATAATTAAACTTCTAAATATCACCTTTTAAAATATCACGTGTGTATATTTTTTCTTTGACATCAATTAATTCATCAGATGTCCTATTAGCAACAATCACATCAGCTACAGACTTAAATTCAGTTAGGTCAGCTATGACTTCTAAGCCCTCATATTCAGACTCTTTCATTATTGGTTCAAATATAACAACGCGTACATTATTTTCAACTAAATTAGAAATTATATCTTGTATAGCTGCACTTCTAAAATTATCACTGCCAGATTTCATAATAAGCCGATAAATACCTACTACTTTAGGTTTTTTATCTAATATTCTACTAGTAATAAATTCTTTTCTAATTTCGTTAGAATCCACTATAGCATTAATCAATTTATTAGGCACATTTTTAAAGTTTGCTTTTAATTGTTTAGTATCTTTAGGGAAACAATAGCCACCATATCCGAATGATGGATTATTATAATGAGAACCTATTCTTGGATCCAAACCCACACCAGATATAATATCTTGTGTATTCAGGTTATATATTTCCGCATAAGAATCAACCTCATTAAAATAAGCCACTCTCATAGCCAAATAACTATTAGAAAATAATTTAATAGCTTCTGCTTCTGTACTATCTGTAAATAAAATCTGAACATCTTTTTTTATGGCGGATTCTTTAAAAATATTAGCTAATACTTTAGCTCTTTCCGACTTTTCACCAACAATAATTCTACTAGGGTAAAGACTATCGTATAAAGCATTTCCTTCACGTAAAAATTCAGGGCTAAATAAAATATTATCAGTGTCAAAATGTTTTTTCACTTTCTCAACATAACCAACTGGAATCGTTGACTTTACAACAATAATAGCTTTAGGGTTTATTCTTATGACATCTTCAATAACATTTTCTATGGATGATGTATCAAAACTTCCCGATACCTCATCATAATTGGTCGGTGTAGCTATAATAATAAAATCTGCACCTTTGTATGCATCCTCTTTATCTAAAGTAGCTCTAAAGTTTAATTTCTTATTTTCCAAATAATCTATTATTAAATCATCATTAATAGGTGAAATATTATTATTTAATAGTTCAACCTTTTCTGGAATTATATCAAGAGTTACAACCTCATTTTTTGTTGCTAATAAAATAGCGTTACTTAAACCTACATACCCACTTCCTGCTATAGCAATTTTAGTCATGATAAGACTCTCTTCCATATATTTTTTAATCTAAACTTTAAAGCTAATTTAAATCTCAACACGGTTAACTTAACCAATTCTGAAAATGTTAAATCACCTACTGTATTAAAATGACTATTTTGTGCATTTATATTTTTTGTATTTATATTTTGTGCATTTATATAAGACGTGTTGCTAATAATATTATTAATCCTAGATGAAAAGATTCTAGGTTCACTACAAAATGCAATACGATCAATTGCTTTTTGATAGTCAGATGATTTAAATTCACTATCTATCATTTCTTTCAATTCTGTAAGAATTCGGCTAGCATTATACTCATAAAAAACTTTCACTGTCTTATAACCCTTGAAAACTGAATTCCAACCGACTGTTTTATAAAACATTACTTTTTTCTTCAATTTTACGGCTTCTATAACTGTCAATGTCATAGGATCATCTATAGATGAAACAAATAGCATATCTGACTTATTCAATATTTTTAAAGTTGTATTAGAATCAAGTTCTCCTAACCAATGAAAATTCATTTTATCCAAATCTAAATGTTTAGATGCTTTTGTTTTCCCGCCAATCCAATAAAAATCGTATGGTAATTGCCATTCCTTTGATAAGGATGCTATCTCATCATACAACCGCAGACCTTTTCTAGGTTGAGCAGAACCTATCATGACTATTTTTTTATTTTTCACATTTTTAGGAAAATCAATATAATGACTATCTCCATCTAATGCAGAACTAAATTTAAATAAATCATCATAATAGTTTGGTATAGTTTCATATATCACTTGCGCATTTTTTACACCAAAAGAATTAGACAGATACTGTTTTTGTTGTTCAGATACACATAACCAAGTAACCTTATTTTTAATTTTTTCTAATCGGCCAGAAAATGCTTTATTATTATTTTTCTCAAAATCAAATACAAACTCAGTTTCGTGACAATATAAAAACACTTTTCGACCTTGTTCAAAAAACAGATCGATCAAATCAGATATTGACCTGTATCTGACTAAAACAGCTATACTGTTAAAAATAATTATTTCTGAAGAATCATTATTAGCATAATATTTAGCTGGTATATCTTTTGTTAGTTTATGTATTTCCAAATTTACATTTAAATTATTATTCCTTAACACATTGGCATATGTCAGTATAGATTTAGCGACGCCTGTTTTGAAGGAAAAATCATTACCATATATTGATACAGATTTAAATCCAGGATTATCTAAACTTTCATTGATTACATTAGAGTCTAATTGGGAATCTATCTCAAAGTTAATATTATTGGGTTTTATCGATTCATTACTCACTGTTAGGATTTTATTATATATAAATGATTCACGATCAAACTCCTCTATATAATGTTCTAATCCCTTCCCACCTACAACCTCTTTTAAATCGCAACCTTTCAATATATTTTTCAAATTATACTCATCGGCATAAGATATTTTATTATCATATATTTTTGGAAATCTAATTTTTATTTTATTAGATTCAAAAAATATTGTTCTAATTCCCATGCTATATGCTTTTAGAAAATATGTTGAATAGTATGTAAGCATGACATCTGATTTTTCCAAATAAATGGAAGCATCTGAATCTTTATCCAATAAAATAACATTATCAAACTCACTTATGATAGTTTTTATCTTACAAATGATTCTATCAGTTGTGCTAGGATGTGGTTTATAATATACCTTGAAGTTTTTAACATTAATTAGTAATTTTCTTAGTTCTAATTCCCAATCTTCCAACGAAATTTTTCCTTGATCAACTAAACATTGATCAGAAAAGAAAATATTATTTACTTCCCTATTTACTGAGTTATTTTTATTAACGAAAAATTCGCACCCTACGACTCTAATACTCTCTCCGTTAATATTATGTCTGGATATGATTTTTTCTTTCATATCCTTGCCCCAAACAATAATATTTTCAGGTTTAGTTGCACCAAAATAATAATTTTTATCTTCGAGATATAAATCATAACCATCTTCAACTTCAAACGACAACCATCCGTCTTGAATTAAAGTCCTATTCGAATTATGACTTTTGAAATATAAAGATACTGCCTTCCCTCTATTAGATGAATCGTTGAAAATGACTAAATTTGAATTACTAACATCATCAAATAGAAAATACCTTTCTAAACAAGAGTATATTTTTTCAACAGAAGAACCTTTAAATAAAGATTCTTTAAAACTGTTCTCAATAAAATCAACAATATTTATTATATTTAATTTATCGAAGTCTTGATGTTTTTTCAACCATTTAAATATAATATCATTCCAGTCAATGTAAAAAATACAAACATCTTCTAAATAGTCAGAAAAATAATTTATTGCTAGCTCTAATTGATTCTTACTTTCAACATAAATATAATTTTTCATTTAATCCCTTCATAAAATCCTAATCGAACGTATTTATTATATAGTTCTTAAATTACATACTGCATTTTAACAAACTAAGCCTAATTTCAAGAACCCAATGAATATAGTTACCTCATAGGAGAACGTTTGCTATTTTTAATGTCGGATATCCACTGATAAATAACAAGGATATTCTTACTATCGAAAGCTCACGCCGCAGATTTAGCTCTATTAATTCACGTAAAAATCTGTAAAAACATAATAAATAGCTAAAATTATAAATTTTTCTAGTCTAAATTTATAATATTTTCCAACCTATTCAAACTATTCCAAAAGCCCTCACCATTATTTTTATGGCCTTGCCAGATTTCTGGAATCCAGGTCGATTTAGGTGCATTTTTTATTAGAGCATCAAAAACTGGTACGAAATCTAACTCTCCGTCACCAATTTGTAACCCTTCACCATCAGCACCTTTTGCATCAGAGATATGATGATGAGCAGAATATTTGGCTACATGACGCGTGAACTCATAAAGGTCCCACTTGTAATAGTTACAAGCTAATGCCGTATGGGATAAGTCAAAACAAATTCTTGAGTTATATTTTTCACAGAACTCAATGATCTCATCCTGATCTACAAATAAGTTGTGGTATTGTTGGCCACCGAAGTGCCAAGGGAATGGAGGCATTGTTTGAGGAATTAGCTCAACACCTTCTGTATCCAGCTTAGAGAAAGCATCTGCGACTTTATCGTATAAAGCTTGACGTTCTTCTGCAGGTACAAAGCCTTCTGATGTAAAGCCACCACAGTTTACAACGATACAAACTCGTTCATTTTTGTTTCGGAAATACTGCTTAACATCGCGAGCCATATCGATAACACGCTGCATATGTTTAATAGACTGCTGACGATACTCTTCATCCGCCGAACAAAGGTCAAGCACGTGATCGTTTTCAAATAGTTCAGGAGCATGAATGGCTACGTCCATATCGTACGAACCAGATAAGTAATCTTTAATATCTACACTAAGGTCTTTATAACTTAAGTGGAATTCGATCATCTCTAATTCACCACCTTTGCAAATTGTTGCAAAGTCATGGTAACGAACTGGAATACCGTATTTTAGAGGAAGCTTATATTTTTGAGCCTGAACAACAGTTCCGTCAATGTCACTTTGGTATAGGAAGTCATTTTTGGGAATATCACGGACAGCGACACGATTAACCAGTTCGGAAAGCTTGTAAGGAGCAAGGCCTTTACCTGGTGATTTAATCGCCAGCATATCTTCAGTTATGACATCGCCTTTCTTGATGTTGACATCCGCAACGACGCTTTTCGCCAGCGTTTCACGGTTCATCATTTCACCTTGAGTGATAGTTTTCGAGATATTAGGGCTGCCCAGAGACTCTTCCACTGCACGAATAGCTTTAACCATCTCTTTAAATTCTTCAGGAAGCAGACTCACCTTGTGGTCATTACCTTCCATTGATTTATCAACGGTAAAATGTTTTTCTACAATTTTTGCACCAAGCGGGATACTTGCCACAGGAATCGCATAGCCACGCTCATGGCCAGAGTAACCAACCACAGTACGACCTAAGGTTTTAAGGCGTTCAAGGTATGTTAAGTTAACGTCTTTGAACGGAGCTGGATACGTCGAATTACAGTGAAGAAGAGCAAATGAAGCGGACTCTTTCTCTAACAGTTCAACAGCAGCTATGATTTCCTGCTCGACACTCATACCTGTCGATAAAATTAACGGTAGTTTTTTAGCGGCTAAGTGCTTTAACAAACGGTGATTGGTTAAATCAGCGGAAGCGACTTTAAATCCAGCTACACCAATTTTTTCCAATTTATCAGCACTTGCTTCATCAAACGGTGTACAAAGAGCCAAAATACCTTTTTGCTTACAGTAAGCGAATATTTCCTCAAACTCGTCATCCGATAGCTGGAAACGTTTTAGTAAGTCGAGAACGTACTGTGCACCTAAATCCTGTGACGCATCATCATCATCACCAGCATTATTGTACATTGAAGCCATGTCACGCATCTGGAACTTCACACAATCAGCTCCAGCATCAACAGCTAAATCAACCAGCTCTTTTGCTAACTTAAGTGAACCGTTAT
The DNA here is from genome assembly GCF_013041605.1 of Vibrio plantisponsor. GTDB lineage: Bacteria > Pseudomonadota > Gammaproteobacteria > Enterobacterales > Vibrionaceae > Vibrio > Vibrio plantisponsor. Next base: position 154,488 of record NZ_JABEQC010000011.1, on the reverse strand, counting down.
GATTATTACCAATTTCAGCAATAATGAAAGATGGTTCCTGATCACCTATCTTACGCCCGGCGACTTCTATAACTGGCTCATCATTACCGATAACACCGACCAGTAAATCAGATTTATCCAGAATTGGAACATTTTTTATTTTTGTTGATAGCAGGTTATACCCGTTGGAAATAGGCTGATCATTATAGATATATAAAAAATCTTTATTGGTCGCATTAATTACCGGAGCATTCAGGTCCTGACTTTTTTCGATTAAATAGCGGCGGACATCACCATCAGCCAAAGCACCAACTACAGCTTCATTATGATCAACAACAAACAATATCTTGGTTTTTTTCTGTGATAATTTTTCTAATGCCTGAAGTAAGGTAGCTGTATGATTTATTTTAAAGCTATCAGTATCTCTATTAATATACATTATTTATTACTCATTAATTCTTCGATAATTTTAAAATCAACAGGTGTATCTATCTCATAGCCTGTTTCTTCTTCCATAATATGAACTCCGACCTTACCATTTAAGCGGCATTTAGTGCTGAGTAAGTCTTCCGTCTTCATGATATATATAGACCCATTCTCTTGGTATTCATGAATTTCCTGACGCATTTTTCGGTTATGGGGATCATAATTAACTGGGGTAGCTAAGCCATTTTCATCAGTACGCCACAAAAATTTATGATTCTCCACTACACTTAATGCGCTATCAAAATTCCCTGATAAAACGAGTTCAAGACAGTCGGCAACATCAGAATTCTTGCGGATAGGGCTAGTACACTGTAAAAATACAACATGTGACGCTTTAACGCCATTAGCCTCTAATTCTTGAACAGTATGTATCAACGCATCTTCAGATGAGGCAAAGTCACCACTAATGTCTTCAGGGCGTTTAATGACTTCAGCACCATACTGCAATGATACTTGTGCTATTTCATCACAATCGGTACTTACAATCACTTTGTCTACCTTCTCTGTAGCTAATGCATGCTCAATGGAGTAGGCAATCAACGGCTTATTATTAAGAGGTTTTATATTTTTTTTGGGTACACCTTTAGATCCACCTCTTGCTGGAATAATCGCTATAACCTCATTCTTTTCCATACTTACCTCATAATTTAAATTTTTCTTTTAGAATATCTATAGATTTTCCGCTTTTAGAATCACATTGTTTTATGTATTCTTCACAGAACAATTCATATTTGTTTTTATCTAATTTTAAATATTCATTGAAATTTGAACCATCAAAATTATCACTATCAATAACTTTACAGTTCAATCGTTCGGAAAAGTCATAAACCCTTCTTATATCATGATGATGATTCATCAAATCATTAGTAAATATAACTATGGGTTTATTTCTATATACAGCAGAATAGATACAAGTAGAATAATGCGTCAAAACAGCCGAGCTATATTCGATCAGTTCTTCCGTTTTGTTTTTAACGCATTCAAAAGTCCCAAAGTTTTTAAAATATTCTTCGTTAGTCCTTGGGTGAAGCGCAACAACAACTTTTTTGCCTGTCGTTTTTTCTATTTTTTCAAAAAACAACTGTAGTGACTTGTAGTAATCTTCGGCATATTCTAAATAATCAATACCAAGCCTACTGGCGTCTCTATGTACCGGCAATGCCTGATCGATAAAAACAAAGTAGTCCTCATCGATAACTCTGGGCAACCCTTCCTCGCGGCAAACTGTACAATAATGTCCTATTTTTATTTGGTTGGATGCATTTCGAACCAATTTGTAAGACAAATGATTTTTCGCACCACTTGTAATCAAATAAATACTTTCATTTAATTGAGTACCACTTGCCAGAGGCTCACCAGTAGCACCTACATTCTTTGTTATCACTACAGGAGTTCTAAAAACTACTGGGCTTTTAGCATTAAAATAGTCGATACAATGCCCCAAAAATCCGGATAACCCTTTATGTTTTAAAACCCAGAAAACTCTGTCAAATAAGCTATTGTTGCGCAGATCCGCTTCGAAAAAGCTCTCAGATTCAAGGTCAACAATAGGAAGACTAAATGTAGTATCACATACAAGTTTAACGCCCTTTGCTGCTAAGCGACGCCTGATATAATCTGCTATTCCATCAGACGTAGGAACAAAAGCAATATCGTTTTCATTTATGATATTGATGATTTTTTTTAAGTCATCAATATCGTTACAAACAAAGTCTATTTCTACTTGAGCATTGTCAACTTGCGTATCTTTGTCTCGATCATTTATCAAGTCGTATATATCAACAACTCTGACCTTCACATCGCCTTTTAATAACTCTTTTAGAATCCAATAATCATTTAGAGGGCTCAAAGAAGCAGAAAAATAATATACTTCTTTCATTTTAGCCTCTTAAAATACTTAAAATATCCTGAGTTTTCTTTTCCATTAGTTGTATATCGGCTTTAGACTCAACATTTAACCTTACAACGGGTTCCGTATTAGAAGAGCGCAAATTAAAGCGCCAGTCAGCAAACTCAAGGCTAATCCCATCTGTTTCATCAAAAACTAGTGCATCTGCTTTGTATGCATCTAAAACTCGGGCAATGGCCTCTTTCGGATTTTTAAGCTTAGAGTTAATCTCACCAGAAGATGGATAAGCTGCAATACGCTCAGAGACGGTTTCAGAAAGCTTCATGCCTTTTACGGATAGAAGCTCTGCCACCAGCAACCAGGGAATCATTCCCGAATCACAATATGCGAAATCACGGAAGTAGTGGTGAGCGCTCATTTCACCACCGTAAATGGCATCTTCTTTGCGCATACGCTCTTTGATGAAAGCATGGCCAGTTTTAGACATCACCGGCACACCGCCAGTATTGGTCACCACATCAATCGTGTTCCAGCTTAAACGTGGGTCATGAATGATTTTTGCACCTTGTTCTTTCTGTAAGAAAGCTTCTGCTAGTAAACCAACAATGTAGTAGCCTTCAATGAAGTCACCGTTTTCATCAAACAGGAAGCAGCGGTCAAAGTCGCCATCAAATGCGATACCCATATCGGCTTTACGCTCTTTTACTGCATTCGCTGTATCTGCACGACATTCAGGTAAAAGTGGGTTAGGAATGCCGTTCGGGAAGTTGCCATCTTCGTCGTGATGAACCTTGATAATTTCCAGAGGAATATTTAGTCCAATAAAACGTTTTTCTAGTTCATCAATTACATGGCCAGCGGCACCATTACCAGAGTTAATCACCAACTTCATCGGTTTGATATTTGTTGGTGTAATGTAATCCATTAGGTGGTCTACATATTCTTTCAGCAAAGATACCTTTTTAAAGTCACCTTTTACTTCAACATCCACAAACTCATTCTTTTGAGCTAACTCTTGTATTTCACGCAAACCAGTATCACCACTGATTGGTTTTGAACCTTCGCGAACCAATTTCATACCGTTGTAATCCATTGGATTGTGACTTGCTGTGACTTCAATACCGCCATCAACACCAAGATGGAAAGTTGCAAAATAAATCTCTTCGGTACCAGTAACACCAATATCAATAACGTTGACACCAGCATCTATTAAGCCATTAGCTAACGCCAGCTTCAACTCTTCACTGGTTAAGCGAACATCACCACCGACTACAACCGTTTTATCTGAATCGCTTTCACTCTTGAGAAACTGACCGTATGCTCGTCCAATTCTGTATGAAATATCGGTATCGAGTTCAGTACCTAATTGCCCACGAATATCATAAGCTTTAAAACACGTTAGTTTTTTCATGATTCTTTTCCCTCGAAACGCACTACATCATCTTCATTTAGGTATGAACCGGATTGGATTTCAATCAGCTCTAGTGGAATCTTGCCAGGATTCTCTATCATGTGATTCATTCCAACAGGAATGTATAACGATTGGTTTTCGGTGATAACTTTTACTGAACCATCAAAAGTCACTTTCGCTGTACCAGACACTACAACCCAATGCTCAGCTCTATGGAAATGCATTTGTAGTGACTGCTTTTTACCTGGCTCAACCGTAATGCGGTTTACTTTATAACGTTCACCTTTATCAATTGCATCAGACTTACCCCAAGGACGATAGCTTTCACGGTGATCTCTGTATTCAGCTCGGTTTTCGGCTTTTAAATGTTCAACAATCTTCTTAACTTCCTGGACTTGATTTTTGTCCGCAACCAAGACAGCGTCTTTAGTTTCCACAACAACAATGTCTTTCAAGCCAACAGCGGCAACCAGTTTATTGGGTGCGTAGATATAACAATCTGATGTACCACTTAAAATAGCATCGCCTTGGCACACGTTACCGTTATCATCTTTATCTGAAACTTCCCACAGAGCAGACCAAGAGCCAACATCACTCCAACCGGCATCCATCGGAACAACGACACCATGTTTAGTATGCTCCATCACAGCATAATCAACAGAGTCATCAGGGCACTTTAAGAAATCTTCGACACCAACACGGATGAAATCATAGTCATGAGAAATTCCTCTCATTGATAACTCACACTGACGGTAGATGTCTGGAGAATATTGTTTTAGTTCATTAAGGAACACAGAAGCTTTAAACATAAAACAGCCACTGTTCCAGTAGTACTCACCGCTGTCTAAATACTGCTGCGCAACTTCCAATTTTGGCTTTTCAACAAAAGCGTTAATTTCACAGGTTCCAGAAGTAACTTCTCCACCACGGTGGATATAACCATAGCCAGTTTCAGGCGCTGTAGGGACAATACCAAACGTTGCCAACTTCCCAGCTTCAGCTTGTTGCAAAGCTTGAAGAATAGCGCTTTGAAAAGCTGCTTTATTTTTCACAAAATGATCGGCAGCCAAAACAAGCATCACAGGGTCATCCCCTTGCTCTATTGCAGTAAACGCCGCTAAAGCTATAGCCGGAGCTGTATTTCGACCAGCAGGCTCAAGAATAATTCTTGATTTTTTGCCATACGTTCGAATTTGCTCAGCAACGACAAAACGATGGTCTTCATTAGAAATAATGATGGGTTCAGCCGCTTCTAAACCATTCAAACGCTCTATGGTTGATTGGAGCATAGTAAGCGAGTGTTGGTTATCAAGAGAGAGAAACTGCTTCGGAAAAGCAGAGCGGGAAAGAGGCCAAAGCCTTGAGCCGGAGCCACCAGCCATAATTACAGGAATAAACATACTTATATCTTTAACTAATAATAAAATTTTGTTTTAGCCACTTTGTTCTCTAAGTAACTAATGGAATACGTATAATTGGTATAGTGATTTTATAACCAATTATATGTATTTTAGATACGCTACCGCCCTTAGGTCTCGCCCCTAAAAGCGTTAATTTTTGTGATTACGTTTACTGTACGTATTTTTTGTGGGCAGAGTTTAAACCAAATCGACTGATGATGCGACTGCTTACAAAGTATTGCTCTCACTTGCAAATAACAGTGCCCAGTGATTGGAATACACCCTCAGTCCAAATCATTGATATAAAAAATCATATCAGTTTTATAGTGTTACAGCCCTCTTAAGGAGCACACCACTGCGATCCTTTTCAGCTAGAGTTGGTAATTCTCCTAAGTAAAGAGGCCATTCAATCGCCAAATCAGGATCATTCCACACAATAGAATGCTCTGCAGAAGGGTTATAAAAATCTGTACATTTATAAACAAACTCTGCTTCTTCACTTGTGACGTAAAAGCCATGAGCAAAACCCTCAGGGACCCAAAGTTGCTTTTTATTTTCAGCAGATAAATATTCTCCTACCCACTTTCCAAAAGTTGGAGAGTCTTCACGAATATCCACCGCCACATCAAACACTTCACCAGATATAACTCTTACTAACTTTCCTTGAGTGTTTTCTGTTTGGTAATGCAACCCTCTTAAAATTCCTTTTCTCGATTTGGAATGATTATCTTGAACAAAAGTCGTCGGCTTGCCAGTTACCATCTCTTCAAACCGCTTTTGATTCCAAGTTTCCATAAAAAAGCCACGTTCGTCACCAAACACGGTAGGTTCAATAATTTTCACATCTGGGATGTTTGTATCAATAACTTTCATCGTGCACTACTTATAAGATTGAATGTTTTCTAAAGCAGCCATCCAATCACTTGGCTCTATACCAAATTGACGGCCAATTTTGCCACAATCTAGTCGAGAATTTGCGGGACGCTTTGCTGGTGTTGGGTAGTCAGAAGTTGGAATGGAACCTAGTTGAGGCTGATTTTCTAATACACCTTTCTTTACAGCCAGCTCAAAAATCTTCGCTGCAAACTCATACCAGCTTACATAAGGCATGCCAGTGAAATGATATATCCCCCACTCCGGTTGAAGCCCTTGCTCAACAGACTCAACCATAGTTATCAAGGCTTCAGCAATATCGCCGGCATGAGTCGGCCCACCAAATTGATCATTCACAATACTAAGATGGTCTCTTGTTTGAGCAAGACGAAGCATAGTTTTAACAAAGTTATTGCCATGCTCGCCGAACACCCAAGCAGTGCGTAAGATAAGATGCTTATCGCAGCACTGTGCGACAGCCAACTCACCTGCCAATTTAGTTTGGCCATAAACACCTTGAGGAGCCGTTATATCTGTTTCCACATAAGGTTGCTTACTTTCGCCGTCAAACACATAGTCAGTTGAAATATGAAGCATAACAGCGTTAATTTCTTGTGCTGCAACAGCTAAGTATTGAGGGCCAGCACAGTTAATAGCATTAGAAAGCTCAACTTCTTGTTCAGCTCTATCTACTGCGGTATGCGCCGCGGCATTAATGATGTAATTGGGCTTAAAGTCTGTAACTGTTTTTATTACAGCTTGTTGGTTAGTGATATCTAGCCCTTCGTAGTCAAGGGCTAGAACATTAGCTTTATTTTTCAGGCGCTCAGTAAGGCAATGACCGACTTGACCGTTACATCCTGTGATTAAAATTCTCATTATTGACCTTAGTTATTTAATCAAAGAGTCTAAGTACTGACCATAAGCATTTTTTAACATAGGTTTAGCAATGGCTTTAATTTGCTCATCCGTTAACCAGCCATTTCGCCATGCAATTTCTTCTAAACACGCCACTTTTAAACCTTGTACGTGTTCAATGGTTTGCACAAACGATGACGCTTCATGCAAACTTTCATGCGTACCAGTATCTAACCAAGCAAAACCACGTCCCAGTAATTCAACATTCAACGACCCATCGTTAAGATACATTTCATTAATGGTAGTAATTTCCAGCTCACCACGAGCTGAAGGTTTAACCTGCTTAGCAAACTCAACAACGCGTTTGTCATAGAAATACAAACCAGTCACAGCGTAGTTGGATTTAGGTTGAACTGGCTTTTCTTCGATAGAGATAGCTTTCATGTCATGGTCGAACTCAACCACACCAAAACGCTCTGGATCTTTAACTTGGTAGCCGAATACTGTTGCACCATTCTCACGCGAAGCTGCACTTTTCAGTGTTTTACTAAAAGACTGACCATAGAAAATGTTGTCACCCAGTACCAAGCATACAGAATCATTACCTATAAATTCTTCACCGATAAGGAATGCTTGTGCTAGCCCGTCTGGGCTTGCTTGAATGGCGTATTGCAAATTGATACCAAAATCACAACCATCACCCAAAAGGCGTTTAAAGCTTTCGTTATCTTCTGGAGTTGTAATAATTAAAATATCTTTAATGCCCGCTAACATGAGCGCTGAAAGAGGATAATAAATCATCGGTTTATCATAAACAGGAAGCAGTTGCTTAGAAACGCCGCGTGTGATCGGATATAACCGAGTACCAGAACCACCAGCAAGAATAATTCCTTTCATTGATTATTCTCCACCACCTAGGCGCTCACGACTATATGAACCATCCAATACACGGCTCCACCACTCTTTATTATTGAGATACCACTCAACAGTTTTCCGAATACCTGATTCGAACGTTTCTTGAGGTTTCCACCCCAGTTCACGTTCAATCTTCGCCGCGTCAATGGCATAACGAACATCGTGCCCCGGGCGGTCTTTGACGTAAGTGATTAAATCGAGGTATTGAGCAACACCTTGAGGTTTAGTAGGCACTAACTCTTCCAATAGCGTGCAAATGGTTTTCACCACTTCAATATTCGCTTTTTCGTTATGACCACCAATGTTATAGGTTTCACCGACTTTACCCTCAGTTACAACTTTGTATAGTGCACGAGCATGGTCTTCAACAAATAACCAATCACGAATTTGCATACCATCTCCATAAACAGGCAGCGGTTTACCATCTAGTGCATTAAGGATCATGAGTGGGATAAGTTTTTCTGGAAAATGGAAAGGACCATAGTTGTTTGAGCAATTTGTTACGATCGTTGGCAAACCATAAGTACGTAGCCACGCACGTACTAGGTGGTCACTTGATGCTTTTGACGCTGAATAAGGAGAAGATGGTTCATAAGAAGTTTCTTCGGTAAACAAGTCATCCGTCCCTTCTAAGTCACCATACACCTCATCGGTTGAAATATGATGGAAGCGGAAGGCAGTCTTCTTATCGCTATCCATTTTGTTCCAGTAGCTACGGGCAGCGTCAAGTAGGATATAAGTGCCAACAATATTGGTTTCAATAAATGCAGCAGGACCATCAATAGAACGGTCAACATGAGACTCTGCGGCTAAATGCATCACAGCATCAGGCTTATGCAAAGCGAAAACACGGTCTAGCGCTAGTCGATCACAAATATCTACTTGTTCAAAAACATAACGGTCGTTGCTAGAAATAGAATCCAATGACTCCAAGTTTCCAGCATAAGTTAATTTGTCAACGTTTATTACTGAATCTTGAGTATCGTTAATAATATGTCGGATGACTGCTGAGCCAATAAAGCCAGCCCCACCAGTTACTAATATTTTCATCAAACTCTGCCTATAGCAAAAATATAGCTTGCACTATCTAGAATGGAATCAATTTAGCCCAGAGTTTAAACCAAGATGTAGCCATGTGCGATAGTACTTATTAGTTTTGTGGAGAGTAACGCCTCTTAAAAGAGCATTCTTACACTCGGACTACGGCACACGAGAACGAACCAAGATCGAGTATTTCTAAACGAAAGACCCTACAAGATTTTCTTGGATCCCGTTCAGTCAGGGGTGACGCATGAAACAAGCGTGATATACTGGTTTTATCTTTGGGCAGAGCCCCATAAAGCTAATTTGTATTGAGGATTTATCTATGATCATCGTAACTGGCGGTGCTGGCATGATTGGCAGCAATATCGTTAAAGCACTTAACGAACAAGGTATCAACGACATACTCGTAGTGGATCATTTAAAAAATGGCCGTAAGTTCCAAAATCTAGTCGACCTGGATATTACCGATTACATGGATCGCGATGATTTCCTGACACAAATTATGGCTGGAGACGATTTCGGTCCTATCGAAGCAATTTTCCATGAAGGAGCCTGTTCTGCCACAACTGAGTGGGACGGTAAATATATGATGCTCAACAACTATGAGTACTCTAAGGAGTTGTTGCATTACTGTTTAGATCGGGAGATCCCTTTCCTTTACGCTTCTTCAGCGGCAACTTATGGTGAAACTGATACTTTTATTGAAGAACGACAATATGAAGGTGCATTAAACGTTTACGGTTATTCAAAGCAACAGTTTGATAATTATGTTCGAAAACTTTGGGCAGATGCGGAAGCACATGGTGAAAAACTTTCTCAAGTGACTGGTTTCCGCTACTTCAATGTTTATGGTCCACGCGAACAACACAAAGGTTCAATGGCATCCGTTGCGTTTCATTTAAATAATCAAATGAACGCTGGTGAGAACCCTAAACTGTTTGCCGGTAGTGAGCATTTTAAACGCGATTTTGTTTATGTAGGCGACGTTGCAGCGGTAAACCTGTGGTTTATGAAGCATCGTACGTCAGGTATTTTTAACCTAGGCACAGGCAATGCAGAATCATTCAATGAAGTAGCTAAAGCAGTTATAAAGTTCCATGGTAAAGGTGAAGTGGAAACCATCCCATTCCCTGACCACTTGAAAGGCGCATATCAAGAATTTACCCAAGCTGACTTAACTAAACTACGTGCCGTAGGTTGTGACCACCAATTTAAGACTGTGGCTGAAGGCGTGGCTGAGTACATGAGTATTATCAACAAATAACCTGATTTTTAGAGCTTGCATCTACCCCGTCTAGGGTAGGTGCATTTTCAAGATAATTACAGGCTCAAATTGAGCATTCTACCTCACTCATATTTAAGTTTTTTCATGCCAAATTTGCTTACCAAAATAGAAATAACTTCTTTCTGCTTATTATTTTTCTCTCTTTTTTTATCAAAAGCAGGTATCTATATTGGCTTAAGCTTATTGCTGCTAATTCAAATCTATTCCTTCGTTCGTAACAAAAACTTCAGAAAACTAGTGTCTCATCATCACATGTTGTGGGGATTTATTGGCCTATTCTGTCTTGGCATTGCTTCAACATTGTCAATGGAAACAAAAGACGCTATGACCTACTTTCGTAAAGCAAGCATTCTATTGGTATTTCCTATCCTTTACTTTCAACTTAGAAAGACTAATAACCTTCGGTGGGCACAAGTAAGCCTCATAGCTGGATTACTAGTCGGACTAGGAAATGCATTTTATGAGTTAGCTCGAGTCACCGAATGGAATGGACAAAGGATTACGAGCTTTTGGGATGTAGGCCGATGGGCGGAGTGTCTAGGATACAGCTTAGCTATTTTAATACCTTTGATCTTCGAGCACCGCAATAGCTTCACTAAAGGTAAATGTCTACTTTACATGATTTTATCAGTCTGTTGTTTAATAGCATTGGTAATCTCAGGTGGTCGAGGGCCTCTTTTAGCTATTACCATCACCAGCTCGTTATATCTTCTATTGCGTTCTCCAAAAGCCTTTTTCACTATCGCTCTAAGCTTATCCGCAATTTTTTATGTCGGTAAATCTTTTCCACCAATAGAAGCTGTTCATCAGCGCATCTCCAGCATTGCTGATGTACATCACAATGATTCAAATAATGCACGACTTGTTATGTGGCAGAATGGTTTTAACTTTGCTAAATACAACTTAGCTAATAAGCCTAGCGAGTTTTTTTTCGGCGTCGGTATTGAACACTTTGAATCCAAGTATCGGCTGTTCTTAGACCAGTCGACAAATGTTCAAAAGATGATCGATCAAACAAATGGAGAAGTTTCGTTTAAGGATCTACACAATACATACTTAGATTTGTTAGTAAAAATTGGCGCAATATACGCTTTAGCCTACATGGTTATTATAGTGTTGATGCTGAAATTCTTTCTGATGCATAAAGATCATGTCAGTGCATGGGCATACTCCGGAATTTGCTTAATCATAACGTACGGAATAACTTCTGTTTTCTATACTAGTGGGCTGGAATACCAAACGACCATATTCTTTTCCTTGGTCGCTTTATGCTATGCACGGGTTAATGTGGAATTAAAACAAAATGAATAAATATCAGTACGATGCTTCAGTCATCGTGTCTTTTTACAATAATGTGGATTCATTGGCTTGTATCATCAAGGCACTAGATAATCAAAAAGAGAACTTTGAGATTATTATTGCCGATGATGGTTCACGTGAAGAAAACGTGACTAAAGTGAAACAACTCATCTCGGACGCTGCAAAACCTGTCACTCATATATGGCAAGAGGACATTGGATTTAGGAAAAATCGCATATTAAACAAAGCCGTTAGTCATAGCAGTAGCGATTACCTCATTTTTATTGACGGTGATTGCATACCGCAAAGTCACTTTGTTGCCGATCATTTATCCAATAAGCAGCCTAACTCAATCCTAAATGGTCGCAGAGTCGACTTAGCAACACAGTTTAAGGAACGTCTTTACACTAGTGCATCCCCAGATAGATTTTTCAACCGCAATAAACTAAAAATTTTTAGCCTTTATTTATTTGGTCACGGCAAAAATGTGGAGAAAGGGATTCGCATCACCCACCCTTTTTTGCTAAAAAAACTCAACACAAAGAAAAAAGGTATTGTTGGTTGTAACTTCTCTCTTCATAAAGAAGATTTCTTATCGGTAAATGGCTTTGATAACCGTTACAACATACCAAGTATTGGAGAAGATACTGATATTGAGTATCGCCTAGTCAAACAGGGTAAGCAGATAAAAAATTTATTCTATCAAGCTATTGTTCTACATGTGATCCACACTGAACTTCCTCGTTTAGAACAAGCGGAAGAATTGTTCAGACAAACTCGCGAAGGTAATCACATCGTTGCTCTTGATGGTTATCATCAGGCGGGTAGCGTAGACTAGATCTTAATAAAAGACTTGATGAGCACACTATGAATATTTTAATGGCTCTTTCCCAGTTAGAAGTAACAGGGGCAGAAGTGTATGCCACAACAGTTGGAGATGAACTAACCAAGCGTGGGCATAATGTTATCTATGTGAGTGATACTTTAACTAAACCTCATCTTGGACCATTTTTCTCTTTACGATTCAACAAACGCAGCATTCCTCGCAGGTTCTGGCACGTCGCGTACCTTGTTTATCTAATTAGGAAAAACAATATTCAACTGGTTCACGCACATTCCAGAGCTTCCAGTTGGAGTTGTCACATCGCTTGTAAAATCACAGGCACGCCAATGGTCACAACCGTTCACGGTCGGCAACCAGTTCACGCCTCGCGCAAAAAATTTCATGCGATGGGGGATAAAGCGCTTCCGGTATGCGAAGCAATAAGAGAGCAACTCCATAAAGACCTAACCGTGCCACTTGATGAAATGGTTGTAAGTCGTAATGGCATACAAACATCGCATTTCAAATGGCAGGATGCGCCCGAAAATACTAAACCTGTCATCTCAATCATTGGTCGTCTAACTGGTCCAAAAGGTGATTTATGCTACAAGCTTCTCCAAGATTGCCTAGACACTGATAAATATGATGTGCGTGTTATAACCGGCTCAGAAGTGACTGGACGATTTACTCCGTTTACTTCAAAAGTCTCTTTTCCTGGTTATACCAATGATGTTCAGAAAGTTATGGCTCAATCCGACTTAGTCATTGGCGCTGGGCGAGTAGCGATGGAAGCCTTATTATGTGGCAGACCTACTTTAGCTATTGGTGAAGCCAACTGTATTGGACTCATTGATAGCAACAATATTCATCAGGCTATGGCTACTAACTTTGGCGATATTGGTTCTAAAGACCTTGATATTGATTTCAGCCAAATAGCAAACATTGTTGAAGCGGCTTTAAAGACCAAACATTGTGAAACTAAAGTTAACCGACTTATCCAAGACAATTACGATCTCTCGAAGGTTGTTGATCATCTCGAAGATACCTATCAAACCGTTTATGTTGAGAAGCTCCAGCGTGAAATGCCTGTGATCATGTATCATCGATTTATTCGAGGTGAGAGTGAAAAAGGCGTTCATGGTACTTACATGCATGTGGATATGCTTGAGAAACACTTCAAGTTACTAAAGCGAATGGGATTTGAAACTCTTACTTTTAGTGACTTGGCGGATAAAGGACTCATCCATAGGCTCGAGTATGGGAAACGCTACATCATTCTCACTGTCGATGATGGTTATAAAGACAACCACGAACTATTGCTGCCACTGCTTAAAAAATATCACTTTAAAGCGGTCATCTATGTTGTGACTGGAGAAAAGTTCAATCGCTGGGACGTTGAAGTGCCAGAGAATCCAGAGAAATCCGTTCCGCTAATGTCTGCTGAACAACTGAAAGAGCTGCACAGTTCAGGTCTGGTCGAGATAGGTGGCCATACGATGACACATCCTCGACTGAGCACACTTTCAGAGGCAGATCAGAGAACACAAATAGAAACTAACAAACAAGAACTAGAAGAACTTCTACAAACTAAGTTATGCTCTTTTGCCTATCCATACGGTGACCATAACCAATGTTCTAAGGATATAGCTCAACAAGCTGGGTATCAATTTGCTGTTGCGACTAATAGCGGTCCATTAGCTATCCATCAAGATAAGTATCAAATTCGCCGTATTGCTATCTTCCCGAAGACAGACGTATTTGGTTTATGGCGTAAAATTCGTGGCAATTATACCTTTAGAAAAGTCAAAAAGTAGCAGTTAACTTATTCTCTTTTAATCTGCCACATATATACATTCAATGTGAAAAACACTATGAAAATTCTGATTATTGGTCCTTCTTGGGTTGGTGATATGGTTATGTCACAAAGCCTATACACAACGTTAAGAGAGCTGCACCCTGCGGCACAGATCGATGTGCTCGCTCCAGCTTGGTGTAAACCGATACTTCAGCGCATGCCTGAGGTAAATAAAGCGATAGAAATGCCTATCGGCCACGGATCTTTTAACCTCTCAGGACGTTGGGCACTAGGCAGAGAACTAAAACGTCAGAAATATACTCATGCCTTTATACTACCTAATTCAGCAAAATCGGCGTTAATCCCTCTGTTTGCGGGGGTTCCATCTCGCACAGGTTGGAAAGGTGAAATGAGATATGGTCTTATCAATGACCTACGACCAGATAAACGCGTTTTTCAATACATGGTCGAACGCTATGTCGCACTTGCTTATCCTAAACAGACCATGCTTGAACAGGTAACGCTTGAACACTGTCCAATACCAAAACTGACTGTTGATAAAAATGCTCAACAACTTACGCTTGAAAAACTTTCGCTAGATCTAGAACGCCCAGTTGTAGGCTTATGCCCTGGTGCTGAATTTGGTCCAGCGAAACGTTGGCCAGATAAATACTATGCAAAGATTGCTCATCAACTTATAGAAAAAGGCCAACAAGTTTGGCTATTTGGTGGAGCAAAAGACAGAGAAGTCACAGATTCAATTCGTCAACAACTGCCCCCTGAGTTCCAGCAGTACTGCAAGAACTTAGCAGGTAAAACATCACTTATTGAAGCTGTAGATATGCTAGCAGCATGCCATACAGTGGTAAGTAACGATTCAGGGCTAATGCACGTATCTGCTGCTGTAGGGTGTAATATTGTTGCTGTATATGGTTCTAGCTCTCCTCAATATACGCCACCACTATCAAATAACGTTGAAATTGTTCATACAGACATCAGTTGTAGACCTTGCTTTAAGCGCGAATGTCCTTTGCAACATTTGGACTGCTTAAATAAGCTTTCACCTGAGACCGTTATGCAAGCTATTAACAAGTTTCTTAGCTAGTTATATCATGGCTTGCACTACCACTATAAAACGTCAGAATTATTTTTAATAAGGGACATTATGAGTCACTTACCAGTTATGGTCGCAAATCGCACAATTAAATTGCTTGGCAATATCTTCAAGGTGTTGTCATACCCATTTCATTTCATATTACCTAAAGTGCGTTTTACTATCCCAGAATATTCACCAGCCAAGCTCAAAAGCTCCAATGACAGCGGTGTAACGAAAGTCATTTGGCAAACAAACTACTCTAATCGTAGTGCTCTGCCCGTATATCTGAATTATTTGTTTAATCGTTTGATGTCTCTCAGTTATGACTATCGATATGTTAGTACAGAGGCGAGAGAGGAGTATTTGAAACAGAACGCTCCAAAAGAAGTCTATGAAGCTTATCTGAAGCTAACGGACGGAGCTGCTCAAGCCGATTTATGGCGTGTGACCACCTTGTATAAAGAAGGTGGTATCTATATGGATATCGATGCGACTTTGGTTTGGCCGTTAAGCAAACTGCTTAAGGGAGTAAAAGACGCTTTATACATAAAGATTAAAAACGATACTGAAATTACCAATTACTTCTTAGCGACAGCGCCCAATAATCCGCACTTTAAGAAAGTCTTGGATGCGATTGTCAATAACATTGAAAACTATGACCCAAAGAAAGGGGTTTATGGAACCACAGGGCCTAAAGTTTTTAATGATGTTCTTGCCAATGAAGCTATACAATCAAAGCGCCGCCGCTATGTTTGTATTCAGGGCACATTTACCAATGAATACTTTCAATACTTGGATAAACCGAGAGGTAAGTGGACTCATATGAAGTCTGAAGACCTAATTAAGAAATAATCGAGGCTACCGTGCTCATTCGCTATATCTACACTGCTTTGCTTGCTGTTGCGTCACCGTTTCTAATGTGGGGGCTATATAGACACCGAACAGGAAAACCATGTGTAGGAAAACGCTGGAAAGAGCACTTCGGTGTAACACCTAAATTAGATTGCAGCCATGGCCCAATATGGATCCACGCAGTATCAGTAGGTGAAACTCTTGCAGTTACCCCTTTGATTAAAAGGCTAAAAGCACAATATCCGCACCTAAGGATAGTCATCACTACAACGACAGCTACAGGCGCGGAACAAGCCCAAAAGTTAGCAGGAATAGCTGAACATCGCTATATGCCATTCGACTTCCCGTTTGCCGTTCGTGGTTTTATAAATGCTATAAAACCTAGACAGCTACTCATTATGGAAACTGAGCTTTGGCCCAACACTCTGCATACGGTCGCGAAAGCGAACATTCCTATTACCGTAATTAATGCACGTCTGTCAGAACTTTCTTGCCAACGCTACGCAAAAGTACAGCCAATATTTGACATGCTAGCCAAGAATTTAACTCAAGTTCTGTGTCAATATCCTGATGATGCAGAACGTTTTATTAGGCTTGGTGTAGCAAAAGAAAAGGTTTCTGTCACTGGCTCAATTAAGTTTGATATTGAAATTAGTCCAAAAGTGAAAGAAGAAGGCCAAGCCTTACGCAATCAGCTGGGTAACAATCGTCCTGTCTGGATTGCCGCCAGCACACATAGCGGCGAAGATGAACAAATATTATCAGCACATCAAGAAGTATTAAAAGATCATCCTAATGCTCTGCTAATATTGGTTCCACGTCATCCAGAACGGTTTAACGACGTATTCAACCTATCCAAGCAAAAATTCAATACTGTTCGCAGAACTGAACATAATCATAGATTGTTAGATAACGACATTCAGGTTTACCTGGGAGATACCATGGGGGAAATGCTAACCCTCATGGAAGCGGCTGATATCTGTTTTATGGGAGGTAGTTTGCTAGGCGATAAGGTTGGAGGACATAACATGTTGGAGCCAGCTGCGCTCGGAAAGCCCGTTTTAACAGGCCCAAGCTATTATAATTTTTCAGAAGTTGTAAACTCTATGAGAAAGAATAAAGCGATAACTATCGTCAAAAGTAACCATGATATTGCTCCATGTGTGACAAAGATAATGAATAAAGATGAAACATATTATCAGCAAAAATCACATATAGAAAAATACATCAACAACAACAAAGGAGCAGTTAACAAAATATTATCAATTATAAAATGAGAATATTCGGTTTATATTCCAATAAGCTTTCTTTATTCATGTCAAAAAAACAAAGAATGTCTTTTATATCTTCAGTAACATCTATACTTTGGATGGAATTAATATCATAGTTCCACCATTGTACATCTAACAATCTCTCAATTACTTCCTTGGGAAAAAGATATCTAATAACCCTAGCTGGGCAACCGCCTACAATAGCATAAGGGGGAACATCCTTTGTAACCAAAGAATTTGCTCCGACTACAGAGCCATCTCCAATCCTTACACCCGGTTTAATACATACTCCTTGACCAATCCATACGTCATTACCAATAAAAACTGGCTTTTTAGTATTATCGAACGGTTTTTCAAATGGGAAGGACCAGTAATCATTTTGATAAGTTACTAATGAAGAAGTAAATCGAGTCAAAGGGTGATCAACTTCCATCACTTGTACATTATGGGCTATTGAGCAATATCTTCCAACGATAGTCGTTTCCGGTAGTTCACTATTACTGTAAGAGTTCGACCCCATAGTCCAGAGCCGATATCCTTTTGGAAACACTGTAAATTGCTCTATATACCGGTTCATCAGGCAGTCTAATGCTAGAGTTCCACCTAACTTTATCGTATTTAATCTGATATTTTTTGAATGTATTTTGCCTTACTTGCTTTTTCCTAGCCATTTATAATCCTTTACCCAAGTTCAATAATCTATTAACCCATTCATCCAATCGATATTGATTTTTAACATCAGCTGGAACATGCGTATAAGGTGAGTCTATAAAAAAATCAGCGACCTTATAGTTTTTGGGTAAACAATATATATTACTTTCTCTATAAAAATCAGCGTCAATGACATGTTTATTTGTTGTTATTAACTTTTTATTCCATGCCAACGTTTCGAATACTCGAAAAGAAAAACCATTTTGAGTTTCATAACCTAAATCCAATACAGATTTTGATTTAGAGATAAATTCCCTTAAATCACCCTTTAATACAGGTTTTGTTATAATTTGCACTTTAGGATGTCTTATATATTTCCGCTTTCTTTCATTATCAATGTAAAGTAATATTTTACATTTTAGATCAGGATTAACATCAATAAATTTTTCCACTAAAGGATATCTTTCTTTACAGAAAGTCATTACAGAGAAAACATCATAGTCATACATTTCTCTTTGAGGCATAACTTGCTCTTGAATATGAAAATAGTTAGTTGTTGGTATAAAACCCATATTTTTACAGTCAACAGGATCAAAGCTTCTAATCACATCAAAAAAATGTAGCTTGCTCCTATTTTTCGGCATTCTTTCTAAGCTATCCCATAAGTTCAAAACCAATTTCCTTGAGTTATTTTTGAACAATTTAAAATGTCGCTCATTAAAAATATCAGGGTTAGTAAAAACAGCTAGATCATAAACGTCTTTTCCGTAAAAAAAGCCTCTCAGGGTACTTTCAATTTGCTCCTCTGTTCTTAAATGTTTATATTTCTCACCAGAAAAAACATTAAAAATTTTAGATTGAATACGGTCAAAATAATTAAAATACGAAAAATCAGCCAAAATAGAATGATCTAAATACTCAACGATATGGCCTTGCTGTCTTATCTCATCTACGATAGGAGAAACTAACCCTGACCAATCTGTACTGACAACAAGTACTCTCATTTTATAAAATCTCTTTCAACAATATTAAATACATTTATACCACCTTGAGTGAAAACAACTTTCGCAAGAGGGGAGTTAGGGTTCCAGTTTTTAAAGTTAGCCTTGTCATCACTATAAATAGCGATCTGTTGTTTATTCAAGCCTGCTGCTATATGGACAATCGAGGTATCAACAGTAATGACTAAATCACATAACTTGACTGCAGCTATTGCATCAAATATAGATTCACTTTGGTCAAAATGTACTACGCTGTCTGAAAATACGATTGGCATGGATGCTAGAAGCTCTCTTGTATCAGGAGATGAAAGAATCACAACTGGAAGAGATTTTTTGCTCTGAACCTCCAACAAAATTTCATTAATTTTCTCGGCGCTAAGCTTTCTTTCGTTACCGCTACCAAAAGGGTTTAACAATACAAATTTTTCAATTCCTTTTGCTACTAGAAACTGCTTAACTCGAAGTATCGATTCATCTTTAACTGGAACTATATATGATTCTTCTGGAGCATCAATCCCAACTAACTTAGCTATATAATCAAACTTCTTAGCATAGTGAGCATGACAAATATCATTTTGTATATTGATATTAATCAAACTGATTTCAGGGTCTACTCCAACATTAAGCTGTGATTCTAGATGCTTTAACATGTAAATATCTTTCATCTTCATATCTTGATTTAGAGATACCACCATATCGACAGAGCCAATTTGCTGGCAAATATTTCGAATCTCATCATATGAAGGGCGCTTTTTGATATGGACGACTTCATCTACGCCAAAATCGTCTTTAAACATCGAAGACATACCTTTCGAAGTTAAAACCACCTGCCTAATATCTGGACGAAACTTCTTCAACTTTCGAATAAGGCAAGATGATACGATTGCGTCTCCAAGCTTGGCGTCATGACGAATGAACAGAATGCTCTTTACATTAGTAGGATTTAAAGTGGCTTTTTTCTTTGTATCGAACAACCATATCCCCAACTTTCGACGGATAATATCCCTAAAGCGCTGTATTTGGCTAACCACTCTTCTCATCATTATTTGCTCTTGTAACCTATTAAAACGTTGGACATATCGTTTTCTCGATATTGGAGATTTCTTTTACCAACTTCTTTCTCAAACGATCTCGTCAACCGTTTCAAATTGCTTTGCTTCCAACTGTCACCATTTTGTTGAAAACATTTATCAAAATCGATAATCCATACTTTTTCTTGGTCATCGATCAAGATGTTATGGATGTTTAAATCGGTATGATTGACTTGCACATCGTGCATCTTGCGGATTTCTTGGCCTATTTTTCTATACATTTCAGCAGACAAAGCTCGCTCCTGGAGAATAGACACTAAATCACGAGCATTAGGAATGCGCTCGCTCAATAAGTCGGCTTGGTAGCAAAAAGTTCGCTTTACCGCTCTTGCCGCTATCGGTTTGGGTACATTGACACCAGCTTTAATGAGCGTGTTCAAAAGTTGGAATTCCTGATAACTGCGCGTTTTTTCCCAGCCCTGAAACCAATAATGATCTTTCACTAATTTACCAAACAGACCACCACGTCGATAATGGCGCAGCGCTGCCGAGCATTTTTCACCATCGACAAACCACGTAGTACCTCGACCCGTTGCGCTCCCCAAGACCTTGTCTTGGCGTTGCCAGAAATCGGCATCAAAACATTGCATTGGATCTTCAGCTAATAACGCTTCGTCAAACCAGATCGTTTGGTTTTTCTCTGTTAGTGTCTTGAACAAAAATCGAAATCCTCACA
Organism: Vibrio plantisponsor; assembly: GCF_013041605.1. Taxonomy (GTDB): domain Bacteria; phylum Pseudomonadota; class Gammaproteobacteria; order Enterobacterales; family Vibrionaceae; genus Vibrio; species Vibrio plantisponsor. The sequence continues at coordinate 133,833 of NZ_JABEQC010000011.1, read as the reverse complement.
ACAATCAACCAATCACTCACGCGAACAACGTAAGTGCCTTAGCATTTTACATTTTATAGCGCACTCTGCATAATCTTGACTCAATATTTAGGTGGGTTCTTACATGGCGCTTTTTCAAACTGCTCCTCAATCAATCTGTATTTTACGTTTATCGGCTATCGGAGATGTGTGTAACACCATTTCTGCGGTTCAGGCAATTCAACGCAAATGGCCAGAAACGAAAATTACTTGGATAACAGGGAAGCTGGAAGCTCAGTTAATCGGAGATTTATCAGGCGTTCGTGTGATTGTGTTTGATAAGAAACAAGGCTGGAAAGCCTATCAAACATTATGGTCGCAGCTAAAGAATGACAGGTTTGATGCCCTACTCCATATGCAATACGCTTTTCGCGCTAGCATTGCCACTCTAGGTATAAAGGCTAGGTACAAACTAGGTTTTGACAAAGAGCGCAGCCAAGATTTTCAAACCCTGTTTACCAACATTAAAGTGCCTTCTCCCAATAAAACTCACGTTTTAGATGGTTTGTTAGCTTTTGTTGAGTTTATGGGTGTTAAAGATACACAAGCAAAGTGGGAACTCAACTACCAGCTCATTGATGAGAAATGGGCAAATGAACATTTTGTCGCGGACAAACCCAAACTCGTTGTTGTTCCCGCAGCCAGTAAAGGATACAAAAACTGGACGGCAGAAGGTTACACTGAAGTTATTACCTACGCACAAGCTCAAGGATGGCAGATTATCTTAGCTGGTAGCCCTGCCAAAATAGAAAAAGACCTCGCCGAAAGTATCCAGCAAAAATTAGCTAAACCAGTCATCAATCTCGTTGGTCAAAGTACTCTCAAACAGATGCTGGCTTTAATCGATAAGGCTAATCTTGTTATTGCACCGGATACCGGGCCTACTCATATGGCGAATGCAATGAATACGCCTGTAATCGGTCTATATGCACACCATAATCCTGAGCGCACTGGCCCCTATAATTATCGTCAGTATGTTGTATCTGCCTATGAAGAAGCTTTACTCGCTGAAACCGGAAAGTCACCATCAGAAGTAAGCTGGCGTACCCGGGTTAAAGATGAACAGGCAATGAGCCGGATTACCGCGAAGCAAGTAATTCAAATGTTTGATAAAGCGGTACATGACTTTAAAATAGCAGCAACTAGCACTACTAAGGATCCATCGTGACCAAACCGACATTAGCCGTAGCTTTAATTGTTAAGAACGAAGCTCAGCATTTAGAAGCCTGTTTAGAAACCGTACATGACTGGGTCGACGAAATAGTTGTTCTGGATTCTGGTAGCAGTGATAACACAGAAGAAATCGCTCGTCGCTACACGGATAAATTTTTCGTTAACGCGACTTGGCCAGGCTTTGGTCCACAACGACGCCTAGCGCAAAATCATGTCGAATCAGACTATGTTCTTTGGCTAGATGCGGATGAGCGAGTCACTCCAGAACTTAAAGAAAGCGTATTAAAAGCAGTCGCAGAAAATAAACCGAATACGCTTTACCAATTTGCACGTCTTAGCTGGGTATTTGGAAGATATATTCGCCATTGTGGCTGGTACCCCGATCGTGTACTGCGTTTATACCCAACCAAACTGACTCAATATAATGACGCGCTCGTACATGAGAAAGTGGAAATGACTGGCAATATGCAGGTCGAGACGCTTCACGGGGATGCGATTCATTACACCTACAATGACATTCACCACTATTTAGTAAAATCGGCTGGTTATGCCAAAGCTTGGGCAGATCAACGTCAGGCAAAAGGAAAGAAATCCTCGTTAAGCCAAGGTATTGGCCACGCCATCGGCTGCTTCCTGAAAATGTATGTACTAAAACGTGGTTTTCTGGATGGCAAACAAGGCTTTTTGATATCTTTACTGTCTGCTCACTCAACATTCGTCAAGTATGCCGACTTATGGGCTCGAAATAACGACAGTAACTATAAGAAATGATTGAAAAAGCCTGAATCGAACTCAGGCTTTTTTGTGTCTTAGAGGAAATTTTTCGCCCACGAATTAACTTGTCCGACAACCGTAGCAATATCAATTCGAGTCATGTTCTCTTGGCTCTGCTTGTCTTCTGCTTGTGGTGGGCAAAATGCGATATGACGACCTTCTGAATTCAGAGGACGCCAACGCAGCGGAGTGGCTGAACGCTTAGCAGGGAAGAAACCAACCGTTGGTACATCTAATGTCGCAGCAATGTGCAGTGGTCCTGTTGAGCCCGCAATAAACAGCTGAGCACAAGCTATAGAGCGAGTGAAATCAACCAGACCATCGTTTTTATCATACAGAGCCGCTTTACCGCCAAGCTGTTCAATAATGGCTTTTAGTTCTGCGGCCTTAGCTTCTTCTCCCGGGCCTGCCGTCAACACCACTTCATGATCACCTTCCAAGCCCTGAATTAAATTCGCGTACTGTTCCAAGGTTAGATTGTTTGCTGAGCCACCACTTCCAGCATGAACAAATATCCAAGGCTTATCGGCATCAAGAACAAGTTGTTCTGAGAGTTTGTCTCGCTGAGCTTTCAATACTTCGTCGCTAAATGACAAATAAGGTGCGGCAGGTTCAACGATAGTGACACCTGTATCACGCAAAAATGCTCTGACTAAATCCAAGTTGTACTCATATTCCGGTTTGGCCGATTGAGAGCGTTTCTGCTTGATGCGTTTGTTATAAAAGATTTGAGCCAGTTTTGTCGCAGGTGCAAGACGATAACGAATCCCAGCCTTCCACACTAACAACGCGTTGTAGGTAGTTGAGAACAAGTTAATTGATGCATCGAAGTTTTGCACTTTGATCTCTTCGATTAACGCTTTCTGAGCACTTTTATCTGACTTCTCCGTCGGGTCAATCATCACATCATCAATCCAAGGACATAACTCAGCCAGCGCTGCCGTGTACTTAGGTACTAAAGCTGTAATATGACAATCAGGCATAGAAGCTTTCAACATCGCAAAACTTGGCCACGCTAACATGAAGTCGCCAATTTTATCATTTCGGATAACAAGTAACTTTTTCATTCTGTTCTGTTTATACTCAAATTAACTGGTTCAATCATACCGACTTCAAAGTGTTTTTGTTAGTATGACGACCATTCCGTTCACTAAAGAGCAATAGATTGTGAGTCAAAAACGTATTTCTCGAGTGCTTTACCCTGGCACCTTCGACCCAATTACCAATGGTCATTTAGATTTGGTTGAACGTGCAGCAAACATGTTTGATGAGGTCATCATCGCTGTGGCTGCAAGTCCTAGTAAGCAAACTATGTTTACTTTAGATGAACGAGTAGCGTTCGCCCGCGAAGTAACTAAACATCTTGATAATGTCACCGCGAAAGGTTTTTCAGGGCTATTAGTCGATTTCGCCAAGCAAGAACAAGCCAACGTGTTGATTCGCGGCTTACGCACAACTGTGGACTTTGAATATGAGTTTGGCCTAACCAATATGTATCGACGCTTAATGCCCGGCTTAGAGAGTGTGTTTCTCACTCCAGCCGAAGAGCACGCGTTCATCTCTTCGACCATTGTTCGCGAAGTGGCAATCCATGGCGGTAATGTTGACCAGTTCGTGCCAGAGGTTGTCGCGAGCGCGCTGCATACCAAGAAAAAAGTTTAATCCTGACTCTTTTTTAATGTTGGCAAATCGGGCAGAAAAACGTATTTCTCTGCCCGATTTTTAGATCGATGATCGGCTCACCGCAACTTGGACATGCTTGTTTTGCTTTTCCATACACTTGCAGCTCTTGTGCAAAATAGCCAGGTTTACCATCCGCCTGAGCAAAATCTTTAAGCGTCGTACCACCTTGAGCTATTGCACCGGTAAGCACCGCTTTGATTTCTGCCACCAGCGTTTTCCACTCATCTAAAGACAAAGAGCAAGCTGGACGTTGTGGATGAATTCGAGAACTAAAAAGCGATTCACTGGCATAGATATTCCCTACGCCCACTACAACTTTGTTGTCCATAATGAACTGCTTCACCGCAACACGCTTGTTCTTCGCCTTTTCAGCCATGTATGGCGCATCAAATTCATCCGTTAGTGGCTCTGGACCAATATTACCAAGCACAGCGTGTGATTCTCCAATTGGGCACCACAGCCAAGCGCCAAATCGTCGAGGGTCGTTGTAGCGTAATACTTTGCCATTGCTCAACGTGAGATCAACATGATCGTGCTTACCTGCAGTAATAAACCCATCCAACACCCGTAATGACCCCGACATCCCAAGATGCACGATTGCCGTACCGATATCGGTTTCAATCAGCAAATACTTCGCTCGTCTGGAAATGGAACGGATAACCTGCCCTTCCATCTGTTTCAGCTCAACGGGAATATCCCAACGTAATTTCGGCGTACGAAAAACGAGTGAACGCACTTTCTGCCCCACAAGATGAGGCGAAATGCCCATACGGCTGACTTCTACTTCTGGGAGTTCTGGCATAACACTTCCTGTCTCATTCTTTTGATTATTCGTTCTCAGGCAACAAGTAGCCTTGTTCAACCGAAATGGCTATCCACTTATCTTGCCAGTTTTTGAACAACCAAAAACGCGGTGTTTGATAAAAAGTGATCCTTTGCGGTTCTTCACGATCGCTGTACCACACCTCTACCGTTTGTGGATTGCGCAAAATAGACTGGAACGACTGATACGTTTCATCATCGACTTCAGTACCAACCAACTCTTTCCAGCGTTCTACCAATATTTCAGGTGCAATACTGCTTGGTGGCGTCGCTCTCCAGCGACCTTGGTTCTTTTCTAAAGATAGCTGGGGAAAATGTATCGCATGTAGCTGCCACTCTGCATTGAGCAACGTTGGGTAAGCTGGTGCGGGCGGTTCCATAAAGTAGGTTTTTATCACGGCGGGGAGGTTTAATACCCCGATAAATAACACCACAGCCAGAATAAGAATATTGTTCCACCGACGACGGCGACTAGGAGCAACACGCATGAAGCTATCCTTAATAAATGAGGAGATCCTTAGTAAAAGCGTGGATGTAGATTAACAGGAAGAAAATGCAGATCCTAGAGAGGAGTGTCAGAACAGTGAACCTTTCAAGCGGAAGCTTGCAGAAAAAGGTATAGCGTAGAAAAGAAAAAACCCAACCGTATAGGCTGGGTTTTCTTACTACTTAAAGAGAGCAATCAATTACTTGATTTTCGCTTCTTTGTACATAACGTGTTGGCGAACTACTGGATCAAACTTTTTGATCTCGAATTTGCCTGGCATGTTACGCTTGTTTTTGTCAGTAGTGTAGAAGTGACCAGTACCAGCAGATGATACTAGACGAATTTTCTCACGAATGCCTTTAGCCATTGCTTAATTCCTCTTAAACGTTTTCGCCACGTGCACGGATGTCAGCAAGAACAGCATCGATGCCTTTCTTGTCGATAATACGCATGCCTTTAGCAGTTAGACGTAGTTTAACAAAACGTTTTTCGCTCTCTACCCAGAAACGATGAGTTTGTAGGTTCGGCAGAAAACGACGCTTAGTAGCATTTCGTGCGTGTGAACGGTTGTTACCCGTTACTGGACGCTTACCAGTTACTTGGCATACTCGGGACATGAATGTCTTCTCCAAATCGTTTCAGCTCGATATCAACCTTGCTGGCTGAACCTCTTAATGTTCAAAAAGAACTGAGGTAAAAACCGCTATGGAAAATCCACGCAAGGCTATCAAAGGTCGCGCATTATACTAACTTGATACCCATTGCTCAAGACCCGAACAGATCCTTTTTGCAGGATTCGCTGATCTTTTTTCTCTGGCGAGCTGAATTAGTGTCAAAAAATGTGTGCGAATCATACCAGAAAACGACAGAAAGCTAAGCATTTTTTACGCATTCAGGCGAAATCATCAACAAATCTCTTTTAAGCGTTGTTTTTTAACATAATGATAGGTTTAAACATTGCATTTTAGACGCGTTCTTTCTTTAGAAAATACAAAACTAGGCAAGGTGTTGTTCCAATTTGCTGCTTGGGTTTGCTCATAAAAAGCGAGAATGAGGCAATCAATGTTTACATCCACCCTCGTTCAGCAAAAGAGACGATTTCTCCGTCGCCAACAACAAAGTGATCCAAGACTCGAATATCCACTAAAGCTAAAGCGTCTGAGATACGACTGGTGATCCTTCTGTCTGACTGGCTAGGTTCTGCCACACCTGAAGGATGATTGTGCGCCAAGATGAGCGCCGCAGCATTGTGGTGAAGCGCGCGTTTTACCACCTCTCTTGGGTAGACACTGGCAGCATCAATGGTGCCTTCAAACAAGATTTCATCCTGAATAACCCGATGCTGATTATCGAGAAAGAGAATATAGAAAGCCTCACGCTGCCTGTCGCGCAACACACTCGAAAGATACAACTGAGTCTGCTGTGGGCTGGTTAAAGCCTCTCCGCGCTTTAATGTTTCTGCCAAAAACCTCTGAGTGATTTCTAGTGATGCCTGCATCTGCACATATTTAGCTTCCCCTAACCCTTTGTGTTGGCAAAAGTGATCTTTTGATGAGGAAAACAGAGATCGCAACGAACCAAACTCTCGTAACAGAAAATCGGCCAACTCCAATACATTCATTCCTTGAGTACCAGTACGAAGTAATATGGCAAGCAGTTCTGCATCAGAAAGGGATTGAGGGCCTCGCGATAACAGTTTTTCACGAGGCATGGATTCACTAGGAAGAAATTTTCGCTTCATATCAGCTCCTGTCTATACTCTTCCAACTTGAAGCAGCAACACCAAGTCGTTGGGGGATATTTGGCATACAGAAACGAAAAAATCCCCAAAACCGCAACTGGCTTTGGGGATTTTTAGACTGGGTTCAATATTGCTTGAAGCGGGAGTGTTGGTTAAACCTTAAAGTGTCCAACCAAGCTTCCTACTTTGTCTCCAGACTGCGTTAAGCGATGACTGATCGATTCCGAGTATTTCAAGTTTTCACTCAGATCATTCACGATATGCTGAATAGTCACAAGATTCTGGTTAATCTCTTCAGCTACTGCACTTTGTTGCTCAGCAGCAGAAGCCGTTTGGGTACTCATGTCTTGAATCACTGAAACCGCATTAGAGATACCAGAGAGCGTTTCTTTAATCTGAACTGACTCTAGCGCCGTCTTCTCTCCACGTTCTTGGCTGACATTCATACTCGTGACCGCTTTGTTAACACCTTGGTGTAAGGCTTCAATCATGTCGCCAATCTCTTTTGTGCTGTTTTGTGTTCTGCTCGCCAGAGAACGCACTTCATCAGCGACCACCGCAAAACCACGTCCTTGCTCACCCGCTCGCGCCGCTTCGATTGCAGCATTTAGCGCTAACAGGTTAGTTTGGTCAGCAATATCACCAATCACTTTAAGAACTTGCGTAATCTTGCTGGTTTGTTGGCTTAGCTCTTGAATAGCATCAGAGGTCAGATCAACTTCATTAACCAGAGCGCCAATGCCTTCAATAGCCAGATTCACTTCTCTCTGAGCTTCGATAATTTGTTGATTAGCAGATTCAATAGCTTGTGCCGTTGCGTTGGTGTTGTTCGCTACCTCGCGAGAGGTCGCACTCATCTCAGTTACCGCAGTAACTACTTTATCGGTTTCTAAACAGTGCTCATTCATCTGCTGGCTGGATTGAGAAGTTTGCTTATCCAGTTCCATAGCTGCACTGCTTACATCATCGGCAGAACGTCGAATATCGGCGATCATCGGATGAAGCTTGTCCATGAAATCATTGAATGCTTTAGCTACTTCACCAACTTCGTCATGACTTTCCACTTTCAAACGAGCCGTTAAGTCACCACCACCCGCAGCCACATCTTTTAGAGAGCCGACAATATGCTGCAATGGTGCTACACCACGAGCCACAAGCAAACTCACAATCAAACTAGTAATCAACAAGCCTAGGAAAGACAGACCCACCGCTGAAAAGGTTTGATCATGCAAAACAGCCAAGCGCTGTGTTTGATATTCGGCAAGCTGAGTATCGATATCATCGATGTAAATACCTGTACCTAATACCCAATCCCACTTCGGTAAATATTCTGCATAACCTAACTTTGGTGCTTGAGCCTTAATCGAAGGTTTTTGCCAGGAGAAGTATAAGAAACCATCACCCGTTTTAGCCGCATCAATCAAACCGGCAATAACAGGGACACCATTCTCATCTTTTAGTCCGTATAGGTTTTTGCCTTCCAGTGATGGATTCATTGCGTGAAGGGTATTCACACCTTTTGAATCGTACGCAAAAAAGTAACCATCACTTTCAAAGCGCATCGATTTTAAGATTTCCTTTGCTAACGCTTTGTTTTCAGCGCTGCTGTCTTCTTCATAAAGAGACTTAACCGCCGTCACACCCATCATTAGGTAGGCTTTTAGCTCTTGCTTACGGTTGTTAACTAACTGCTCACGATATTGAGTCAGCTCTTGTTGCAAACTGTTCATCCCTATCCAGTAATACACCATAGAACTAACACTGGTTATCACAACTAACGGAATAACAGTTAGTAATAACAACTTGGTACGACTTCTCATCGAACGAAACATAGGTGCTCCAGCGTCTAATTTTTTATATTGGTTTTATTGATACATAAAACATTATCTTCCGGAGGAGCCTTTTCTTAAAGAAAATCTCGCCGATGTGTAAGCAAAATCTCATATATTCCGCCAGTGTGGATTGTTAAGTTGACACAGCTCATACATATTCTGGGAGTTGTGCTAACATAACCCGCAGATTTTTTGAGGAATCCAGAATGCAAACTTTGGCAGGAAAAAAAATTCTGCTTGGCATCAGTGGGGGCATCGCCGCCTACAAATGCGCAGAATTAACGCGACGTTTGATTGAGCGTGGCGCACAAGTTCAAGTAGTAATGACTGATGCTGCGCGTGAGTTCATTACGCCACTTACTATGCAAGCCGTCTCCGGCAATCCCGTTTCTTACAGCTTGCTTGACCCGAGTGCAGAAGCATCAATGAGTCACATTGAGCTGGCTAAATGGGCAGACTTAGTGCTGCTTGCACCAGCGACCGCTGATCTTATTGCACGCATGGCTGCTGGTATGGGTAATGATTTGTTGACCACTTTAGTATTGGCGACGGACGCCCCTGTTGCAGTTTCTCCAGCCATGAATCAGCAAATGTACGGCAATCTTGCAACTCAGGAAAACCTAGTGACCCTTGCTCGTCGTGGCGCAATGATTTGGGGACCGGCTTCTGGTCAACAAGCATGTGGTGATGTGGGTAAAGGCCGCATGTTAGAACCGATGGATTTAGTTCATCACTGTGAAGCATTCTTTGGTCCAAACCTCCTATCAACTGAAAAACCGTTAGATGGGAAACGCATACTGATCACCGCAGGTCCAACTCGTGAAGCACTTGACCCTGTTCGTTACGTGACCAATCACAGTTCTGGCAAAATGGGGTTTGCAATTGCAGACGTAGCAGCAAGAATGGGCGCGCAAGTGACTTTAGTCTCTGGCCCTGTAAGTTTGGCTACGCCAGAACAAGTAAAACGTATTAATGTAGAGAGCGCGCTGGATATGCATGATGCTGTGATGCAAGCCGCGACAGAACATGATGTATTTATTGCTTGTGCGGCAGTAGCAGATTACCGTCCAGAACAAGTCGCTGAACAAAAAATTAAGAAAACGGGTGACAACGACACCCTTACCATCACTATGGTTAAAAACCCTGACATCGTCGCTTCCGTTGCGGCTTTAACAGAAAAGCGTCCTTTTACGGTCGGCTTCGCTGCTGAAACGCAAAACGTGGAGCAATACGCACGCGGTAAGTTAACCAGCAAAAACCTCGATATGATCTGTGCTAACGACGTATCTGTCGAAGGCCAAGGTTTTAATAGTGATGACAACGCATTAACCGTCTATTGGCGACAAGGCGAACAAGCACTGCCACTAGCAAGCAAAGCTGAACTGGCAAGCGCTTTAATGCTGCTGATAAACAGCTTCATCAATAAAACGGACAGTTAAACGCAAATCGTAGGTGGTGACTCCACCTACTTCCTCTTTAAATAATCTCGAACTTACGAAGTAATGGCGTCTATTCCACGCAACCATTACCTCGTGATAAGCAGTGATAACCAGAAGGAAGATACGGGTTATGGCCGGCAATAAAAAAACCAATCGCCGCGAAGAAATTCTCCAAGCTCTTGCTGAAATGCTTGAGTCAAACGAAGGTGCATCACGCATCACGACAGCAAAACTCGCCGCCCAAGTTGGCGTTTCAGAGGCTGCCTTATATCGCCATTTCCCAAGTAAGGCGCGTATGTTCGAAGGCCTAATCGAGTTTATTGAAGAATCGTTAATGTCACGTATTAACCGCATTGTTGATGAAGAGAAAGATACCCTCAATCGCATTCGATTAGTGATGCAACTTATTCTGGCTTTCTCAGAACGTAACCCTGGCCTGACAAGAATTCTGTCAGGACATGCTCTAATGTTTGAGAATGAACGTCTGCGTGACAGGATTAACCAACTGTTTGAACGAATTGAAACCTCTTTGCGTCAAATACTGCGAGAGCGTAAAATTCGTGAAGGAAAATCATTCCCAGTTGATGAAAAAACACTAGCCGCCCAGTTACTCGGCCAAGTTGAAGGAAGTTTGAACCGTTTTGTGCGTTCAGACTTTAAATATCAACCAACCGCAAACTTTGAAGAATACTGGGCATTACTCAGCGCACAAATTAAGTAAAGACAATGAGCAAAAAAAGACCCGGCAAACCAGAGTTCTCTCTTTCCCTGCTGCATCCTAAATATTGGGGTGTGTGGTTTGGGTTTGGCTTACTCGCCTTAACCGTAAACCTATTGCCCTACCGCATGTTGCTGAAACTTGGCCACGCAATCGGGGCTTTTGGCATGCGCTTTGGCAAGAAACGGGTCTTTATCGCCAAAAGAAACTTAGAGCTAGCGTTTCCCGATATGTCAGAAGAACATATCGATAAAATGGTACTCGAAAACTTCAAAAACACCGGCATGGCTCTGATTGAAACTGGTATTACTTGGTTTTGGCCAACTTGGCGTTTTAAGCGTATTTTGGATGAAAAAGACGTTGCGGTCATGCGCAAACATGCAGAGAACGGTAAAGGTGTTTTACTCTGCTGCGTACATGCATTGAATCTAGAAATCACTGCTCGCGCCTTTGCAGTAATTGGTCTTGGTGGTTATGGCGCCTACCGTCCACATAGTAACCCGGCGTATGAATTTATTCAGTACCGTGGCCGCACACGCAATGGTAACCAACTGATTTATCGCACCGATCTAAAAAAAATGATCCGTGTACTTCGTCAAGGTGAACGTCTGTTCTATTTGCCAGACCAAGACTATGGCCACAACAAATCTGTGTTCGTGCCTTTCTTCGCAGTAGAAGAAGCGTGCACTACTACGGGCACTAGCATTCTGGCATACACTAGCAAGTGTGCCATTGTACCGGGCTCAGGCTTTAGAAATTCACAAGGCAAATACGAACTTATAGCTGATAAATCAATTGAGGATCATTACCCTCAACAAGATGAAAAAGCTGCGGCAGCCTACATGAATAAATTTGTTGAAGAGATTATACTTCGCGCCCCAGAACAGTGGATGTGGCTTCACAAGCGGTTTAAATCACTGCCAGATGAAACACAAACCAATGCCCGATACCAGTAAATAAAAGGTTCTGCTTGTGAGCGACAACGATAACAGCATCAATAAATACTTACATAATCCAACTTTTGAGTGGTCTTTTCTTCATCCGAAACATTGGGGCACATGGATAGGTATCGCTTTCGCTGCTCTATTCGCTTTTATGCCCGTGTCATGGCGTGACGGATTAGCGCGTAAACTTTCTCGATTTGCCATAAAGAAAAATGGTCGAGTGGTTCGTCGTGCTCGCGTTAACCTAGCTTACTGCTTCCCTGAGAAATCCGAGCAAGAACGTCAGGAAATCTTAGAAGAAACGTTTGTCAAAGCGGCCCAGTATATGTTGGGGTATTCTGAGTTTTTGGCTCGCTCAACCAAACATAACCAAAACCGCGGTGTGATGATTGGCGAAGAAAACCTATTGCCACTTCTTGATGCTGGTGAAAAGGTGATTATCCTTGCACCGCATGCTTGGGCAGTAGATTACCCAGCAGTAATGCTGGCTGCGAAAGGCTACAAAGTAACAACCATCATGAAGCCTCAGCGTAACCCAATCGGCGACTGGCTAATGCACGTTCAGCGTATGCAGTATGGTGGCCGCATCTTTGCTCGTGACGCAGGGGTTAAACCTTTTGTTCGCTCAATCAAAGATGGCTATTTAGGCTACTGGTTACCAGATGAAGATTTTGGTGCTGCTAACTCCGTTTTCGTTCCCTTCTTTGGTACAGAGAAAGCGACCTTAAAAGGCTTTGGTAAAATGGCTCGCCTTTCAAAAGCGAAAGTCGTTCCAGTGCTACCTGCGTATAACGACAAAACGCAGAAATATGAAGTACATATTTTACCTGCGTTAGAAAACTTCCCAACAGGTGAGGAAGAAGCGGATGCGCGCGCAATGAACCAAGCGATTGAAAACTTAGTTCGCCCTCACCCAGAGCAATATATGTGGCAATTGTCGCTTCTCAAAACTCGCCGCGATGGCATTGAGATTTATGACAACTCACATGATGGTGACCAAGAAAAACCGTTACCACCGACTCAAAACTAAAAAGCCCCGTTAGGGGCTTTTTCATATCTATCACGCTTTACCAATTAAGCGTTAATGCCATACTCAGCACGGTACGCTTTTACTGCATCAAGATGTTCGTTGTTCGTACCTTTCTCTTCAAGGTAAGTCACAAGATCAGTCAGGCTGACGATTGAAACCACTGCACAGCCAAAATCACGCTCAACTTCTTGAATAGCAGAAAGCTCACCTTTGCCTTTTTCTTGGCGGTCAATCGCAACCAATACACCCGCTAAATCAGCACCGTTCGCTTTAATGATTTCCATTGACTCACGAATCGCAGTACCAGCGGTGATAACGTCGTCCACCAACATAATACGACCTTCCAGTGCGCTACCGACTAAGTTACCACCTTCACCGTGGTCTTTCGCTTCTTTACGGTTGAAACAGTAAGGCGTGTCCACATCATGGTGATCAGCCAGAGCCACAGCAGTTGTTGTTGCGATTGGAATGCCTTTATAAGCAGGGCCAAACAACACATCGTAATCAATACCTGAGTCCACAAGCGCAGCGGCGTAGAAACGACCTAGGCGAGCCAAATCACGACCAGTGTTAAACAGACCAGCATTAAAAAAATAAGGGCTCTTACGGCCTGATTTCAAAGTAAACTCACCAAATTTTAGCACCTGTTTCTCAAGGGCAAACTCTATAAATTCACGCTGGTATGCTTTCATCTTTCTCTTCTCTTCCGTAGTTACTTAAAAAAACGTTACTTAAAAAAATAGCCCCCAATTGGGAGCTATAAAAACATCATTCTGCTAGAGCCAATTTTTGAACCTGGACGATATCGGCAATGCCTTTCTTGGCAACAGCCAGTAAATCAAGCAGTTGCTCGTGGCTAAACGGTTCGCCTTCAGCAGTACCTTGAATCTCGATCATCTTGCCTTCTTCTGTCATGACAACGTTCATGTCAGTGTCGGCTGCTGAGTCTTCTACATACTCAAGGTCACAAAGTACCTCTTCACCAAGAATGCCGACAGACACCGCAGCTACGTGGCCTTTCATTGGGTTCTTTTTCAAGCGGCCATCAGCAACCAGCTTTGCAAACGCATCCGCCAATGCAACGCTAGCACCAGTAATAGAAGCGGTACGTGTACCACCATCTGCTTGAATAACATCACAGTCCACTGTGATCATCACTTCAGGCATGGCTTCTAAATCCACCACTGCACGCAAGCTACGCGCAATCAGACGTTGAATTTCCATGGTGCGGCCACCCTGTTTGCCACTTGCCGCTTCACGACGAGTACGCGAGTGTGTTGCACGAGGTAACATGCCATATTCCGCCGTCACCCAGCCTTTACCTTGACCTTTCAACCAACGTGGCACGCCTTCTTCAACGCTGGCATTACATAGCACTTTGGTGTTGCCAAATTCAACTAACACAGAGCCTTCTGCATATGCCGTGTACTGACGAGTGATTTTAATTGGACGAACTTGATCTGCAGCTCGATTGTCTGGACGCATAAGGTATTTACCTGTGTTGTGGAAACAAAGCTGTGTTAGTAAAACTAAGTCGGTAAAAACTCAGCCGGTAACCGAAATTTATTGGGCGAGGATTATATAGGAATTCCGATTCAGTTCCTAGGTGTGAATCTTCAACAACGAGATTAGCGCTCACCTATCCCATGTGTTTGTATGCTACTATTAGCGCTAATTAAATTGCAGAAGATTAATCAAGGATTCACTGATGATTTACAGTATGACGGCGTATGCACGCAAAGAAGTCAAAGGCGATTGGGGTAGCGCAGTATGGGAGATTCGTTCGGTAAACCAGCGTTACCTAGAAACTTACTTCCGCTTACCAGAACAATTTCGTAGCCTAGAGCCTGTGCTTCGTGAACGTTTTCGTCAGCGTTTAGCGCGCGGTAAAGTCGAGTGTAACCTGCGCTTTGAAGCAAACCCTGCTGCGCAAAGTGAACTTAAAATCAATGAAGCGTTAGCACATCAAGTGATTAAAGCCGCGGGTCAGGTTATGCACATGACTGGTGAACTGACTCGTATCAACCCATTTCAGGTGATGCAATGGCCGGGTGTAATGGAAACGCCTGAGCAAGATATGGATGCCATTAACCAAACGCTTCTAGAAGCGTTCGACGAAGCGGTTAAAGAGTTTATTGATGCTCGCGGTCGTGAAGGCGAAAACATGAAAGAGTTGATTGAGCAGCGTTTGGTTGCGATCAGCGAAGAAGTAGTGAAAGTTCGCGCACGTATGCCTGAAATTCTGCAATGGCAACGTGAGCGTCTGTTCAACAAGTTTGAAGAAGCAAAAGTTGAGTTAGACCCAACGCGAGTAGAACAAGAGCTGATTCTTCTAGCACAAAAATCCGATGTTGCTGAAGAGCTGGATCGCTTAGATTCTCACGTCAAAGAAGCACGCAATGTGATGAAAAAAGGCGGCGCTTGTGGCCGTAAACTGGATTTCATGATGCAAGAGTTCAACCGTGAATCAAACACGTTAGCATCCAAATCAATCAGCACTGACATCACTGCTTCAGGTGTAGAACTTAAAGTGCTTATCGAGCAAATGCGTGAGCAAATTCAAAATATCGAATAACTCTAGTTCCAAATTCTAAAATGCACAAAGCCCTTATTTATAAGGGCTTTTTATTAGTTCAAAACCAAGCATAATTCATTGTTTCAATCTGTTTTACGATTCTTCACTTGCTTGAAAGTAAGCGATTTCATAGCGAATAGTTTGATGTCTATGCACAAAAAAAACCTAAAAATGCCTATTTTTCCCTTCGTGATACTACTAACACTTGCCTCTGAGCGTATGAATCTGTTTCAAAAAAATCTCATCGATAAATCGACTTGGTAGACTGACGAACGATAAGATCAATCGGAGGTAATCTCACTTCATGTCGCTCTCCGGAAAGCAAATTCAGCATAGATCTCGCACATAAAGCACCAATTTCTTCTATTGGCTGGCGTAAGGTGGTCAATGCCGGTGTGAAATATTGTGATACGGGTAAATCATCAAACCCAATCACCGAGACATCTTCTGGTACTTTGTAACCATGGTCAGTCAGCGCTTTGATCGCGCCATAAGCCGTTTGGTCATTGGCTGCAAACAGTGCTGAGAAATGCACTTTTGATTCGATTAATTCCACCGTCATTTGATAGCCGGTTTCTGATCTAAAATCGCCCTGCTTAATCAGCTTAGGATTAGGTTTGATATTCGCTTCAAGCAAAGCTTTTTTATAGCCTTTAAGACGTGCTCTTGAGTCTGGTTGACTCTCTAGCCCTTTAATATGAGCGATGTTCATATGACCGAGTTGTAACAAGTGCAAAGTAGCAATATAGCCACCCATCACGTTGTCCAAATTCAGTGAACGGATGTTTTCGCCCTCGATGTTATAGCCTACCGCTACCACAGGGATTGATTCCGCGGTTTTCAAAATCATTTGTTCGCTTAGGCTACCAGTCACAATGATCAAGCCATCAACTGAGCACTTCATTAAGTATTCAAGCGCATGCATCTCCAGCTTGTTCTGCCAATGCCCGGTCGCCAGCACTAAAGAATAGCCCTGTGCCAACAGAACTCGTTCCATATCATTGAGAATGCTACTGGTGTACGGACTGTCAGGATGCTGTACTAGGACACCAATCGTCATAGAGCGACGACTTTTATCCTGCTGCATCTGGAAGTTTGGCTTGTAGCCTAGAGAGGTGATGGCTTGTTCGATCTTATGACTCTTCTCTTCCGCAACATAGGTCGTTCGGTTCAAAAAGCGTGAAACGGTGCTGGGTGATACTCCAGCCAATTTTGCTACATCATAAACAGTTGGAGCTTTTTTCTTTTTGTTGGTCATAAGACTTACCCCCTCGTTCTTTTTTTATAAGTATATGAAGCATAAAGTGGGATTGGCTTTTACACTCAATCCCACATAATCCGCCTTTGAACTACCTAATCACTCTATCTATAGAGATAGGCGTAGATCATTCCAGGACGGAAATAGCGTCCGGCTGTGTATTTCAAACCGGTACCCAACAACCAAGTGTGGAGTTCACGATAGTCGACGTTTGAAGGTAAGTTGGACAAACTCAGCGCAAACTCCTCAATGTTTTGAGTCAGCTCTGGATTCACCCGACCATCAGCAAACAAGTGACCAACCTTCTGTAAATGCAGTAACAACTCACTCGCCACCTCTGACGCTAAGTCAAAGCGTTGTGCAATATCGTTGTCGCTTACAGTAACAGAGCAGTTAAACCCTTCCGGAGCAGCGAAAGGAATTTTTGCCATGCTGTAAAGTGCCTGATATACCGCGTCCATCAAACGTTCTGCTTGCACTTGCTTACCCGCAAGACGCAGTGCAGTCGCAACACTAAACTGAACGCCAATCCAAACATCTTGCGCTTGAAACGCATCGTGAGGTCTACCATCTGCCAGCGTCATATTCGCAACACCCAATTTAGGACTGTTGGTAATAAAGTTGGTTTGATAGATAAAATCTAGCGTACGTTCAATGCGTGATGAATCAAACAAGCCCGGTAAATCGACCAGTTTCAGATAGCTGTCCGCCAATAGTGCATCACCAAAACTGTTGTCGGAATCCGCTTCCAACTTGGCAAATTCAGCACTGAATGCTTGCGGCGCTAGCTCGATCAGTCGTTGTTTCTTAGCCAAACGTTGGTCTCGCTTGCTGATACTACTCTCTACGTCGTAAGCATCTAAATAAGCGTTGACCAAGCTAGCGTCATGTACGGTATTACCCGTCAACGTTAAGCCAAGTTTTTCAAGTGATTCAAAACCGTTTTCGGTTAAATGCTTAGCCTGTACTGGTGTGATGAAGAAATGGTAGTAGCCTTTTTGCTCATCCCAAAGTCCGCGCTCTAATGTTTCAAGAGCTTCCTTAGAACGTTGCGTATACCCCTGAGCCAGCTCTTCCTCACCGACTAACAACGCCAGTTCACTTGCTGCGCGCAACCCTGCTACCCATAAGCTACCACAGTAGATTGAAACACCATGAGAAGCAAGATTATCAAAGGTATCATCAGTACCACGGGTCAAAGGCAGAGTGTCTCCATCTTCAATAAGATTGGTCAGATAATCGATACTCTCTTTCACGGATGACCAGCAACTTTCCACCACTTCGCGGTCGCCCGTTTTTTGCCAGTGGCGATACACCATCAGAATGAATTTAGGCGCTAAGTCTTTCCACTCTTTGACGTTATGCCAACTGTAAGCATCTGGCTCAATATCAAAAGGACTGCCCAGATCGTGAATGACTGCCCCACGTTCTGCTCTGCTTCCCTGATATTTCTCGTCCACCAGCTCTGCATAAGGCTTATCTTCATATTCCCAGTAGCGTCGCAGCTTTTCGTCACCGTTTAAGATGGCTTTGGCGAAGTGTTTCATTACGCAGCCATCAAGCTCTGGAAGTAGATAGAGCAGAGAAAATGAACCGTAGAAATACACATCCAGTGAGTTAAAAAATGGGTAATCAACACACTCTTTCACCAGAAGTACGTTTTCCTTATCCCATACCGTAGATTCCGCTAAGAAGGACAAGCTGTTCATCGCCATGGTGGCGAAACGAAGCGCACTGTCATTATCAACAAAGGTTTGGCTGGCATTATCAAGGAACTCGCGCTGTTGACTGATAATGTTTTGCTCGATCTCGCTCAGTCTCGGCAAAGTCTGATTGAGAATAGATTGCGCTCGCGATTGAGCATCAAAGTAACGGGCATAAGCTTTTTCACTTTCCCAACCATCCAATAGGATTTTGCTGTGATCCATCACTTGAGCAAATCGAAGTGCAATCGTCTCACCAGGTTTAAGAGTCACTTGCACACAGACCAAAGCACTTAAAGGCTCTCGGCCACTATAGATACCACGATCAAAATGTGCATTGGTGCGGCCTGTTTTTAATGCTCGCTCAACTTGTTGATCCGCTTTGCTGCAGTAGACTTGAGGCTTGACGGTCACCGTTACTTGCTCAGCCGCTACCCCATCAAATTGGGTATGCACGCCATACAAAACCTCACCAGAGATATCGCCATCATAAGGTGAGTTCGATGTCATACTCACGCCATGGAACTCAAAACCAGCTCCTGAGATAGTTACTGGCTGATGTTGTTGGCTAATGGCATTTTGAACTAAGTGACAACAAGAATCCTGAACACCTTCACGTGCTTTCTTATAGGTTGAACCAATCAAATTGTGTAACGGCTGAACCAAGGTGACAAGCTGAGTTTTGTCACTACGGTTACTCATCTCGAAGTGGTTCCAGTGCATCGGCAAGCTACAAAGCATTTGGTCGTTTTTCACAATAGGTGAAATGACCTGACGCGTTAGCGCAACAGACTCAAGCCCTTGATATTCGTACTCTGCGATCGGATAAAGAGCACGGTACTCTATGTTGCTTGGATCAATAGATTCAACGCTTGAACCATTATTAGCCGTCAGCGACAGAGCTCGTGCCGAGTTGTTTACCAATAAACCATTGAAGAAATCGATCACAACAAGTAACTGGGTTTCAAGGCTAGAAGGATCGTTGGTGATCGCTTGTTGGGTTTTATCTGAAAATTCAATCTGCCAACGTTCAAAGTTGGATTTATTATTTAGATAGAACAAGCCTGAACGCAAACAATTATTTATTCCAGAAAGAATAGAATCTTTATTGTCGGCATGAAAAACATTAAAAGAAAAATCCGCAGGATAATATTTTAAGAACAGTAATAACTCGCCGACATTTGGTATGTCCAAATTATCCAGAGAGTGCTCATCCATCACAGAAAAATAAAAGTCATTAAAGTGAATACTTTCATACTCACAATCAACAAATATGCCTGGAATAAAGCTAAAGTTTGGGGTGTTACCTTGCGGGGTTAAGGTAAATGTCGACCCTATGCCACCCACAGCCATCCCTGTATTAGCAGGAGTTGTTGAGATCGGGGTATACCAAGGCTGAAGAAACTCAACGGCATTCCCTTTACTACATAATGCACCCGCTTGACCTGAATACGATGTATATGGAATTTTATTTATCATAATTTCAAATCCAATATTGAATATTTAAACTCATCCTTTAATATCTAAAAAAAGGAGAATACTTATGTTTAAATTAATTAAAAACAATTTTGGGGAACTCAATTCCACAACCATATTAAACTCTGAACTTGGAATTCAAGTCGATATTATTCAAGACTTCGGTGCTATCATTAATCAATATCGAGTTAACCACAGTCCATTTTCATTTATTGTGGGATACCAAGACAGTCATGATTTAATTCAATCTCATCCTTTCTTTTCGCGTAGCGCAAAGCTCTTCCCCTTCCCAAATCGCCTAAAAGCAGGCCAATACCGCTATAGACAACGTGATTACACACTGGCAGCCAACTTTCCATGGTCTGAGCATGCAGTACACGGTTTGCTCTATAACCAACCTTTTAAACTGGTCGCGCATGAAGCCAATAGTGAACACGCCGAAGCCACATTTCGCTTTGAAACCACTAAATTAGCGGATGGGTATCCCTTCGCGTTTCGCCTTGATGTCCGTTATCGGATTGATTATCAAGGAACCTTAAGCTGCAATACGACCATTACCAACTTAGGTACCGAACATTTCCCATTTGGAGATGCATGGCACCCCTACTTTTCTCTTGGCTGTGACCTCAAACATTGTCAGCTCACTATGGCGGCTCATACCGAGATCGAACACCAACACGATTTACCTACTGGGCAATATCTCTCTAGCAACGTCTTCTCTATCCCAACTTCATTGGAAGGCGTTAACCTCAATAACTGCTACCAGTTCAGTGACTCTTCAGAGCAAACTCTTGAACTGATACGTGATGACAAGAGCGCTTCTTTGCAGTTCAACCAAGGCAAGGGCTACTCGTTCGTGCAACTCTACACGCCTCCTGCGGAGCCTAGTATTGCGATTGAGCCAATGACCTGCCCAGCTGATGCATTCAATAATCACATTGGTCTACTGGAGCTGGCTCCAGAGGAAACCGTTCAATTTGAGTGGCAATGCCAAGCCACATTTATCTAGTTCTATTGGCGAGTTCAAAAAGTGGGGAGCGCAATGCTCCCCCTCATTCACTAGCCGAGTCTTACCTCTACTTGATGTTCACCTTCAGTAAACACTGGCACTTTGTTCCCTGCTAGGACTTCACCATTCACGCGTAACTCCGCCACACCTTTGCTTACCTTGTCTGGGTTAATTACGTGAATATGGTAGGTAGCACCACGGAACTGACGTTTAACCCGAAACTCTTTCCAATCAGATGGAATACAAGGATCAACAATCAAACCATCAATGTCAGGACGCACGCCCAAAATCCATTGTGTTCCGGCAACATAAGTCCATGAAGATGTGCCCGATAGCCAAGCGTTTCGGCCAAGACCAAACTGCGGATGCTCATCACCAAGAATGTTTTGCGGGTAGCAGTAAGGTTCTGATTCAAAGATATCAATCACATCATTCTTTGATGCTGGGTTGATTTGGCGGTAGTACTCGTAGGCACGATCACCGTTACCCATTTTCGCTTCAGCAATCATCACCCACGGGTTTGAGTGGAGGAAAATACCGCCATTTTCTTTCGCACCCGGTGGGTAAGTTGAAACACCACCAAGGTTCGGGTTAAAGCCATTGTAGCCAGGGGTTGAAAGCTTAATACCGTTTGCCGTATTGAGTTTGGTGTATACCGAGTTAAGCGCCTGAGTCGCGCGCTCTTGCTCAGCAAAGCCTGCAATCACTGGCCAGCTTTGACCATTGGTATAGATTTGCCCCTGCGCATTGGTATGAGAACCGACAGGTTGTCCCTGCTCGTCAAAGTAACGAACAAACCACTCACCATCCCAGCCACATTGGTTAACGATGGCCTTCATCTGCTCATACTGTGCCTGATATTGCGTTGCACGATCATCTTCACCGCGCAAGCGGCAGAGATCGAGCATATCGAGTAGCGCTTTACCGTACATGCTGGCAACCATTAGAGACTCAGCACCTGTTGGCAAGTTCACCGTATCGTTCCAGTCAGCGAAACCAAGCAGTGGCAAGCCATGTTGACCAGTATTACCACGAGTGAACTCAATCGCGCGGCATAAGTGTTCCCACACGCTCGCTGATTCAAGCGGTTTGCCTTGCTTATCTTTTTGATAGAACGGAATTAGCTTATCGAGAAACGCTGCATTACCAGTTTCTTTGACGTACTGGGTTACAGCATAAACAATCCACAAGTGGTCATCGCCATAGTAATCAGGGCGATCTTCTTCTTCACGAGAGTCACCTGCGTTCGCTTCCATCGTAGATGGGAAGAACTGGTGCATTGCTGAACCATCAACGTTTTGTACCGAAAGCAGACGCTCGATAAACTCGCGCGCTTCTTCAGGCATATGAGTGATAACACCAAGAGTGTCTTGCGAAGAGTCTCGGAAACCAATGCCGCGAGCACCGTAGCCAAGCTGATACAAAGACAAATAGCGTGACCAGTTTTTCGTTGTATGACACTGACGTGGGTTGTGAATGTTCAGCATTGAGTTCATTGCTGGGTCAGGCGTTTCAACCTGAACTGCCGCAAGATAGTTGTCCCAATGAGTAGCCAGAGCGTCAAACGCCTTATCCACTTCTTGATGATCACGATACTTCGCAAGCATAGATTCAGCTTGTGCTAGGCTCGGCATTTGCGTTAGCTGTACAACGGTACGCTCGTTCTGCTGTGGGGCTAACCAACCTAAACGCAAGTTTAATGCGCCAATATTGTCACCACGCAGACATTCACTATTACCCAGTTCAGCAGTAAACAATTTTTCAGGCGCAGCCCAGCTGCCATAACCCATGTTACCGAGGAACTTCTGGCGGTCACCATCAAATGAAGTCGCTGGGCGATCTGCCGTCATCAGATTTACCGCGTAGTCACGTTTCATAAAGGCATACTGCTCTAGAACTGTATGTCCAGACGCTTGTTGATGCGCTTTCAAAGTCATGGTCTGAGGCACCCAGTCTGCGTTAACCAGTTGTTTTAACGCGTCAAAATGGGTGAATTCAAACACAGGCACAACATCTACATGCAGCTCTTCATCACTGATGTTAGTCACTTTGATGTCCTCAAGTAGCACAGGAGCATCTTTAGGCACAAACAGCGTTACTTCACATCGAACCCCATAACCTTCTGAAATGATTTTTGTGTAAGAAAGACCGGTGTGGTTTTCGAACTTTTCCAGCGGTTTTAATGTTGGCGTGTAAAAAGGTGAAAATACTTCAACGTTACCTTCACGGTTAGTCACTTTCAGATAAACAGTAGAGCCTTTAAAGTCTGAGTTAGGCAGTTGGGTAATGTATTTGGTGATGCGGTTCAGCGCAGGGTCACCTTTACACAAAACAACACCACCGTTACTGTCAACCAGACCGCCAAACTCCAGTGTACCTACATAGTTACACCACTTAATCGGTGTACAAGGAGTGGTGGCGATATATTCTTTATTGTTATCGTCAAAATATCCGAATTTCATATCACTATCCTTAGCTCCCATACGTGTGGGAGCTAACTATTAAATTGATTCTTGGGTCTTATATTGAGACTGGTTACTAGTGAGCCAGTGATTTTTCACTCAGTGCGTCAAACAAGTGAATAGCATCCAGGTCAACGTAAAGCGTCTGTTCTTTACTCTCTACTTCTGCTGCCTGTGTTTCTACAGTCAAAGGTTGACCGCTCACTTCTGTTCTCAGCAGGATGCTTGCGCCAAGCAACTCTTTGTCTTTGATAGTGACTGGAATCGGCAACACACGGTCATGATCAACTTGCTCTGGACGCAAGTGGATATCGGTTGGTCGAATGCCAAAGTGCAGAGCAAGATTCTTAGAAGCATGCGCTTTAAAACGCTCAGGGAGTGGAATCTTCACATCACCCAAAAGAATAAAATATTCATTCTGCTCACTAATCAATTTCGCATCTAACATGTTCATTGACGGGTTACCGATGAACTGTGCAACAAACTTGTTTGCAGGACGTTTAAACACTTCCGTTGGAGTACCAACCTGTGCCACATAACCGTCTTTCAGAATCACGATGCGATCAGCCAATGTCATCGCTTCGATCTGGTCATGAGTTACATAGATAGTGGTTGTTTTCAGTTCACGATGTAGCTGTTTGATCTCTTCACGCATCACACCACGTAGCTTGGCATCAAGGTTAGATAGCGGTTCATCAAATAAGAATACTTTCGGCGTACGAACCATCGCACGGCCCATCGCAACACGCTGACGTTGACCACCAGAAAGCTCTTTCGGTTTACGGTCCAGTAGCGCTTCTAGCTCCAGCATTTTGGCAGCTTTGCGAACTTCCACGTCGATGTCAGCTTTATTCATTCCTTTAAGCTTGAGAGCAAAGGCAATGTTTTCATACACAGTCATATGTGGGTACAGAGCATAGCTTTGGAACACCATCGCCAAATCGCGATCTTTAGCGTCAATCTTGTTCATCAACTTATCGTCAACATAGATTTCGCCAGAAGAGATGTCTTCAAGACCCGCAAGCATACGTAGCGTAGTTGACTTACCACAGCCAGAAGGACCAAGGAAAACCACGAATTCGCCATCATTTACTGTGAAATCAAAGTGCTTAACAACGTCCACATTTCCAAAAGACTTTTTAATTTTACGAAATTCTACTTTAGCCATTACTTGTTCTCCTCGGCGCGCTCTAGAAGCATATTGCGGTACGCAATAGCGCTCTGCTTCAATGTTCTTTTCTGGGTTACATAGTCAACATGGACGATGCCGAAACGCTGTTCATAGCCAAATGCCCATTCGAAGTTATCCATTAAACTCCAAGCAAAATAACCATCGACACGAACACCTGCACGGATAGCGTTGTCAACCGCTTCTAGGTGAGTTTGGAAATAACGAACACGTTGCTCATCGTTAACTTCACCATCAATAATTGAATCGTTACCAGCTGCACCATTTTCCGTAACGTATAAAGGCGGTACATTGTCGTAACGCTGATCGAGCCTTACTAGAAGATCCGTTAGGCCTTGCGGATACATTTCCCAACCGATGTGAGTGTATTCAGCACCTTCTGGCTTAATTGTTTCAATCTCATTTTGCTCATTGAAACGAGCAACACTGCGGCTGTAATAGTTAATACCGATGTAATCCACTGGTGCCGACATGATTTCTAAGTCGCCCGCTAGGATCATTGGCATATTGGCTTTTTGTTTTTCAACTACAGCACTCGGATATTGCCCCTTGAGTACAGGGTCGATGAACCAATGGAAGTTCTCTGCTTCACAGTAGTCAGCCGCCGCTTGGTCTTTATCCGTAGCCGGATAGCTCGGTGTTGCGTTAAATACGATGCCATGCATAGACTCAGGCGCATTTTTTCTTAGCACTGGCATAGCTAAACCATGGCCTAACATCAGGTGATGGGCTGCTAGATAGCCTTCTTTATCACCTTTAATACCCGGAGCATGTTGACCCCAACGGTAGCCTAAGAAAGCAGCAACGAATGGTTCATTGAGTGTGGTATATACATCGATCTTGTTGCCAAAATGCGCGCTGACGACTTCAGCGTATTCAGCAAACTTGTACGCTGTTTCACGGTTAAGCCAACCACCTTTGTCTTCCAAATATTGAGGAAGGTCCCAATGGTAAAGCGTCACATAAACTTGCATACCACGAGCATGACATTCATCGATGATCTGCTCATAGAACTTAAGACCTTCAGGATTAACCACGCCGTCTTGAGGCAGGATTCTTGGCCATGCAATCGATAAGCGGTACGCATCCACACCTAGGTCTGCAATCATTTCGATATCTTGCTTCCACAAGTGGTAGTGGTCACAAGCAACATCTCCGTTGTCACCTTTATCAACTTTGCCTGGTACCTTACAAAACGTATCCCAAATAGAAGGTGTACGACCACCTTCATGAATACCGCCTTCGATCTGATAAGAAGACGTCGCGACACCGAAAACAAAATCTTGAGTAAGTAGTGCCGAGTCTTTCGGCAGCTGATATTTATTAATTGTCATTTTTTAACCTTTTACTGCACCGGACGTTAAGCCACTAATCATCTGTTTAGACGCGAATAGATAAGTCACAACCAGAGGAAGAATCGAGATAGTGGTGCCCAACATTACTGCTCCCCAAGGAGTATTAGGAATACCTTGTACACTTCGTAGTGCTTGCGTAATCACGTAGTTTTCTGGTGAGTTCAGTACTACTAGAGGTTGCATAAACATGTTCCAGAAGAAGACGAACTGAACGATAGCCAGAGTGGCAAGTGCTGGTTTCATCAAGGGTAATACCACGCTCCAATACGTTCTGAACTCACCCGCACCATCCAGTTTCGCCGCTTCTAGTAGCTCTTTTGGAATCGAAGCCACTACGTGTTGACGCATCAGGAAAATACCAAATGGAGTGGTAGTAAACGGAAGCCATACCGCCACGTGGTTATCCAACAAGCCTAGGAATTTCACAATCATGAAATACGGGATCAGGCTTAACACTGGCGGAATCATCATCGAACCGACCAACATGCCAAACAGGATGTTTTTGCCACGGAACTTAAATACCGCAAACGCATATCCGCCCATACTACAGAACAGCAACGAAATGGTTGTTCCTAGGAACGCAACGTAAATAGAGTTAAACATTGCCTGCCAAAACGGCATGATTTGTTGAAGTTTGGCGTAGTTGATAGCAAGGCTGTCACCAATAGCAAAACTGATTCCTGTACCGAAGATCTCCCCACGGTCACGCGTAGAAAGCAGAGCTGACCAAATGAATGGAAAGACAGTGATAACGGCTGACACAATCAGGACAAGTGCCAAAACAACCATCAAGATCTTAGTGAAACTTTCAATCACTCGATCGCTAGGCTTAATCGAAGCCCACAATGACGAGTTTGATGTAACAGATTGAGTCGTCATGTTATTGCTCCCCCAAACCTTTTTTACCGAAGAAGAAGAATTGAACCATGGTACAAGCGGCAATCAGCGCAAACAGCAACCAAGAGATAGCTGACGCCGTACCCATTTCAAGCCATTCCCAGCCCACTTTGTACAAATACATAGAGATAGTAAGACCAGCCTGACCAGTACCGCCGCCGCCGCGCGTCAACACGAACGGTTCTTCAAACAACTGTAAGTTACCAATGATGGTCATAGTTACAGCGAAGAAAACAAACGGGCGAATCATAGGTAGTGAAATGTTCCAGAAGCGACGTAGTGCGTTAGCACCGTCCATACGGGCAGCTTCAAGAATGTCTTTTGGAATCGTCATTAAGCCTGTGGTGTACAGTACGATGTTGAAACCTGTGTACTTCCAGAACACCATGATAGCGATAGATGGCTTAATCAAAGTTGCATCATCCAACCAGCGAATTGGCTGAAAATCATTCACCCATGCAAATGCCCAACCAAACAGTGAACTGTCTGCCAGCGCCATCAAAGTCTGGTTGATGATGCCTGAGTTTGGTGAATACATGTTGAAGAAGATCAGTGATGCCGCAACCGTAGAAGTGATGTACGGAAGAAAATACGCTGATGTCAACCAATGACGGATTTTATCCCCCATCGAAACAAGAATGTACGCAACCGGAATGGCAATTAAGTGCTGAGCTAGGCCAGATGTAATCGCTAACCAAAAGGTATTTTGCAGAGAACGCCATAGCCATGGGTCTGTGAGAGCGATTTGGTAGTTTTCAACGCCCACATATTCCATCGCTCCCAGCCCTTCCACAGGGTTCCATGAGTGAAACGACAAGAAAACAGAAAAAAGTAACGGAAAAATTCCAAATACAGAGAAAATAACTAAAAATGGCAACAGAAACGAATACGGTGTAAGCGCTTTCAAATTCAGGCGAGAAAAAAGGCTTTCGCCGCCTGATGTTTTCACTGAGTTACCTGTAGATTGGTTCATAGTAACAACCCCTTACCTAGGGAGGCGTAAGTAACGCCTCCCAAAAATTAAAACAACTCTAGCTTACATGTTACGCGTACGACGTTTAATCAAGCGCTCAGCTTCTTCAAGCGCAGTCTTGATATCTTTGCCTTCGTCTAACACTTCCATCAGTGCATTTTCTAGAATGATAGAGCGCGCCACGTGGTCACCTTTCGCTGGTGCAACAGGCTTGATATTTTTCGCCACTTCAGCAAACAACAAACGAGCTTTCTGACCACCTAAGAAAGGCATTTCTTGTTCAAACAAAGCGTCATCGTAAGTGGTTACGTTAGCAGGGAATGCTGCGATAGTTTCAAAGTGTTTAAGCTGTACATCACGACGAGTGGTCATGTATTCAATTAGCTTCCACGCTTCATCTTGTTTAGTTGATTGGGTAGGGATAGAAAGGAAAGAACCACCCCAGCTGCCGTAGATACCGTCAGGTAGGTGAGATACACCCCATTTGCCTGCAGTTCCCGGAGCAATCCAGTTGTTTAAGTGACCAAGTAGCCAAGCACCAGATAACTGAGTTGCAAACGTACCGTTACGGAAGCCTTCGTACCACTCGTTTGACCAAGCTAAAATTTTTCCATCTAAGCCTTTGTCACGAATTTCCTTCGCAACTTCAAATGCGTGCACAAAACGCTCAGAAGTGACCACTGGGTTACCTTCTTTGTCGAAGTACAAACCTTCGCCTTCAGGTACTGTGGTAAAGATAATCGCTTGTGCAACGTCTGCCGCTGAAGCAATCAACTGAATGTTTTTCGCTTTTAGCTTTTCGCCGGCTTTGATGTATGAATCCCAGTCTTTGATCGCTTCACTAACGTCAATACCCGCGTTTTTGAAGATGTCGGTACGGTAGTACATAACACCGGGACCCAGGTCGACAGGTATACCGTAAACTGAGCCATCAGCGCCTTTACCTTGCGTCCAAGCATACGGAGCAAAACGGTCAGCATACTTATCAGCACCGTATTTTTCAGACAAGTTAACTAAGCCACCAGACGCTACAAATGGACCAATTTTCTCTACATCCACAACGATCACATCACCAGCGCCTGAGCCTGTTGCAAGGTTAGTCGTTAGCTTAGTGTGGTGGTCACCGTGGTTGTTCATCAGGTAATCAACCTTGATGCCCGTTTCTTTCTCGAAGTCAGGTAGCAGAACTTTCAAGCTGCTATCAAAATCAGGGAAACCATCAAAACGGATCTGGCTATCAGCTGCGGTTGCCGTTGTAGCAAGTCCCAGCGCAATCGCACTCGAAAGTGCTAAGGTCTTAAATTTCATGCTTTATCCTTAATGTAGTTATAGGGTACTCGTTATGTCCTTGACTGAATCTCGCACTACCAACGCAGGGTTGAGTTTGAAATTCACATCTTGCTTATTCTTGTTAAGCTTTTGCAAAGTGAGCTGTACTGCCTCAATGCTCATCTGCTCAATTGGAAAATTAATCGTGGTTAAAGAGGGAGTGAGATAACGAGCAAAAATGTTATCGTCAAAACCCACAAGTGAAATGTCATTAGGAATGAAATAACCGGCTTCCCGTAACACCTCAAATGCTCCAAACGCCATATGATCATTTGACGCAAAAATCGCAGTGAACCGACAGTCTCTCTTCAGCAATTTCTTCGTCGCGATAACACCTGTTTCTTCCGTAAAACCTGCTTCAGAAACCAGTGCTTCGTTATACTCCAACCCTGCATCTTCCAAGGCTCTTCGATAGCCCTGTAAGCGTCCTCGAGCATCAGATTTGTCTAGAGGGCCGGTAATACAGGCGATCTCGGTATGGCCTTTATGCAATAGATATTGAGTCGCGAGTTTTCCCCCCAGCTCGTTATCAATATCAATACAGCTTCGGTACATCTCTGGAACAAAGCGGTTCACCAAAACCACTGGAATGCCCTGCTCTTCCAAAGAGATTAAGTAATCATCACTCAGATGCTGAACATGGAGAATCAATGCATCGACTCTGCGCCCTAGCAGAAACTCTACAGACTCGCGTTGCCCCTGTTCAGTATCGGAACCCGCAGTCACGATGGCATGGTAGCCAAAGCGACGTAGATTCTCTTCTAAGCAATGAAGCATGCCCGAATAAAAGCCACTTAGTTCCGGAACAACAATTCCCACGCTGCCAGTACGACTCGATGCTAAAGCCTGAGCAATAGAGTTAGGGCGGTAACCCAGCTCTTTAATCGCTTTTTCGACTTTTAGCTTTTTATCGTGACTCACACGACAAGTACCATTAATCACTCTGGATACTGTCGCCTGAGATACCCCCGCATGCTCAGAGACGTGTTTAATTGTTGCCACCGATACCTCAATACTACTTTTGTTGAAAACGCTTACAAGCTAAGTATTCCGTAGTTAGTGAGTGTAATGAGTGAGTGTGGTCACACTAATTTTTTGGGAAAAATAGAGCTTTCATAAAAGTAGAGAGCTCTTACAATTTCACCCTCGCCCATGAAACAGTTTCATGAAACGAATTATCCCGTTGAGCTTCACGAGTTATAAATATTCTTATTAAAAAGCTTAAAAATATTTAAAACATCCGTATTTAATGCTTTCTTATATAACTTCTTTATTTCGTTCTTCCGGTTGCAAAATAAAACTGTCCGTCAATTCAAATTGAATTTCAGCCAAACGTTCTAATTTCTCACCATGCTCTGCCACTTGGGTTGAGCGATGTAAATTTTGCTCGGATAACGAATGAATATGACTGACATTTTTCGTCACTTCACTGGCAACAGATTGATGAACGATAGTCGCTGAAGCGATTTGTTGACTGCGATGAGAGACTTGATTAAGCAGTTCATGCAACTTCACAAAACGCCCATTAACCTGTTTGGCTTGCTGCATACTTTGGGTCATACCAGAAAGGCAGTTGGAAATCTGTTTGCCTGCCATATCCGTTTGTCTCTGTAAACGCTCAATTTTATTTTGAATTTCCTTCGCGCTATGGGTAGTTTGAGCCGCAAGAATCCTGACCTCATCCGCAACTACTGAAAATCCTCGCCCATATTCACCTGCACGAGCCGCTTCAATTGCAGCATTCAACGCAAGTAAGTTGGTCTGCTCAGAGATACCGGAAATGGTATCCAAGATAGATTCAATGCTGATGCTCTCTTGTTCCAGAGCTTGATTCGTTGCCGTGACTTGATTTAACTCATGAGAAAGTCGTTCCAACATTGCGACATTCTCAGTCATATCTGTTTGCGCCTTATCGGAGTGCTCAACCGCTTCTGTCACTAGGCTCAGCGTGTCTTCGGTCGACTGAGCAATGTCCGTCACCGAACATTCAATCTCTTCCATCGCAGAAGCCACTGATACCGTCTGTGACGTTTGTTCGTAGATAGCACTATTGAGTTCGGTACTGATTCCCTGATTGGTCAATGAGGTGCTATTGAGCTCGGCGCTTGATTGACGTATGCGTTCAATAATCAATGATAGATGGCGAACAACCAGGTTGACCTTTTCCGCCACTTGTCCAAATTCATTATTTGCCGAGTATTCCACTTCCTGAGTCAAATCTTTAGCTGCAATTCGATTTAAAGCATTGAGCAAAAGTCCGGTCGCTTTACGCACCATATTGGTAAAACTCAGCACCAGACATGCAGTAACAAAAATGGAGGCCAGCGAAATAGCAATAAACAGCGAACGTGTCTCGCTCGATGCTTGTCTTGCTTCATCATAAAGTTGGTTGGCAATTTGGTTGGCATACAGAGAAAGGTTGTCGACATTCGCCAACTGAGCATCAATTTTTTGCTCTAATTCAGAGCGTAATTTTGCGAGATTCTCAGCTTGTTCAACCACATCAACATGCATCTTTACTGCGCCTGTTGGTTGGAAAGTAAGTTGTTTAAGTACTGAAAGGGGTGTTTCAAGCGAAGAATAGAGCTTTGAGTGATTTTTGATCAGCAGTTGTTCACTCTCGTCAAGATAACGCTGGCGATTGGTCAAGCGACGAGCAACGGAGCGGAGCTCCGTCATATCTTGCAACTTGAACACTTCGTTAGCTTCGTTGTTCAACAAACCAACTTGGCTGGTAAGTGCATCCAGAGCTTTTAGCGCCTCTGCCGAATCTGCGCTGCTGCGTGCACGTTGAAGCGCATTACCCAACTGAGTGACGAGTGATTGGAACTGAGACTGCAACAGATAGCTCTGGTCTAACTGATCTAAGTAACTGGCATGAGTGTCAATGACCGCATTCAAAACCTCTAATACCTGCTCTCCCTGCTCTGTGATTGGCTCTACGTAATCATGCAAGTCTGGGCGTTGCTGTGTTTGAGCAACAAACCAACGAAGCTGAGTATTATAAGTCTCTATATTGGCTTGAATTGACTCAACAAATGGCGGCAGTTCATCCAGATATTGAGCCGATAGATACGGCGTCAAACTGCGGTTAATGTTAAGAAAATCAATGGTAAGCTGCGCTGAGCGAAGCATCAGCGGCGTTGCATCTTGAGTGATGGATTCCATCTTAGCCGTAACGTTCTGGTTACTACTGACAGATAGCCATGCAGACCCGATCATAATTGCGATAACGCACATACAACCAAGATAGAGACGAGAAACTAACGATTGAAAAGGCATACTCCACCTACTGATAAACAATTCACTACATGCTGCTCTTTGCAAGATAAAAAATGGGCACACATTGGTGCCCAAAGTTGGAGTTAAATTGGTTGGTAAACCAAGCCCCAATAATCTGCCTTTGGGGCTAATACATAGATAGACAGTAAACTATGAGTGGATTACCACCATGCTTCGAACATTGCACCTACTGCAACTGTATCAACAGTTGTTGAAGTAGAAGAACCTGCTTCAGTCGTTTCAACATCACCCACAGTGGTGTAGAAACGTAGCATTGGACGGCTCCAAGGTAGACCACCAAGTGAAACGTTTTGAGAAAGTGTTACTTTCCAACCATTCACTTCTTTGCCGTTATCCCAATCTTCCATCGCATAACCCGCTTCTAGCCAAGTTGAATGCACTTCATCCCATTGGTATTGAGGACGAACGATACCTGCGTATTCGTTTTTCTCATCTGCGTCAGCGCCAGCAATGTTTTTGTAAGAGACTAAGTAGTCAATGATGAATTGATCAGATGCTTTAGCATTACCTTCCAAACTCGCGTATACCACTTGTTTGTCACCCGCTAAATCAAACGCAGAATCATCAGCACCATCCGCGTACTTCATAACCAGTTTGTTTGAGCTGCCTAGGCCCAATACTGCACCGACTTGCCATGAATCTTCATTGGTTTTGTCTGCGCCTGCTTGGTCTGAAGCAAAACCGTAGTTTGCGTATAGGTCTAGATTACCGATACCCGCGTTGATGCTGTGCAGTCTAGAAGTAATAGCGTAAACACCAGTATCATTGTTTAGGCTGCCAGCTGAAGAGTCGACTTTACCCACAAAGCCCATGTCTAGCTTAGCGCCACCAAGATTTAAGTTGTTGAAACCCGCACCTTGACCATCGTGAGTGAATACGAAGTAATCGTTCAAACCTTGTTGTAGACGACCGTGGAAATCACGACCTGCCCACATATACAGCTCAGGTTGGCTTTCAAATATGTTGGTTACACCTGCGTACATTTTTTTCAAGCTTACACCGCCAGCAGAACCACCAGCAGGAATCCAGTCACGATGAGACCACTCATCAATCATCAAAACTAAGTCCCACTTGGCGCCGTTGTCCGCTTGGAAGATTTTGCCGAACTGGAACTCACCACCGTTAGCTTCGTTGCCAAGACGACCCAGAGACTTACCTGAGCTACCGACGAGGACATAACGGTTATCGCTATCTGAATAATGTGCGCCGTAGCGAGCATAACCAGAGAAGATAATTCCTTGAGGTACTTTTGTATCTGGCGTCAATACAGCTTGTTGTTGATCATTTACATAATCAATTTCAACAACCTTAGCTTCCAGCTCCTGAATACGCTTTTCTAAAGCTGAAATATCGGTATCTGCCGCGAACACAGAGGCAGAGGATAAAATAGATGCCACAGCAAAAGTTATTGGTAAAACTTTAAAGTTCTTCATGTTATTTCCCTATTAAATTTAGGTTTGTTCTAATTCAGGGAAATAATAAGTAATGAAAGGTTTGAAAATATTTGCCGACTTCACACCCGCATATCGAAATAATTAACATGAAACAGTCGTGAAGAATTTTAGATAGGGATATTAAATGGAATTCAATTAGTTAAGAATGAATTTCCTAGTTCACCAACAATGAAATCGCTTTCATTTCATGAGGTTTAGCGAATTTAGTCACGAAAAATTCGTGCTCTTTGTGCTTAAAAAACAAACCGCCCGTGAAAACTTTCAATATTATGAAAAATTTCACGGGCAACTTTCTTCCACCGTTATATGAAAACAGCTTTATGTTACAGAAGTTTGAACCTGACCCAAGATGATGAACGCCATCTCACCAACATAATGATGCCACGCACCCATTCATCTAAAGCTATCGCCATCCAAGCACCAATAACCCCAAAGCCCCAATGAATGCCTAAAAGGTAAGAGAAACACACCCCAACACCCCACATGCACAGTATGCCTATTTGTACTGGGAAACGAACGTCGCCTGCCCCTTTCAAAGCAGAGATAAAAACAAGGTTAAACACACGTCCTGCTTCAAGAATGATCGACCCCATCATTAATGTCCCTGTGAGATACAAGATCTCCGGTTGATGAGTAAACAGAGGCAATATCGAATCTCTAAGCAAATAAATAGCACTGGCAGCAGAAATAGAGACAACAAAACTCACCAAGAAATAGATCTGCACCCGCTTAAGAATACTCTCTATCCAGCCTTTGCCTATGTAGTAACCCGTCTGAATCTGAGTTGCTTGACCTATCGCTAAAGCGAAGGCAAACGAGAAACGCGCGATATTTTGCGCATAGGTAAAAGCAGCAAGCGAAGCGGTTCCCATTTGCACAACAAAGTAGACAATTGCAATCTGTGCCATGTTATAGGACAACACTTCACCCGCATTCATTCCGCCTATTTTAAGAATTTTTTTGTATACCCCAGCAGGAACGTTCTTTAATGAGCCCATCGGCAATGAAATAGGACTGTATTTCAATATAAAGCCAAGAGTCACTGTTCCAACAATCTGACTCACAACCGTCGCTATCGCCACACCTTGAACCCCGTAAACAGGCAACCCGAACGGTTGATAAAGCGCAATATAGTTACCAACCACATTCAGCAAACCACTGACCATGTTCACCACCATAGGTGAGCGAGAATAGCCGTAACTGCGCAGAATGGTGGTAAAGACGATGCCAATCGTCACGTTGAAGGTCATTGCGCCACTGATGATGAGATATTCTTGAGCATAAAGTTCAACTTGAGGTTCGAGACCATAAAAAGAGATAAGATGCACAGCACCCAGCACCGCAGCAATACTCAGCAGCAAACCGACGACGACGGAAAGCGCGATGCTGGCAACGCCCACATTAGTCGCATCTTGAGTTCGCTCCGCACCATTGTATTGAGCAATAAGAATGCCGGTGCCGCTGCTGACAAATGTAGAAACAATGATCAGGAAAAAGGTTAGCTGAGTGATGACCCCAACCGCTGAAACCGCTTTATCTGAATAACCAGAAAGCATAAATACATCACTGGTACCGAGTGCAGTCCTCAGCAAAATTTCCACCAATATTGGCCACGTTAAAGCAACAATAGACATACGTTGATGAAATTTTTCATTTTTGGGCATTATTTTGACCTTAAAAGGGATAGTAACGCTGTCCCAGAGTGGGCTGACAGGGTGTCATCACTGGCTAGATAAAAGAGTGGTTAATTCTATATTTTTGCCCGAACGGGATATGCAAGTATGGGTTTGATATTTTTTGGCGCTTAAGTCTATGATAGGCAACAGGCAACTTCTACCAAAAACGCGACCAATAAAAGGAAAATAACGACATGGAGACCACTTATCACTTAAAACGTCATCAGCGTTACCCACACCTGAAGTTTGCTTATCTGGATTGCCACCACTACCATGATTTTGGCTTACATAGTCATGATTACTCTGAACTGTTTTTAGTGATCAGCGGCAAAGGCAACCACTTAGTTTCGTCGCACATTTACCCACTCAATCCCGGAGATATATTCGTAATAAACGGGGATATTGAACACGCTTTTCAGGATGTCGATAAGCTAAGAATCATTAACTTGATGTTTGAGGCCGATGCCCCATTTTTTGAGACACCTTCACTCAGAAGACTCTCTGGTTATCAAGCGATGTTCAAAGTTGAGCCGATTGCACGTCAAACCAGTAAGTACCGCTCACAGCTAACCTTAAACGGCGAACAGTTTTCTATCGTTGAACAACTCATTCAGACAATCGGGCAAGAATATGACCGAGCTGAGAACGGTTTTGAGACCATGCTGACCAGTTTAATGCAGCAACTGGCGGTTACCTTGGCACGAATGTACCAACAACAAACGCAAGACCTTCCTCAAACCACCATGGCTTTAGGCAGAGCGCTGATATTTATTGAACAAAATTTTACCGACAGCAATATGCATAGTCGCGATATCGCCCAAGCCGCATTTATTAGCCAGCGACAGCTCGAAAGGTTGTTTAAACAGTTTCTCAACACATCGCCGAATCTGTATTTACGAGAGATGCAGCTCAAGTACGCGCACGCCTTACTGACCAATGACAATCCTATGCCGATTCAGCAAGTGGCAGAGCAATCCGGTTTTAGCGACAGCAACTATTTTTCCAAATGCTTTAAGAAGAAATTCGCCTTAAGCCCACGCCAATACATCAAACAAAAAAGAAAACCAGAAACTGAAGATACAGCCCATACCTAAAACTTAAACAGCTAAATGAAGCAGACAGACCGTACTTACTCATCAACGATTTTCTTTGTGACTTTTTGACTATAGCGTTAGCCCAATTTTTAATAACAGACTAAAGACCAACGTAGCTTTTGATACCGTCGAGGAACATCTGCGTAGAAATCATCACCAGCAATAACCCCATCAGCCTCTCAACCGCTTTCAAACCACGCTCTCCCAGAATTTTATGGAAGAATCCATTAAACATCAGAATCACGGAAGTTCCCGTCCAGGCAATCATGACGGCCGCAGACAGCTCTAACAGCTGCGTCGGGTTTTGACTAGAGAGTAACAGCAGAGTCGCAATCACGGTTGGACCGGCAATCAAAGGAATAGCTAAAGGCACAATAAAAGGTTCTTCGCCTGCAGCTAACCCAGTAATACTGCCTGCACTAGGGAAAATCATCTTAATCGCGATGATGAAAAGAATAATGCCGCCAGAAATACTCAGTGTTTCAGGCTGGACATGCAGGAAGTCCATGATTGACTGACCAGCAAACAAGAACAGCATCAAAATCGCGAGAGCGAACAGCATCTCCCGAATCAAAACAATACGTCTGCGCTTGGCATCAATGTGTTTTAGGATCGATAAGAAGATAGGCAGATTGCCCAATGGATCCATGATGAGAAATAACAAGGTTGCGGCAGATAGGATGTCCATAGTGTCTCAGTGTCAATAAGCATAATGGCGCAGTATATCAACGTACTTCAGATTTTACGATTAGGAACAATCGTAGCCTGAAGCACGAAAAAACTAGCACAACTAATAGACACGGCCATCACACTAGCCACAAATTAATGCTGGCAAATCTCTGCCAGATTTAAGTGCCATACATCATCTTTAATGATTACTTTCTGCTTGGCTTGAAAGAACTCAAGCACAGTATCGGTATCCATGCCGGAAAGTTTGCAGGTACGGAAAAGCACTTGGGGGCCAAACTCAGCAGCAATAAACTGACGCAGTTGCTCTTCAGTCATAGGCTGTACCTTCAACTGATTCAAAATTTTATGAGCATGAATGTGTTGTTCCACGTTGACTCTCCTATTGAGTTTTTGAACAGAAGGAGTCTTAGCTTATCGCTGTTATTCAATCGTAGCGTTGATTTAAAACAGCCTTAAATCACCGTTTATTTAAAAAACTACGGAGGCAACAATTAGCGCTTGGGCGAGTAGATAGCTTCCACCGATTAAGGTTTTGCCATAGCGCAAAGGCTGTCGATAATCATGAATAGCGAGAATAATTGCCGAAACGATAAAACTTAAGCTACCGAGAAAACCGAGCAAAGATGCGTGTGTTGGAGAGGTAATCCAGACTTCACCTGATGCCCATGTCATCTGGAGTAACATCATTCCCATAATAGTTACCGGAAAAATAAGAGTATCGATTTGAGGTAACAGGAGGAAAAACGCGACAATACTTGCAGCAATGAGCAAAGCAGGTAACCACCAGATCATCGGCCCGGTAAGTTGTATCCAAAATGCTTTGCTATAAAAGAGCTGTACAACGAGAAAAGCGCTAAAACAAGCTTTAGCCTGCTTTTGCTGAATTCGATAAATATCAGCAACCACAGAAACGGCCAAACCGGCAAGAACCCATAAGGGTGCTACCGACCAATCATCTTGCTGATTACCTATTATCGACAATAACAGCATCAACGATAACAGACCTAAACACAGTGTATTGAACACCACAGCCAGCTTCGCTTTATTGCTTTCAAACGCAGATATGCTGATAAATCCAGATATTAAAGCCGAAATCCAGCCCAACATGCCTATACCTCATTAACAATCTGCCGCCAGTGTAGAGAGGTTAGATCGGATGTCCAGAAATGAAAGACAAAAATTGGATCTTGATTAGGATTCATTGTCCTCGGTTTTCCTCTGGCACCCACTAAAAGCGACTCAACACAACTATACAAATTCATTAAACACCAAAGTTGAGCCAACAACAAAGCCTGTTAACTCCTACATACTCATATTCACAATAAAACCAAAAGCCAAACGTTTGCTTTTTAGTGTTAACCGGACAATATTTAATAATAAAAACAAAAAATACAATAAGTTAGTTAATAAAAAATCAAAAAATACAAAACACAAACAAGCTAATGACAAAAAACAAAATTAGAGGTTAGTAATGATTTAAATTTCTCAAGACAACGAAATTTAATGAGAATAAATATCAAAAAAGAAAAACATTTTACGATAAACAACAACAAATTTACGTTAACAAGACAAAAGCACACCAAAACCCTCTCACAATAAAAAAAACGAAATAGAACACTATTAAAACACATTTAAAAACATATTATTCATACACTTAAAAACAAATAGTGCAATAAAAAGCCACAAGGGCGATTAAATGAACGCACCAAAAACATACGTAAACATCACCAAAATCGAGCAAATACGACCAGTTAAAGTTATTATTTTAAGCCATTACCAAAGAATGTATTGATCAAGCCATTAAAACAGTGTTAATCTAATTCCACAGGTGAATAGGCAGAAAAGGAGCAGTGTTATGATTTCTTCATCTCAAAAACAAGGTTTGGTAATGATCGCAGTTATCGTTGGCTTGATGACACTGCCAATGATGTACTAACCCTATGTTATACAAATAAAAAAGGACGCTATTGCGTCCTTTTTTATTTTCAAATTGTTAAACGTTTCGCTGCTACTGAATGTGTTTGCTCAATTCTTCCCAGTGTATGTAGTAGAAAACAAGAGCCGTCACAGTCATGAACATGACTAATGAAATTACAATTCCCCATACAAAACGATTGCTGCGAGGTGTGAGTTCTTTTTCACACTCTTTACACACAGATAAAAACGCTCTGCGGTCCTCAAGCTTATAACGATCCTCATGCACTACCTTGTTGCGAATTGTCGCTATAAAACGCAGTTTCGCGATGACATCATGGGGTAACCGTTCTTCACAACTGCTGATTAACTGATGCAGTCCTTTGCCTCGCGCGTGGTACTGCTCGCGCAATAATTTTTCTAACTTTCGAGTACGAAGAACAACTTGTTCTATATCCGACATCGAAGTTCTCCTTTTAAATTGCCATCACTATACTGATTCTTCGGCTTCCGCTGATGGGCTTTTCTATTTATACGTATCTCACTTTAAGTATTGACAAAGCCAAGCAACAAAGTGTGAAGTGCGCCGAAAAAATAAGACCAATCAACGCGCTACATCCCTTTTATAACGTTACGTAACACGAAAAATCAAACTAATACGTAAAATGAAACCATCATTTTGCTCTGGGAGTCACTATGCAGATTACTTTGCTTGCAACACTCATCATGCTGCTTGTAGTGGCGCTCTTACTTTTTTCTCGCTTCTACCGACGCCATATGCAAGGTGAAAACGCACCAGAGAAACAAACTCAAGTCACTATTCTCGATAAGCAGTCCATCACGGTAGACAATCCTTTCATAGGAGAAGATGATCAAGAATTTTGGATCTACGTGCAAAAAGGCCGCTTGGGTCCAAAACGAGAGTTCCAAGTGGGAGCGCACTACTTTCACGCTTTAAATCCTGGTGATAAAGGCATACTCACCTATAGAGGAACTCAGTTCATTCACTTTTCCTTACTACGTTAACGAGGCATCATCGTTATCCCGTAAGCTCAGTGGTCTGGACTAAGGCAGTAACCAGCGAGTCTTGGACGATTGTGACAATAACCAACTCACCGCCAGCGCACCTGCACCGCTAATGATTATCCATAATGGTATGACCCATGCTGGATGACCCTGATACCAACCAAACTCTTTCATTGGCCAAAGGAAAATCGGGTGAAGCAGATAAATACCCAAACTATGCTGGCTGATTACGCTCACCACTTTCTTCGCACCTTCTGATAATGATTCTCCAACAGCTCGGCACAAAACGAAAACCATACTAGCCGCCACCACAACGTTAAGCGTTTTGTATGAGAACCAGCGACCGACACTGTACTCACCATTTGCGAGACTGAGCTCAACTACCGAATTCACCGTAAAGTAGAAAGAAATACCGCCTAAAACAACCGCTAACCCGACCGTTACTGGATTAATCGGCAGCTTTTTATAAAGCAGATATCCAAGCGGTAAATAGCCTGTATAGAGCCAAATCTCATAGCTCCAAGGGCCATCAATATGGAACAAGAATAACGTGGTAGTGATTAACCACATACCAAGATAGACATACCAAGCCGTGTCATCCGTTCGTTTCATCAACCACTGCAGTACAGGAATAACGAAATAAAGCGGGATGAAATAGTAGAAAAAGCCCAGATGGTAGTACGTCTCATGGTGCGGGCTATTTTGCAGTACTTCCATTGCTAACGCAGAATCGAAGCCAGCAGAACTCCAGCCAGAAAGGTAGGCATAAAAGACAGACCAAGCAATGAAAGGAACGAGTACCTTTCCAAGACGTCTTTTAACGTAATAACCAAAATCAAAAGTACGCGTATCACTTAGCATCAAGGCACCAGAGATCAAAATAAACACAGGTACCGCCCAGCGAGTCATGCCGTTTACCGTAACGGCTGTCAGCCATTCACCATAAGGAATCGAGTTTTGCAGCTCCCGATAAGGAGCAAGGACATGAATCGCAATTACCGCCACCGCAGCCACACAGCGCATTAAATCAAAAAATATTACTCGTTTTGTCATTCAACGATTCTCTCTAGTCAATCTGCACTCGAAACTATTTTTCATTTACAACTATAAAGCACAATTAAAATAGTACGTCAGTCAGTGGTAAACCTTAGTCAACATTACACTGATTGAATATCAGAGAGTAAACAAATAGAAAAAATGAGATATAAAAAAGCCCTCATTGGAGGGCTTAGTGTTAGAACTTACTTCGGTTCAGGAATTCAATTCTGACTGCTCAGTCTTGGTAGGCGTAATGAGATGATGCTGGTCACAATTAAAAAGCCTAATGACACCCATAAACAGGCGGCTAAACCACTCACCTGAAAGAGATAACCAGACAATATGGTTCCAATCAGTCGTCCCATCGCGTTAGCCATGTAATAGAAGCCAACATCAAGAGAGACACCGTCTCCTTTGGCGTAGCTGACAATCAAATAGGAGTGAAGCGATGAGTTCACCGCGAATACGGCGCCAAACAGCATTAAACCAATCACGATCACCCATTGAGGATGCCAGTTTTGGCTGATACCCAACGCCACAGCCGCCGTCACGATACTTAACCCTAACGCCCAACGAAACGCAGCATGCCCATCAGGGACTTTACCCTTCGCCTTGCCTGTAATTCCTGGAGCTTGGCTTTGCACAATACCGTAACCAATCACCCACAAGGCTAGGAAACCGCCCACCCAAAGGTGATCCCATTCGAATACCGTTCCCAAATAGACCGGCAGAGCAACCACAAACCAAACGTCACGAGCACCAAACAGAAACATTCGAGCCGCAGAAAGAATATTCACCGCCGGAGACTTAGAAAAAATCTCAGAGAACTTGGGTTTATTCTTCGCTTTACCCAGCTCCTGTTTAAGCCCTGACAAGCTACCAATCAGCACGAGTGTCAAAACTGCAGCCATCAGCAGTACCGCGCCTTTAAAGCCAACCGCTGTTAACAACAAACCGCCAAGGAAAAAGCCTAGCCCTTTTAACGCATTTTTTGACCCAGTTAATACTGCAATCCAACGATACAGAGCCCCCTGTTGCTCATCAGGCACCAGAGTCTTAATCGCACTTTTCGCGCTCATTTTGTTGAGATCTTTTGCGATACCAGACATCGCCTGAGCAGCCATTACCCATGGAATCGTCAACCAAGCTGGAGGAACAGCGAGCATAACCAGCGCAATGATTTGCATCGCTAGGCCAATATTCATCGTTCTGTTCAGACCGAGTCTAGCACCTAACCAACCACCAACCAGATTGGTCACAACGCCAAAGAACTCATAAAACAAGAACAAAGAAGCTATTGCTAAGGTTCCATAGCCCAACTGATGGAAATACAACACCACCAGCATCCTCAATGCGCCATCCGTGAGAGTAAAGTTCCAGTAATTGAACGTCACTAACATGTATTGGCGGATCGATGAATCCAAATTTGAAATCACTTTCAACATAATACTGATCCAAAGGGAGCTTTGGGATCATAATGATCCCAAAGCTTAATTAGCTGATCACTGCCGCTACGTTTTCAATATATTCACGTTGCTCGGGCTTGGTGAACGCACCCGGACGTAAGGCTTGAACTTGAGAAATAATGGTTTCCAGTTCCCAGTTCATATCCAGCAACAGATGTGCCGCTAATAAACCTGTACGACCAGAACCACCCATACAGTGGAGCGCCACTTTGTCGCCTTTTTTGAGAAGGCTGCGAAGCTGTGGGCTTACAGTTGGCCAGTGCTCTGTAAACATTTCATCCGGCACAGCGTCGTCTTCAATCGGCAGGTGAATCCAAGAGATACCATTGGCTTGAGCGATTGCGCCCAGCTCTTCAACGTGTTTTTCATGCATCTCTTCACGGGTAATAGCAGTGACAATGGCTTTCACACCACTTTCTTTTAGCTGCTGAATACTTTCAGCTAAACCCAGATCTTTGGTTCCCGGACACGGCATTAATACTAACGCTGATGAGTCAACAGTAAGCTCCCAAGTAGGGTGAACCTTGGTTGAATTAGACATTATTGTGCCTCCCCTACTTTACGAACGAGTTCTGCCGTACGGGTTGCGTAGCCCATTTCATTGTCATACCAAGCATAGATTTTCACCATGCGCGTCCCAACAACCATAGTCGATAGAGCATCAACGATGGTTGAACGCTGATCGCCACGATAGTCGATAGACACTAACGGCTTCTCTTCAAAACCTAGAATGCCTTTAAGCTCACCTTCAGATGCTTCTTTCAGCAATGCATTAACTTCTTCAGCTGTAGTATCACGTTTGACGTCAAAAATGATGTCCGTCAGCGATGCGTTCGCCAGTGGAACACGCACGGCATGACCGTTAATTTTGCCTGCCAGTTCAGGGAAAATTTCCACGATAGCGGTTGCACTACCTGTTGTAGTTGGAATCAAACTCATGCCACATGCACGTGCACGACGTAGATCTTTATGTGGTGCATCAAGGATGGTTTGAGTGTTGGTTAAATCGTGAATGGTGGTGAAAGAAGATTGCTCGATACCTAATTTCTCATGAATCACTTTTACCACTGGTGCAATACAGTTTGTGGTACAAGAAGCCGCAGTCACAATACGATGCTGTGCTGGGTCAAAAATGTGGTCATTGACACCCACAACAATATTAGCGATACCGTCTTCTTTCACTGGTGCAGAGACAACGACACGTTTTACACCCTGCTCAAGATACTTGTTGAGGAATGAAGTCTTACGGTGAACACCTGTTGATTCAATCACTACATCACAACCAGACCAGTCAATCGCAGCGATATCGCGCTCCTGGGTCGTTTTGATACGCTTACCAGCGATGACGATTTCATTGCCTTCAGCGGCAACTTCATGGTGCCAGCGACCTTGAATAGAATCGAATTCCAACAAATGCGCTAGTGTTGCGGCATCACCAGCCACATCGTTAATTTGCACAAACTCCAACTCAGGCCAATCGTACGCAGCACGCATCGCTAATCGACCAATACGACCAAAGCCGTTAATACCCACTTTAATTGTCATTCTTCGTTTCCCTAATATTTGAAATTAATAAGCTT
This sequence comes from Vibrio plantisponsor, assembly GCF_013041605.1. GTDB lineage: Bacteria > Pseudomonadota > Gammaproteobacteria > Enterobacterales > Vibrionaceae > Vibrio > Vibrio plantisponsor. The sequence goes on along the minus strand of NZ_JABEQC010000011.1, from coordinate 89,705 downwards.
TTGCAGCAAGCGGTTCTTTTAATAAGAAGCGCATGTGGAGCAATTCGTTAGCAGCAAGACGGTCTGTCCGTCATATCTCTCAAACGCTGCGTATCGACACTGTATTGCTGCTGTAAACAGTTTGAATGCTTCAAACCATCGATAATCTTGTTCAGCCACCCTGGTAACTGGTCAGAAACCTTGTAGTACACCCACTGCCCTTGACGTTCGTCAATCAAGACACCCGACTGACGCAGCTGGGCAAGATGACGAGAAATTTTAGGCTGGCTTTCATCAAGCGCATGCGTTAACTCACACACGCACAACCTTTGTTCTCTTGCGATTAGCAATAAACATCTCATTCGAGTTTCATCTGCAAGAAGTTTAAAAAACTGATGAGGTAACATAGGCATCTCTCACATATACGGACATGTGAATATATTAGATATAAAAAAGCACGCGTCAATGCGCGTGCCGTTACTGTCATAAAAAATTCATCTAACCCAAACCACGGGCGAAAGTTCGCTGGTTATTCGTGGTAAAGGTTATTGAGACTTAGTCTCTTAAACCAAGTTGCTTGTCTCTTGGCTCCAACGTTGTGCTTCGTTGAGATCTCGTGCCGTATCCTCAAATGGAAGACCGAGTAACTCGCAGTAGTCCTGCACACCTTGCCAGTCGGCTTTTTCAAAGCATTCTTCGAGATTTAGTAACTCTCCAAATGGTCCTAATCGCTTATCCAACGCTTCTTTAACGGACTCAGTCAGTGGCAATTGTTCAACAATAACGTCGAGGGAAATATCTAACATCGCATCCAGCACCGAGAATAAGCCGATTAGAAATGCTTGATCTTTGTGCTCATTAAACTTGCGGCGGGTAGCGGTGAGTTGGCAGAACTGCGCTCGCTGCAACGACAAGTTATACAGCTCTTTGGGCTTATGATTGGAAATATAAGAAGCAACCGCCAGCGATACGAAGATTTTGAGTCTGTCCTGCCCAAGATAAACCAAGGCCTGACGAAATGAAGAAATGGGTACCTCAATGCGTTCCGTTATGCTGTTAACAAAACAGAGTAGCTTATAAGAAAGCGCGACATCTTTAGCCACCAACTGTTCCACACGCACGAAGTCGACATGCGGTTTACACACTTCTTGGAAAAGCTGCATAGCCACAATGTGTTTGGGGCTCACATAACGTTGTTTGATGATTTCCGGCTTACTGAAAAAATAGCCTTGGAAAAATCGGAAACCGGCCTCTCGGGCGGTGCGGAATTCATCTTCCGTCTCAACTCTTTCCGCGAGATAGCGTTTTCTGCTGCCTCTGGCGAGTTGTTTTTTCACCATCGCACAAGCGGCTTCAATCCCCATCGCCATAATATCGAGCTTAATAATTTGCACGTAAGGCAGAAATCGTTCCCACTCAGGCGAATAGACGAAGTCATCCAATGCAATCAAATAACCTTCGTTATTCAGTTCAATAATCGCTTCCAGAAGCTCATCCGTAGGGCGGCAAGTTTCCAGTACTTCAATCACTATCTTTTGCTTAGGCAGAGTGAGTGGCAGCCTACGGATCAGGCTGTTATAGGGGAAATTGATAAAGCAACGAGAGCTGTCAATGGCAGGATTTGTCCCAATCGAAAGAAAGTTCTCAACAATCAGACGATAAGTAGCACGATCAGCATCCACATGCTGAGGGAAACTATTTTTCTCGCCGTCACGAAACAACAACTCATACCCTAAAGTATGACGTTTCGAATTTAATATCGGTTGTCGTGCTACATAAGTGGTGTACATATTACCTTCAACGAATACAGTTCAATTAGGCTCTATTGAGTGCTCACATTACAATTACACTCATAAAAATAGAAGCAAATGACCTAGGCAAATCAACTCTATGCGATCAGTGAACAACTCTCTACAACTGCTTAATTTTTACTCTCCACGAGGACAACAAAAATAACATCAATCGGTCTAAAAGCAAGTAGGTAGATCGATTGCATTTCCGCCTAACTCCCTTATTCTTAACTATCAATTTCAGCGACAACGGGCTTTCTAGCACGTAAATTATGAGCCAAAAAAATACAACCTGTCACTCTTACACGCAAGAGTCAAACTTTTCCCAACGTATCGAAAATGAAATCAAAGCATTGTGGGAACAGCGGCAAGAAGGATTTCTGCAATCATTTGATAGAAAAAGACTTTACTGGTGCAAAATCACATCGAAAGAGCACAACAAAGCCATAGTGGTTGTGAATGGCAGAATTGAATCCTGCTGGAAATACCAAGAACTGTTTTACGATCTCTTCCAGCAAGGCTACGACATTTATTCTTTTGACCATCGAGGCCAAGGCCTGTCGGACCGCTTAATCGACAATAAGCAGATGGGTTATGTGGATGAATTTCAGAATTATCTGACGGATATGAACGATCTGGTTGAGCACTTTAGCCTCAGTCATTATCAACAGCGCTTTGTGCTCGCTCACTCGATGGGCGGCGCAGTGACCGCACGATATCTTCAAACGCATCCGCAACATCCTTTTGATGCCGTCGCTTTTAGTGCTCCAATGTTCGGCATTAACGTTCCATGGCAGATCCGCCCGATTGCCATTACCCTGACACAGGTGTTAACCGCAACGGCCAGTAAGCCAACCTATGCACCCGGTTATACAGACTACTATCCAAAACCTTTTGAAGATAACCCTCTGACTCAGTGTGAAGTGCGCTATCGCTGGTTCCGTGAGTTATATGAACAGAAGCCTGAACTGAAACTGGGAGGCCCAAGCACTCGCTGGGTATGGCAAAGCTTGATGGCAACCAAGCAGTGCATTCAGCTCACAAGGCAGATCACCATTCCGACATTAGTGCTGCAAGGTGGCAAAGATACCATCGTCAGTAATGCCGCACAGATAAAGTTTATCGCCCGATTAGCCAAGACCAACCCAAGCAGCGAACTGTTGATGATTCTTGATGCAAAACACGAAATTCTTTTCGAGAAAGATGAATTCCGCAATCAGGCATTGGACGCGGTACTGAAGCATTTCTCCAACGCAGTAAAAGCCGCTGATTAAGTTGGCTATAAGCAGCAATCTTGTCTGAGAACAAATAGGGAAATGACGGATAAAAAGGTTTTCCCTCTTTTTTCGATCCTTTTTGGCATACACTTAAGCCCAATGAAGAGCAATTAATATCATATCTGACGTAGTTAAGAGAGAGACATGAGCGTAGTAAGTAACGAAAACCCAATCAAAATCGTGGCTTCTGATCTGGATGGCACCCTATTGGCACCGGATCACAAGCTCAGTGCTTTCTCGAAGAAAACGCTAAAAGAGCTGCATGCAAAAGGCTTCACTTTTATCTTTGCAACAGGACGTCACCATGTTGATGTTGCGGGTATTCGCGAAATCGCAGGTATCCCAGCTTATATGATTACCTCTAACGGTGCTCGTGTTCACGACCAGAACGATGCTGAGATGTACAGCAAAAATGTACCTCAGAATTTAGTACAAGCGATTATTGATTTAGTTAAAGAAGATAAACGAATTGTCACTCATATCTACCGCAACGACACTTGGCTGATGAGCCGTGAAGATGAGGCCTTACGTGAATATCACAACGAGTCTGGCTTCCATTATCAGCTGTTTGATATCAATAACGCTCCTACCGACGGTATCGCAAAAGTCTTCTTCACCAATGAAGACCACGACCATGAAATGCTGGTTGTTTATGAGAAGCTGATTAACGAAAAATTCGCAGGTCAAGTGAATGTAGCCTTCTCTACGCCTTATTGCTTGGAAGTGATGGGCGCTGGCGTGTCTAAAGGTGATGCGCTTAAAGCGGTGGCTGAATCTTTGAATCTAACATTGGAAAACTGCATCGCATTTGGTGACGGCATGAACGATGTAGAGATGCTATCCATGGCTGGAAAAGGTCTGGTGATGGGTACCGCTCATGAAAAAGTGATGAAAGCGCTGCCAGAAATCGAAGTGATTGGCAGCCATGCAGATGATGCTGTCGCGCATTACCTTCACGAGCACCTGTTTTAACTGACAGACCATCCTGAAAGTGTAAAAACCGTTTTTTAAAGAGTCCCCCTACTCTTTAATCAGGCAGCACACGCTGCCTGTTTTTTTAGCGTGCGGACTTACCCAACTCTTCTTTACTTAAAATCGCCTGCCACTCTTGCTCTGAAACTGGCATGATCGACAAGCGGTTGCCTTTTTTCACTAACGCCAGCTCACTGAGTTCAGGCATAGCCTTTAGTACACCAAGTGGAATCACACGTTTTGTTTTACGTACAAATTCCACATCCACCATAACCCAGCGTGGATTTTCCGGGTTCGACTTTGCATCGAAGTAGTCACTTTCAGGGTCGAATGCAAAATGGTCTGGATAGGCTTCACGCACGACTTTGGCAATCCCAGCCACACCGACATTTTTGCAAGATGAATGATAAATTAGAACTAAATCGCCAATTCTGATGTCATCACGTAACATGTTTCTCGCTTGGTAGTTTCTCACTCCTTCCCAGCAGGAAACTTGTTGGATGCGTAAAGTATCAATCGAAAAGGTGTCTGGTTCAGTTTTGAATAACCAATATGCCATAATGAAATCCGTTCGTTTTTGCCATGAGGAAAAGCAACCATGAAGGTGCTGATTACCCCAATTGCCATTTTATCGGCTTGTCTTTTACAAGCTTGTTCAACAACGTCATCTGCGCCTGAGTCTATGCAAGATAACGTAAAAGCCACTTTAGATCAGCCTTCCAGCATCAAGCCTCAGACTTTCATCATGCGCGGAGAAGTTGTGGTTGGCAGTGACACACGAACGTTCACGCCTTGTGGCAGCAACCAGCAATTCCTGCTCGATATGCCAGCCTCTTTAGTGCAGCAAACCATGAAGCTTTCTCATTCACCTTATCAGGCGATGTACGGTGAACTGATTGGTCATTTAACACCACCGAGCAAAACCAGCTACAAAGGCGACTACAGTGCGAAATTTGTGGTAGAGAACATCAATATCATCAGTGCAGAAAACCCTAAGCGCTGCCAACGACCAAATTCTCCCACTACCGCATTCGGTACTGAACCAAACTGGAACATTAAGCTGGGTAAAGACAAATTAACTTTCCAGCCGATGGGTGAAGAACCACAGGTCACCACGTTAAAAGGCAGTGAAATTTCACCGGCCACACGCCATTACCAGTTCAAAGGCGGTCAACTTACTCTTGTACGTCAAACCTGTTCTGATGGCATGAGCGACAGTTTATACGGTTGGTCTTCAAACCTTACCTTGGCCAATCGCAGCTACAAAGGTTGTGCGACGCTAGGCAACAGTGATCCGACACTATCATGGACAGGAGAGTACTTCGCCAGCTCGACAAAAAACACCGACTTTAGTGTCACCCTCACGCTGAGCAACGACCACACAGCAACCACTGAATACACTTATAGCAATGGCGATCCCGCTATTGTTGAAAAAGGCTATTGGCAACAACTGAATCCAACACAAGTACAAGTGGTGATGACTCACCACCAGCAGCAATACTTGGTATCCGAGCGAATTTTCACCAAGCAAGATAAACAGCTTATTGCCGAAAAAGAACGAGTGGGCAACATCGTCTATCCGATTGCGAACGGTGGCTTAGTTCTGTTTTCTGCCAAAGGCACAACCGAGTAATTGAAAATATGTCGTTAGATTCAGTGTCTCAAGCTTCAAACTGTGCGTGCCCCAAATGCGGATTGCGTTTGCAATGCGTCTGCCAAAACATCCCGACATTGGACAGCGACATGCCGTTGTCACTGCTGATGCATGAAAATGAGTATCTGCGGGAAACCAACACAGGAAAATGGCTGCTTGAAGCTCTGCCTTTGTGCCAAGAGTTCAAATGGAGCCGAGTGGAAGAAAACCGATCGCTGGTTGCAAGAATTAGCAACAGTGAATACCTCTCTTTTCTGGTGTACCCCTGTGAAGAGAGCATTCCTTTATATGTGGCGTTAGAAACCGCCAAACAACACGGTAAGAACGCGCATTTTATTGTTCTTGACGGAACCTGGCAGGAAGCGAAGAAAATGGAGCGAAAAAGCCCGTGGCTGGATGATGTTCCAAGAGTCCACCTTACCCCTAGTCAGGTATCAAACTACCAGCTGAGGCGTAATCAAAGCGACGGACACCTGTGCACACTAGAGGTTGCCAGCGAGATTCTTGCGATAAACGGAAACCTTAGTGATGCAGAAAAACTCAATCATTTCCTCGCTCATTTCAGCAAGGTTTATCAGGCGGATAAAAGCGGACATATCTATTAGTGTCCGCTTGCTTGCAAGGCGATAAAACTAGATTAGGCGGCTTGGTTGACCAAGATAGAAGCCTTGCAGGTAATCAATGCCCATATCCTCACTGATACGGCAAACCTCTTCATTGTGGACGAACTCGGCAACCGTTTTTGCATCCAGTACCTGACATAGCCTGACAAGCTGTTGGGCAATCTTGCGTTGCTTGACGTCTTTATCGATATTACGAATCAGACTACCGTCGAGCTTAATTATTTGAGGTTCTAACTTCACAATCTCGTCAATATTGGAATAACCGCATCCAAAGTCGTCGACAATGATTGAAGCCCCCAGAGACCGGAAATGATTACACACTTCAATCATGTGCCCGTAGTCTTTGATTTGCTCCGTTTCTAAGACTTCCAGACCGACTCTGGTTGGGTCAGCCAATTTCTGGATTGCGTCTTCTAAATGACGAAGCGTTTTGTCACTCATAAAATCTTGTGGCGACAAGTTGATAGAAAACGACTCGCTGCGAGAGTGCATTAACTCAAAAGTTCGAGATATCATTTGGCGACTTAAGCGCGAGTATAGATGCGTCCCTTCGACAATAGGTAGAAAGCGCCCCGGCAGTATGATTTCACCATCATCTTCGATACGAACCAAACATTCATAAGACGACAGTTCATGGGTGTTCGCTTTCACTATCGGCTGAGCAAAAACCTGAACATTATTGCCAAGCACGGCTCTGCTGACACATGATAGCCAGCTTAATTGCTCCTGCCTTACCTGCTCTCGGGTAAGTAAATCACTGGCGCAATAAAAATGTCGGTTCTGATTTTGCGCAAAGCGGCGCGCTTCAATAGATCGCAACAGCAAATCATCTTTACCTGCATCGGGGAAATCCCTTCGACTGACAAAACCAGCGCAGAGTGAGACCGATAAGTAATCCACCTCAGGCAAACCATAAGGTTCAAAGTTGAAGTATTCTAGCTGCTCAACAAAGGCCGAAAATTGCTGGTGGATGTAGTCGCTACCATAATCACTGCGAAACACACACGCCCACTCACCTACGCCAATCGCATATAATGTGCTGCGCCCCGCCAGCATTTGATTTATATATTGCTGAAAATGGTCGCTCAAATCTTGCAGAAGTTGGTCACCTACTTGATAACCGTATTTTTCGTTAATACGGCTAAAGTTGGTTAATTTCAGGGTGATCAGGTGATCGTCCTTACCCATTAATGACAAACGTTCACGCAGAGCTTCTCGGTTTGGTAAACCAGTACGCCTATCAACACGATAACTGGAAGTGAGCAGTGACGCCTGAGTCTGAATCTTCTGCTCAAGGTTCTGATTCATTCTGTCGACATCGGCCAGCGCGTTACGTATTAAGCAGAATAACGGAGCAATAACATTGTGCCCTTGGGCTTCTTCAGATGAGTTGTCTTCAATACTCTCTGCTTCACCTTCGCGTAACGCCAGATAGGTCATGCTGTGATGCAGCACTTGCTGATGTTCACCAGTACGAGTCAATTCACCCGCACAGTAAGTCCCGTAAGAATTAGCCACTCGTTGCAATGGAAGCAACTCCGTGTTTTCCTCCATAAATTGCAGACGAGACAAACAGTTATAGACAAAAATCTGCTCTGGCTGAAATTTCGATAAACGTTCGGCCCCAAGCTGAACCTGACCAAGAGTTAATGAAGGGTGATCGAAGCAAAATCGAACTTCATCGCCGATTTGCAACTCACGATTAAGTAAGATGCCATCTTCCGTAAGACTTAATGGCAAATAGACATCTTGCTGCTTACTGTCACCTTTAATCAGCGGAAAATGTTGCAGTAACTCGACTGGGACAGATTTAGAATCACCCAAATAACGATCATAAATCGCATGAACAGGTTCACCATCGAGACACTGCAAATTCCGCTCTGAGGATTTCGTTACCCTAAACGGGCGTCCAATAGGGTTCCATTCCGTATAACTGTCGGCCGTGATATACAGAGATTCACCGTGAAGTGCACAAGCAACCAACGAGTTTTCATAACACTTATTACCTAATAGCACCCAACGACCATTGTCTGTTGGGCAAGACGCACCACCAAAAATAGGCACGCTTGAAAACTGACTGAACTGGGTGATTCTCTCACGTCGAGTGAACTCCATTCGGTCAGTAAAACAAATGATCGCTTTGCTATCAGCCTTGAGTTTGAGTCTTTGTGCAAGCTTGCTGCAGTCCACAAGCAACTGATCGGTATAGTTCACCACGGTCGAACTCAGCGTCACATTCTGAAACTGAGTAAAAATAAGCAAAGTGGCGTTTTGATGAATTGAACCTTGGTGAATCACATATGATGAGCTCATACCAATAATATGAGCGTTTGGATAGACACCCATGAGTTGGTTAGCAATTTCAACAACTTCGTTCTGCGGCTGATTTGAAAATAACTGAATAAGTGTTATGCCATCATTGTTAACAGCATTTTCATCAATAACATTCTTTACAGATTGCTCAGAAGTGATTAGTAGCGATGACGTGAACATGAACGTTGGCTAACCCGACTAAAGGTGAAAGGTTCATATCAATACGTTATGAATCTTTTGTTATTATTGTTAATAATTATACCGCATGAACGCATAGGTATGTCATCTAATGAATTGTGATAATTGCTCTATTTGATTAATTTCGAGATCTGGCAGGATTTTAGCTTTACGCGTTGCAAGCAATGTGAGACCTCGATCATTATACCAACACGCTTGAAAACCGTGCTTCTTCGCCCCCATCACATCTTTTACTGGATGATCTCCGACATGCAAGATCGATTGCGCGGGCAAGCCTAAAAATTCCTGCGCACGTAAAAACATATCCGGATACGGTTTTGCATGTCCGTCAGGACCGGCTCTTAATATCAGTTGAAAATACTGGGCTAAACCGATTTTCTCTGGATCGACATTACCATTAGTAATCGCCACCAACGGAATTTTTGCAGCAAGCTCAGCAAGAACTTTGTGTGTCTCATCAGGCACATCCACTAAGTTTCGCAGCCGATGAACTTCCAGCATCGCATCGGTAGCCGCAATACGCGCATCGGTTTCCGAATAACCTAACAGCATCAAGCCTTGACGAATTTGTTCAAAACGCCACAAGCTCACATCATGCGGCAACCAAGGGTCATCCTTAGCTAATTTTGCTTTTAATGCTTTCCACCATACTAATGGTTTGCTTGCCGTCACTGGGTGATGCTGAAACAACCAAAGAGCCACTTGCTCTTCAACATGATGAATGACTGGACGGTTGTCATAAAGGGTATCATCCAGATCAAATGTCATCGCCTGAATGGGTGAAAGGCTGCGATAAATTTGCATCACTCACTCCTTATCTTTGTTTTGCTTACGCTTATGAGCTCTTGGATGGGCTTGGTCGTAAACCTGAGCTAAATGTTGGAAATCCAAGTGAGTGTAGATTTGGGTTGTCGAGATATTCTCGTGCCCCAGCAACTCTTGTACTGCCCTAAGGTTATTACTTGATTCCAGTACATGTGTGGCAAACGAGTGACGCAATTTGTGAGGGCTAATATGACTAGGAACCGCTTGCTTCTGCCCCCACTCTGCCATGCGTTTTTGCACACTTCGGTGAGAGATTCGATTACCCAGCTTAGAGACAAATAAACCGTCTTCATCTGCATTTGCTAGCTGCCCACGAATTTTCAACCAGTTGTTCAGCCACTCTTTCGCCATTCCAGAAAAAGGAGCGACACGTTCTTTGTTCCCTTTACCGACCACACGTATTTCACCAGCGCTGAAGTTAACGTCTTTGACATTAATAGATACCAGCTCAGCCAAACGCAAACCAGCACCATACATCAGCTCCATGATGGCACGATCACGAATCGACAGAGGGTCATCTTCATTCACTTCGAGCAGTTGCGCCATCTCGTCTACATCAAGGTTCTTCGGCAAAGGACGCTTTTTCCTTGGCGCAGACACCCCTTTAGCGGGGTTAGCATTCATTTCGCCACGCAATATCAGAAAATCAAAGAAGCTACGTAGTGAAGAAAGACGAGTGGCGATGCTGCTCTCTTTCATTCCCGAGCGCATACCTTTACTGGCAAGCTGACGAACCCAACCGGGATCGACGTTTACCCAACCGTCAACACCGACAGACATGAGATACAGACCCATGCTCTCTAACTGCTGCTTATAATTTCGCTGGGTATAAAGGCTCAGCCCTTTCTCACTGCGTAAGTACTCGTAAAAGCGTTCTAGAGGCTCAGCAAAGTTAGTTGACAAATGAGGTGTTGATTCGCTCATGGGACTCCAGCTGCCAAGGTAAGGTGTCGATTAAATGAGAAACGACCAAAGCAAGATGGCGCAAGAACAGAGTATCCATAGACGGTTGGAAGTGACCACCATCTTCACTGGCAAACGCCAATATCCCTAGCGGATTACGTTTAATTAACGGCAGAATCACGTAAGAGCCCATTTCCGGCGCATATCGTTCTTCACCCGCCCGTTTTCCGCTAAAGACCTGCTCACCAAAAAGCTGCTCGCCAAAAAGTAAGTGGCGGTCAGCCTTTCTCAAGCGCCCAAGGTAAGCGCTCTTGCCATTAAAATGATTGGTCGAAAAACGGCTCCACTGCTCTTTGGATAAGCTGTACTTAGTGTCTTGATTGTTCAACAAACGCACATAACCAATCAGGTTCAATGTACGCGCCTTCTCTTCAATCATGGCACAGACGTCGGCAAAGCATTCACATTTTAATATCTGCTCTTGCAGATCCATGAATTCATGAAAAGTACGGTCATTGCTCGCAGCTAAAGACATCAGAGAAGTAATTTCTTCTTCTAAATCTTCAATTCGCTGACGCTGACGAGCCATTTGAACGTGAACTAAAGAAACCGAGCCAGACTGCTGGCTCGGTAAAGATAAGCTGTCCACCAACTCTTGGCGGTGCTTAAAAAAGTCTGGGTTGTCTTTTAGATACTCAGCAACCACTTCTGCTGTCAGAGCATCTGCTTCCAGTTGTGACAAAACGATGTATTCCTTAACAACAATGCATCCCTTTGCTTAGTAGCTTCGTTAAGGCAGCTACAAGGGACAATGAGATTAGCAGGAAACCTGACCGTCATAGACGTGAGTTGCAGGACCTGTCATGTATAACGGATAGCCTAAGCCTTTCCACTCGATTTCTAAGCTACCACCCGGTAGATGTACAACCACTTCGTCATCCAGTAAACCTTGCAGAATACCCACAGCAACTGCCGCACACGCGCCACTTCCGCACGCTTGAGTTTCACCGGCACCGCGCTCATAAACACGAAGTTTCACTTCATCACGGCTAACCACTTGCATGAAACCGGCATTGACTCGCTCAGGGAAACGCTCATGAGACTCCAGTAATGGACCCAATGTTTCCACTGCCGCTGTGTCAATATCATCAACAACGGTGACCACATGTGGGTTACCCATGCTGACCGCTCCACAAAACAGAGTCTGGTCTTCAACGCGCATGATGTAAGTCTTTTCCATCTGCTTGGCGCGGAAAGGAATTTTGCTTGGTTCGAACTCAGGTACGCCCATGTTTACAGTGATATCGTCGCCTTCACCAACATTGAGGATCATCTTGCCCTTTTTGGTGCTGACACTGATGCTGTACTTATTGGTTAAACCTTTCATGCGCACAAAGCGAGCGAAGCAACGGGCACCGTTCCCACACTGTTCTACTTCACTGCCATCAGCATTAAAAATGCGGTAGTGAAAATCCGTTTCCGGATCATAAGGGGCTTCAACCACTAACAGTTGGTCAAACCCCACACCAGTATGACGATCCGCCAAACGGCGGATCAAGTCTGGTGAAAAATAGGTGTTCTGAGTAATGCAATCCACAACCATGAAGTCATTACCCAAACCATGCATTTTAGAAAAGTGGAAGTGCATAATAGGTCACTTTACTCCGGCAAAATATTTTCTAGAGCCCATAGGCTACTTAATTCTTCACGCTTACGCACAAGGTGAACCTTATCGCCATCAACCATCACTTCCGCCGCTCGGGCACGAGTATTGTAGTTTGATGACATGGTAAAGCCATAAGCACCCGCAGAACGCACTGCCAGAAGATCACCCGCTTCCAATACCAAAGAACGGTCTTTACCTAGGAAGTCGCCAGTTTCACAAACTGGGCCAACTAAATCGTAAGTTGTTGGCTCACCTTCACGAGGAACCAGCGGAATGATGTCTTGCCAAGCTTGGTAAAGCGCAGGACGAATCAAATCGTTCATTGCCGCATCAATAATAGCGAAGTTCTTGTGCTCAGTGTGTTTCAGGAATTCGACTTTGGTTAACAACACACCCGCGTTAGCCGCAATCGCACGTCCCGGCTCAAAAATCAGCTCAAGGTCTTGATGATTCTGCAAACGAGCAAGCAGTGCTTTCGCATAGTCAGAAGGCTGCGGAGGCAGTTCATCGCGATAGATAACACCTAAGCCACCACCCACATCAAGGTGCTTAATCTTGATGCCAGAAGCGGTTAATTCATCAATTAACGCCAGCAGACGATCTGTTGCATCAATGAAAGGTTCAATCGCAGTAAGCTGAGAACCGATGTGACAGTCAATACCGCATACCGATAGATTCTCTAAGCTTTGAGCCAGACGGTAAGCGTGTGGTGCGCGGTCAAAAGCGATACCAAATTTGTTATCGCGCAAACCTGTCGAAATGTAAGGGTGAGTTTTGGCATCCACATCAGGGTTAATACGCAGTGAAATCGGCGCTTTCACACCAAGCTCACCCGCAACTTTGTTCAAGCGCTCTAGCTCTGGCTCAGACTCTACGTTGAAGCATTTAATCTTCAGCTCCAAAGCGCGTTTCATCTCAGCTTCGGTTTTACCCACGCCCGAGAACACCACTTTAGCCGGATCACCACCAGCAGCGATAACACGTTCAAGTTCACCGCCTGAAACGATATCGAAGCCAGAACCCAAACGAGCTAATGTATTTAATACGCCGATGTTTGAGTTTGCTTTCACCGCATAACACACAAGGTGCGGATGATCTGCCACAGATTTATCAAACGCATGCCAGTGACGTTCTAATGTTGCGCGAGAATACACGTATAAAGGAGTGCCAAACTGCTCTGCAAGTTGCGTTAAAGCGACGTTTTCCGCCCAAAGCTGGCCATCATCCTGATAATTGAAGTAATCCAAAATTCTTTCCCTTATTTTTTCATTCGTTATTTATTATTAGAGCGTTATTTGCTCTGCTCACTGTTTTGAGCGTCGTCTGGCATATAGAGTGGCCCTGTTTGCCCGCACCCTGCTAATGCAAGTGCAGACAAAAGAAATAGTGCTGTAATGGACTTTTTCATTTTGCATATCGTGATTATTGATTCAATGCCCCCTATAATCGCACCACAATCAGGAAAAGCAATAGGACAGATAGGATGAACGAGACTGAATTTCATCAACTGGTCGATAGCCAGATGCAAATCATCGAACAAGCCATTGATGATTCGGGTGCCGATATCGATTATGAAACGACGGGTAACGTGATGACGTTAGAGTTTGACGACCGCAGCCAAATCATAATCAACCGCCAAGAGCCGATGAAAGAGATCTGGCTGGCGTCTAAATCAGGCGGTTTCCACTTCCAGTGGCAAGACGAACAATGGATCTGCTCTAAAACGGGTGTTGAGCTTATCAGCATGGTTAAGCAAGAGTGTGAAAAACACGCTGGCGAAGAGATTGACTGGGAATAAAACCCTGCGCCTTACGTGAAATGTTCCCTCTTCAAACGGCAATGAGAAAAAAGAGCACCTAGGTGCTCTTTTTTACTTTGATTCGGATTGTGTTCATCTGACGATGACAACCGTTACCCGTTGACCGCTTTCGATGGTCGGGAATAAAGCGATGAGTCGTTACGATAAGGCACAACGTATGTTTCGCCTTCTACCGGATGAACAATCTGGTAATACTGAGGCAAATTGAAGTTGATCAGTTGAGAGGCCAATTCGTTATCATCACGAACTGATGTGTAGAATGAGTTCACGCTGGCGATCATCTCATCTTTCTCACCGTTAAACTGGTGATAAACTTCTACGCGGTTGTTTTCATCTAACACGTAAATATTGAAACCCTTCTCTGTATCTTCAAAGAAGAACTGCACCAAACCTTCGCTGGCAAAGCCATCAACCACATCAGGCAGTTGATAATCTTCATCACGGTCAAGCATCAACAACGGAGAGCCTTTCAGCTTGTTGGTTGAAATGCTGCGGTAGAAATCCACTGAGTTCTCGAGTTTTTGTACCGACACACCACGACGTTCAAAGAACAGACCGTACATCTGGTCGCCAATACGCAACGCTTTGAAGCGACGACGCTTCTCTTGCTCAACTGGTTTCAAACGTAAATCGATACATTCAGCCAATAGCTGATAAACCAGATTACGCATCACGCCACGTAAGTTCTTGCTGTAGCAGAACACATCCACCGATTCTGGAGGCAAAGCGTCTTGGTGCATTTTACCGAGTACCGTTTTCAGGGCATCCATCATGGCGGTTTCACCCTTGAAGTGCAGGGTACGCACTTCTTGCCATGAATTTCGGTACACCAAATCGACACTACCGACCAAACATTTCTGTTCTGCACCAAAGCTGAAAATATCCGCGTTCTTCAAGTCAACTTTCAAAGACTTACCGCTTAAATCCGCAGTAGGGTCATTTTCAAAGTTGATAAACATCGCCAACTGGCTAATTTCACACGGGCTCGCCAACGCTTGCATGGTTGGGCGGCGCTTACGTAGCGAGAAGGTATTCCGCAAATCACTCACCATCTGGTAGAACTTATCTATATCCAGATGAGCGCCACGAACCACAGAGTGCAAACGCGTCGATTCAGTGATCATGCCGTTAAAGAATGACCAAGCGACGAGCTTACTGAGGTATTCGTTGTGCTCTAGGTAAGGCTGACCAATGATGCGGTGCGCTTCGATTGGTTGCTTATAAAGGTACCAGCCTGCTTTGTTAGTTCGGCCTTTGCTCACCTCGATAAAGGTTAAGTCTGGCTCATGCAGGTCAGGAGAAATTTGTGGGTTTAGCAAGGTGACTTTGCCCGGCAGTACTTCAAATGCCGCGTATAATTTACGCGCCAATATCGAAATGTCTTGCGGACTAATTGCCGACGTAATGTCATTACGACGCGCAAACTGAATCAGGTTGCGATAGCTGAGCATCAAAGCGTCAAGCAGTGAGTGGTGAACCACTTTCACTTGCTCAACCTTCCAATGGCGACGGTTATCCAGCTCTTCAATAACAGAGCGAGACCATCCCCATTGTTGAGTTAATTCACCCAGAGCCTCACGACGCCACTCAACAGAACCGACACCCGGCTCACGAGACAGCTTTTCATGAGTTTTGAGATAGAAACAGCGGCGCACCAAGTCTAAGCGAGTATCGTCACCGATACGTTCCAGATAACGCGTCACTTTTTCCAGCATCAGATAGTATGAGTCCATACTATAGAGGTCAGGATCATGAGCAAAGAAACGACGCTTGCTGTCGACACTCAATAACTGAGTTTGTGGGTACTCCCACGAATATGCCTCTAGCAGTATCGCCTTCATTACCGATTTGTACGGTGAGTCGATACTCTTATACAGCTGCCATAAATTCGCACCAAAGTACTCTTCTGCAGGGATATGGTTAAGCTGACCGAAGTCGATCCATTCTGAGCAGTCGATATAGGATTTTGAACACAGCTGAGTGACATATTCGTCGTAGCACTCTTCCATCTCTGGCGGCACAATTTGCCACAAAAGACGCTTACCAGCTAAGCGTACTGCCGAGCGATAAAACTCATCCAGTAACAGCATATGTTGTGACGAGCCACAGTTTTCGCCCGTCATCTCTTCTGATTGTTTAGAGCGGAATCGTTGCTCATCCATCAAGAAGAAGTTTGCTTCTACACCTTGGCTCTTAGCCCAATCCGTGATCAATAAACACTTATTGGTTAAACGTTCACGCGCTTCACAACCCATCAACGAGCTAACACATACCCAAATATCCAAATCACTAGATGTGCTTTGACCAATAGACGATGTGCTGCCCATGGTATACAGACCCAAAATTTCCGGGTGTTCTGTCGTTTTCAAAGGTTGGTTTAGCGTTAATTCCGCATCACTAACAAACTGTTGCTGAACATCATTAAGTTCAAAACATTGAATGCCATGTGGAACTTCGTAACTGAAATAGCCTGGAATAAGCGGATGATTGTAGTGAAATAAAGCGGGGATCAGGTGGAATACTCGCTGACTTTGCAAATCCATAAGAGCCAGCGCACGCTGAATGCGTTGCCGGTTTAACTTGTCTAATCTCTGGATTAACGTCTGTGTGTAAGCCTGCAAGGTATGGTCCTTGGTTGAAACAAAAATGCGCACTTTGGTTGCATTTCACACTAAAGCGCCATTAAAACGTGATCAATTTAACACTTTAATCCGCACTGGTAAAGCGTTCTTGGCACTATGTCACACTAAAGTATTATTAAACAAGATGGCTTGAAAGCCCGTCAAATAAGCATTGTAACTATCCACCGTAAGTAAATAATAAAATCGTCAACATAGAGTGTCACACGTCACACTTACTCCTCCTTTTTTCGTAAAAAAACACCACAAGCACAAGACAAAGAACTAGTAGTGAAACTTTATTTTTTCCAGTGGTAGACTAGGAACCTGTAAATCTTCTAGGTCAATTGCCTTCAAACTAATATTTTTATCAGGATTACCATGACACAGACAACACCTATTCGAATCGCTACTCGTCAAAGCCCACTGGCTTTATGGCAGGCTCACTATGTAAAAGATGCTCTACAAGCTGCCCATCCGGGTCTCGAAGTTGAATTGGTAACCATGGTAACGAAAGGCGACATCATTCTAGACACACCACTAGCAAAAGTGGGTGGCAAAGGTCTATTCGTTAAAGAACTGGAAGTTGCCATGTTGGAAGGTCGCGCAGATTTAGCGGTGCATTCAATGAAAGATGTGCCTGTCGAGTTTCCTGAAGGCCTTGGCTTAGTCACTATCTGTGAACGAGAAGATCCTCGCGACGCTTTTGTGTCAAACACTTACGCTTCTATCGATGAATTACCACAAGGTGCTGTAATTGGTACGTGTAGCTTACGTCGTCAATGCCAGCTAAAAGAAGCTCGCCCTGATTTAATCATCAAAGAGCTTCGTGGCAACGTCGGAACACGCTTAGGTAAGCTAGATGCCGGTGAATACGATGCGATCATTCTTGCAGCCGCAGGTTTAAAACGCCTTGAGCTAGAAGAGAGAATCCGCAGCTTTATTGAACCAGAGCAATCACTTCCAGCCGTTGGGCAAGGCGCGGTAGGTATTGAGTGTCGCCTAGATGATGAACGTCTGCTAAAACTGCTGGCACCGCTTAACCACGTTGATACAGCTGACCGCGTGAAATGTGAGCGCGCAATGAACCTGACATTGGAAGGTGGCTGTCAGGTGCCTATCGGCAGCTATGCACTTCTCGACGGAGATGAACTTTGGTTGCGCGCTTTAGTCGGTGAGCCAGATGGCACAACCATAGTACGCGGTGAAATCAGGGGCGCTCGCCAAGATGCCGAAAGTTTAGGTATCGAACTTGCTCACCAACTTCTCGATCAAGGTGCCAAAGAGATCCTCACTAAGCTTTACGCTGAACACGAATAAACTCTGACAGCTGAATAATAGATGGTGGCTAAGTAACTGATGGCGGTACTGGTAACGCGCCCCGAAGCGCAAGGCATAGAGTTGTGCCAACAACTCGAAAATGTGGGCCTCACCGCCCTATACCACCCTCTGATGACTATCGAGGCAGGTACCGATCTGCCTCACCTTCTTCCCGATATCAAGCAATGTGATACCATCATTGCGGTCAGCCAGCACGCTGTTGATTTTAGTGACCAATATTTGAGACAACAGCAATCAAATTGGGCAACATCAACAAGATACCTTGCCGTTGGTCAAAAAACAGCACACCTTTTAAGCAAAGTCACCGGACAATCAGTAAACTACCCTCACGTCAGTGATAGTGAGCATCTTCTTGAACTGGCAGAACTACAATCAGTCTCTGGGCAGAAAATTATTATTTTGCGCGGAAACGGCGGACGTGAACTGATACAAGAAACACTGAGTGAACGAGGCGCTTTGGTGGCCTACAAAGAAGTGTATCAACGTAAAGATTTGCCTTTTGACGCCAGAGCTTATTGCAAGCAATGGCAACAGCAAAACGTTGATACCCTAATTATTACCAGCGGTCATCAACTGGCTTTTTTTATGTCTCAACTAGATAACCCTGCAATGGCGTCGTGGGCTCATCAGTTGAAGCTATTGGTACCAAGCGAACGTATCGCCAATGATGCAAGAACAATGGGATTTGAACACATCGTTGTTACTCGCAGTGCAGCGAACCAAGATTTAGTGGCCGCTCTCCAGCCATAACAAACAGGACTCTCAGCAATGACAAGTAAAAAAGATAATCCGCAATCAGAACCGGAAAAAAACCAAGAAACACTTTCTACTGCTGCTCCAACAGAGACTTCGTCTGACTCAACTTCGTCAGACTCTACTTCGTCAGACTCTACTTCGTCAAATACGGACTCAAAAGAAGCACCATCAAAAGCGGAAACCGCACCAACTCAAGAAGCTTCTCCAGAGATCAAACCAACAGAGCCTAAGCCAGCAAAAGACAACATAAAATCTAATGCTGAGCAAATGAACAAGTTAGAAAAGCAAAGCAAGAAAGGAACAAAACTGGCAACCGTTGCCATTGTGCTTGCCGCGCTGCTAGGCGGTGGTCTTGCAATTCAGATGCAGCAGAAACAAACGCAGTACGAAGCACAAATTGCCGCACTGCGTGCCGAGTTAAATCAAACTCGCAGCGCTGTTGATACTCAGCTTGCAGAAGTGACCCAACAAGCGGAAGCCAAAGCCACTGAAGTTACTCATCGCGCAGAAACTGTGCTTGAACAACAGCAAAAAAGCATTCAAAGCTTGCAGCTAGCCATGGCTGACGTCAAAGGCCGTCGTCCGAATGATTGGCTACTGGCAGAAGCAGATTACTTAGTAAAACTTGCCGGACGTAAGCTGTTCCTTGAGCACGATGTGGAAAGTGCAACCCAGTTGATGGAAAGTGCCGATCAGCGTATTGCTTCACTGAATGACCCAAGTTTAACGCCACTGCGTAAAGCAATGGCGAATGACATTACCAAACTAAAATCCGTTCCTCTGATTGATCGTGATGGTCTGGTTCTTCGTCTGATTAGCCTGCAACAACAAGTCGATGCCTTACCTCTGGCAAACGCGATCTTGCCTGACGCACCACAAGAGACACAACAAGTCGTCTCTGATGACATCAATAACTGGCAAGACAACTTGATGACCTCACTGAAAGACTTCGCAGAAAACTTCATCACTTTCCGCACCCGTGATGGCAATGTGATTCCACTACTCTCTCCTGAGCAACATTTCTATCTTAAAGAGAACGTGAAGGCGAAGCTGGAAACCGCAATTAAGTCTGTTTATGTGGAACAGCAAGAGATCTACACCACTTCACTAAAAACGGCTCAAGAGTGGTCAACATCATTCTTTAATCAAAATGACAATACCGTACAAACCTTCCAATCGACACTGGCGAAACTGGCTGAACAAAAGGTTCAGGTTGATTACCCGGTAAAACTGGAAACGCAAAAACAGTTGTCTGATGTGATTAGTGAGCGCTTACGCCGCGAAGTGACTTCGGTGATTAAGGAGGACAAAGAATGATTCGTTTAATCTTTCTTTTCGTTGTCCTTGGTGCGGGGCTGTTTGTCGGCACTCAATACGCAGGGCAGCAAGGTTATGTTCTCATCTCAATAGCCAATAAAACCATTGAGATGAGCGTTACGACTCTGGTTATCTTTGTTATCGGCGCTTTGGCTGCGCTGTTCGCGCTTGAGTTTATTGTGAAGAAATTCTTCTACATGAGCTTCACAACCTGGAACTGGTTCAGTATCCGTAAGCAGCGCCGCTCTCGTCGTTATACCAACCAAGGTATCATCAAGTTACTCGAAGGTGACTGGAAGCAGGCAGAGAAAAAAGTAACACGCTGGGCAAGCCACCACGATATGCCTCTACTCTGTTATCTTGTCGCTTCTGAAGCGGCAAACGGCATGGGTGACCGTGAAAAGCGCGACCGATACCTAGAAATGGCTGCGAAACAAGAAAATGCGACCTTAGCCGTCGAGCTGACCAGAGCGAAGCAACAAATCAGCGATGGTGATTACGACAAAGCAACGCAAACACTGACGACGTTGCAACATCAGCATCCTAATAACACCATTATCTTGAACTTGTTGAAGCAAGCTTACCTTCAGCAAAAAGAGTGGGCTCCTCTGCTCGAACTTCTGCCCAAACTAGTGAAAGCGAAACGCCTAACAGAACAAGAAGCAGAAAAACTTACATTAACGGCTCAGTGCGGCGCTCTAGAATCGATTGCCAGCCAGAAAGGCACAGAAGGCCTGCTTGCACACTGGAACGGTTTAACGCGAAAACTAAAAGCAGAACCAGCACTAGTTAATGCCTTGATTCAACAACTGATTAAACGCAAAGCTGACAATGAAGCATTCACCTTAATCAAAGAGAATCTGAAGAAGCAAGCAACGCCTGAGCTTTATGCTTTGATCCCAGAACTCAATATTAGTGACCGCTATCCTGCGATTGTTATGTTGAAAGATGCGGTGAAGAAAAACGACAGCAATGCGGAAGCTCATAGTGCTCTAGGACAACTCTATTTCCGCGAACAAGAATGGAAACTGGCACAGGAACATCTGGAAAAAGCCTTATCGCTACGTTCTAGTGTTTCCGATTACGCTTATTTAGCTGATGCTTTGCAACAGCAGAACATGACTCATGCTGCTCACGATGTTACTCGTAAAGCGCTAAGCCTGTTAGAAACAAACTAAACGTGTTCTAAAAAGCAAAAAGCCAGCAACTAAGCTGGCTTTTATTTTGTTCTCTGTTCGTCGATTTATCTATTCGCTAAATCACGCGTGAGAATTGCTGCTGGCGAGCACGTTGACGCAGATACTTGTCAAAACACATACAGATATTACGAATCAGCAAACGGCCACGAAGTGTAACTTCAATATACTGATCATCCACCACAACCAGTTGGTCATCAATGAAGGTCTGAAGCAACGCTAAATCATGCTTAAAGAATTGGTGGAATCGAACACCAAACTGCTGCTCAATAATTCGCTTATCCAGTTTGAAGTTACAAATCAGCTGCTTAATCACTTCACGGCGTAGCAAGTCATCACTATCTAAACTCACACCTTTCCACAAGGCATGTCGCATCTCATTCACTTGCTCGTAGTACTTTTTCAGCTCTTTTTGATTCTGCGCGTAAGCGTCGCCAATCATTGAGATAGCTGAAACACCAAAGCCAACCAAATCACATTCACCTTGGGTGGTATAACCTTGGAAGTTACGATGCAAAACACCCTTACGCTGAGCAATCGCCAGTTCATCATCCGGCAACGCGAAATGGTCCATACCGATGAACTGGTAGCCCGCTTCGGTTAAGGTTGAAATCGAGTGCTGCAGAATCGCCATCTTTTCATCGGCTGACGGCAAATCGGCATCTTTGATTTTACGTTGCGCAGCAAATAGCTGCGGCATGTGTGCGTAGTTGAACACTGACAAGCGCCCCGGTTTCATCTCCAGAACTTTTTCGAGTGTCTGGCTAAACGTCTCTAATGTTTGCTTAGGCAAACCGTAAATCAAATCTAGGTTGGTAGAACGGAAACCTAACTGCTTAGCGCGCTCAACAAGCTGTACGATGAACTCTTCGTCTTGCTCACGGTTAACGAGCGCCTGAACTTCTTTATTGAAATCTTGAACACCGATACTCAGACGGTTAAAGCCTTCACTTCTCAAGTGGTCAAGAACACTCAATTCAATTTCACGCGGATCGACTTCAATACTGATTTCCGCATCATCTTCAAAGAAGAATTCGCTACGCAGTAGCGTCATCAGGCGTGTTATTTGTTTATTGCTCAAGAAAGTCGGAGTACCGCCACCAAAGTGCAACTGAGTAACGCGACGACCTTGCAGCAATGAAGCGCGTTGCTGAATCTCGTGAGTCAGAATGTCCAGATACTCATCCGCTTTGTGCGAATGGCGAGTAATTACTTTGTTACAACCACAGTAGTAGCAAAGCTTGTGACAAAACGGGATATGAACGTAAAGCGACAGCGGTCGCTCTGGGTACTGTGCACATGCCCTATCGTAATCTGCAATGGTAAAAGCTTCATGAAACTCTACCGCAGTAGGATAAGACGTGTAGCGAGGCCCAGAGTAGTTGTACTTGTCTAAAACAGCCTGATCCCAAACGATCTGCTGGCTCGGTACGACTTGCGACGACATAGTGACTCTTTCCGTTATTTAGGGTCTTTTGACCTAGTATCAATAGGTGTATTTTGCCACACGACAAGAAAAGCGGCGGGCAGCAAAATTAAATTTAGCGACAAAATGTTCGAATCTGCTAGCTCGATCACTTACTAGCAGATGAACGATTTATCACACCATTTGAATGGCAATTTGATTATTCAGTGGCTGAACACGTTTTTTCAACGCGTGCAGTTCTTCAATGATGGCGTCATTCAAGCGGCCTTCAGCCTTCTGACGAGTGAGATTTTGTTTCATGCGCTCTTGTTTCGCCATTTCCTGACGAGCTTCGCCACGAGGCATATCTTTAACGATATGATACAGCTCAGAGATCGCAGGGTATTCAGCTTCGAAATCGACGCGGTCTTCGCCTTGCACATAATCCATGATGCAGTAAACGCGAATACTGATCTCAGAAAGGTCACATTGTCCCTGAATACCTGCCATGCACAATACATTCACACTTTCGAAAATGTTCGCATTGCGCTTTTCAATAGCCAGAGACTGATGTTGCTGCTGCAACACTTTTTGCTTTTTCAGTTGCAGCAGAAGGTAGCCAGCATAAGATGCCAGACCAACAATGATCGCAGCGCCAACTATTACTAATAGGGTTACGTTCATTGAAAATCCTTAGCCTTTATAATCGTTTAAATCGAGGTTTTCGAAATCAGACAGGTAATCATCATCTGATTTTGGCTGACGTTTAGTCGCTTTCGCCGCTGGTTGTTTGCTAGCAGAAAGTTGCTCTTCTTCGTCTTGCTCGTCTTCAACATCAAGCTCTTCTTCGTAGATGCCCAACTGCTTCATCAACATTTCAATACGGTCTAATTTCTCATCCACGTATTTTTGCAGACCAGCACCCAGCTTCTCGCCGTTGTCGATACGGTCCAACAATACGTTTAGTTGAGCATCATTCTCTAGCATTTCCAGCTCTTTCTCAGCCGAAATACGACGCTCTTGTTTTGTTGGTTTCTTAGTATCAACAATCAAAGGAATCTTTTTCTTGCTGCCAAGACGAGGGTCACGAGCTTGCGCTGCCGCTCTCTCCGATTGCTGCTTGCCTTCAGAGTGACGGTTACCGCTTTTCAATCCTTTGTGCTTCTTCGCTTTCTTGCGTTCACGACCTTCAACGTCGTCATTCTTACGGTTATGTTTACGTGCGAAAACGAGATCGCCGTTAATACCTGTTTTAGTTTTCTTTTCTCTAGACATTACTGGGGTTTCCTCAGCAAAATTACATCGTTGCCTATAAATTCAAGTTCGAGCTTATCTCGCTCAGCCAAAAACTGGAATGTGGCGCGACTAAAGAAGATCACATGTGTGAGGTCATTCTTGTAGTGCCAACTAGCAAAAGCATCTCTGTCTTTTACCATTTTGGTCATTAGACCAATCCAGCCTCCGGGTTTAACCAAATTCAACCATTGCTGCCACACCGTATCTGGGTGATGTAAGTGCTCTATCACCTCTGTAGCAGTCATAAAATCGTATTCTGTCTGTAGCGCCTGTTCATTTGGATGAAAGAAGATATCGTACAAAGCCACGTCGTGTCCTGCTTCTTCTAACATCAAAGAGAGTGTTGGTCCGGGACCACAGCCAAAATCTAACCCTTTCGAATCTGGAGCCAGTCTTTCAAGCATAGGATCACATACACGAGATAAAAAGCGACGATAGCCTGCGTCGTTTGGATCGTTTTCATGTAAGTCATAAAACGCTTTTTCACGCTCAGCACTTAGACGGTGCTGCGGGTTTACAAATACCAACTGACATGTCTGACATTGAAGATACTCTCGATGTTTATCTTCAAAATATGCATCGGTTTTATCGCCATTGCATAAAGGGCAGCGACATTGAGGGCAGTTGTGCATTTCGGCATCCTTTAACGGGGGATGCGAAACATACCAGAAACTGACGCTAGAGTGGAGACTCGACGAACATTTTTTCAACAATTTAGTTAAAAATAAAAAAAGCGATAGGGTTACCTATCGCTTTCTAAGTCGCCACGTATGTGACAAAAAGTGGGTCGTACCGATTCGGTACACCAATATTCCATTTGTTTTTAATGCTTTCCATGCCAAAAAGTGTGTTTTGTCATCATCCTGATGAATTTTGGCCTTCCCTCTTATTGCTACCTTTTATAGCAAGTGTTACTTCCTGTAGCAAAGCGGTCCTTTGCTCGATCCTTTACACTGTCTTACCTTTAGACGAAGTGACCATCCTTATCCCAATAAGCATCCTACTTATTGTCTGTCCCTTACCGGAATGCAAGCTATCCCTACCTGCTCCTTGGAGACCTTCATGGTCTGAGTTCCTCTGTCAGCATCTTGCCGACACCAGAACTTTACGCCTATCAAGCGTGTAAACAATGGATCTAGCTCTAATTTTTAAGCCAATTTTATCAACCTTAATCAAGCTTCATACAAATCAATCAGTTAAGAATTAGTTAACAATAAGATAAGCAGTCAGTATGGCAAATGTCTCACAAGGTCATCAGCCATTTCTGATAATGAACCTTTATGGAACCATGATTAGAGAAGAAAATTTAGCCCTAAAACGCAACAACCCCGAAGCGGACTTCAGGGTTGTTTACAACATTGCTCGAACTTGGCTAGGCTTCGTTAGTGCAGACCACCAACATATTTAGACAAAATTTCGATGTCAGCATCAGTTAACTTCTTAGCAACATCACGCATCATAGCGTTCATGTCATTACCACGAGAATCATCGCGGAATTTCATCAGCTGAGCTTTAACATAATCAGCATGCTGACCAGAAATTTTAGGGAACCCTGAAAG
Organism: Vibrio plantisponsor; assembly: GCF_013041605.1. Classification (GTDB taxonomy): domain Bacteria; phylum Pseudomonadota; class Gammaproteobacteria; order Enterobacterales; family Vibrionaceae; genus Vibrio; species Vibrio plantisponsor. Next base: position 64,198 of record NZ_JABEQC010000011.1, on the reverse strand, counting down.
TTCTGTACCATTACCACGTGGACCATGACATGCGATACATGCTGTTAGACCACGAGAGGCGTCACCCGCTGTATATAGTGCTTTACCCGTGCTTACTACATCTTCAGGTGTAGAGTTAGAAGAGATAGGGAGTGAAGAGAAGTAAGCGGCCAAGTCAGACATGTCTTCGTCGCTAAGTGGCATCGCCATAGCGCTCATTACAGGGTCGTAACGGCCTTGTTTACCAGCACTCGTCGCACCAAGTTTGAGATCTTTTAGCTGCTTCTCAATATACTTAGCGTGTTGGCCAGCAAGTTTAGGGTAAGTTGTAATTAGACTGTTGCCATCAGCACCGTGACAGGCAACACACGTTTCGGATTTTGCTTTGCCAGCTTCTATGCTGCCTTGGGCCCATACGGAGCAGCTGGCTAAAAGACTCAATATTAGCGCTAATTTATTCATGACATTCCATTTATAATAATCAAGCTTCCAGTACCACTGTGGTACAATTGGCGACCTTATGCCGAGCACGGTTATTTTACACAATTTCACAAAAAAGTAATCAATCGACTACACAAAGTCGAGATGGAGTTAACAGTGAGCGTAAAAATTCATTATCAAAACACGCATTTCATTACCAGTGCACCAGACATTCGCCATCTTCCAGCTGACGAAGGTATCGAAATTGCGTTTGCAGGACGCTCAAATGCTGGCAAATCTAGTTCTCTCAATCGATTAACCAATCAGAAGAGCCTAGCAAAAACCAGTAAAACCCCAGGACGAACTCAGTTAATTAACTTGTTTAAAGTGACCGAAGGTTGCCACATTGTTGACTTACCGGGCTATGGTTTTGCTCAAGTTCCACTAGAAATGAAGAAGAAGTGGCAACAATCGTTAGGTGAGTACTTACAAAAGCGCCAATGCCTGAAGGGTTTGGTGGTTTTGATGGATATTCGTCACCCAATGAAAGATCTCGACCAACAACTCATTGTTTGGGCGGTTGAGTGTGGCATCCCAGTTCAGGTACTACTTACTAAAGCGGACAAGCTAAAGAGTGGCGCACGTAAAGCGCAAATTCTGAAAATCCGTAATGATGCGAAAGAGTTTGGTGGCGACGTAAGTGTTGACGGCTTCTCTTCATTGAGCGGTATCGGCGTTGATATTCTGCGCGCTAAGCTTGATGCTTGGTTTGCACCAGCACTTGCTGAACAATTGGTTGAAGAAGTACTTGAAGACCAACAGCAAGATGCTGAAGAAGAACAAGCTAAAGAAGAATAAATAGAAGGATTTTACCTTCTCAGAAACATGAGCCCTGCCAATTGGTGGGGCTTTTTGCTATTAAAAAGTGGCAGATACAAAAATCCCCACCTAAGTGGGGGAATGGAGAGAATAAAACCTAATCGTTATTGTTATGCGGTTTAGCATTCCCCAATCTCCTAGTAAAAACAATATGCCTTGATCACGAAAAACCCCTCCCACATCAGCCTCACTTTATTTTTATTAAATATCAGATAGTTACAAAACCATTTGTAGAATCATTACTCTAAAAATAATCATTAATCATGCTGATATAAAATTACGAAACTGACATTAGAATTCACGAAAACACAGTGTGGGTGTCGACAGTAAAAGAAGAAAAGCTCAGAAGATTTTTGGTAAAAGAAAGGCAACTTACGAGAAGAAAAGGTTTTGTAGCGCACAAGAAAAAACGCCCCAGTCAAAAGGAGACTGGGGCGGCTGAATCAGCCTAATCCAATAACGTGAAACAAAAGGTCTGAAAGATAGAACATCTTACCTCTGTACCCTACGAAAGTTAATGTACAACAATTGGTCAGAAATGAAAACCACTTTTGTAATTTTTTTTCATTAAGTTTTTATTAAGCTACATAAACATTTGAAATGCGTTTATTTTTTTATAGGTAAAAATAAAGCCAGCATTTGTGCGCTGGCTCATGTTTATCTCGTGTTTTGGACGATTCAGTGTGATTAGTGTGCCTGATCCCAGTTGTCACCATGCCCTGCTTCGGCAACCAGTGGCACTTTAAGTTCAGCGGCAGATTCCATCAATTGTCGTACTTTACTTTCAATTTCGGATAAAGCTGACTCTTCAACCTCAAACACCAATTCATCGTGCACTTGCATCAGCAGTTTCACTCGACCATCACCCTCTTGGCGAATCCATTCATCAACCAGCAACATGGCTTTCTTGATGATGTCCGCAGCGGTTCCTTGCATTGGCGCGTTGATCGCTGCACGTTCCGCAGCTTTACGACGCATACCGTTACGAGACTTGATTTCCGGTAAGTGAAGACGACGACCAAAAATTGTTTCAACATAGCCCTGTTCAGAAGCCGCACTGCGTGTATCTTCCATATATTGCATCACGCCAGGGTAGCGTTCGAAGTATCTGTCCATATAGGTTTGTGCTTCACCACGTGGAATGCCCAGTTGTTTAGCCAGACCAAATGCACTCATACCGTAGATCAAACCGAAGTTAACCGCTTTCGCTCGGCGACGCTGTTCACTGCTAACCTGATCAATACTAACGCCCAAGATCTCAGCAGCCGTTGCCGCATGGATATCTTTACCTTGCTGGAACGCTTCCAACAGTGCTTTGTCACCTGAAAGATGCGCCATAATTCGCAGTTCGATTTGCGAGTAGTCGACAGCCATAATTTTCCAGCCATGCGGAGCAATAAACGCTTGGCGAATACGGCGACCTTCCTCGTTACGAATTGGAATGTTCTGTAAGTTTGGATCGGTTGAAGATAAACGACCTGTTGCCGTTACCGCCTGATGATAAGAGGTATGCACTCGCCCAGTTGTTGGGTTAATCATCTTAGGTAGTTTGTCGGTGTAAGTCGATTTCAGCTTCGCCAAACCTCGATATTCCAAAATGACTGCTGGTAGCGGGTAATCCAATGCTAACTCTTGCAGCACTTCCTCGTTGGTTGATGGTGTGCCTGAAGGCGTTTTCTTCACAGCCGGAAGCTTCATCTGATCGAACAGAATGGTTTGCAGCTGTTTTGGTGAGCTTAAGTTGAACTCTTGCCCTGCAATTTCAAACGCTTTTTTCTCTAACTCATCAAGGCGCAGAGCAATTTCTTGTGATTGAGTACCAAGCAGCATGTCATTAATCAACACGCCTGTTCGTTCGATGCGCGAAATCACAGGAACCAGTGGCATTTCAATATCACGGTAGATAGAAAGCAGTTTTTCATCTTGCTCAATTAACGGCCACAAGCGATTGTGGAGACAAAGAGTCACATCCGCATCTTCTGCTGCGTATGGCGCCGCTTGCTCTAAATCGATTTGATTGAAAGTCAGCTGGTTTTTACCTTTGCCCGCAACTTGCTCAAACGAAATACAGCTGTGCTGCATAAAGCGAAGTGCCAAGCTGTCCATATCGTGCTTACCGCCCACACTGTTGTAGACGTAAGAGGCCAACATAGTGTCGTGCGCAATACCCCTCATCTCAATACCATAACGAGCAAGTACGCTCGCATCGTATTTCAGGTTCTGGCCAACTTTATGTTTTGACTCATCTTCTAAAATCGGTTTTAGCTGCTCAATTACCCATTCACGACTGAGCTGCTCTGGTGCATCAAGATAGTCATGAGCAACCGGAACATATGCAGCCTCACCTTCCGCCACAGCAAACGACACGCCCACTAAGTTAGCAACCATGTAGTCTAGGCTGTCCGTTTCAGTGTCAAATGCAAACAGCTCTGCAGTTTGGAGCTTATCCAGCCACGCTTTAAACGTTTCTTGATCGAGAATGGTTTGATACTGACTGCGGTCGATTTTTACTGCTGAGGTATCAGCTTGAAGTGCGACACTCGCTGCAGACGCTGTGGATGCGGTATCGCCGCTCTTTTCAACGGCTTCAACAACACCTGATCCGCCCTCTAGCAATTCAGATAACCAAGATTTGAATGCCATTTTGCCGTACAGCTCAATCAGAGCATCACGATCCGGTGTTTGTTTATGCAGAGATTCAGGGGTATTTTCTAGCTCAACATCAAGCTTAATGGTTGCCAACTTGTAAGACATGTACGCGTTTTCGCGATTATCTTCGAGTTTCTGAGCCATGGTTTTAGAACCACGGAAACCTAAGTCAGCAATCTTATCTAAGTTCTCATAGAGCGCATCCAGACCGCCGATGCCTTGCAGCAGTGCCGTTGCGGTTTTGTCACCCACACCCGGTACACCAGGAATGTTATCGACCTTATCACCCATCAGCGCGAGGTAATCAATAATCAGCTCTGGTGGAATGCCAAACTTCTCAATCACGCCTTCTCTGTCCATCACCACATTCGTCATGGTGTTGATAAGAGTGACGTTATCGTCCACCAACTGAGCCATATCTTTATCACCCGTACTAATCAGTACTGGCATTCCCGCTTGTGACGCCTGATAAGCCAAGGTTCCGATCACATCGTCCGCTTCCACACCTTCAACAGATAGCAGTGGCAAACCCATTGCGCGAATAATGTTGTGTAGCGGCTCAATCTGACAACGCAGGTCATCCGGCATTGGCGGACGATGAGCCTTATATTCTGGAAACATGTCATCACGGAACGTTTTGCCTTTGGCATCAAAAATAACGGCAATACGATCCGAAGCAAATTGGCGCATCATAGAACGGACCATATTCACTACACCGTAAACAGCGTTAGTTGGAATATCCCCATTACTCATGGTGCCTGGATAAGCGTGGAATGCGCGATATAAATAAGAAGAACCGTCGATCAAAATTAACGGATTATCAGGAATGCGAGCCATAGTGTTGCTAGTCCAATGAGAAACAATTGGCGACTAGGATGCCACGACTGTGTTCAGGATTCTATGTTACCTTGCAGACTCAAGTTCACGCTTTCGTCTAATTACTCACCAACATACAAACCATTCTGTGGATAACTCTGTTCATAGATTTTATCCACTGGTTATTAAAGTGTAAAAAACAGCGACAAAACATTATATAATTAATTGTTTTTTAAAATAAAAATAAAAGATCCAAGTTTTAAAATACGATCATCCTCCGATCATCAATTGTGGAAAAGACACTCGGTGTCCTTTTAGTCACCTTGAGATCTGGATCCAAAATGAATGATGAATTTTCATACTCTGACACAGAATTCTTACAAAAGAGGATTTTTCTGACGGTGAGAAATCTGGTTAATCACTGAAAATAAAAACTTGTTACTATACATCCCGTACCAAACAGAAAAATATAAGAGCGTAGCCTCGCCAGAGAGGTGCGGTGGATAAGTGGCATAAAAAAAGCGACATCGTTTGATGTCGCCTAGCAATATAAGGTCAGCCTGAAATAAAACGTTCAGCACTACCGAAAAGCTTAAAATTACACTGGAAGCAATGTGAGCAATGTCGTGTCAAAAAGAATAGGTTCGTTCATTCAGCTGTTCATTCTTTGCAATTAAACAAGTTTAAAAAGCAAGTCACTCACATCCTTATGAAATTCACTCATTCCCTAAGACAAAGTTAATAATAATGATTCTCATTTATCTGTCAACACTAAATGAGAAAAAATCTCATTTATTTTTTAACTGCTTCACAAAGTGGATACGGCTTTCCAATAGCGGCTCATACGGCTCAAAGTTCTCAATCAGGTAGTTATTCCTTAATAGCAGCCTTAACATGGTTGGAAACTGATTACGCGATTTAACCTTAAGCTGTTGATATCCTTGATCAACAACCCAAGATTCCTGCACATCTAATAGCTTTTGAGCCAACCCCAAATTGCGAGCTTTAGGAGAAACACCACCAAACCAACTGTAGAAAGTATCTGAATCTAGCTCATAACCGATTTTGAAACCTAATATTTGGCCTTGTTGCTCTGCAACCAGAATCAAATGGCGCTTACCTTCTAATCGCTGAGCTAAGCTTTGTTCGTTTTCTTTAACAATGAACTCATCAATTTCAGTCACCACGGCTACAACTTCAGACAAACTGCCTTCACGTATCTTCATTATTGTTTCCTTAAATTGAGTTCAAAAAGAAAAGGCTGGTCAATGGCCAGCCTTTAGTGACTTGTTCGTTTTCTGGTTTATTTTAGGGGCTTTACTTTAGAAACTGAGCTGCTCGCGCATTTTCTTCAGCCAGCCACTGCGCCACATCTTTAGCAAAGTAAGTCAAAATGCCGTCCGCGCCCGCGCGCTTAAAGCACAGTAGAGATTCCATCACTGTTTCTTTCTCTGACAACCAGCCATTGAGAATCGCAGCTTTGTGCATCGCGTATTCGCCAGAAACTTGGTATGCGAAGGTTGGAACTTGCAGTTCCGTCTTCACGCGGCGAACGATATCCAAATATGGCATACCCGGTTTCACCATCACCATATCCGCACCTTCATTCACATCCATCGCCACTTCATGAATCGCTTCATCGCTGTTCGCAGGATCCATCTGGTAGTTCTTCTTGTTACCACCTTTCAGATTGCTCGCAGAGCCGACTGCATCACGGAACGGGCCGTAATAACAAGAAGCGTATTTTGCTGAGTAAGCCATGATTTGAGTATGAATGTGACCAGCTTCTTCTAGCGCTTCACGGATTTTGCCAATACGACCGTCCATCATGTCTGATGGAGCAACCACATCAGCCCCCGCTTCAGCATGAGAAAGCGCTTGTTTGATCAGTACTTCTGTCGTCTCATCATTCATCACATAGCCGGTTTCATCGATAATGCCGTCTTGTCCGTGAGTAGTATAAGGGTCTAAGGCTACATCGGTGATCACGCCCATTTGCGGAACGTGTTCTTTCAACAAACGAACGGCGCGCTGAACCAAACCATCAGGGTTGTAAGCTTCCGCAGCGTCTAAACTTTTTGCATCTTGATTAACCACAGGGAACAGAGCGATAGCAGGAACACCAAGGTTTGCTAGATACAACGCTTCTTCCAACAATAGATCGATAGACAGACGTTCAATTCCCGGCATAGATTCAATCGCTTCACGGCGATCTTTGCCCATCAAAACAAACATCGGGTAAATCAGGTCATTTACCGAAAGTTTGTTTTCGGCCACTAGGCGACGAGAAAAATCGTGTTTACGTATACGGCGTAGACGACGACCTGGGAACTGGCCTTGGATGGATACTGACACTCTACTCTCCTTCTTGGTCTGTCTGATTCAAAGTTCAGACTTTATTTGATGTGTAGATTCCCATTCAGACAGAAAGCTCTCATAGAAAAGCACTTCAGGTGGAACAGGTTCAGGCGAAATCATATCACTCTCAAACTCTGGTGCTAGAGCCTTTAAGTAAAAATACAAAAAATGACCCGATGCTCACACTCACGTATACTGCCCGCAAACAGAATTTAGCGAGACAACACCATGATTGATACCCATGCCCATATCTATGCCAGCGAATTTGACCAAGACAGAGATGCCGTTGTTCAACGCGCCTTAGAACAAGGTATCAACCAAATCTTGTTGCCAAATATCGACTTAGATTCCATCGAACCTATGCTGGCAACAGAAGCCGCCTATCCTGAGGTTTGCCGTTCTATGATGGGGCTTCACCCTTGTTATGTAGACGCTAACGTAAATCAGACTCTGGAAACTATTCGCGCATGGTTCGATAAACACAATTTCATCGCTGTGGGTGAAATTGGTATCGACCTCTACTGGGATAAAACCTATCGCGCAGAACAAGAAATGGCGTTTGTCACTCAGCTTAACTGGGCGAAAGAGATGGACCTTCCTGTGGTGATACACACCCGAGACTCCATTGAGGAAACCTTAGCCTTACTGCGTAAAGAGCAAGATGGTTCACTGCGTGGCGTGTTCCACTGCTTTGGTGGCAGTGTAGAAGAAGCGAAAGCGATCAACGATTTGGGCTTTCATCTTGGCTTAGGTGGTGTTTCTACTTTTAAAAATGGTGGCATGGATCAGGTGATTCCTCATCTCGACCTTAACTACGTGATTTTAGAAACCGACTGCCCTTACCTTGCGCCGGTTCCTCATCGTGGAAAACGCAATGAACCGGCTTACACCCAACTCGTCGCGAAACGAGTCGCAGAGCTTCGTGAGATGACCATTGAAGAAGTAGACACTCTCACCACGTTGAATGCCAAAAAGCTATTCAACCTTTAGTAAAAACAAAGCCCCCTAATCTTTTAAGGGGGCTTTCTCATAGTGAGCCAAGAGTTAGAGTTTTATTCCTTTCACTTTAGATTAATGTTCCTCCTCGTAGCCAGTAATCATAGTTTTGATATGACTGGTGGGCGTCGGCCCTGTGGTGGTCATGTAAATATGCCCAATCAAGAACACCACAAATAAAAACGCCACCAACAAATGCATCCCCGATAATGTGCCCAAAGGAATGACTTCAATACCGAAAGGGTGAAGCAATAACAGAGCACCAGAAACCCAAATCAATGGCGCTAATATCAGCTTAAAACCCAGATAGAAAAAGCGCTGCAAAGGATTGTGCTTTCTCTCTGGTGTCGCCTGATACGGATGTGGCTGCCCTAGAAAAATACCTCGCACATAGAAACGCACCACATCAGAAAGTTTGTCGGTCGTTGGCATATATTGCCGCCATTCCCCTGTCGTGAAATGCCAGAAAATGGCAAACAACCAAAGCACAATCAATGTCACTGCACACAACTCATGCCACAACAAAGCATCTTCGAAACCTAACCACTGGTAAGAGCCATGAATTTCAAATCCGGTCGCTATCATTGCGATAATCAGTAAGCTTTGCGCCCAATGCCAGAAGCGTTCAAAGCGTTTATAAACCATATGACGCATAACCTACTCCTTACCTTGCGGATGACGCGAGAATAACCTTAACAAGCCATGTATTACGGCTGCCAACACAGTCAGAGCAACCAACCACCACAAATACTGACTAATCCCACCAAGGGCATCATCACGACCAGGAATATAGAAACCAGCAATTTTCGCCATTCGCCCATCTTTGCTATGGCAGTCCTGACATTCCAATGCTTTCTCTGCTGGAGCCACCATATGGGTGATCGGGAAGTGATAATCGGTATCGACAAACGCCATCTCACCGCCAAACTCTAATCCACTCGCCGCCATACCTGCTGTAGCAGCCGCAGCCCAATCATAAGATTTCCAATAAGCTGAACTATCTTTACCGAACAAGTGTGGTGTTATCATCAGTTGATTTTTCACATCATAAGGCTGCTTGCCTTTCATCACTTTGAACGGCCAGATGCGAGTGCCTTCTTCACCACAAGTTCCCTGAACTTTGGTCAGTTCAATCACACCATCGGCATTAGGCTGAACCTTCTCACCCACAGTGGTGTAATCAATCTCGCCATTGAAACAGGCATATTCAGGAACCACGTTTTTCTCCCAGACGAAATCCCCTTTTTTCGGATCGTAAAGTGGATTGCCCCACTCATCTTTGGTCATTGGCCGTTTCTTGTCGCCAGCAGTAGACCAATCCCAGAAGGTTTTCGTCGCTTTTTCACGGGCAAATTCTGGAATATGGCATGTCTGACAAGCGACATTTTCTGCATGCTGATTGAGGCGAATCGCTTCGCGTGAGCCTTGATGTGGCTGTGCACTATGACAAGACTCACAAGTCGCACGATTCATGTCTGTGTGTCCGGGAATATCGATACCGGAGGTATCTTTCGCATTCATGGAATAACGCGATCCCTGGGTGATGTGAGCGCTGGTTGTATGACAGTCCTGACACTTCAAATTCGCACCCTCTTTGGCAAGGTGCACATCGAGTTCAGGCGAGGCGGTATTAAGACTTGAATCCATATCGCCGTGTTTGACGGCATCACCACCACCACCAAAGAAATGACAACTACCGCAGTTCTTTACTTCTGGCGTAGCAACACTTTTGGCAGATTGTGCCAAATCAACCGCAGGGAGAATTTTCCCTGAGCCAACAGGCCATTCAGTATCGACATAATTAGGATGACCGGCTGCGGTAGGGAATTTTCGGTATTGACCGGATTGATCATGGCAGACCAAACAGTCGATACTCTCTTGTTTGGTGAAATCAAATTGGTCGTCTTTCCAGCCATAGCCTGTATGGCAGCTTGTACAGCGAGGCTCATTGGAAGCAGTAGAAATGCAGAAGTTATTGACGACGTTTTTCTTGCCGTAAATCTCATCTGAACTGAGCTGTTCATGCTCCCACGTCCAGTGGGTTGAAGCCTGAATCTGTTCACCCGCTTCGGTATGGCATTCCAAACACGCTTTTGTCACTTCCTGAGCTTTGTTAAAAGGCCCGTTCAGTTGTTCAAAGGTTTGGTGATCAGCCGTTGACGCATAAGCCCATGACGTAGTTACGGTGAAAAACACCGTAAGTAACAGCAATAACACCGAGTTGTGTCTAATCGTTATAGTTTTCATTCCGAACATACCTTCCTGGTAAATTAGAATTCGCTTATATAATTAGACAAAAGAATTTCAAATGCGAAAGCAGATCGCAGCACAATTGTTTTAAATCAAACTATTGTGCAAAAAATCATCAACAACGCATCAAATCGTAAAACTGTGATGGCTATAGAATTTGCTCAGCCAGCGGGCACAAAAAAGGAGCTTATGCTCCTTTTCATTTCGATATTCACTACGGCTTATCGGCCTATTCTTCCACTTCCTCTTCATCCGCTTCTTTCTTAGTGTAGAAACGAGCAAAGATAAGTCCGACTTCAAACAGCAAGCACATAGGCACAGCCAATAAGGTCTGTGAAATCATATCCGGCGGCGTAAGCAGCATGCCGACAATAAAGGCTGCCACTATGATGTACGGGCGCTTAGCTGCCAGAGCCTTAGGTGTGGTTGCCCCTGTCCAGCAAAGCAAGCAGATGGCGACGGGTACTTCAAACGCGATACCAAACGCCAAGAACAGTGCTAAGACGAAATCAAGATAATTGGCAATGTCGGTTGCGATTTCCACACCACCCAATGCAATAGCGGTAAAGAAACCAAACACCAGCGGAAATACCACGAAGTAAGCGAAAGCGACACCGCAGTAAAACAAGAGAGAGCTGGAAAACAGCAGAGGGAAAATTAAGCGGCGTTCATGTTTATACAAACCCGGAGCCACAAATGCCCATACCTGATAAAGGATATAAGGCACAGAAAGAAACACAGCAACAATCAGAGTCAGTTTAAGTGGCGTAAAGAACGGTGAAGCAACATCGGTTGCGATCATCGTCGCGCCTTCCGGCAGACGTTCCACCAGCGGCTTGGAGACAAACTCGTAAATGTCACCGGAGAAATAGATCAAAGCAAGAAACACAACCAGCACGCCCGCGATACTGTGCAATAAGCGGTTGCGTAGCTCAAGAAGGTGACTAATTAAAGGCTGCGTCTGTTCTACAGAAGACATTGGAACCTCATGTGACAGCTCATATAACTGAGATCATAAAACAGAAAATGAAGAGCAACGTGTGCTCTTCATTTGATGGCTTATTCGGCTTTCTTGTCTGCCGATTTGAGCTCTTCCTCAGTTGGCTGAGTTTGAGCTTGCGCAGTAACATTTATCGTTTCTGAACCCTTGATTGATTCTGAAACATCCATAGTTTCTGCGCTCGTTGCGGCTGAATTATCCGCTGTTTGCGTATTGTTCGATGCAGCATAAGGACGCTGAACATCTTGCGCCGCTTGCTTTAGCTTATCGACCGACTCTTGAAGTTCAGGTGAAAGATTTTTCATGCCCATTTGCTCAGCTTTGCGCAAGTTTTCTTGTAACTCTTGCACTTTCAGCTCATGAGCCAGCTCATCTTTCACACTGTTCGCCATGCTTTTCGCCGCACCAATAAACTTGGTCACGCTGCGAATAGCATGTGGCAAACGTTCAGGACCTAATACAACTAAAGCAACAACAGAGATTAATACCAGCTCCCAAAAACCGATATCGAACACTCTTTACGCCTGCTCTTTGTCTTTTTTGGTTTCAGTTGAAGCAGCTGTTTTTTGTTGCTCCAAGTTCTTTGGTTCAAAGTCAGCGTCTTTGCTTGCTTCAGATTTATCTTCATCTTCAGCCATCGCTTTCTTGAAGCCTTTAACTGCACCGCCTAAATCACTGCCAATACCACGAAGCTTCTTTGTACCAAACAATAGAATCACGATAACTGCAATAATCAATAATTGTGGCCAACTTATCCCCATAATTATCCCCTCTGGTAATATGCTAATAATATAAAAACACTTAGTGGCGATATGTTCGCCAGCTAAACAGCCAAGAAAGAACACCCGTGACTCCGCTGCTCACAGCAAGATGTTCATAACCATTTGTAACCAATATTGCCGAGCATACGACTAATGTGGCGCCAATACCAAATAAAAACTTGCCTGTAGCCTGCTGACGCTTTGTTTCTCGATACCCTTGGTAAAGCTGATCAATACGCTGATTCATCACTTTACCTTGGCGCAAACTGTCGTATAGCAGCTCTGGTAATTCAGGTAATTTTTCTGCCCAGAATGGCGCACGCTCTTTCACTGCATTGATGACAGCTTGCGGCCCCACTTGGTTCATCATCCATTTTTCTAGGAAAGGTTTTGCCGTCTGCCACAAATCGAGTTGCGGATAAAGCTGGCGACCAAGCCCTTCAACATAAAGCAGAGTTTTCTGCAGCAATACCAATTGTGGCTGAACTTCCATATTGAATCGGCGTGCTGTATTGAACAGGTTCAACAGCACGTGACCAAAGGAAATTTCACAAAGAGGTTTTGCAAAAATAGGTTCACAGACGATACGAATTGCGACTTCAAACTCATCAATATTGGTATCGTGAGGTACCCAGCCAGAATCAACGTGCAGCTCAGCAACTTTGCGGTAATCTCGGTTAAAGAATGCCAAGAAGTTTTCGGCTAAATAACGTTTATCTTCGCTGTTGAGTGTGCCTACGATGCCACAGTCCAAGCCAATCCACTGTGGATTTTCTGGATGTTCAGGGTTCACAAACACGTTGCCCGGATGCATGTCGGCATGGAAGAAACTATCGCGGAACACCTGTGTGAAAAACACGCTCACTCCGCGTTCAGCTAACAGCTTCATATTGGTGCCGTTTGCTCGCAAACGTTCTACGTCGGAAACCTGAATGCCGTATATTCGCTCAGAAACCATGACAGTTTCATTACTCAAATCGCTAATTATTTCAGGAACGTAAAGTTCTTCACTGTCTTCGAAGTTACGACGCAAGCGAATCGCGTTGGCCGCTTCTCTGCGTAAATCCAGCTCATCGATCAGCGTTTTTTCGTACTCTCGTACCACTTCGACAGGCTTGAGACGCTTCGTCTCCGGAGTCGCTTTGGCAACAATACGCGCCATGCGATACATCAGCTTAATATCGGCATCAATCACAGGGCGAATATCAGGACGAATCACTTTTAGAACGATCTCTCGGCCGTTTTCTTTTAGTTTCGCGGTGTGTACCTGAGCAATAGAAGCTGATGCTAGCGGTTCGATATCAAAATCGTCAAACCACGTTTCTAAACTGCCGCCGAGCGTTTTTTCCATCTGCTGTTTGGCGAGTTTACCGTCAAATGGCGCAACCTTGTCTTGCAGCAGCGCAAGCTGATCGGCGATATGTGGCGGGAACAGATCACGGCGAGTCGACATCATCTGACCAAACTTAATCCACACTGGTCCCAACTCTTGCAGCGCAAGACGCAGACGTTCACCTAACGGCTTATCACTGTGCTGATTACGAATCCAAAACAGCGACTTACGCAACAATCGTGGTGCTTTTGCTAACTGATGATCAGGAAGAAATTCATCCAGCCCATATTCGAGCTGAACTTTGATAATTCTATATAGGCGCTTAAGTTCTGAAGGCGTCATACGTTATTTGGCAACCTCAGCGTTTTCCTTGCTTATTTTCTCTAGCAGTGCCGCTAGCTTTGCTTCTAAACGTGCAGCCTGACTTTTCACGTCATCGACTTGATCGCAGAAATACGCAATCTCTAATGGCGCAGGAGCAATTCGCCACTCTTCAGTCAGCACTTGAGCCAGATGGTTCTGATGCTTGTTAAACTGAGAAGTCAGCAAAGAGCCAACGTTTTTCGCCCCCTGAACCACAGTGTGAGCCACCACATCACCAGTGACTCGTGACAGCCACTCTTCAATGTCAGGTTTGCAATCTGTCATCAATTGAGAAAATTTCTGAGCTAGTTGGATATCACCTTCCAACACCAACTTATCTTGTTTGATAAGTTTAGTGATATTGGCTTGTTCACGCAGTTCAGGCAGTACAGAAAGATGCAATGACAAGTAACAGTCTGGCTTGCCTTCATAATTTGCCAGTACATCGATCTGTTGGCTAAACACAAACGTTAGTGTCTTATTTAGCTCTTTGAGATGCACTTGAATCACTTGCCCCTTAAGGCGTGCGAGACGACGACCCAAGTTAGGGTCGTCTTTAATCAGGGTATTCAGAGAGGTTTCTATCACCGCGGTGACAAGAGGTTCAAACGGCATAAGCGGTCCTTAGAATTTGTAACCGCGGTGCAGTGCGACGATACCACCAGTCAGGTTGTAGTAGCTTGCTTGCTCGAAGCCTGCTTCAACCATCATACCTTTTAAGGTTTCTTGGTCTGGGTGCATACGAATTGATTCTGCTAAATAACGGTAGCTGTCTGCATCGTTAGCAATCAGTTCACCCATTTTTGGCAGGATGTGGAACGAATAGGCATCATAAATTTTAGAAAGCGGATCTAAAACAGGTTTAGAAAACTCAAGCACTAACAGACGACCACCCGGTTTCAGAACACGGTACATTGAACGCAGTGCTTTATCTTTATCTGTTACGTTACGCAGACAGAAGCTGATAGTAATGCAGTCAAAATGGTTATCTGGGAACGGCAGTTCTTCCGCGTTCGCTTGTACGAAATCAATGTTGCCGACAATGCCGCGGTCACGCAGTTTATCGCGGCCCACATTTAGCATTGAGTTATTGATGTCCGCCAGAATAACGTGGCCTTTATCGCCAACGATACGAGAGAACTTCGCAGCTAGGTCACCAGTACCGCCACCAAGATCGAGAATTTTTTGTCCCGGACGTGCGCCTGAGCAATCAATCGTAAAACGCTTCCATAGTCGATGAACGCCACCCGACATTAAGTCATTCATGATGTCGTATTTCGCTGCTACTGAGTGAAACACCTGAGCTACTTTGGTTGCTTTTTCTTCTTTACGAACGGTTTCGAAACCGAAATGCGTTGTTTCTTGATCTGTCATTGCTGTATTCGTTTGCACGCTACTACTGTCCGTCATCGTTTCTATCCGTCATCGTGGTCGCTACTGCGCCCGCCATCATTCGTTTCTTTTCAATTTGGTTGCTATGCAGCGCACTCTTGGTTTGAGAACTTTTCTGCTGAAAAAGGCGCTCAAAAAAGTGACTAAACTGCCGCGGGCAATCAGTTTACTTTATCCTCTCCTTGATGTCTTTCTACTAAAGGGGCATTTTCATAATCTTCGCCAATTTGTGCCTTTTCCGCCCACTGAGAATGGATAGAACGTTTCACTTCAACCCCAAGCTGCTTAAAGCTTTCTGCCTGACTGATAGCATTTCCGCGACCAGTGACAAGCTTGTTCATCGCACCCTGATAATTTTGGTTGGCTCTGTCTAACGCAGACCCCAATCCTTCCATATCATCAACGAACAGACGTAGCTTGTCGTAGAGCTTGCTGGCACGCTCGGCAATGAGACGAGCATTTTGGTTCTGGCGATCATTGCGCCATAGGTTATCAATGGTACGCAGCGCCACCAGCAATGTGGTTGGACTGACAAGAATAATGTTTTGCTCCATCGCATCTTTCACCAAGCTTGGATCAGCCTGAATCGCGACTTGGAATGCAGGTTCAACCGGAATAAACATCAGCACATAATCGAGGCTCTCAATTCCGCGCAGCTGATGGTAGTCTTTCTGGCTTAAACCTTTGATGTGATTACGAAGTGCAAGCAAGTGATCGCGCAAAGCAGCATCACGCTCTTCATCGGTTTCAGCATGGAAGTATCGCTCATAAGCCACCAGCGCCATTTTCGAATCCACCACCACTTGCTTATCTTGTGGCAGATGAACAATCACATCCGGCTGATAACGCTTGCCCATATCATTTTGCAAACTAACCTGAGTTTCGTACTCATGGCCTTCACGCAAGCCTGATTCAGCAAGCACACGAGCGAGAACCACTTCCCCCCAGTTGCCTTGCTGCTTGTTGTCGCCTTTTAGTGCCTGAGTAAGGTTCAACGCTTCTTTTGCCATCTGTTCATTGAGACTTTGCAAATTGCGCAGCTCATGCACTAAGGTGTGACGCTCTTTGGCTTCGTTGTTGAAGTTGTCATTCACCTGCTTACGGAAACCTTCTAACTGCTCTTTAAGCGGGCTCAACAGACTATCAAGGCTCTGTTTGTTCTGTTGTTCCACTTTTGCTGCCTTGTCTTCAAACACTTGGTTAGCAAGGTGTTCAAATTGCTGTTTCAGGCGTTCTTCGGCGGTTTCCAACAAACGTAATTTTTCTGCGCAGGATTCTAGCTGCTGCTGATGACGCGCTTCTTGCTCACGCAGCTGAACATCAAGCTGCGCTTTTAGCTCGCGTAAGTGGTTCAACTCATCGTTGTACTGATCTCGTTCCAGCTTCACGGCATCGAAATAACGCAGTTTTTCCATTGCTGCCATCAGTTTGCCGTGCAGTTGTTTTAGCTCGTACTCTGCCTTATCACGCTCTTGATCCAGCTCTTCCAACTCACCCAAACTGTTGTTCAAGCTTACCTTCAGTTGCTCAATTTGCTGTTGATACCAGCGAGCGTCATTAATAATTTGCTGATCAAGCAGTTGGGTTCTGACCTGCATTTTTTGCTTAACCCAAAGCCCAATCACGCTCCCAGAGATAATCGCACTCGCGAGTGCAGGAGCCCAAAGCAGTATGTTGTTGATAATCCATTGCATCATAAAGGTTTACTTCGTCTAGTCGTGACTTAAGTCTGTTGACAAAAATGGTATTTCCATACTGGATAAATGTCCAGTTTGTGGCGCATTTATTCCACCGTTAGACTAGCCAAATAACGTCAAATCCAAACAACAGCAAATAAAGTTAGGGAAAACAAATGAACGAGCGTCGCGCATTAGGGCTAGGACTGTCCGCAGTTCTGCTTTGGTCCACCGTTGCCACAGCTTTTAAACTCACTCTGGCAGAATTCACGCCGATTCAAATGCTCACTATCGCAAGTATTGTCTCAGCACTGGCTTTATTCATTATTTGCGCCCTAAGAGGTCATCTAAATCTGATCGCCAGCACCTTTTTTGCTAACCCTTGGTACTACTTGCTTCTAGGGCTGATTAACCCTCTGGCTTACTATTTAATTCTATTTAAAGCGTATGCGTTACTTCCAGCTTCGCAAGCTCAGTCAATAAATTATAGCTGGGCAATCACTTTAACGTTGATGGCGGCGGTTTTCTTGGGTCAGACTATCAGAAAGCAAGATTGGCTCGCCTGTGTACTCAGTTACTTAGGCGTTATTGTGATAGCAACCAAAGGCGATATTCTCGGTTTGAAATTCGACAGCCCATTGGGTGTTGGGTTAGCACTGCTTTCCACATTGCTTTGGGCGGGATATTGGATACTCAATACCAAGAACCAAGCTGAACCGGTTGTCGGCGTGCTGCTGGGCTTTCTTGTTGCTATCCCGTTTGCCATTGGATTGAACGTCTACGAAGGCGCACCATGGAGCCAAATTACCATTAAAGGTTGGGCCGCTGTGACCTACGTGGGATTATTCGAAATGGGAATTACCTTTGTACTTTGGCTTAGCGCATTAAAGAGCACCAACAATACCGCGCGCATCAGTAACCTAATTTTTGCCTCGCCGTTTATTTCATTGATCCTGCTTGCGACCATCATAGGTGAAGAAATTCATCCTTCGACATTAATCGGCTTAGTGCTAATCATCATTGGTTTGATAGTGCAGCAACTGAAGCTTTCCAAAAAGCTCGCGCCTTCTACCTAAAAAAGTCAAAGCCCACGCTGTTGCATGGGCTGTTTAAGCGATTGTGACTGACTAAAAAAGTTGGTGTGCTAGCTCCACGCCTTGCCCGCGAACTCTGTCTATTTCCACGTACACATCCGGCGACAACGCCAGAGCTTTAGCAGCGGGATGACGAGTAAGAAACGCACGCTTTTCTCGTTCATCGAACAATGAGTCCCAACGCTTATGGATTTCACGAGCCAAAAGTAGAACACAGGCTAATCGCTTAGCTTCTGTAGCCTTGCCCGGATGATTCACATTTTCTATCGCATCCGCCATATCAGATGGGAACTGCCATTCGCGAGCTAGCCTAGCACCAAGTTCTTGAGCATCGGTATCAAGCAGCTCTTTTTGCACTGCAACCAACTCTTCACCATGCTCTACCCGATATTTTATTTGCGAAGCGATATCAGGCTCCAAAGCATGAATCATAAGTTCACCGATATTGTGCAGCACTC
Organism: Vibrio plantisponsor; assembly: GCF_013041605.1. Classification (GTDB taxonomy): domain Bacteria; phylum Pseudomonadota; class Gammaproteobacteria; order Enterobacterales; family Vibrionaceae; genus Vibrio; species Vibrio plantisponsor. The sequence continues at coordinate 45,774 of NZ_JABEQC010000011.1, read as the reverse complement.
CGGTCGTAAAAGCTTCATTCGGGTCTAAACGTGCCGCCTTCGCCAGTTTGCTGGCAATCATGGCAATTTCAAAAGTATTGGCCCAATAGTCTTTGATATTGAGGGTGGCGAGTTTAGGGAAAACACCAGACACAACCGAGGAAGAGACCAGAGTTCGCACCGCACCACTGCCGACACGAATGATCGCTTCGTTAATCGTTGAAACACCATGCGCGCCACCAAACTGGGCTGAATTTGCCATCCGCAAAACTCGAGCGCTAAGCACTTGGTCCATCGACATCTTACGTGAAAGCTCACTGAAGTTGAGGTTCTCACTGTTCACCATATTCAGTAGCTCTTGTTGAATACTTTCAATACGAGGTAATTCATTAAAACGAGAGAGCAAGGCTTCTTGATTCATTCTGGCTACTCCTTTTGCCAACTAACAAATCAACTATAGTTTAGAAATAATCATTGTTGAAAATGCCATGTGCTTTGCAGCTAAAGCTGGAATCTAGCTCAAGATACTTGCTCTCATCATTGTTATTTAGCCAGTAACAAAACAAAGCCGGAGAAGGTCTCCGGCTTTGTTTGAGATAATTTATCAGGTGATTTTCTCTCGATACAGCTTCGGGCTGACACCCGCTTTGCGCTTAAATACGCGAGAGAAATAAAGGGGATCGGAATAGCCGACTATTCGACCAATGTGGTTAACTGAATAGTGAGTAGTCACTAACAATTGCTTCGCACGGCTAATACGTTGGTCATCGCGCCATTGGGTAATGGTCATCTTCATCTCATCACGGAACAGATGCCCTAAGCGAGATGGCGATAAACAGGTATGTGCAGCAATTTCCTCAAGCGTGAAATCCTGATTGAGGTTTTGTGTCATGTAGTTAATCGCCTGAATGATGCGTGGATCGAGTGGCTTACTGACCACATCCGGCTGCACCGATTTACAGCGAATCAGCAGCTGTTCAAGCAAGTTAATCGCCAAATCGTCCCGATAAGGTAAATCCGATTTCGCGGTGTATTCGATATCGACAAACAAGCTTTCAATGTGCTCGATGTCCTGCGCAGACAAGCCGCTAGTGACATAAACCCCATTACGCTCTTCCTGCCAGTTTAACCAGTCATTCCAAAATGCACGCGGCCGGAAATACACCCAACGGTGAAACCATGAAGCGTTGTCTTCTTTGCGGCGGTAATAATGGGCGGCGCTAGGGGGAAACAGGAGTAAGTCTCCAGCTTTAACATGAAACTCATGTTCACCGGAAAAAATGGTGCCTTCACCTTTGCTGGTGATATTGATGATGTACCCTTTCATGCCGTTTGGACGATCGATGGTGTAGTCGAGCTCGTCACCTTCGATAATAGGAGTGAGACCCGCGACTAAATGCGCATCAAAGTCATACCCCGGCTTGAGTGGATCTGTGTTTTGCATAGACCAACAATCATTAGAATTTTTTCTAGTGTATGTTGAGCCCGGAAGTATTGCGATTTTCGACATCACATTTTATCTAATACGATCCACTGAGTCGCTGAAAAAGCTTCGCGAAACAGGTCTGGTTTAATGGAGTGACGAATAGATTCACTAGGAAGACCATGACGACAGCGTTGCCAATCCGGTTGTTCTGATTGTGGCGGTTGAACGTTTTCCACACTATCCAGCGGCACTATCTCATGTCTAATGTCTAAACGTGTTGGAATACTATTGCGCGCCAAATACTCAATCACCACTGCTTTATCGTGAAAGTAGTAGTTCATATTGACGGATAACTTGTCGACATGATGTAGCTGACACCACTGCTCTATTCGATCATGGCGATGACGAAACTTCCACTGAGCCTGCGATACATCCAGTAACTCACCATTGTTAATCAGTTCCAGCTTACCTTGATACAACACAGTATCGTCAAAAAGTAGCTCAAACTTAGTTGAACACTGACCAGCAACACGCAGTGTCCAACGGTTATAATGAATATCAAACGGACTGAGAGTATCAAAGCCCTGCTCTAGTTTAGATTCGTCAACCGCCATAATTACCTCTACAACTTCTCCCTCACAATGAGTGTTCACCGTGAGGGAGATTTTTCGATTAAACGCCTGAAGCTAGACGGTAGTACAAGCTGTTAGTTTTCAGCTCTTGCTTGAACGTACGAGTCTCAGTGTTTTCGTCGATAACAACCATTTCCATACCTAGGATATCTGCGTAATCCGCTAGGGTATCTACACTCACCTGCTGGCTGTATGCACTGTGGTGTGCGCCGCCTGCATGAATCCAAGTTGCCGCAGCGACTTGTAGATTTGGCATTGGTTCCCAAAGCGCGTGAGCAACTGGTAGGTGTGGCATGCTTTGTGGTGGAGCGACAGTCTTCACTGTGTTCACTACCATGCGGAAGCGGTTACCAAGGTCAATCACAGACACGTTAAGTGCATCACCTTCTTTACCGCTAAATAGCAGACGAGGAACATCACACTTCAGACCAATCGTATGACGGTGAATTTCTAGGCGTGGTTTTGCCGCAGCGATTGATGGACACACTTCTAGCATGTGCGCGCCAAGAGCTTGGTCAGTTGCACCGAAGTTATAGGTGTAGTCTTCCATGAATGAAGTACCACCTTGGCGACCTTTACCCATCTGCTTCATGATGTGAACCATAGCCGACGTTTTCCAGTCACCCTCACCGCCGTAACCAAAGCCTTTCGCCATCAGACGTTGTGTTGCAAGACCTGGTAGAGAACCTAGACCGGTTAAGTTTTCAAAGGTGTTGGTGAATGCATTAGCACCAACATCTGTTAAGAAACGTTCCATACCCATTTCTAGGCGCGCTTCGTGCTGCATCAATTTAAGCAGTGAAGCATCCGTTAGAAGCTCTGATTTCATTTCGTAAGTTGATGCGTACTCATCCAACATGCGAGCCACATCAGCATCCGATACTGATTGAACTGCTTCAGTCAGTTCACCCAAGCCGTAAGCGTTCACTTCATAGCCGAACTGGATTTGCGCAGAAACTTTGTTGCCTTCGGTGACCGCAACTTGACGCATGTTGTCACCAAAACGCGCCACTCTTAGGTTTTGACCTGCGTGGATACCCACAGCCGCACGGCACCAGTCATCCATTTCTTTATGAACTTGTGGGTTTTGCCAGTGACCAACAACCACTTTACGGTCGATACCCATACGAGTGCCGATAAAGCCAAATTCACGACAACCATGAGCACTTTGGTGTGTGTTCATGTAGTTCATGTCGATGCTGTCCCAAGGAAGCGCCGCATTGAACTGAGTGTGAAGGTGCATGAACGGTTTGTTCAACTGAGAAAGACCAGCAATCCACATTTTTGCAGGAGAGAAGGTGTGCATCCAAAGAACCAAACCGATACAGTCAGGATCGTTGTTCGCTGCACGACATACATTAAGAATCTCTTCCGGAGACTTCACTGTGCCTTTGTCTACCATAGGTACAGAGATTGCGCTGGTTTCGTTGAAACTCGCAACCATCTGACCGCTTTCAAGCGCAACTTGCTCAAGCACTTTTGGTCCGTATAGCGTTTGTGAACCAGTGACAAACCAAACTTGTTTTTCATTAAATACTTTCATGACTTACCCTTTATTCTTAGCTGACTGACCGTAATAAGCATTGGCTCCGTGTTTACGTAGGTAGTGCTTATCGAGCAACGCTTGATTGATATATTCCACCGCAGGATTGATCTGTAGAGTTTGCAGAGCCATTCCGGAAACAACCTCTGTCACTACTGCGTTGTGCACCGCTTGATGAGCATCTTTGCCCCAGCAGAACGGTGCATGTTCTTTGACTAAAATTCCGGGAATCGCAATTGGGTCGTTATCCCCAATGGTTTCTGCGATCACCAGACCGGTATTCAATTCGTAATCTGTAGCGATCTCTTTATTTGAGAGAGCACGAGTACATGGAATGCTGCCGTAGAAGTAATCCGCATGAGTTGTGCCTAATGCCGGAATTGCTTTACCCGCTTGCGCCCAAGCCGTTGCTTGAGGTGAATGGGTGTGAACCACGCCACCAATCTTGGCGTAGGTGCGGTACAACACTAAGTGCGTCGCGGTATCTGAAGACGGGTTCAAATCGCCTTCCACGATGTTGCCTTCCAGATCAACCACCACCATGTTTTCAGCGCTTAAATCTTCGTAAGCCACACCGCTTGGCTTGATCACTACCAAGCCAGATTCACGGTCGATCGCTGACACATTGCCCCAAGTGAACGTCACTAACTTGTGACGTTCGAGATCTAAGTTCGCTTGCCACACATCATGGCGAAGCTTTTTTAGGCGCTCTTCTTGGCTAAGTACCGCTTTAGCTGCGCCCGTTGCTAGCTCACCCATGGCTGCGCTCCTGAGACAGTTTTGATTCAGAAATTTGCTCTAGGTGTTGGCCAAGCTCACGGTAGCCAGCGTAACGTTGTTCACGTAGCGCTTTAGCTACCGCATTTGGTTTGTAAACTTGACTGATTGGGCTTGCCATCGCTTTCTGCGCTTGTTGAGCATCTTCATACACACCGGCAGCAACTGCCGCGAAAATCGCAGCACCCAGAGCGCAACACTGCTCAGAGCTTGCCACTGCAATGTCACGACCAATAACATCAGCACACATCTGCATTACGTATGGGGATTTTTGCGAGATACCACCGATGGCGATAACACGTTCAACATCCATACCTTGGTCAACAAAGCAGTCGACAATCGCTTTCGCGCCGTGAGCCGTTGACTCAACCAGAGCCGCAAACATCGCTGGAGCGGTCGAACCCAAGTTCAGATCGGTAATCGCGCCTTTGAGGCGTTGGTTTGCGTAAGGAGTACGACGACCGTTATGCCAGTCCATCGCTAATGGTGAGTTATCGTTGAAAGCATATTGCTGCGCAGCATCAGTAAGCATTGGCACAATCGACTTATCCAAATGCTCCATCAGTTTTGCTGCGTCGGTATTGGTTTTCGCTAGAGCCTGAATTGGCCACATCAGTACGCGCTTATACCAAGCATAAACATCGCCAAATGCCGATTGACCCGCTTCCAAAGCCATCAAGCTTGGTAGCGCGCTGCCTTTCACCTGACCACAAATGCCGTGAATGGTGCGATCGCCCACTTTATCTGCGTCCACCATCAGGATGTCACAGGTTGAAGTACCGATAACTTTAACTAAATCATGCTCGCCTGCCCCTGCGCCAACAGCGCCCATGTGACAGTCGAACTCACCCACAGCAACCGCTAGACCTGCTGGCAAACCAAATTTCTCTGCCCACTCCGGAGTTAGGTAACCAGCAACATCTTCAGAGGTATAAACCTCATCAAACATACGCTCACGAATACCATCAAGAGTTGGCGAAATTGCAGAAAGGAATTTTTGATCCGGTAGGCCACCCCAGCTGTCATGCCACATCGCTTTATGACCAGCGGCACAGATACCGTGGCGGAATTTACTTGGATGTTCGTTACCTGAAAGCAGTGCAGGGATCCAATCACACAGTTCCACCCAGCTATGAGCGGCTTTCGCGACTTGATCATCTTGTTCACTCACCCAAGCTGCTTTAGCCCAGAACCATTCTGAAGAGTAAATACCACCAATGTACTTGGTGTAATCGATGAACTCGCCGCCATGGGCCAATTCATTAATCAAATCTGCTTTTGAAACTGATGTGTGGTCTTTCCACAAGATAAACATCGCGTTCGGGTTTTCTGCAAATTCAGGCAACAGAGCTAAAACATTACCTTGTGCGTCAACCGGAGCTGGCGTCGAACCCGTAGTATCAACACCAATACCCACTACAGACTGAGCGATTTCCGCAGGGACTTGCTCAAGCGCTTCACGTATCGCTTGAGTCATCGCTTCTATGTAGTCTTTCGGGTGATGGCGAAACTGAGATTGTTCAGGTTCGTTATATAGGCCTTCCATCCAACGCGGGTAGTAAGTGACACCAGATGCCACTTCCTCACCACTAACAGCGTTGACCAATAATGCACGTACAGAATCTGAACCAAAATCCAGACCGATAACGTGTGCAGGGTGTGTCGCTAAATGCTTCATAACAGCTCCGTATAGGGTGTCCATGTAGGGTGATATTTTTTTGTTTGTTATACCCCTGCATGGATGATTCAGCCATGACATTGCCTGCTAGATGTATGGACAAAACCGCCATGAATTTATTTCTGTGCATCTGATTAAAAAACACACCAAGCCTTGCCAAATAAGGCTATAACGACTATTCAAACGATTACATACGCACCAAAAGCAGTCAGAAATGCACTAAAACGTAACATTTGAGATCCCCATCATGTTCACCTCCGCTAAATGAATGGACAAAATCGCTACATTTTTTTGGTGTGATTTTCGTCACTTCAACTTGAAATGAAATCTTCAAATATGTCCGTGAAACAAACCCTACCCAGCGGATGGAATAACAATGAAACTAAAAAAATTATTACTAGCGACTGCCTTAACCGGGGCAACAATGTTAAGCGCTTCTGCCAATGCGTTCTTTGGTTCAAGCGATGACATGCGACTAGGTTACCTAGTTAAACAACCTGAAGAGCCATGGTTCCAAACTGAATGGTCATTCGCAGAAAAAGCCGGTAAAGACCTTGGCTTTGAAGTTGTGAAAATGGCTGTGCCAGATGGTGAAAAAACACTGAATGCTATCGATACCCTTGCAGCTCAAGGCGCGAAAGGTTTCGTTATCTGTACTCCGGACCCTAAATTAGGTCCAGCAATCATGGCTAAAGCAAAAAGCTATGATTTAAAAGTTATTACTGTTGATGACCAGTTCCTTAACGCCAAAGGCGAACCTATGGTTGACGTACCTTTGGTAATGATGGCGGCAACCGCTATCGGTGAACGTCAAGGTTCAGAACTTTATAAAGAAATGACTAAGCGTAAATGGGACGTAGCATCAACAGGTGTTATGGCGATCACTGCTGACGAGCTAGACACTGCACGTCGCCGTGTTGATGGTTCTATCTCAGCTCTAAAACAAGCAGGTTTCCCAGAAGGTCAAATCTACCGCGTACCAACTAAAACTAACGACATCCCAGGAGCATTGGACGCAGCTAACTCACTACTTGTTCAATACCCAAATGTTAAACAATGGCTTGTTGTTGGTATGAACGACAACACAGTTCTTGGTGGTATCCGTGCTACTGAAGGTCAAGGCTTCGGCGCTGACAACGTTATCGGTATCGGTATCAACGGTGTAGACGCTGTAAACGAACTTGCTAAAGCAAACGCAACTGGCTTCTACGGTTCTCTACTTCCAAGCCCAGACGTACACGGTTACAGAAGTATCGAATCTCTTTACAAATGGGTTAAAGAAGACGTTGAACCAACTAAATTCGTTGAAGTTACTGACGTAGTTCTTATCACTCGTGACAACTTCAAAGACGAACTAGCGAAGAAAGGGCTATAAGCTCAATTTTGGTGACGGCTACCTTGGCCGTCACCCTCTTGATTTTACGGTTACCTTGAACCAATGGAGAGAAGTCATGGCGAAGTCCCCTTCTTACATAGAGTTTTGTAATATTTCGAAGCACTTCCCTGGTGTAAAAGCACTGAACAACGTTAGCTTCCGCGCAAGCGCAGGTAGTGTTCATGCTTTGATGGGAGAAAACGGTGCAGGTAAATCAACTCTACTTAAAACCTTGAGTGGCTTCCACCAGCCAACAGAAGGTCATATCGCAATTGATGGTAAAGAGATCACTCTTACTTCAACTAACGATGCACTTGATCACGGTATCGCTATCATCTACCAAGAACTGAACTTGGTTCCTGAGCTGACCGTTGCTGAAAACATTTATCTTGGGCAGCTTCCAACCAAAGGTGGTCGTGTTGATACCGAAACGCTAAACAAAAATGCCCGTGTGCAGTTAGAGCGTCTTGGTGAAACTTTTGACCCAGCATGCCAGTTAAAAGAATTATCTATCGGCCAATGGCAAATGGTGGAAATCGCCAAAGCTCTTAGCCGCAACGCACAAATCATCGCATTTGATGAACCAACCAGTAGCTTATCTCAACGTGAAATTCAAAACCTGTTCAAGGTTATTCGTGAACTAAGGGATGCTGGCAAAATCATTATGTACGTCTCTCACCGCATGGAAGAGATCTTCAACCTGTGTGATGCCATTACTATCTTCAAAGATGGTCAACACGTTCGTTCTTTTGAAGACATGTCGGAACTGACTCACGATCGTCTCGTAGAACTGATGGTTGGCCGCGAAATTAACGACATCTACAACTACCGCTCAAGAGAACTGGGCAAAAGTGGCTTACGCCTAGAGAACATTCAAGGCCCAGGGCTTTCTGCTCCGGTTTCATTGGATATCAAACAAGGTGAAATTCTTGGCTTGTTTGGTCTTGTCGGCGCAGGACGTACCGAACTGACTCGCTTGGTGTTTGGCGCAGAGCGTAAAACCGGTGGAGATATTTTTCTTCACGATGTGAAAATTGGCATTAAAACACCGCAAGATGCGATACGTGCAGGTATTACCCTTTGCTCTGAAGACCGCAAAGCACATGGCATAGTGCCAATCATGTCGGTGCAGGAAAACACCAACATCAGTGCGCGTCCATGGCACCTCAAATTTAACAGCCTTATCGATTTCGCTTGGGAAAAAGACAATGCAACCAAGCAAAAACAAGCGCTGAATGTTAAGGCATCGTCGCTTGAACAACCGATTGGCAAGCTCTCTGGTGGTAACCAACAAAAAGTGATTCTTGGCCGTTGGTTGTCAACTGCGATGAGCGTGATCTTACTGGACGAACCTACCCGTGGTATCGACGTAGGTGCGAAGTCTGAAATTTACGAATTGATTTTTAAGCTGGCGGAAAACGGAGTCACCGTGTTGGTCGTTTCCAGCGATTTACCAGAAGTGTTGGGTATCTCTGACCGCGTCCTTGTGATGAAAGATGGCGCTGTGACAGGCGAACTTCAACGCGATGAATTTAACGAACAAACTGCTCTTCGTCTTGCGATGCTCGACAAAGAGTCAGCAGCAGCTTAAACCTGAGGAATATCATTATGTCTTTATCTAGCCCTACTAAAGCGATGACGTCTGAGGCGAAATCCGGCGGATTTAACTTCTCTAAAATTTGGGACAAGTTTGGAATGCTAATGGTGTTTGCAGGTCTGTTTATACTCTGCTGCCTATTCGTTCCTTACTTCGCGACTTTCATCAACATGAAAGGCCTTGGTCTTGCCATTTCAATGAGCGGTATGGTGGCGTGTGCCATGTTGTTCTGTCTGGCTTGTGGTGACTTAGACCTTTCCGTTGCATCGATCATTGCCTGCTCTGGCGTTGTAACCGCAGTGGCTATCAACGCCACCAGCAGCGTAGTTCTCGGTATTGGTGCTGGCCTGCTTTCTGGTGTGGTGTTTGGTCTGCTAAACGGCTTCGTTATCGCCAAACTTCAAATCAACGCGCTGATCACAACACTGGCTACCATGCAAATTGCCCGTGGTCTTGGCTATATAATCTCTGATGGTAAAGCGGTCGGTATCACTGAAGAGAGCTTCTTTGCTTTAGGTAACTCTTCAATTCTGGGTATCCCAACACCAATCTGGTTAACACTGATCACTTTCGGTGTGTTTGCTTTCCTTCTTAACCGCACCGTTTACGGTCGTAACACACTTGCGATTGGTGGTAACGAAGAAGCAGCACGTCTTGCTGGTGTAAACGTGGTTAAAACTAAGATGATGATCTTCACTATCTCTGGTTTTATCTCAGCACTTGCAGGTGTCATCCTTGCAGCACGTATGACATCAGGTCAGCCAATGACTTCTGTTGGTTTCGAGCTAGTTGTTATCTCTGCGTGTGTACTGGGTGGTGTGTCACTGAAAGGTGGTATCGGTAAAGTTTCTTACGTTATCGCAGGTGTTCTCATCCTTGGTACGGTAGAAAACGCAATGAACCTATTGAACATGTCTCCGTTTGCTCAATATGTTGTACGTGGTGCCATCTTGCTTGCTGCTGTTATTTTTGACCGTTACAAACAGAAATCTCAATAAATTATACACTCCACATATATCTTTCTCATGTTGCCCTCGAATTAAGAGGGCTTTTTTTATTTTCAAATAAAACTCTCATCAACATTAATTAAATTAGAAAATTAAAATTTAATTGCACTTAGGTATTAGAATTTTAGGAATAAGTTGCTAATAAAATGGACTATTTGGCTACCAAATTTTTTATGTGATTAAAATCTAACCACAAATAAATCCTGAGTCTTACTCTTTCTACTGCTCATGGCTATTTCAATAAATTTTAATAATGAGCTTCACAGTGAAACAAATAGTTTAAACAAGATAGGGATTTAATCATGTTGAAAAAACTCACTTTAGCAACCGCTGTCAGTACCATATTAATGTCTGGGTCACTCATGGCTGCTTCATTAACCGTAGGTTTCTCTCAAATTGGCTCTGAATCAGGCTGGCGTGCTGCGGAAACCGCGGTATCCAAAGTTGAAGCTGAAAAACGCGGTGTGACACTAAAAATTTCTGATGCACAACAAAAGCAAGAGAACCAAATCAAGGCGGTACGCTCTTTCATCGCACAAGGTGTAGACGCTATCTTTATCGCACCTGTGGTACAAACTGGTTGGGGGCCTGTGCTTGAAGAAGCAAAAGATTACGGCATTCCCGTGTTCCTGCTAGACCGTGGTATCACAGTAGAAGACGACTCGCTTTATATGACAGCAGTCACCGCTGATAACGTACTGGAAGGCGCTGTAGCGGGTAAATGGCTAATCGACAAAGTAGCTGGCAAACCATGTAACGTGGTTGAACTGCAAGGTACCGTGGGTGCGAGTGTTGCTATCGACCGTAAAAAAGGCTTCAGCGACACTGTAGATACAGTCGACAATATTCAAATTGTACGTACTCAGTCAGGCGAATTTACCCGTAGTAAAGGTAAAGAAGTTATGGAAAGCTTTATTAAAGCTGAAAATAACGGTAAAAATATTTGTGCGGTGTTCGCCCATAACGATGATATGGCAATCGGTGCAATTCAAGCAATTAAAGAAGCAGGTTTAAAACCGGGCAGCGATATTTTAATTGTCTCTATTGATGCGGTTCCAGATATATTTAAAGCGATGATGAGTGGCGAAGCGAATGCAACCGTTGAGCTAACTCCAAATATGGCAGGCCCTGCTCTTGATGCACTTATGGCTTATAAAGATAAAGGCACAATTCCACCGAAGAAAATTGTTACCGAGTCCAATTTATATTTACCAGCTGATGCAAAATCTCAGTTAGAAATGAAAAAAGACTTAGGTTATTAATTTTATTATCTCCCTCCCTCCCATTCGGGAGGGAGGGTTTAGATTTTTGGAGTTATTATGCCGTTAAACAATCAGCAAGATGTCATATTAGACGCCAAAGGGATCTGCAAATATTTCCCCGGTGTCAAAGCGCTAGAAAATGTCGATTTCAGCCTGAGAAAAGGCGAAATCATGGCGTTGTTGGGGGAAAATGGCGCAGGTAAATCAACGTTAGTGAAAACCTTAACCGGCGTGTATCAACGTGATGGCGGCGAAATTACTCTCGATGGTCAATCCATCTCTCCACAGAATACCGCTCATGCACAACATCTCGGGATCGGCACGGTTTATCAGGAAGTCAACCTGCTACCGAACATGTCCGTGATGGACAACCTTTTCATCGGCAATGAACCTAAAAAATGGGGCTTTGTTGACCGTAAAACCATGGCTGAAAAAGCACGCAGAATCGTCACTAGCTATGGGTTAGATATTGATGTGACTCAGCCTCTCAACCAGTTCTCCGTTGCGATTCAGCAAGTGATTGCTATCGCCAGAGCCATCTCTCTTTCAGCCAAAATACTGATTCTCGATGAGCCAACCGCCAGTCTCGACAGTAACGAAGTGAAGATGTTATTTAACATAATGCTTGGTTTAAAAGAGCAAGGTGTAAGCCTGATTTTCATCACCCACTTCCTTGACCAAGTGTACGAAGTGAGCGACCGCATTACCGTTTTACGTAACGGTCAGTTAGTTGGTACTAAAGAGACCCTCGAGCTACCACAAATTGAGCTAGTGAAAATGATGCTTGGCCGTGAACTGGAAGATACGGCTCTCAAACGTGCTGGAAAAACCCGCAAGCACAATGAGCCAATGGTTACCTTCACTAACTATGGCAAGAAAGGCACCATTAATCCCTTCAATCTCGAAGTTCATGCTGGGGAAATTGTAGGTTTGGCTGGGCTATTAGGTTCCGGCCGTACCGAAACGGCGAAAGTGATTTTTGGTATAGAACCTAGCGATTCGGGCACCTGTACTTTGAAGGGACGGCCTATTCAGGTTCGATCAGCTCGCCAAGCTTCCCATCTGGGTTTTGGTTACTGTCCTGAAGATCGCAAAACCGACGGCATTATTGGCGCGGCTTCTGTTCGTGAAAACATTATTCTGGCTTTACAGGCACAACGCGGCTGGTTTAAACCCATCTCACGTAAAGAGCAGGAAGCAGTGGCACAACGCTATATCGACCAGTTAGCCATCAAAACGCCGAGCCTTGATCAACCTGTAGAGTTCCTCTCTGGTGGTAATCAGCAAAAGGTTCTGCTTGCTCGCTGGTTGCTTACTAAGCCGAAGTTCCTGATTCTCGATGAACCAACCCGAGGTATCGACGTTGGCGCACATGCCGAGATCATTCGTCTGATTGAAAGTCTTTGTGCTAACGGGCTCGCTCTGCTGGTTATCTCTTCCGAACTCGAAGAACTGGTTGGTTACGCCGACCGCGTCATCGTGTTACGAGACAGAAAATCGGTAGCAGAGATACCCACTGAAGAACTTTCCGTACCAGCCATAATGCAAGCGATTGCGAGTTGAGGTGATTATGAATACGCTCAATCCACTGCAGTCAGTCAAGAAGCCCGAGCAGCGCAATAAATTTACACTGCCAAAAGGCACGCCACAGCTTGCTGCTCTTATTCTGCTGTTCATTGTGAACAGTTTGATTGCTGATAACTTTTTCTCTATTCACATTCAAGATGACCGTTTGTTTGGCAGTGTCATCGATATCTTTAACCGCGGTGCACCTGTTGCACTGCTTACCATCGGGATGACACTGGTTATCGCAACTGGCGGTATCGACCTTTCCGTTGGTGCGGTGATGGCGATAAGCGGAGCCGTGCTGGCTAGTATGGCTGAGCAAGGTTACGCACCATCAACCATTTTGCTCTGTTCAGTGTTAGCGGGGGTTGCCTGTGGTTTATGGAACGGCTTCCTTGTTGCTGTGTGTAAAATCCAACCGATTGTTGCCACCTTGATTTTGATGGTTGCTGGGCGCGGCGTCGCACAGCTCATCACAGAGGGACAAATCATCACCTTCAACAACGACACTTTGTCTTGGTTTGGTAGTGGTTCACTGTTCTATTTCCCTACCCCAATCCTGTTGTTGGCGTGTGCCTTATTGATTGTTTGGGCACTCACCAAGAAAACAGCATTGGGGCTCTTTATCGAGTCTGTGGGTATCAATATCAAAGCAGCCAAAAACGCAGGTATTAACACCCCGGCAATTGTGATGTCGGTGTATGTCATCAGTGGTGTAATGGCTTCAATCGCAGGGATCATTGTCGCTGCCGATATCAAAGGTGCTGACGCCAATAACGCTGGTTTATGGTTGGAAATGGACGCCATTTTAGCGGTGGTTATTGGGGGTACATCTCTGATGGGCGGCCGTTTTAATCTGTTGCTCGCACTGGTTGGCGCTTTTATCATTCAAAGCATCAACACAGGTATTCTGTTGTCAGGTTATCAGCCGCAATGGAACCACATTGTGAAATCGCTTGTGGTGTTAACCGTGTTGATACTGCAATCCCCGACGGTTATTCAACTGATTAAGAGGAAATAGATCATGATAAAACGTAACTTTCCTCTATTTATCACCATCACAGTGTTCCTGATTGGCTATGCGTTTTGCATGGTGGAGTTCCCTGCATTTATGAGCACGCGGGTGATTTGTAACATTCTGACGGATAATGCTTTCTTGGGCATACTCGCTGTGGGCATGACTTTCGTTATCCTCTCAGGCGGTATTGACCTGTCAGTGGGCTCGGTCGTCGCGTTTACCGGTATCTTCCTTGCCACAGTGATTGGCGAATGGGGCGTTCATCCTTTCACTGCCATTATCATGGTGTTGGTGATGGGCTCACTGTTTGGCGGTTTGATGGGCTGGATTATCGATACGTTAAAAATCCCAGCGTTTATCGTCACATTGGCAGGTATGTTCTTCCTGCGCGGTGTGAGCTTTTTAATCTCTGAGCAATCCATTCCTATTGAGCACCCTGTCTATCGTGAGATGTCACGCTTTTCATGGCACATCATCGGCGGTGGTCGACTAAGCTTGTTGGCAGTGGTGATGCTTTTCATCGTCGTCATCGGCATGCTTGTGGCTCACCGTACCCGCTTTGGTAACAATGTGTATGCGATTGGCGGGAATGCGACTTCAGCAGGTTTGATGGGTATTCCAGTCAAACGCACCACCATCGGTATCTACATGCTTTCCACTTTCTTGGCCACTTGTGCCGGTATTGTGTTCTCTATCTACACCTCTGCGGGCTATCCGCTCGCTGCTGTCGGTGTTGAACTGGATGCTATCGCTGCTGTGGTTATCGGTGGCACTTTGCTATCCGGCGGTGTCGGTACTGTCTTTGGCTCATTATTTGGCGTACTTATTCAAGGGCTTATCCAAACCTACATCACCTTTGACGGTACCTTGAGCTCTTGGTGGACCAAGATCATCGTCGGTATTTTGCTGTTCAGCTTTATCGCACTGCAACGTCTGCTGATCATCATGAGCGAACGCCGCAAAGTGGTGAATACCAGCCGAATAGGCTCACTGGCAACCGGAGATTCATAGTTATCTTCGACTTAGAATCGATATCTCTGAGTTAAAAACAAAGAAGCCAGTCGTATGACTGGCTTCTCTTTTCGCTGTGGATTATCGGTTTTCAAACCGGTTGTAATCCAGTAAGCCAAATTCAATTGGCTGGTCTTGCTTATACCACTGATGAACTCTATCACTGAACGACCAGAAATCTGGTGAACTACGACGCACCGCAAACCGATCCAATAGCTGCACATAACTTTCTTCACCATCCAGTGTTTTCAAACGAGCCACCAGCTCAGGAATTTCCGTTTCTCTCAGCGATAAATAAGCTGCCGGATAACTGCCCAAAACACCTCTTACCAAGGTTAATGTGTCGTTTTCTGGAACTCGGTTGTTCTCTTCATCAAACAAGCTGGAAATGTTGCTGTGAGCGTTGTTGTGGATCAGAGTAAACAGTTGCGACTCACCCGATTTGGATTCAATCATCAGCATCATTAACTGAGGGACCGGCAGGATGCCCTCTCCTTTAATATAATTGATGCTGTTAAGCGCATATTCATGATCAGCGGTAAACCCAGTGTCAACGATGTCGTATCTCTGGCTAAGTACTGGCTGGACATGTTCGCGTAGCTTATCAAACAGCTCTGATTTCGGATCATCCGTGGTGTACTCGATATTACTCGGCTCATCAAATGGCTTAACGTTACGCAATAGAAACTCAGTGAAATACGCACTTTGATCCTCATACCAGCTCGACAGTTCCTCGTGTCGTGTTTTTTGTGGCAGTAAGGTAACGAAGTTACTTTCACCTTCTAAGCGCAAGAAATCCATAAACATACGGGTCACAAGCTGATGACCGAAGTTTCCATAGACATCAAAACCCGCCACCAGCAGATAGTGAACTCGTTCCAGCAAAGCGTAGTCAAAGACCCAAGCTGTTTTGGGTTTATTACCCACCAACCCTTGTGCCACAGAGGCGCTGTCAAAATGCCTAAATACGGTTAATGCTGCATTCGGGTTAGTGCCATCACCAGACCAAATCAAATCGGTCGTGACGTAGCGGCCATCTTTAAATTGCTTGGCCGTGAACTCAGATTTTTCTTCCAGATAACGCGCTTGCTGCTTGGCATAACTAATCCATGTAGCAATTGGGTTGATGGTGTCCTCACGCTCCGCTGGCAGTTTTAGGTTATTCGCCTGGGAGCGATAGAACTCATTTACCTCTGGGATATCCGCCTTATCAGGGTCTAAGAAGAATACCCAAAAATCATCATTGATAACGTTGAGTGCAAGCTGACCACGGCAAACCGGACCTTTGATAAAGCCCATTATTGTGTTTTGCGCGTTATCCAATAAGAAGCGATAGCGAGCATTAACGGGTAAATCGATAAAGGCCGTCATCGGATTAGCCGCGACCGAAGGCTCGTAACTTGGCAGTTCGTTAATCTTGTAGTCCGCATCGATAAACCACGCTTTCCAATCGTGGATACGCTTCTTATTCAAGGCGTAAGGCATATGGGTTTTATCGACTATGGTGCCTTGCTCAGGGATGATGCGGTAGTAAACGCGGTCAACTTGCGGATCATCATATGGACGACGAGTTGCAATGCGTTTAACAGGCTCTCCCGGCGGAGTTGCAGAACGAACAAGGGTAAAGAAACGCGGCGTTTTCTCGTTCAGATCAGAAAAATAAATATGGGATAAGAACAAATGCTCGTAGATATAGCGAGCCGCTAACTGGTTTTTCTTACCGTCGGCATTTAACAGTGTTTCGTAGTTATCAACTAAGGTCTGTTGCGATGCTGTCAGCGGTATATGTTCATTCATCTGAGCGCCGTTTTCCAACCATGCCATTAGCTTGTTGTACTCACTCTTATTGAGATTTGGCATGCCAAAAGGCATTCCCCAGTCAGGGTAGTCCTGCTGGTAAGCTTCATGCTCTTCCAATGTCGGACATTGCTGCTCTCGATAAATAGAAAAATCGAACCCTTCCAGCTGATCTTGCTGCTGCTGAGGGTGTAACTCTTTTTGTTTCAGCAGTCTTGCCACCAGCCCTGCTTCAAGGTTTGCTCGTGTCGATTGATCTCGTTCATTCAGCACAGGATGAAAACCAAAATCACGCCACTCTTGAGTGGTTTGAGCATCTTCAAACAAGCGAGTTGGTGTTGCCGCACTTAAGCGCGTACCTTCATAAACTTGAGTTTTACTTGCGCCGCGATCAATCCCTTCCACCGAAGAGAGTTTCAGCTGACAAGGTGCGTCATAGCAAGCATGGCAAACCACACATCGGTTATCGATGATGGGTTTCACCTCTTGCATAAAATACTGAGCTTGAGGCGAGTCTAAAGCCACCTGACGCTCACGAACTTCAGGTGCTCCAAACAGTTCATCGTAGTTGAGCCCAGCATAGGTGGCACAACCAGAGAAAACTAATACCAAAATGACAAAAAAGAGTTTTCGTAAATTCATATAGTTATAGTTTTTGTGTTAACCAAGGTTAATTAAAGTAGAGAGTACTATATTTTCAATGTACAAAAGAAAATACCATGTGAGATCTATCTTTCTGGCTACGCTCTGTCGCTATTTATTACACAAATCATTTTTACTTAAGGCGATTGGATGGAATAATCCTTCGCGATATTACCAAACATCCTAAAGAATGACTGATTAATAGATAACTCGCTTCGAAAAATCAGGAAAAGTAGATAAACTTTAACTAACTAAGCAGAGAAAAATGTTCTGCTGCGTCTAACCTAATTTTGAAGAGTGGCTAAAGCCAAATTAACTAAGATGACGAATCACACCGAGCAAAGACAATATTTTCGTCTAAGTTACAAGACCAAAGTCGCCATGCCTACATTCCGAGTTCAAAGCAAAGAGTTCAAAGTCAGCGAAATATCGGAACAGGGCATGCGTGTGATTGTGCGTGATACTTCTTTGTTTAGTCCCAACGACACTGTTGAAGGTGAAATTCTTCTCAATGCCTTTGACACCAATATTCCAGTTAAAGGCAAAGTACTGAGAGCGGTCGGTAATGAAGTGATTTTCCTGCTATCGGAAGGCCTGTCATTCAAAGAGATGATTGCCGAGCAAAGATATATGCGTAAGCACCATCCCAACGTGTTTCCCAAGAACTCTCAACTGGTAGAGAACAAATAAACCCCGCAATTCACTGAATAACACTCTGCGGGGGTTAAATATTTCAACAGCGATTTTATACGTTCAGCCCAGCAACATAGCCGCTTGACCATGCCCATTGGAAGTTATAACCACCGAGCCAGCCAGTCACATCCATTACTTCACCAGCGAAATACAGACCTTTGATGTCTTTGCATTCCATCGTTTTAGAAGAAAGAACATCGGTGTCCACGCCGCCAAGGGTCACTTCAGCCGTTCGATAGCCTTCTGTTCCGTTTGGTACCACACGCCACTGTTCTAAAGTCTCTCTAATTGCTTCCAGCTCTTTCGGATTGAACTGTTTGAGAGGCTTGTCTACCAGCAACTTACGTTCGATAAACACTTCCACTAAACGCTTAGGCAGTACGCGCGCTAAGGTGTTTTTCAGTGTCTGGTTCGGGTGCTTTTCTCGGGAACGAGTTAATAACTCATCGACATCGACTTCAGGCACTAAGTTAATGGTAACAGCTTGTCCCGGCTTCCAGTACGAAGAAATCTGCAAAACTGACGGGCCAGATAAGCCACGATGGGTAAACAGTAGCGCTTCTTTAAAGCTTTTTCCGCATTCTGCCTGAATTTCAGCGGGAACAGCGATACCCGAAAGCTCCGCTAATGCGTCTTTGTCTTCAACATGCAGAGTAAAAGGTACTAAGCCTGCGGTAGTGGAAATAACAGGTAAACCAAACTGCTCAGCAATCTTGTAACCAAACGGTGTTGCTCCTAGCTTTGGCATTGAAAGACCACCGGTCGCCACAACCAAAGACTCACACTCAATGTCGCCCTGTGTGGTGTGCAACAAGAAACCTTGTTCGGTTTTTTGAATATCGAGCGTCTCGACTTGATAGCGCTGACTAATGTTTGGAAGGTCGCACTCTTCAAGCAGCATTTTGACGATATCTTTCGCCGAGTCTAAACAGAAAAGCTGACCATGAGATCGCTCTTCGAACTCAATACCATACTTACTCACCATCGAGATGAAATCCCAGTTGGTATACTGCGAAAGCGCGGATTTCACGAAGTGCGGATTACGGCAAAGGTAGTTTTGAGCCGAGACATCGTAGTTAGTGAAGTTGCAGCGACCACCACCGGAGATAAGGATCTTACGTCCTGGTTTTTTCGCATGATCAATCACCATCACACGGCGTCCACGTTTTCCGGCTTGAGCAGCACACATTAGGCCAGCCGCTCCGGCGCCTATGATGACAACATCTACTTTTTCACTCATGACTCATACCAATGCCAGTAATCAGAACTCTACCCGTCTAGAACTATGTTATTAGCAAGAACAGGCAATAAAAAAGGACGTACAGCGGTACGTCCTCACTCACTTGAAGCGGCATTTTAACGGTAAACGTTCACTCTTACCAATGCGTTTATCCAAACTTCTATTCTTCAAAAAAGCGCAGAAGTTCATCTAGAGCATAAACGCAACCACTGAGGTAAACACCACGAGAGACGAAGAGAGAATGAAAAGCTCACGCACACGATCGCACTTGCCAGTAAACACTTCATCATGGTGATGAAGGTACTCTTTACTTTTCAAGTAGTGATATAGGCGAACCTGTTTAGACATGTTGCCATGTGTGGTGAAAAATCCCCGTCCATCAACTTGTTGATAAAGCAACGGATGAGCTTCTCGCATGATATAAATCAGAGCTCGCAGCGCGGTAAGGTATCTTGCTACGTTAATACCAGTAACAATCATTAGCGCTAGTAGAATGGTATCTCCACTGATCATCTTTTCCTCCCTACATCCAAAGTAAGAGGGCTACCCGGAGAAAAAGACGATCGTGTTTAGAGTCTTTTTACTGCAATTAAGCAGCAGGGGCATCCATTACCGAAGATGAGCCTTTTTGTGCCAAAGCAGCTAGATCTTTGTCGATAAAGAACAACGCTTTACCATCTTCACCAACCAGTTCTAGCTTGTCTAAAATCCCTTTAAACAACTTCTCTTCTTCATGTTGCTCCGCAACGTACCACTGAAGGAAGTTAAATGTTGAGTAGTCTTGCGATGTGAATGCCGCATGAGCCAATTTGTTGATTTTTTCTGTAATCATTTGCTCATGTTCGTAGGTTTCACGGAACACATCACCTAAGCTTGCAAAGTTATGTCGAGGAGCCTCAATCGCGCCTAAAATCGGCAGTGAGCCCGTTTCGCTGACATAAGTAAACAGTCTTTGCATGTGCTGCATTTCTTCTGCCGCGTGAACTCTTAAAAACTCAGCTGCTCCTTCGAATCCTTTATCTTCACACCAAGCACTCATTTGTAAGTATAGATTGGATGAGAAAAATTCGAGGTTAATTTGATCATTCAATTGATCAACCATCGTTTGTGAAAGCATAAGACGCTCCTAAATCATTGTGCAAACTGGAAGTCACTATAACACGATCATTATTATTTGTTAGTTTGAGCCGCCCCTTCATTCAGCATGGATATGAGATCATCATGGCAAAATTGTTTCTAACTAGGTGCTAAAGTTTAATTAACCTGACTTGAGGACTATTAAATGGAGAAGGCATCATGAGCTATAAACATATCTTAGTAGCTGTTGACCTATCTGAAGACAGCAAATTGCTGGTAGAAAAAGCCGTTGCGCTCGCGACACCTCTCAATGCTGCTGTTTCGTTTATCCATATCGACGTCAACTATGCCGAGCTGTATACCGGACTAATTGATATCAATTTGGCGGAAACTCAGCACCACGCGATGGAAGCATCGCAAGCTCAGTTAAAAGAACTGGCTGATCACGCGAATTACCCGATCAACCACACTTTAGTGGGCAGTGGTGACTTGAGTAATGAGCTGTGTGACACCATCAATGAGTTCAATATTGACCTTGTGGTTTGTGGCCATCACCAAGATTTTTGGAGCAAGTTACTCTCCTCAACAAGACAGCTCATAAATTGTTCACCTGTCGACATGTTGGTAGTACCACTTAATGACTGACGAGCAATAATAAATCAGATAGACTGCGGATAATTTCAAACATCCACTTATAGAAATATCCGGGATTATGTTTTATTTATCTGCAGTTACCCTACTTTGGGCATTTTCATTTAGCCTGATCGGCGTTTATCTGGCGGGTCAGGTTGACTCTTGGTTCTCAGTGTTCATGCGCGTTGCACTGGCAAGCGTTGTCTTCCTACCGTTTTTGAAATTCAAGCAAGTACCAAAAAAACTGATTGTTCAGTTAATGTCTATCGGTGGTATCCAACTTGGATTGATGTACTGCTTCTACTACCAATCGTTTTTACTGCTCTCTGTTCCAGAAGTATTACTGTTTACCGTATTCACACCTATTTACGTCACTTTGATTTACGATTTGCTTAAAGCACGTTTCTCTCCGTGGTATCTGGTTACGGCCGCTATCGCGGTAGCGGGTGCGGTGTTCATTAAGTTTGCAGGTATCAATGAGAACTTCGTGATTGGCTTCTTTGTTGTGCAAGGTGCTAACCTCTGTTTTGCAATCGGTCAGGTGGCTTATAAATATGTTATGGAAAACCAAAGCGTAGAGCTTCCTCAACGCACGGTATTTGGTTATTTCTACTTAGGCGCACTGGTTGTGGCAACCGTAGCGTTCGCGCTTTTAGGCAACCCAGCGAAGCTACCAACTACCTCACTACAATGGGGCATTCTGATTTACCTTGGTGTGATTGCATCTGGTCTAGGTTATTTCGTGTGGAACAAGGGCGCGTGTTTAGTTAACGCGGGTGCATTGGCGATCATGAATAACGCTTTGGTTCCAGCAGGTTTAATCGTCAACATCGTTATTTGGAACCGAGATGTGGATGTCGCTCGTCTGACTATTGGCGGCATCATCATTTTGTTCTCACTGTGGGTTAACGAAACTTGGGTGAAACGTAAAGTTGCTCAAAGCTACAAAGAAGCCGAAAGCGCTTAAACACTGGCTGATCAAACACTGGTAAGAAAGAATCGCATAGCAAAACGCCCATCAGGTTAAGCTGATGGCGTTTTTGTATTTGAGGCTTTAAGTAGCCGTTAGTGATACTGAGAAGTAAGTGAATACTCACTGCTTGTTGCCTGATTTAACTTGGCAAACTTCAACTGCAGTGCTTGCTGTTTCTTGGCAAGCTTGCGTTGTTTTTTCAGCACTTTTTCCAGTTTCTTCTGATATTTTTTCTGCGCTTTAAGCGTTTTCTTAGCAACTTTTAACGCCGCTTTGCTGCTCTTGTCAACGGTAGTACTTTCTTTCGCAACCGGAGCATTTACAGAAAAAGCCTGAGGTTTGCACAATCTCTTTTTGTCGGAAGATGAACGCGCGCACGAGCGACATAAGTACTTAGGTGCAGCAACGATTCGATGAATATCTGACAACGAAGCAGTGATATCGTGACGACTTAATTTACATAAACGCTGAGCCATAAATACAACCAAACAAAAATGATAATGATTCTTGGTTATATATAACCCTCTGCTAATAAAAAGGCAAGCGTGCTATTCGTCAGCTGTTTTCGTCTGATGTTTCCGCCTGTTATTTTTCGTCCGTCATCGCTGCAATCACATAAACATCAAAGCGGTTCTTTTTGGTTTCTATTGCCATACTTGGCTTTTGCTCTGCCAGCCAATTTGCGTAATCAGGACGCTTCACCACTACTCGTTTAGTCGCAAGTTGCAATGCGGGTTCTAATAGCGCGTCAGCGTCGTTATCTGCGCCGACAAGCGACTGGAATACGCGCATCTCTTTCTTAACCAAAGCGCTTTTCTTTTTGTTCTCAGGATGAGGATACATAGGATCGAGATACACCACATCTGGGCGAACGAAGCTTTCGTCATTGGCTAATTTATTGAGCGCATCGTGACTGGATGCGTGCAGCAGCGTCACGCGCTCTGAAACCCAACCACCAATTTCACTGTCCTGCTTGGCTCGATTTAATCCATCATCCAACAATGCCGCAACCACAGGATGGCGCTCAACCATTTGTACTTTGCAGCCCAAAGAGGCTAAAACAAATGCATCTCGACCTAAGCCTGCCGTTCCATCCAGCACCGTAGGTGTGGCACCTTTATTGAGCCCTGCTGCTTTTGCAATGGATTGACCTTTACCGCCACCAAACTTACGACGATGCGCCACCGCCCCGGAGACCCAATCAACGAAGATGGCTCCCAGCTTAGGTTCATCAACTTTACGCAGTTCTAATTGCTCGCTGGTGAGTACCAGCGCAAAAACGCTTTCGTCACTGTGTGTAAGCTTCCAGCGAGTTGCTATTTCATCAAGCTCAGAAGCGCGTTCAGGGGCTTCACAAATCAGTTGTAGCTGCAAAGTGTCATTCCATAATGAGTTTCAAAAATCGCTGCCAGTGTAGCGGATTTTCATCAGAAACCTAAGGTTTCAGTGTGATAAGATGCGGAAGAATCTTCGTTGAATAAGTGAACTAGGAACCTGTATGCAAGTCGCCTCTACAAAGCTCGACGAGCTTGATCGCGCTATTCTGAAAATCTTAATGGATGATGCACGTACGCCCTATGCAGAAATGGCGAAGCAATTTAATGTCAGCCCTGCCACTATTCACGTACGCATCGAAAAAATGAAAGCTGCGGATATCATTCAAGGCACAGAAGTTGTCGTGAATACCAAGAAGCTCGGCTATGACGTGTGCTGTTTTATTGGTATTAACCTGAAAGCCGCGCGTGATTACCATTCTGCACTGGAAAAGCTCAATGCTCTTGATGAAGTGGTTGAAGCTTACTACACCACCGGTGCTTACAGTATTTTCGTTAAGTTGATGTGCCGTTCAATTGAAGAACTGCAGTTTGTATTGATCGACAAGTTGCAGGCGATTGACGAAGTTCAGTCGACAGAGACACTGATCTCGCTACAGAACCCTATCAACCGCAATGTGATTCCTTAAATCGACGCTAAAAGATAGCAAGTTCAAAAAGCAGAAAAGACAAAAAAACCCAAGTTTCAAACTTGGGTTCTTGTTATAGCATCAATTATTTTTTCAGGTAGTTCATCAGCTCTTCTGCTGAGATACCTTGTTGCGCTAATTGCTTAGCCAGCAAATCGACTTGCTCGCCTTTACGCGAATCTATCACTTGTTGAAATTGATAAACGAGATCGCGCAGAACTGGTAGTGGGACTTGTTTAGCAGCACTACGTACACGCTCACTGCTTTGATTACCTAACTCATTAAGTAACTTACCAAACATCACTTTTTCAGGTGATTCTTCTAACTGCTCGAGAATACGAGCCATTTCATAGGTAGTTAGGGACACTGTATTTCGATTCCAAGACGCTATTTCTAATGATAGTGAGCGGAATAATATACACCTGTTACCCTGATTAGAAAATAGCACTTCAGAGTATTTACAAAACCTTGCAACTCTTCACTATTCAAATGAGTAAGGGGCGTTGCTATTTCCTGTTCCTGCCAACCACATCACTGAAATGCTAAGCGATGCCACTCTTTGCCTGCTTTAGACAACAAAATAATCAGCGCAGGGGCAACAATCCACATTTGAAGTGCAATCATCATCTGCGGTTCAAGATCTAAGCGTTGTAGTGTGCCTACCACAAGACCAGCACCACTCATCTGGAACAAACCCAACAGTGCAGCGGCTGTGCCCGCTTTGTCGCCAAACGGAGCCAGTGCTTTACCCGCAGCTGAACCCAGAATCCAAGCAAAACCTACCGATGAGAAGAAGATTGGCAGCATAAAGGCTAAAGCCGTGCCTTGAGACTTCATTCCAACCATCAGGCCACCAGCCACTAATAACATCACAATTCCAGAGAACAGAATTTTATGTGTTCCCCATTTGTCCATCAGCTTAGGAGCAGATAAACAAGCCGCGATGTTAACCACAGCGTTAATGCCAAACCAGAAAGTAAACTCATTCATGGTTAAGCCTAAGTTTTCCATTAGAACCACAGGGGCTGAAGTGACATAAGCCAAGATAACCGCCATCGCCAGCATACAAAGCGAAGCATGGAACAAAAATGAAGGGACTTTTAACACAGACCAGTAACGCGACAGCTTAAACACGGCTTGCTTTTCAGTACTTGGATTGGTCTCTTTCATACGAATCAACAACCAGAATCCAACAAATACACCAAAGCCTGCCATAAAGCTGAAGTTAGAACGCCAGCCAAATTGCTGTGTTAACCAGCTTCCCAGAATTGGCGCTAAAGCCGGAATAAAGCAAATTGCACCATTGAGGTAGCTGATCATCTTGCCACTGCGCTCAGGGCCAAAGATATCGCGAACCGTCGCAAAGGCTGCTACAGACGTTGCACACGCACCCAATCCTTGTAGCAAACGAGACATTAGCATCCACTCAATACTCTGAGCGCCCCACGCCAATAAAGCGCTCAAGATGTAGATGCTAACGCCAGCCAATGCAACAGTTCGACGTCCGAGTTTATCCGCCAAAGGGCCAGCAAACAGTTGCCCGACACCCATAGCAAATAAGAACCAAGTAATCGTATCTTGAGCTAAGGCATGTTCCACGTGAAACGCTTGCGAGATTTGTGGCAACGCAGGCAAGTAAATATCGATTGCCAACGGACTAAACAGTACCAACAAAGTCAGTAGAATCATTTGCTGTTTGCTTTGCACAGAAGACTCTTTCACAGAAGAAGTTACGCTCAAAATAGGTTCCAAAAATTGAATAATAAAGAGCGTGCATGATAGAAGAATGCTGTTATTCGAACAAATGGCTTATAATCATCAGTAATATTCCTCAATGGAAAATCACATGAACATTGATAAATTAGCGCGAATTGACCTTAACTTGCTTGTTTGTTTACAAGTTCTTGGAGAGGAACTCAGCGTTACACGCGCTTCGAGCCGGCTGCATCTGAGTCAGTCTGCGGTCAGTAAGTCGCTGGCGAAACTACGCGAACAATTCGATGATCCACTTTTCATCCGAACCTCCCATGGCCTAAAACCGACACCAAAAATGTTGTTTTTAAAGCC
Source organism: Vibrio plantisponsor (assembly GCF_013041605.1). GTDB lineage: Bacteria > Pseudomonadota > Gammaproteobacteria > Enterobacterales > Vibrionaceae > Vibrio > Vibrio plantisponsor. The sequence goes on along the minus strand of NZ_JABEQC010000011.1, from coordinate 19,818 downwards.
TAAATTGGAAACCTTGGTTGATCAGCTAGAACTGATTACTCAGCCAGAGCAGTTTTATCCTCAGTCGAGTGAGTACCGATTCCATATTGCGGCTGTCGAAAGTGTCTACCCATTAATTCTTCCCCACTTTTTACCAGCGATATTCATGCAGGGCCCAAATCTCAATATCAGTACCCACTCTTGGACAGACCAAACCTTTAAAAAGCTGCAAATGGGCGAGCTGGATATTGGTATCACAGGTAAAGACATCGATATCAACGATGCGAAGTTAACCATGCTTCCACCAAAGGATATCTGCGAACAAGAGATCTATCGCGATTCACAAATGTGTGTCGTTCGACGAGATCACCCTGTTCTAAAGCAGCCATGGAATTTGGAACGCTATCTAACCCTTCGACATGTACAAGTTCGCTGTGACGGCAGTGACCGCTGGCTGCTGGACTACCGCTTGGCTGACTTAGGTTATCAGCGTGATATTGCGATTACCGTCCCCGACTTTAACAGTGCCGCCAGTTTATGCAGCTACACAGACTTTGTGTTTACCGCGCCGAGCCATTTTACGCATCTGGTCGCCAAACATCTCGATTTGGTGGTGCTGCCACTGCCTCTTGAGTTCCCTCCAATGGCTTATACGCTGTTCTGGCACAGAGACAGAGAAAACGACCCAGCACTCTCTTGGTTAAGGCAAATCATTCAGACGAAAACCTTACATTTGCGTTAAACAAATGCCCTATAACACTATTGATAAGATTAAGTTCAGCACATTTGCACACTCACTACAAAACGAGTAGCTTATCGGTTCACGTCCTGCACTACATAGATAGGCAAAGTGGGTATATCAAGAGAACGGATATATCGGCATCAGCTGAACAAAAGGACAATTATTAGGAGAATAGCAAGATGTACCAATCCATCTCCCAGCGTGTAACGGAACTTCGTAACTGGTTAACACGTAACGGTTTAGACGCACTCATTATTCCTCATGAAGATGAGTATCTTGGCGAATACGTACCAGAACACAACGAACGATTACATTGGTTAACTGGATTTACTGGTTCAGCGGGTGCCGCTGTGATTACTCAAACCTCGGCAGCAATTTTTGTTGATGGCCGCTATACCGTTCAGGTTCGCAAGCAGGTTCCACAAGAACTGTTTGAGTACCGTCATCTGATTGAAGAACCGTATTTAGATTGGCTACAAAGTCATTTGCCTACAGGTAGCAAAGTGGGCTACGACCCAAGAATGCACCGTGCGAGTTGGTTAACGGCAACTCAAAGCAAACTTGCTGGCGAACTAGAATTAGTTGCGACCGAAGGCAATGCTATCGACCAACTTTGGCATGATCGCCCTGCTCCTGTTGTCTCTGACATGCGTTTAATGAGTGATGAGCTGGTTGGTGTCAACAGCGCGACGAAACGTCAGCGTATTGCAGACATCTTGCGTTCTAAAAAAGCAGATAGCGCAGTGCTGACAGAATTAGACTCTATCTGTTGGCTGTTGAATATTCGTGGTCTAGACGTATCACGCTTACCAGTGTTGCTATCGCACGCCATTGTTCATTCTGACGCAAGTGTCGACTTCTTCCTCGACCCAGCTCGATTAGCCGAACGCTTTGAGAATCACGTTGGTGCAGGTGTACGAGTTCATCATCCAGATACGCTGCAAACAGAACTTGAGAAACTTTCAGGTAAGAAAGTGATTGTAGACCCAGCCACCAGCAACGCTTGGTTCACACTGACACTGCAGAATGTCAACGCTGAACTCATTAAAGACGCCGATCCTTGCTTGTTACCAAAAGCCGCCAAAAACGCGACTGAAATTAAAGGCATGAAAGCGTGTCATGTTCGCGATGGTGCTGCAATGGCGAAATTCCTATCTTGGCTAGACAGCGAAGTGGCGGCTGGCAAACTGCATAACGAAGCGCAACTGGCTGATAAGCTTCAAGCATTCCGCGAGCTTGATCCAACATTAGCAGACCTGAGCTTTGACACCATTTCAGCAGCAACCACGAATGCGGCTATGTGTCACTACAACCACATGAACCAACCAGAGCCAGGTAAGCTAGAAATGAACACGCTATACCTTGTTGATTCAGGTGGCCAATATACTGATGGTACAACCGACATAACCCGTACCATTGCGATTGGTGAAGTCAGTGACGAAATTAAGCAACAGTTCACCTTAGTTCTAAAAGGTCATATTGCTTTGGCTAAAGCTCGATTCCCGAAAGGCACTTGTGGCCACCAACTTGATGTTTTAGCCCGCCAACATTTATGGGCAAACGGCTACGATTATGATCACGGTACAGGTCACGGTGTTGGTCACTTCCTCAGTGTTCACGAAGGGCCTCAACGTATTAGTAAAGTGTTTAACAACGTTGCCTTGCTACCTGGCATGGTGTTGTCGAACGAACCGGGTTACTACCGAGCTGACGGCTTTGGTATTCGTATCGAAAACTTAGAATTGGTTGTAGAAGTCGAAACCCAAGGCGACTTCCATGTTCATGGCTTCGAATCACTCACTCGCTGCCCTATTGATGTTCGCGCTATCAATGTCAACATGCTGACAAAACCTGAACTTAACTGGCTGAATGACTACCACCAAAAAGTGTGGGATGACGTTAGCCCTCTAGTTGAAGGTGATGTTAAGCAGTGGCTAAAACAGGCAACTCAGCCAATCGCCCATTAATAACAATTCATTTACTTTTAAATCAATCCCTTAGTGAGAAATCACTAAGGGATTTTTTATTTCTAACTCGTTAATCAACGAAACAATCTTACTCTAATCATTTAATTATTTTTTAAATTATATAAATAACTGATTTTAATTAAATTAAACACAAAAACAAAACAAAAACATACAAAAGCCCTCACAATTTAATTTGAGATCTAACGATTATTTTGTTTAACTTATATTTAACTAATCGTTCAATTAAAAAAATTAAGGAGTGATTGTGCCTAAAGTTGGAATGCCTAGCATACGCAAACCACAACTCGTCAATGCCACTATGACAGTGATTGAACGTGTCGGTTTACACGCAGCAAGCATCGCATTAATTAGTCGCGAAGCAGGTGTATCCACAGGCATCATCAATCACTACTTTGGCGGTAAACATGGCTTGCTCGAAGAAACCATGCGCGCAATCTTGCGCGAGCACTCTGAAACGGTAATGCAATTGCTGTCCGCCATTCCTAAGCATCAACATCAAAAGCGTATCCATGCAATTGTTGAAGCCAACTTCTCCGATTTCCAAGCTTCCAACAAGGTTGCAAAAACATGGTTGGCATTTTGGTCTTACTCAATGCATGACTCGCAACTTCACCGCTTGCAACGCGTGAACGAAAAGCGACTCCTCTCTCACCTCACAATCGAACTCAAAGCCCTATTACCTCATCAACAGGTTAAGCAGGTTGCACAAGGTATTGCCGCACTGATTGACGGTCTTTGGCTACGCGGCGCAATGAACCAAGAAGGTATCAACGCTCAACAGGCGCGTGCATTAATTGGCGATTACTTAGAACTACAACTGGCGCAACACGCGCTGACAACTCGTTAGGTCTTCAAATGGAAAAAGCATCACTTTATATCGATGGTCGTTATCAACAGGCGTCATCGGGCGAAACTTTTATTAGCTATAACCCAGCAACCGGTGAACCTCTGGCCACTCTTGGTCAGGCTAGTGAACAAGATGTTCAGGCAGCGGTAGATTCTGCCAAGCGTGGCTTTGCTGTTTGGTCGGCAATGACAGCCGTAGAACGTAGCCGAATTCTGCTAAAAGCGGTGAAAATCCTTAGAGGACGAAACGATGAACTGGCACTTCTAGAGGTATTGGATACCGGTAAACCAATCCAAGAAGCCAATTGCGTTGATATTGTGACTGGCGCAGATGTTATCGAATACTTTGCTGGTCTTGCACCTGCTATTCAGGGCGAACAACAATCGCTTTCCGAGAGCCAGTTCTTTTATACACGTAAAGAACCACTAGGCATTTGTGCTGGTATCGGCGCTTGGAACTACCCAATTCAGATTGCCATGTGGAAGTCAGCGCCCGCTCTTGCTGCAGGTAACGCTATGATCTTCAAACCTTCAGAAGAGACACCGCTGACCGCACTCAAGCTGGCTGAAATCTTTACTGAAGCGGGCGTACCTGATGGCGTATTTAACGTTGTTCAAGGTGATGGTCGTGTTGGCCAAATGCTGACAGCTCACCCAGACATCGCAAAAGTATCATTCACCGGTGAAACGGGTACTGGTAAAGCGGTAATGTCTGCCAGCGCTCAAAGTCTGAAATCCGTCACTATGGAGCTGGGCGGTAAATCTCCCCTGATTATTTTTGAAGACGCAAAGTTAGACCAAGCCGTATCAGGTGCAATGACCGCTAACTTCTACACCCAAGGCGAAGTGTGTACTAACGGTACTCGTGTTTTCGTTCATGAAAATATCTATGAAGACTTCATCTCTCAGCTAAAAGCACGTACGGAAAAACTGATCGTAGGCGATCCCCAAGATCCGAACACTCAAGTGGGTGCACTTATCTCTAAAGAGCATTTAGTGAAGGTTCTTGAAGCCATCGAAAGCGCAAAGAACAGCGGCGCTAAATTGTTAACCGGCGGCTATCAAGTCACTGAAGGTGAGTTAGCCAAAGGTAACTTTGTTGCTCCCACCGTGTTTGTTGATTGCCAAGACGATATGGATTTCGTCCAGAAGGAAATCTTCGGTCCGGTTATGGCGGTGATTAAGTTTAGCGATGAAGACGAAGCGATTAAGCGAGCAAACGCGACCAACTATGGTCTTGCTGCTGGCGTATTTACACAGAATATCTCCCGTGCACACCGAGTAATCCACCAGCTGCAAGCGGGTATCTGCTGGATTAATACTTGGGGTGATTCTCCTGCGCCTATGCCTGTCGGTGGCTACAAACTCTCTGGCGTTGGCCGTGAGAACGGCATCGAAACCTTAAGCCACTACACACAAACAAAAAGCATCCTGATTGAGCTGGATGACTATGTTGGAGCTTACGAGTAAGGAAGAATGATGAAACAACACTTTGATTATATTGTTATCGGTGCTGGTTCTGCAGGCTGCGTTTTAGCTGATCGCCTAACTGAAAGTGGCGAGCATTCTGTTTTGTTACTGGAAGCCGGTGGCAGCGATAAAAGCATTTTCATCCAAATGCCAACTGCTCTCTCATACCCTATGAATACACCTAAGTATGCATGGCAATTTGAATCTGTAGAAGAACCGGGATTAGATGGTCGCCAACTGCACTGCCCTCGAGGAAAAGTGCTCGGTGGTAGTTCATCAATCAACGGTATGGTTTACGTTCGTGGGCATGCTTGCGACTTTGATGAATGGCAACAACACGGCGCTAACGGCTGGGATTACGCATCTTGCTTACCTTACTTCAAGAAAGCCGAAAGCTGGATTCATGGCGGCGATCAGTACCGTGGCGATCAAGGTCCGTTAGCCACTTGTAACGGTAACGATATGGAACTGAACCCGCTCTATCAGGCATTTATTGATGCCGGAGAAGAAGCCGGTTATCCAACGACAAACGATTACAACGGTTACCAACAAGAAGGCTTCGGCCCGATGCATATGACGGTGGATAAGGGCGTTCGAGCTTCAACTTCGAACGCGTACCTGCGCCGAGCTTTGAAACGCCCAAACCTGACTCTGCTTAAAAATGTACTGACACGTAAAATTGTTATCGAAAACAGTAAAGCAGTAGGTGTGGAGTTTGAACATAAAGGTCAGGTCGAAACCGTATTTTCAAACAAAGAAGTGATTTCTAGTGCTGGCTCTATTGGCTCAGTACAGTTGTTACAGTTATCTGGTATTGGCCCTCGCGATGTACTGGAAAACGCGGGTGTCGAAGTAAAACATGAACTACCCGGTGTAGGTCAGAATCTGCAGGATCACTTGGAAGTCTACTTCCAGTATCGCTGCGAAGAGCCTATCACATTAAACAGCAAGCTAGGCCTTATCAGTAAAGGGATGATAGGCGCTGAATGGCTGCTTACCAAGCGTGGCCTTGGTGCGACAAATCATTTTGAATCTTGTGCGTTCATACGCTCTCGCGCAGGCTTAAAGTGGCCAAACATTCAATACCACTTCTTACCAGCAGCCATGCGGTATGATGGTCGTACAGCGTTTGACGGACACGGTTTCCAAGTACACGTTGGTCCGAACAAACCACTGAGTCGCGGTCAGGTCTGGATTCGTTCAAATGACCCAGCAGACAAGCCAGGCATTTTGTTCCGTTATTTATCAGAGCAGCAAGATATTCAGGATTGGCGTGACTGTATCCGCTTAACCCGCGAGATCTTGGCTCAACCTGCGTTAGATAAATACCGTGGCGATGAAATTCAACCGGGGTTCCATATCTCTTCAGATGAAGAGATCGATGAGTGGGTTAAGCAGAATGTAGAAAGTGCTTACCACCCCTCTTGTAGCTGCAAAATGGGCGCAGACGACGACCCAATGGCAGTTCTCGACAACGAATGTCGCGTACGCGGTGTTCAATCACTGCGAGTGGTGGACTCATCGATTTTCCCAACCATTCCTAACGGTAACCTTAACGCTCCAACCATCATGGTTGCTGAGCGAGCGGCAGACATCATCTTAGGTAAAACTCTTCTTCCTCGTGAGCAAGCACCCGTGTGGATCGCAGAGAACTGGCAACAAGACCAGCGCGAAAACGCACCACGACGCTCATTGGACTCCCTTCAATCTTCGGAAATGAAAGATCAATAAGGAAATAAAACATGCGTAAAGTCATCACTCTTGCAGCAGCAACTATGCTGTCGTTCAACACCTATGCAAACACTTGTGAAACAGTTCGTTTCGCTGATGTCGGCTGGACAGACATCACAGCAACTACCTCTGTCACAACCGAACTGTTAAAAGGTTTGGGCTACCAAACCAAGACTGACCTACTTTCAGTACCGGTTACCTACTCCTCTATGGCCAATGGCGATATCGACGTTTTTCTAGGTAACTGGATGCCAACAATGGAAGGCGATATTGCCAAGTATCGTGATGCAGGAACGGTCGAAACTATTCGCGCCAACCTTGAAGGCGCGAAATACACCCTAGCCGTCCCTAAATATGTTTATGACGCAGGCGTAACGTCATTTGCCGACATTGCAAAGCATGCTGATCAATTCAAAGACCGAATTTACGGTATTGAACCTGGTAACGATGGTAACCGACTCATTCAATCAATGATTGATAGCAACGCATTCGACCTTAAAGGTTTCAAACTGGTTGAGTCGAGTGAAGCGGGCATGGTTTCTCAGGTTAAGCGTGCCGTTCGCCGCAACGAATGGATTGCATTCCTCGGTTGGGCACCACACCCAATGAACAGCAATGTTGAGATGGAATATCTTGCGGGTGGTGATGACTACTTCGGCCCTAACTATGGCGGTGCGAACGTTTATACCAACGTACGCAAAGATTACGTAGCACAGTGCCCGAACGTGGGTCAGTTACTTCACAACCTGTCATTCAGCCTTGATATGGAAAACGTTCTGATGGAAGCCATTCTTAACGAAAAGAAACAGCCATCAAAAGCGGCTCAGGAATGGCTGCGTGCTAACCCACAAGCTATCGAACAGTGGTTACAGAAAGTCACCACTAAAGACGGTAAACCAGCGATAGAAGCGGTAACCGCATATTTGAACAAAGACGCTTAACAAACTGGTTGGCGGGGCTAAATGCCCTGCCACTAAATAAGGAATTCTCGTGAACATTATTACTGAGCATAAAATCCCATTAGGAAGTTGGATGGAAACCGGGGTCGACTGGCTCACCATTAATGCCTCTGGTTTCTTTGATACCATTTCATTCTTACTTGAAAGCATCATTATGTTGTTGGTTGATGTCTTTAAATGGATGCCACCAGCCGCTCCTATTCTTTTAACCGCCGCTATTGCGTGGTGGTTGCACCGCAGTGTTTCGTTAGTTGTGTTTATCATCGCAGCCCTGTTGCTGATCTTAAACCTTGGCTACTGGCAAGAAATGCTGGAAACCTTTGTTATGGTTTTCTCCGCGACAACGATTTCCGTATTAATTGGCGTCCCACTCGGAATCATGGCGGCACATCGTCCATGGGTTTACACCCTGATGCGTCCTATTTTGGATTTGATGCAGACAGTTCCTACTTTCGTCTATCTGATCCCCACACTGGTATTGTTCGGTTTAGGTGTCGTTCCGGGACTGATTTCTACCATCATCTTTGCCATTGCAGCGCCGATTCGTTTGACTTACTTGGGTGTTACCCGTGTACCGGAAGAACTGATTGAAGCCGGTAAAGCGTTTGGTGCTAACCGTACAAAACTGCTCTACAAAGTCGAACTTCCAGCTGCTCTGCCAAGCATCATGGCGGGTATTACCCAATGCATCATGCTATCACTGTCGATGGTTGTGATTGCAGCCTTAGTCGGCGCAGATGGCTTAGGTAAGCCAGTTGTTCGCGCATTAAACACGGTAAACATTTCGCAAGGTTTCGAAGCGGGTTTAGCGATTGTACTCGTCGCCATCATTTTGGATCGACTGTGTAAAGCACCAAACAGCAAAGAGGTATCATAATGAAAACCATTAATATCGAAAATCTGGACGTCGTGTTTGGTGAGCAAACAGCCGCTGCAACAGAGCTACTGGATCAAGGTAAAACTCGTCAGGAAATTATCGATGCGACAGGTTTAGTTGTTGGCGTCGATAATGTAAGCCTTGATGTAAACCAAGGTGAAATCTGTGTTCTTATGGGGTTATCGGGTTCCGGAAAATCGAGCTTACTACGAGCAATTAACGGGCTTAACCCAATTACTCGTGGTTCTCTAGTGGTTCAGGACAAAGAGCAAAGCATCGATTTAGCCACATGTAATGAAACAACTCTGCGAGAACTACGCACCAATAAAGTCTCTATGGTATTCCAGAAGTTTGCGCTCATGCCTTGGCTAAGTGTTTTGGACAATGTGGCCTTTGGTCTTGAAATGCAGGGACTAGCTAAAAAGGAACGCCGAGCTCGCGCACGTGAAAAACTTGAAATGGTTGGACTTGCAGAATGGGAGGATAAGCTTCCACATGAGCTGTCTGGCGGCATGCAACAACGCGTTGGCTTAGCACGAGCGTTCGCGATGGATAGCGATATTCTGTTAATGGATGAACCCTTCTCTGCGCTTGATCCATTGATTCGATCGCAACTTCAGGATGAGCTACTCAGCCTACAAAAACGCCTAAACAAAACCATTGTGTTTGTTAGCCACGATTTAGATGAAGCACTGAAAATTGGATCTCGTATCGCCATTATGGAATCAGGAAAGCTGATCCAATATGGCAAACCAGAAGAGATTGTTCTCAAGCCGAAGACTCAGTACGTCCAAGATTTCGTTTCTCATACCAACCCATTAAATGTCCTTAAAGGACGATCTTTAATGAACAGTTGTGATGAGCTTAAGCAAGAATCTGGTCGCTGGCAGATATGCCAACAAGCTGATGTTTGGATAGAGAAAAATGACAACAAATGGAATGTATCTTCTTCGCCAAAACTGAAGCTGATTGAATGGAACGAACAGACTAAGTTCGAAGAATTAACCAGTGATTCACTTGTAGTTGCTTCGCCAGATATCGAAATGCGTGATGCTATCGAAATTCGCTACCATACTGGTAACCCTATTGTGCTGATCGAGAATGGAGAGTTAGTTGGAACGTTAAGTGACCATGATTTCTACCACGCTCTACTTGGTAAGTATCAGCAAGAGCAAGCTGCTTAGATTAGTAGATTCAGATTTATAAGAGAAAGGCGACTTTATGGTCGCCTTTTTTATGTTTCACGTGAAACATCTTTTGTCTCTATTCGTCTTTTTATCTGTAGCTTTCAAGTCAAATAGTGCGTGGGAACTTTTATCCTGAATAGGCAAAATGCCAATCTTGCCACACTGCTTCCAACCCTTTGCTCTTCATCGCCATAGCCACATCATTTGCAGAGCGTTCGTCGCTAATCGCAAACTGCTCCAACTCAACATTAGAATTTGCGTAACCACCGGGTTGAGTTTTCGAAGCGGCAGAAATACTAGTGATACCGAGCACTGAAACATTGTCTCTAAAACTAGCAGACTCACGTGTCGATAGAGAGAGTTCTACTTCACCATTCCATAATCGATAGGCACAAATGAGCTGCACAAGCTGCTTATCACTCATGACAGATTTCGGCTGCATGGCTCCGGCACACGGTCTTAATCGTGGAAAGGAAATCGAGTATCGGCTTTGCCAATACGTTTTTTCCAGATAGTCGATATGCGCGGCTACATGGAAGCAGTCCGTTCGCCAATCTTCCAAACCAATCAACGCCCCTAGCCCAATTTTATCTATACCCGCTTTGGCTAAACGCTCCGGTGTATCTAGGCGATATAGAAAGTCCATCTTCTTACCACGTAAATGATGTTTACTATAAGTCGACGGATGATAGGTCTCTTGATAAACCATGACTGCATCTAAACCTAACGTTTTTAGTTCCGCATACTCCGCTTGATCTAGGGGCTGAACTTCCATAGCCAGATAGTTAAATGAAGACTTGATCAGAGGAACGGTTCTTCGAAAATAATCCATTCCTACTTTGGTTTCATGTTCGCCAGTGACCAGCAAAACACTATCAAATCCCATTTCTTTAATCGCTTTTACTTCAGCCTCTATCTCATCATCAGTTAAGGTTTTACGTTTGATACGATTACCCATTGAAAACCCACAATAGGTACAATCGTTAGAACATAAATTTGATAGATAGAGCGGAACATAGAACGACATCGTATTACCGAAGCGCTGGCGAGTTTTCAAGTAAGACTGTTGCGCCATTTGCTCTAAGTATGGTTCTGCAGCAGGAGAGATTAGCGCTTTAAAATCTTCAAGATTTCGCTTTGACTTGCTTAACGCCAGTTCGACATCCTGAGAAGTTTTACTGTATATAGAGAGCTTAATATCATCCCAGTCGAGTTGTTTAAATCGCTCCAGAAAGCTCATCACGCGCCTCCCAGAAACTCTGTAAACGGACTTGACGCTACAGCGTGATTTACCTGACCTGCCAATCCACTTTCAAAAGCAATTCGCCCCGCCTCCACTGCCAGTTTAAATGCTTTGGCCATGGCAATCGGATCACCCGCAATAGCAATTGCGGTATTCACCAATACAGCGTCCGCCCCTAGTTCCATTGCTAATGCAGCGTCTGACGGTGCGCCAATTCCAGCATCAACAATGACAGGAACATTCGCCTGGTCGATGATAATTTCGAGGAACTCACGGGATACCAATCCCTTGTTGGTACCGATAGGCGCCCCCAACGGCATAACAGCAGCACAGCCAACCTCTTCTAATCTTTTACACAGTACAGGATCTGCATGGCAGTATGGCAATACGATAAAGCCATCTTTTACTAACTGCTCTGCGGCCAACAACGTTTCCACTGGGTCTGGCATCAGATACTTTGGATCTGGATGAATTTCCAATTTAAGCCAATTTGTACCAAGTGCTTCACGAGCCAAATGCGCGGCAAAAATGGCGTCTTTTGCTGACTTAGCACCTGATGTATTTGGTAATATATTCACCCCAGCTTCTATTAGCGGAGACAAAATATCATCGTCACGAGTCTCAAGGTTCACTCGCTTGAGGGCCATAGTAACCAATTCAGATTCGCAAGCTTGAATAGCTTTAGTCATAGTATCGCGGTTAGAAAACTTGCCAGTACCAGTGAGTAGCCTTGAGCGAAATGTTTTATCCGCAATTGTTAGTAAATTTTGACCTGAAAGACGGTTATTCGACATAACGTTAGCCTCCTGCTATCGCTTGAAAAAGAGAGATTCGGTCCCCTTCATTGAGCACCTGAGATGACCACAAGCCTTTAGGGATGATTTGATCATTGATGGCAAAGACACAACCAACTGCGGGTAAATCTAATTGCTGTTGCAAAGAAGTAAGCGTGGTTTGCTGATTGATCTGCTGAACAACGCCATTAACGGTTACAGTGATGGACATATCACCCCCTCGTTGTTATTAGTAGTGGTTTCTTTGGCTCCGCAGATTTCACAATCAGGATCTGCCATCAACTGCCACTTTTGCCAATCTAGGTGTTTAGCGTCGAATGTCATTAACTGATGAGTTTTAAACTCAGGCAACTCAGCCAAATATTGAATGGCCAACAAGGCTTGTAGATTGCCAATCGTTCCAACTACCGGACCGATAATCCCAAGGTCACTGCATTTCCCCACTTGATCGGTATAGTCGCGAGGAACCATACAGGCATAGCAGCCAGTTGCTTTATTTGCTGCGGTAAAATCAAAAGCGATAACCTGACCACTCCAACCAATTGCGGCACCGGATATAAGTGGAACCTGACACTCAAAACACACCTGATTAACGAGATGTCGAGTCTCTAAGTTATCCGAACAATCCAACACCACATCCGCCATCGACACTTCTAAAGGCAACAGATTCTTATCAGCTCGTCGTTGTACCGTTCGAATATGACACTCTGGATTTAAAGCTCGTAGTTGTTGCGCTAATGCTTCGACTTTTGGTGTTGATACATGATGATTACGAAATGCGATTTGACGAGATAAGTTAGAAACTTCTACCTCATCATCATCACAAAGAACCAGCTTTCCGACTCCTGCAGCAGCTAGGTATAGTGCAGCCGAGTTACCTAAGCCTCCGCAGCCGATGATAAGTACAGAAGAGTCACACAGTTTTTGTTGTCCTGATTCACCGATCTCAGGCAAGCAAACTTGGCGTTGATATCGTAAAAAGGCATTGTCAGATAGCATCGAACACCACCTGTCCATTCAAGGTGCGGCTAAACTTTGACTGCAACTCTTTTACGTTCGTTTCCACATTTTTTGCTTCGGTAATCGCTCTGACCACAGCAATGCTTGAAACACCTTGATCGAGCACTTGCTGAATATTGTCTAAATCAATACCGCCAATCGCGACACTTGGTACTCCGATGGATTTGCCATAAGGCATACTATCAAGCAGCTTTTGATAAAGTCCCAATCGTACTAAGCCTTGTGGTTTCGATGGCATTCGCTTAGTAGTGGTAGGAAATATATGTCCAAGGGCGATGTAGCTCGGTGATAGCTGATGGATACGTAGCAACTCAAAATAGCCATGAGTGGATAACCCCAATGCCACCCCACTATCTGCGATAAGCTCCAAATCTGCGTCTAGTACGTCTTCTTGACCAAGGTGAACACCAAAAGCTTTGTGCTTCAAAGCCAACTGCCAATAGTCATTAATAAACACTTGTGCCTTGTGTTCTCTACCCAACTGGATAGCTTTAGCGATTTGTCGTTCTAAACTTGGCTCATTCGGGTGTTTAATCCGTAGTTGTATGGTTTTAATTCCCAACTTGAGCAATCTTCCAATCCATTCAACATTGTCAACGACTGGGTATAGACCCAATGATTGTTTACCTAGAGTGGTGAAACCTGTTTGAGCAATGGAAACTGCAGGTTGCTCGATAAACGGAAAATGTTGGAACTGTGTTGGCCATGTTTCACGTGAAACATTCATTGCAGCCCGACTCAAAACAAGAGCATCTTCCAGAGGGAAATCGAGAGCGAGAGAAGCTACAACCCAGGCAAAATGAAGCCAAGATTGATCCGAAGATAAGGTCTGACTATGAATCAAGAGCGTTGTTTTATCTAAATGAAGCCAGCTATCTACCAGACGTTCATCATGAGAAACGCCAATTTGAACAACATTAGGTAGACAAATCTCTTGAGGTTGCCCCCCGTAGAGAAACGTCAGTTTACTCTCTATATCACCGTCGCCAATTAGTTCAAATAAATTGCTGTATAAACGAGAAGTCTCTGTATCAACAAGTTCAATGCATTGGGTCGGGCTTACGCCCAACTCAATGTGACTGATATTGAACCCCTGCTCAGCTGCGAGCAGCAAAACTTGTTGAACTTCTCCCGTAAACTCAAGGCAATGAGATGGGATAAGTATCTTCACAAGTTACTCCTCCGTAACGACAGAGTTCTGTTTAACTGCTGGATGGTAAAGCTCAGAACCTGACTGCAAAAACTCCTGAGATTTTTGACGCATACCTTGATCTACTTGTTCAAATAGCAGTGGGTCATCAAGCATTTTGATTTCGATGGCTTGGTCAGCGGCAACTTGTTCCTTGTTATTCGCGTATTCCCTAACCTCTTGTGAGATCTTCATTGAGCAGAACTTAGGACCACACATAGAACAGAAATGAGCAACTTTCCCTGATTCTTGAGGAAGTGTTTCGTCATGGAAGGCTCGTGCCGTAACTGGATCGAGAGACAGGTTGAATTGGTCTTCCCAACGGAATTCGAAACGAGCTTTTGACAAAGCGTTATCGCGGACTTGAGCGCCTGGGTGCCCTTTAGCAAGGTCAGCAGCGTGAGCAGCAAGCTTGTAAGTAATAAGCCCTGTTTTTACATCTACTTTGTTAGGAAGTCCCAAATGCTCTTTTGGCGTGACATAGCAAAGCATGGCACAGCCATACCAACCAATCATGGCAGCGCCGATACCAGATGTAATATGATCATAGCCAGGTGCAATATCTGTCGTCAGAGGACCAAGAGTATAGAAAGGCGCTTCGTGGCAGTGCTTCAACTGCTCTTCCATGTTCTCTTTAATCATATGCATCGGAACATGACCCGGGCCTTCGATAATAACCTGAACATCATATTCCCAAGCGATTTTGGTTAACTCGCCAAGTGTTCTTAACTCAGCAAACTGAGCTTCATCATTCGCATCAGCAACCGAGCCTGGGCGCAAACCATCACCTAACGAAAGCGAAACATCATACTTCGCACAAATTTCGCAAATCTCTCTGAAGTGGGTATAAAGGAAGTTTTCCTGATGATGAGCCAAACACCATTTGGCTATGATTGAGCCACCACGGGAGACAATACCGGTTACGCGTTTAGCAGTCATAGGTACGTATCGAAGAAGCAAACCGGCATGAATTGTGAAGTAATCGACCCCCTGCTCCGCTTGTTCAAGTAAGGTATCTCGCATCACTTCCCAAGTCAGGTTTTCAGCTACACCGTTTACCTTTTCCAGAGCTTGATACATAGGAACAGTACCAATCGGAACTGGGCTGTTACGTAATATCCACTCGCGTGTTTCGTGGATATTTCTGCCAGTAGAAAGATCCATAACCGTATCAGCACCCCAACGCGTCGCCCATACTAGCTTTTCTACTTCTTCTTCAATTGAAGAGCTCACTGACGAATTGCCAATGTTGGCGTTTACTTTCACTAAGAAGTTACGACCTATAATCATAGGTTCAGCTTCTGGGTGGTTGATATTACATGGAATCACCGCGCGCCCTTCAGCCACTTCTTTGCGCACAAACTCAGGCGTTATGTCTTTAGGCAGATTTGCACCGAAACTCTGTCCTGAATGCTGCTGGTTGAGTTGTTCATCTTGGTAACGGCGATTACCCATGTTCTCTCTCAGCGCAATAAACTCCATTTCAGGAGTAATAATACCCTGACGAGCATAATGCAGCTGAGTAACGCGTTTTCCTTCTTTGGCGCGACGAATCGATGGCAAATTGCCATAGCGCAGTTCGTCTAATGTTTCATCTGATAGACGCTCTTGAGCGTATTCAGAACTCATCGATTGCAGAATTTCAGTATCGTTTCGGTCTTCAACCCAGCCAGCTCTTAGTTTAGGTAACCCGCTGTATAAATCGATTTCATGTTCAGGATCGGTATAAACGCCAGAAGTATCGTAAACACAAATAGGTTCGTTAGGCTCAAATATCGGAGCTTCTTTGCTTCCACCGATTAAGCTATCAGCAAGTGAAATCTCACGCATCGGTACGCGTAAATCGGCACGAGAGCCAACGACATAGGTCTTACTAGAATTTGGATAAGGTTGAACTGAGAGGTTCTCGATAAACTGTTTTGCTTCCAGTCTCGCTTGTTTGCGACTCGACATAGCATTTTCCTTGTATTGTTTTTAGGGATAAATGCTTGGCGGAAAAATGTGTCAATAAGAGATGAGTAGACGGATCTTAGGTTTGGGGCTTATCGCCAACCAATCTAGAAAGAGGGTCTTCTCTTGTTCCCTTCGCTGGTATTAACCAGATCAGGTTCAACGGATCCCGAATAAACGGTCTCAGCCTTATGGCACTCCGACAAGTGAAACGATTATAGATAAAGAAACTTAGTTAACCAAGAACAAAAGTAGAGTTTTTAATCAACCTTTTATTAACCATTGATAAGCAAGCCAGGCAGCTGAAATGCTCAACAGCACATTAAGTAGCACGTTAAAACCCATTTTCACAAACGCACCTTGCTGCATAAGAAGTACGTTATCCATTGAGAAGGTCGAAAACGTGGTCAGTGCACCAAGGAAACCTAAACCGATAATTTGTCGCCACGGGTAAGGAGCCAACCACTCATTTTCTACTGCAGCGATTAGCAGCCCCATAATAAATGAGCCGACCACGTTAACAGTTAGCGTGCCATATGGAAAAGATCGTCCGAATAAGGTGACACACATTTCTGATACTAAGTATCGAGAACACGCACCGATCGCACCACCGATCGCAATAAGACCCAAAATTGAAAATTGTCCCATGTACCCTCCCAAATTCATTTCAGCCATTGTACTGATTTATTGAGCACAAAAGAGTCAAAAATGATGAAAATAATGTTCTCATAATAAGAGGAATTACCCTCTTTAACTGAATAGTTTTAAAAAGTTACAGGAGTCACTTTAAGCAACTTCGATATATCCCATCAAACCCGTTTTCATGTGTTCAATCACATGACAGTGATACATCCATCGCCCTGGGTTGTCGGCAACGAACGCAGCCTTCGCCGAGCCATTTTTTCCGAGCAATACTGTATCAGTATGAAAAGGAGCATCGACAGGTTTGCCATCCAACTCTAACACGGTAAACGTATGTCCATGCAAGTGAATAGGATGATGATACTGCGTGACATTTTTGAGATTAAAAATATACGTTTTGCCGAGTTCTAAACTAGCGAGTGGTGCAGGAATATTATTGGCGCTCATTCCTTCCCAAGCTCGTTTGTTAATCAGCCAAAAATTAGGTACAGCATGTCCACTTTCATCAGCAGGAGCAACGGCACCTTCCCACTCAAAAACGAAGTCTATGGATTGTGCATTGGCTAAATCAATCTTAGGAATTGGATTGAGAGGTAAAGCTGGGATCTCGTTGTCTTCGGCGAGCTTTGATTGCTGGCATTTAAATTCGCACAGTGGGAACGGGAATTTTCCTTTCATCTGGCGCACGTAAACCACATTTCCAGCCTTAGGCGCAATAAAAGCGATGTCCACTCTCATTCCCGGCCCAATCTTATGCTCTTTTAAAGGATAAGGCGTTTTAATCGGATTACCATCAATAGCCACTACCCACGCTTCAGCACCTTCAACAGCTATTGGATAAGTAATCGTGTTGTCGACATTAGCAATTCTCAATCTGACACTGGCATTTTGCTGCACATCGTAACTAGGATTGTGAATACCATTTACCGTTCCCCACTCCCCCGGAGTACCCATGCGAGCGCTGTAGCGTGGAATCATCAAGTCCTTCCATTGGCCTTTTTTATCAAGATGCCAATGTTTAAGAACTAACTCATGTTCTTCATCGAAAGTGACTGGTTGTACTTCTTCCACCACGATAAGACCAACCAGCCCCATACCCAGTTGTTTTACGCTGTTCATATGAGGGTGATACCAGAAGGAGCCCGCATCCGGTGGAGTAAACTCATAAACGAACGTCTCTCCGGGCATAATCGGCTTCTGGCTTAAAAATGGGACACCATCCATACCAATAGGTATACGCAAGCCATGCCAATGGATTGTTGTCGGTTCATCAAGTTTGTTGGTAAAACGAATGGTCACTTTTTCCCCCTGACGACAGCGTATTGTCGGAGCGGGTATTGAACCATTGAAGCCAAGAACAGGAGTGATATAACCCGGAACGATCTCAGCAGAAGAAGCTTCCGCTGTAAGTTCATAAACATATCTTTCGTGATCAGTTCGAATCAATGAACAGGCAGGTAATAACGTAGATAGTCCAAGAGCTGAACTAACTGAAAGAAAGCGACGACGAGTAATATCCATTTCTGCCTCAGGTAAAGCAACACAACAAAGCGTTAATAAAACTTATTCTCATCACAATGTAAACAATAGTGGTAATTAAATTGCTATCACACACCTATTTTTTAATGATGCAGTTTCTGCCGTTGCGCTTCGCCATATACAACGCTGAATCCGCTTTACTGAATAAACTATGTAGCGTGTCTTCTTTGCTCACTTCGCTGTAGCCAACACTGATTGTAACGGGGTTAGGAAGCATTACCGATGCTTTGGTTTCAACAGCCTTACTCATCTCTTCTAAAAGCGTTTTAACACTCTCAGAATCGCTCTGAGAAAGAAAAAGAACAAACTCTTCGCCACCGTAACGACCAATCAGGTCTTGCTGCCCCATAAATGACTTAAGGATGTTAGAGACGGCAATAAGCGTATTGTCACCAACATCGTGCCCAAAAGAGTCATTTACCTTCTTAAAATGGTCGATATCAACAACAGCGATAACACCTCGAGAGCCAGAATTGGATAAAGATTGAGAAATACGTTCATTGATATAGCGCCTGTTGTATAACCCTGTCAGTTCATCACGGATAGAGCGCTCATAATGCCAATCTATCTGGTTAAATAAAAATAGCGACAGCAATGAACCAAGCAAAAAGAAACATACAATGTTCTGAGTAACAACAACGGCCACACGATAGTAATCAGGACTGTTGGTCATAATCAAAGCGATAGTGGGGAAACTGGCGGCAATCATACAAACCACAGCAGAGAGCGCCAACATGCGCTCGCCCCTTCCGTTTAGGTGTCGATTCCGATAACAAACCCAATATGCAGGGAGATAAACCATAATAAAGTTCAAGAAAGCTAACTGAACTCTTATCTGAAGGGTTCCAGGCCAGTTATAGTAAATTACGTACTGAACAGCCGTGTAAGCAAGAACGTGGATAACCGCAACCTTCCATAGCCAAGACTTTATTGGTTTCTTATACCAGCTTAGAGTGCCAAATAAGAGCAGATAAGCCACGCTCATATAGAGTGCATTATTAATTAATACAGAGTAGCCAAGAGGAACCCAAGAGCGGATAGCCATTGCAAAAAAAGCAGAACCTAACAACAGAAAAAATAGGAAAAAATACGACGCTGAGAGTCGCTGATAGCCAGACAAACCACTACGAATTTGTAATAAGAACAAACATCCGACAACACTGCAGATAATATTGTTTAAGACGCTAGCAAAGTTAATGAGATCGGAAGCTGAGTAAATCACGGTATGGCGTTTATGTAAGCAAGTAGGGCGATAATATCACCGATATTAATGATAACAAAGTAACCAATTTGGTAAGCATATTTTCATTACTGATGTAGAAACCTACGAACCACTGGCTAATCTCACCGACTACTCAAGAAATTCCTATTATCCAAACGACAGAAGCCCCAGTCTTTCGACTGAGGCTTCTAATAATGGCAGGGGTGGAGAGATTCGAACTCCCAACACGCGGATTTGGAATCCGCTGCTCTGCCAATTGGAGCTACACCCCTGCAGAATTTCTATTCTCTAGATTTGCAAAAACCTCAGCTTTTCAGCTGAGGTTCTTTAAATAAGTGGCGGAGCGGACGGGACTCGAACCCGCGACCCCCGGCGTGACAGGCCGGTATTCTAACCAACTGAACTACCGCTCCGCATTGGTTAGCGCTTGGTGCTAAATA
>NZ_JABEQC010000010.1 GCF_013041605.1 Vibrio plantisponsor | reverse complement strand
TGTCGGGTGCCAGAAACTATATGGTTCAAATAAGCATTGGAAAAAGAAGTACGGCTACCATAAACGTTCGCTCTCAGAGACGGCGATGTTCCGTGTGAAGAAACTGCTCGGTGGGACATTAAGCTTAAGAAATTACAATGCTCAGGGTGGTGAGACTTACGCCATGATAAAAGCGTTAAACAAGCTCACAGGGCTAGGTATGCCTGAAACGATGGTGATCGCCTAACAATTAGCCATGTTAGGGTCGTTATTAACTGAACGCGAATTAGGAAACAAAGCCGGTTTTCTCTATACAAAAAGAAACGCCCAGCAATGCTGGGCGTTTTGTTATGTTGACTAGAATACCCTTCTTTATCGGGTAATGATTTCCGGTCCCATGAGTAAGGTTGGTAGCCATGTCGATACGATTGGTACATAAGTAACGATGATTAAGAACAGGAACATGATCGCTACCCAAGGCATAGCGGCTTTCACCACATGCATCATGGACATCTTGGCGACCCCTGCGGTTACAAAGAGGTTGAGCCCGACAGGCGGCGTTATCATGCCTATCTCCATGTTCACCACCATCATGATACCTAAGTGAATAGGGTCAATTCCTAACTCAATTGCAATCGGGAAAACCAGCGGAGCAACGATGATTAGCAGGCCTGACGGTTCCATAAACTGCCCACCGATCAACAACAATACGTTCACTACGATTAGGAAGGTGATTGGTCCTAACCCAGCAGAAAGCATGGATTCAGTAATCATCTGTGGTACGCGTTCTTCCGTCAGAACATGTTTCAAGATCAGCGCGTTAGCGATGATAAATAGCAACATGATTGTCAGTTTACCCGCGTCATAAAGAGTATTTTGCGTATCTTTATGAACAAAAGACTCGAACACTTTGACGACGAAGTTCTTGGTATTATTTTTGTCAGCGAACGGCCCCATATCGCGATAAATAAAGTTTGCGATAAAGAACGAATAGACAGCTGCAACTGCCGCAGCTTCTGTTGGTGTAAATATACCACCGTAGATACCACCAAGAATGATCACCACCAGCAATAGACCCCAACTCGCATCTTTTGCTGCTGCCATCGCTTCTTTCCAGCCAACAAAAGGCTGTTTTGGTAAGTTTTTGATACGGGCAGCAATGTAGATAGCAATGATCAACATCAGACCAGCCAATAGTCCCGGTATTACCCCACCAAGGAACATACGGCCAACAGAAACGTTAGTCGCCGCTGAATACACAACCATTACGATTGAAGGCGGGATAAGAATCCCCAAGGTGCCCGCGTTACAAATCACACCCGCTGCAAACTCTTTGCTATAACCATTTTTCACCATACCGGCAATAACAATACTACCGATAGCCACAACCGTAGCTGGTGACGATCCAGAAAGCGCCGCAAACATCATACAAGCAACAACCGAAGCCACTGCTAGACCACCGCGGAACCAACCTACCATAGCGATAGCAAAACGAATAATACGTTTCGCCACACCGCCAGTAGACATAAAGCTGGAAGCCAAAATAAAGAATGGGATAGCTAAAAGGGTGTAGTGGCCTTCAAACGCATTGAATAGAGTTTGTGCAACCGAAGCAAGTGAAGCCTCCGAGTGCCACATTAAGAACAGAATACTCGACAGACCAAGCGATACAGCAATTGGAACGCCAATCAGCATGAAGCCAATTACAAGTATGAATAACAACAAAATAGCCATGGCTTACTGCTCCTTAGTCTTATTTTTGACGCCCATAACATCTTCCACGTCAGCCAATTCCGCTTTTAATGCATCAAGGTCTTCTTCGGCTTCATGACCCGCAATCATTCGGTCTAACTTTCCAGTTAGGATTTGATACGCGATTTGTAAAAAACGGAAAGTGAGCATAGCCATACCTACTGGTAATGCCATGTAAGGGATAAATCGAGGCAATTTCTCGTAACGCTCACCTTCGTTGAGCCAATCCGCTAGAAATTGCAGCATTTCCGGCATCGGAATATCGTCGGTTTCGTACCAAGCGCGTTCCGTCGCAAATGGGTACCAGTAATTCCACGAACCGATCAGCAGTAAAATTGAGAAAGCGAGACAGCAGCTAATAGCGATCAAAGCGTAAATTTTTCGGCCTGCAGGCGGTGCCATATTGATCAGCACATCAACACCGATGTGGAAGTGTTTCTTCACTCCATAGGAAGCTCCGACGAGCACCATCCATGCAAACATAAATACGGTGAGTTCTAACGCCCAGAGAATGTTGTCGTTAAACAGATAGCGCATCACTACGTTGGCAAAAGTGAGTAGCGTCATTGCACCTAAGAAGAAGGCGATCAATGTCTCTTCCGCTTTGTCAGTAAAACGACCGACTTTGGCAAAAAATGACTGTTCCATAAGATACTAAGCTCTTGTTGTAATCGTTGTTGTCATGTAATTGGTGTAAAAGCCCCTACCCGTAAAGAGCAGGGGCAAACTTCATTACTTCTGATTAGAAGCCAAAGCAGCATCAATCAAATCGCTACCGATATCTTTTTCAAACTTCTTCCAAACAGGTTTCAAAGCATCAACCCATTGTTGGCGTTGTTCTGGTGTTAGCTGACGAACAACACCACCCGCTTCAATGATGTATTGCTTGTTCTGTTCTTCTACTTTGTTCGATTCCGAGTTACGAGCAACCGTTACTTCGTTAAGAATGGTCGCTAGCTGATCACGGATGTCTGCTGGTAGACCGTCCCACCATTTAGAAGAAGTCACCACTAGGTAATCAAGGATGCCGTGGTTGGTTTCAGTAATACCATCTTGAACTTCGAAGAATTTCTGACCATAAGTGTTTGACCAAGTGTTCTCCTGACCATCAATAACTTTGGTTTGTAGGCCACCGTAAACTTCAGCAAATGACATTTTCTGAGGGTTAGCACCCAACTGTTCAAACTGAGCAACTAGCACGTCTGAAGCCTGAACACGGAACTTAAGACCTTTAGCATCTTCTGGAACAATAATTGGTTTGTTTGCAGAAATTTGCTTCATACCGTTGTGCCAGAATTCAAGACCTTTCACACCACGGCGAGTCATTGCATTCTTTAGCTGTTCACCAGATTCTGAGTTCTGGAAGCGGTCTACTGCGTCTACGTCTTCAAAAAGGAAAGGTAAGTCGAAAAGGCGGAACTTTTTGGTAAATTTTTCAAATTTAGACAGAGACGGAGCGGCTAACTGAACGTCGCCGTTCAACAATGCTTCTAACACTTTGTCATCATCGTAAAGCGTTGAGTTAGGGAAAACTTGCATACAAGCTTTGCCATTCATCTCTTCGTTAACGCGCTTTTCAAGTAATGACGCCGCAATGCCTTTAGGGTGTTTATCTGTGTTGGTTACATGGCTGAATTTAATCACCATTTCACCTGGGTCACAGTTCGCAGCAGCATTGAAGCTTGTAACAGCTAGGATAGAGGCAGTCAGTAGGGTAAGAGGCTTTAACATTATTATTCTCCTTGGTTTATATCATCAGCTAACTCATCAATGAGCGCTGCATGAGCTCTATAGAGCAAGGAGCAAGCCAAGTTGAAACAATTAATTAACATTCATTTAAAAACAATTAGTTACACTTAGTTTCTAAATGTCATCTTGATAAGACGGGTAATAAAGAATGTAGAAATGGGTGGAAAATGACACATTAAAAATTAACGTTTGTGTCATTTCCCGCCTATTGAAAGAGAAGCTGCGCAGCTGAGTTCGCCCCTAGTAACAGCGGTAAAGCTGCAAACTACAAAGCAGTAAAGCTACATTGAGGATTTCACTACCTTAACAAGGCGTTTTACTGCCTGTTCTGGTGTTTCATCTGGATCGTTAAAGAAGTTGGTGATCACATCAAACATTGCACTTTGAACATAGCTGGTGGTCGACATCCCATGAGCCATACTTGGCACTAAATCGCCTGTTTTCGCCGATGATTTAAACTCTTGCATTGAATCGAGTGCACACTGGTCGAAGTGAGACATATCCATATCGACTCGCACAGGTATCGAACCTTTGTTCAAGTTGAATACTTCCTGAAACTTAGGATTAAGTATCGTGGACGCTAATGCTTTTTGCGCTTCAAAATTCTCTTCATCATGAAGTTCGAAGAACGCAAAACTGTCGACGTTATAAGTGAATTTTCCGGCCGTCCCCAGAGCAGGTGCGCAGATATAATCTTTTCCGGGTATCTTACCAGCCGCAGAAAACTCTCCTTTTGCCCAGTCCCCCATGATCTGCATTCCTGCCTCGCCTTTAATAACCATCGAGGTCGCTTCAAGCCAGTTTCTACCGGGCGCATCATCAACATAGCTGAGGACTCGTTTAAACTGAGTAAAGGCCTCGACCATTTTGTCACTGCCTAGAATGTCCATATCCAGATCGACAAATGCTTTTATGTAGTCTTCTGAACCCAATACGTCTAAAGCTATAACTTCAAACAGCGTTGCATTCTGCCAAGGCTGACCACCGTGAGCCAAAGGAATCAAACCTATCGCTTTAATTTTATCTGCGGTCACAAAGAACTCGTCTAATGTGGTCGGCACACTCGCACCAGCTTTCTTCAGAACCTCAGCATTCGCCCAAAGCCAGTTGATTCGGTGAACATTCACGGGTACTGCGACATACTGGCCGTCATATTTCATCACATTACTGATGATGTTTGGGATAACGTTATCCCAATTCTCTTTGTCCGAAACTTGATTCAGGCTGGTTAAAAAACCGAGTCGAGCCCACTCCTGAATATCGAGCCCTTTGATGTTCGCCGCTGAAGGTGGATTCCCCGAGACAGCACGAGTCTTGAGAACTCTCATTGCACTTTCGCCACCACCGCCTTCCACACCGAAATCAATCCATGAATATCCTTGTTGCTCCAACATGGTTTTCAATACAGAAATAGCGTTGGCTTCACCACCGGCAGTCCACCAGTGAAGCACTTCTACCTCACCAGCAAGCGCCGGTGTAGCAGCAGAAAGCAGTGAAGCGGCAAGAAGAGTTTTGCTTATTTTCATTGGTTTTCCTTGAGAGTAAGGAATTTACACTTCGAGTGTTGGCGGGATAAACAGTTTAACGCGCAAACCACCACTCAACAGATTCTCTATTACCATATCGCCGCCATGTCCACGAAGAATGCTGCGACTGATCCCCAGACCAAGCCCATGCCCTTCATCATCGTTGGCAATGCGGAAGTAAGGTTCAAAAACGGTTTCCAGTTTATCTTTAGGGATACCCGGCCCACGGTCTTCAATGCAGATGGTGATCCAGTCTTCTGTCTCTTCAATGCTCACCCAAACTTCATAACCGTACTTAACGCCGTTGTTAATCAGATTGGTAAGTGCCCGCTTCATCGCTAACGGTTTTGCGACAATAGGTTCAATGGCAATTGGCTTAAAGTGGACAGTTTGAGTCGCTAGATTGTGCCCTTCTGCAATCGACAGAATCAGCTCGTTGAGATCGATAAAGTCGTTGTTTTCGTGCAAGTCGGTATCACGAACACACTGCAATGCGCCTTTAACCATCATCTCCAGTTCATCTAAATCACGGTTAAATTTCTCGCGCTTAACGTCATCTTCAAGCAGTTCAGCTCGTAATCTCAAACGGGTAATGGGCGTTTTCAAATCGTGTGAAATCGCGGAAAAGAGATTTTCCCTGTCCGATACATAGCGACGAATACGCTGTTGCATGAGGTTAAATGCGCGGGTAGCGGTAATTAACTCACTGGCACCTTCTTCATTCAAAGGTCGCTGTTCGATACCCATACTCATATCATTGGCAGCACGGGCTAAGTTTTTTAAAGGTCTAACTTGCCTGCGCATTAACAGGTAAGTAAGCACTAGCAAAATGGAAGTCGAAAAGAACAAATAGATAATCTGCTCTTTGCCTATGATGGTGTCATCCAAGGTGATGTATGGTGAAGGCAGCAAGGCTGCTATGTATATCCACTCTTTTTCATCCAGTTCAATCTGCACCACCATCACCGGAGGGTTGAGCGGTTCCAAAGTGAGCGTGTGATGAACCCATGA
Organism: Vibrio plantisponsor; assembly: GCF_013041605.1. GTDB lineage: Bacteria > Pseudomonadota > Gammaproteobacteria > Enterobacterales > Vibrionaceae > Vibrio > Vibrio plantisponsor. The sequence goes on along the minus strand of NZ_JABEQC010000010.1, from coordinate 177,570 downwards.
CTTGGGTAAATCATTCATGAAAATGCTGTTCTTCAGTAAACGCAGTCTTTCAGGACGAGAGAAATCCACCAGCACCTGACCGACATTGTTCAGTTTGTCATTCAAGACCTCTTTCACCGCCTTCACCGATGCCTTTTTCAGGCTCGTTTCTTCTATCGGCTCAACGATTAAGCTTTCCTTGTTCAAGGAAACAAAGAAACGTGTACCGCCCATATTTCGGATTTGATCCAAAATAATATGACGATAACGAACAGGAAGAGACTGGAAAAACGTCACGGTCGAGGCGAACATACCCGCCATACTGGCTGATGCCGAATGAATACCTTCCAGTTCTTTGGCCTTTGATTGGCTATACCAGACTGAAGTAGCAATACCCTGAGCGATAACCACCGCCAGCAGCGTCAACATTAAAGTACGAGCCACTAGCGAGTTGGGCTTAAATCTTTTCCAAAAACGTGGAGCTGACATAGAGATTAATGCTCATATTGAACAGGAATGGCTAACTTATAACCATTACCACGCATGGTTTTGATGTAGTGAGGGAACTGCTCACTACTACCCAGACGCTGTCTTAAACGACTTAACTGAACATCGATACCGCGCTCATAAGGCAAGGCTTCACGCCCACGAGTTGCCATAGAGATGGTGTCTCTGTCGATCACTTCTTGTGGATTGGTCAAAAACAGCATCAGCAACGCGAAATCACTACCGGATAGGTCATGCTCTTCACTGGTGTGGGCATGAACAATACGATGAGACGTGGTATCCAAACGCCAATCACCAAACTCGATACGTTTCGGCAACACTTCTTCGCCTTTCTCTTCGTTGGCATTGAAACGTCTTAGCACAGCTTTGATGCGAGCCACCAGCTGTCTTGGACTAAACGGCTTCGCAATATAGTCGTCCGCACCGATTTCCAGACCGATAATTTGGTCGGTTTCATCCGATACCGCAGTCAACATAATGATAGGAACATTCGAATCACGGCGAATATGTTGGCAAATATCGAAACCGTCATCCCCCGGCAACATCACGTCCAGCAAGATAAGATCAGGATAGCCTTTGTCATCTAAGTAAGCCTGAAGTTCTACACCATCACCGACTGCGGCGACATTGAATCCGGACTTACTGAGATACTCATCCAGCAGCTCACATATTTCTTTATCATCATCAACGACGAGGATGCGAGTATCTTCCAGCATGTTTCTTCCATATTCCGTATGTAACAAATAGTGAATAGATTTTATATCCGTAGCGCTTTCTTGATTACGCTTATTTCACTAAAACTTGAATTCATCATGGATAAAGATCACATTATTCAGTCAAATTATTGTAAACGTTCTCATGAAGAGCAGCTGATCTCCAAAGTTTTGCCCCATTCTGGCGGTAACTTAGCGTAATGTTCGTTGTGTGGTTGCTCATCAAATGGCTTTTTCAATAGTTCGGCTAGGCGCTCTAACTCTGAAAAATCGCCTTCTTCGGCTCTATCTATCGCGATCTGCGCCAAATAGTTCCTTAAAATGTATTTGGGATTTACCTGACGCATTTTCTCACAGCGTTGTGCCGTGCTCACAGGTTCACTTTCACTATTTAACTCGCGCTCACAGCGAGCGAGATACGAGTCCAGCCACTTAGTGGCTTGCTCGCGATCGAGAAACAGGTCAATCACCTCTTGTGGCTTCGCTTTATCCAACATAGAAATCTGGCGGAAGAATCGGGTGTAGTCGACCTTATTTGCAGCCAAAAGCTCAAACATAGTGTCAAAAATGGCGCCATCTTCAGGTAAACGCGTTAACAGGCCAAGTTTTTTACGCATCATTTCGCTAAAGTAACCATTGAGCTGAACTTCGTATTGGTTCAACGCCTGTTCAAGATCTTCTCTCTCAATTAACGCCGATAAAGAATGTGCCAGTGCCGATAAATTCCATAACGCAATTCTCGGTTGCTGATCAAAGGCATAGCGCCCCTGATAGTCCGAATGGTTGCAGATAAATTCAGGCTGATAATCATCTAAAAAGCCAAAAGGACCATAATCAAAAGTCTGCCCAAGAATAGACATATTGTCGGTATTCATTACCCCATGCGCAAAACCCACGGCTTGCCACTGCGCAATCATCAATGCTGTTTTATCCACGATTTGATTGAACATCATGGCGTACGGATTTTCTTGTCCGGCGCATTCAGGGAAATACCACTCAATCACTTTGTCAGCGAGGAGTTTTTGCTGATCTAACTGATTGGTATAAAAGAAATGCTCGAAATGGCCGAAACGAACATGAGTGTCAGCCATACGAATCAACAACGCACCGTACTCTTGTTTTTCACGATAAACCGGTGTGTCACTGGTCATTAAACCTAACGCTCTGGTAGTGGCAATTCCCAGCCCAGCCATCGCTTCACTGCACAAATATTCGCGCACCGACGAACGCAATACAGCACGCCCATCGCCCATTCGCGAATAAGGTGTTAAGCCCGCACCTTTAATATGAATATCCGTAACTTGACCGCTTTTCGACGCAATTTCTGCCAATAATAACCCACGTCCATCACCCAAATCAGGGTTGTAAACGCCAAACTGGTGACCAGCATACTTCATCGCCAGCGGAGCAAACTGCTCCGGCACTGCCTGCCCTGAAAAAGCCTGTAAGAGTTCGTCATTCGGTTTGTCAGGAAAACCATAGTGCTTGGCTAGATCGCTGTTCCAAGTCACCCAACGAGTATTACGCAATGGCTGAGGGTCAATAGGTGTGTAAAAAGCTTTAGGTAACTCGCTAAAACGAGTCGTCAATGTGACGGTATCCCAGAACGACATAACATTTCTCACAAGGATCGATTGCGCTGATTTATTTGTTCGAACGTTAGCAAATACCTGAGTTAAATACTAGGTTATATAAAACAGAGATAAAAAAGCCCCAACTTTGTTTGGGGCTCTTAGTGTCACTTGCTGATTAACGGTTAAATCAGAGCGAATACGCTTACTACCGCAACTAAGGAAAACACTAGCGTGCGACCAATAACGCCTAAAAGAGTTGGTTGAATCATTTCTACATGCATAATGCTCTCCTCGATAAATATGACAATGTAATGACAATATGATGAAAATTTCGCTAATGAGCAATAACTAGACAGATTAAATTTTTGTTACAACGTAAGTGACACATTGAAATGAGTTTCTAGAAGTAGCGACCTGAACCTAGCAACATAGACAGAGAAACCTTACCTATCGGCAAAGCCTTTACCGCATTAGCCCTTGTATTGAAGCTTTAAATTGTCCAGTATGAAAAAAGGACAGCAATAGAAGGATAAGGATGAATGAGAAATCCAACGCCGCGCCTAACGCTGCGCGTGATTGAAAAAAGCGACTATCCAGAATTAGCAGAGCTAATGGATTTAGTTTTTCATGACGTGGGCGGAGCTTGGCCACGCATGACAATTATGGATTTGATTCACCAGTTTCCGGATGGACAAATTTGTATCGAAGACGACGGTAAAATCATTGGCGCCGCTCTCACAATCAAAGTCGATTACAACCGCTTCTCTCTCCCCCATGTCTATACAGACATAGTCAACGAAAATAATGTTATTCAACACAAAGCCAACGGTGATGCGCTCTACGGATTAGATGTGTTTGTGCATCCTGATTATCGTGGTCTGCGTTTGGGACGACGCCTATATGCGGCTCGCAAAGAGCTTTGTCGTAGTACCAATTTGAAAGCCATTCTCGCTGGCGGAAGAATTCCCGGATACGGCGCTTACGCCAACACCATGCCAGTTACCGAGTACATAGAGAAAATCAAACGCCGCGAAATCCACGACCCGATTCTCTCTTTCCAGCTTTCTAATGATTTTGATGTTAAACGTATCATGCGTCATTACCTGCCAGAAGATGACAGCTCACGCGGTTACGCCACCTTATTGGAATGGGACAACTTCTTTTATGAAGATGACATTATCTCGATTCACGACATTGAAAAAACGCTGGTCAGAATTGGTATTGTTCAGTGGCAAATGCGCGCTGTGACCAGTGTGGAAGACTTAATGGATCAAGCGGAATTCTTTGTTGATTCTCTTTCCAACTACAAAGCAGATTTCGCCCTCTTCCCTGAATTTTTCAATGCGCCCTTAATGGGACTGAAAAACGATCAAAATACGGTAGAGGCGATTCGCTTTCTTGCGTCATTCAGTGAAGAAATCAAACTCCGTTTCTCTGAATTAGCGGTGACTTACAACATCAATATCATTGCCGGTAGTATGCCTGTGCTGGAAGACGGGATTCTCTACAACGTGGCCTATTTGCTTCATCGCGACGGAACCATTGATGAGCAGAGTAAAATCCACATCACTCCGCATGAAAAGCGAGATTGGGTTATCGACGGTGGTGACAAAGTACAGGTGTTTGAAACTGACGCAGGACGTGTCGGCATTCTGATTTGTTATGACAGCGAATTTCCTGAGCTGGGCAGAATGATGGCAGAACAGGATGTGCAAATTATCTTTGTTCCTTTCTGGACTGATACTAAAAACGGCTATCAACGGGTTCGCCTGTGCTCACAAGCTAGGGCTATTGAGAATGAGTGCTATGTTGCCATTGGCGGCAGTGTCGGTAACTTGCCGCGCGTAGATAACGTCGATATTCAGTACGCACAATCGGCAGTGTTTTCTCCATCCGATGTCTATTTTCCGCACGATGCGACAATCACTGAGGCCAGCCCAAATACTGAGATGATAATCTTCGCTGATGTCGATTTAGACAAACTAAAACAGCTCAATACCGAAGGCTCGGTGACTAATCTTCGTCATCGCAGAATGGATCTCTACGGCGGATTCACACAGCCCAAATCCTAGGCAGTGAACGCAACTAATAAGAAAGTAAAAACGCACAGTGGTTACTGTGCGTTTTTGTTTGAATCTCACTTTAATCCTAATTTTTCTGCGAACCACATCAAACAAATATTGATCGGCATACGTTCAACGCTTATTGTTGTTCTCCTACTTTCAAGATATGGAAATCTCTATGAATACCGCGCTGTTAGGAATGTTTATTCCTACTTTTTTCTTCGTTTCTATCACCCCGGGTATGTGCATGACACTTGCGCTCACTTTGGGTATGACCATCGGCTACAAACGTACGCTTTGGATGATGGCCGGAGAATTGGTAGGGGTCGCTGTCGTAGCGGTTTCCGCAGTTGTGGGTATTGCAGCTATCATGCTTACCTATCCTTGGCTATTCACTATCTTCAAGTTGATTGGTGCTTGTTACCTTTTTTACCTCGGCGTGCAAATGTGGCTATCACGAGGCAAACTCGCATTAAATGTTGACAGTGAACAAGCATACAAAGGCAGCAACTGGGAGTTGACCGCTCAAGGTTTTATTACCGCTATTGCTAACCCTAAGGGTTGGGCTTTTATGATCTCTTTGCTGCCTCCTTTTATCGACCAATCCATCAGTCTGACGCCGCAACTTATTTTTCTGGTATCCATTATTCTTGTGTCCGAGTTCGTCTGTATGACGCTTTACGCAACTGGTGGTAAAGGTTTGAAACGCGCACTTGGAAAAACTCAAAACGTGAAGCTAATGAACCGTATTTCGGGAACGTTGATGATGGGTGTCGGTATATGGCTATTTTTGAGTTAGGTCGTTTAAATACGGGAGTCAGAAAACTTTCTAAATCGCGAGCGGTGATCGTGTTTTTCTTCCTGCTGCCACCGCTTTTCTGGGCGGGCAATTTTATTGTCGGTCGTGCGGTTCGCGATGAAATTCCGCCAGTAACCCTTTCTTTCAGCCGTTGGGTTCTGGCAAGCATCTTATTGCTGCCTTTTTCGTATAAGTACATTTTTAAGGAATGGAGGCTCTATATTGAGCAGTGGCGTTTAACGCTGGTCACCTCGATTACAGGCTTTGCCGCGTTTAACTCTTTTATCTATCTTGGTTTGCAATCGACACCGGCAACCAACGGCACTTTACTGAACGCCTTTATTCCTATTCTGATCAGCATCTTTGGCGCTCTGTTTTTTGGCCTCGCGATCACTTGGCGGCTCTGTCTGGGGATTACTCTTTCCCTATGCGGCATACTGACCATCGTTAGTGCTGGCGACTGGAACAACCTTCTCGCACTCAACATCAACCATGGTGATTTTATTATTTTCTTAGCCATGGTTTGTTGGGCGATATACACCATCGGCCTTAAACAATTGCCCCCGAGTATCAATCGACTCGGTTTAATGTCAGTGCAAATGATATTAGCGATACTGGCTCTGCTGCCGTTTTATTTATGGGAGGTGTATTCAGGCCAATATCCGATTTGGAATGCCCACTCCATTATGAGTTTGCTTTATATCGGGATTTTCCCTTCTATAGGTGCCTTCTTGCTTTATATGCAATGCGTGAAACTGCTTGGCCCTGCAAAAGCCAGCCTTTCCGTTCACTTGATTCCTGTGTTTGGCGCTATGCTCTCAGCCCTCTTTCTTGGTGAATATGTGCAGCTGTACCATCTTTGGGGAATAATATTGATTTTCCTTGGGGTTATTCTTAGCTAGAAAAAGAGCCAGCGAATCACTCCGCTGGCTCTTTATTACACAACAATAATGAACTTAAGAAGCGTGATAAGTATCTTCGCTTAGTTCACCTTCACTCTTGGCTACCAGTACAGCAACCATCATGTCACCGCAGATATTGATTGTCGTACGCGCCATATCAAGAATACGGTCAATACCTGCAACAATCGCTAAACCTTCAATTGGCAGGCCAACAGTGCTCAAAACTAGAGACAGCATTATGAGGCCAGCACCTGGAACACCTGCGGTACCAATAGAAGCTAAAGTCGCCGTCAGGATAATGGTCAAGTAGTCTGATGTTTCAAGATCAATGCCAAACGCTTGTGCAATAAACAGAGCACAAACGCCTTGGTACAAAGCAGTACCATCCATATTGATAGTTGCACCCAAAGGAAGCACGAAGCTTGATACGCCTTCAGAAACACCCAATTCTTCACGAGATGCTTTGATAGTGGCTGGTAAAGTACCTGAACTACTAGAAGTGGTAAACGCAACGGCTGCTGGATTAGTAATACCGCGCAAGTAGTTGATAGGATTTAAGCGGCCTAAAATACTCAGTAAACCAGAGTAAAAAACGAGAATGTGAATTAACGCGCCAATGTATACCGCCGCAATCACTTTAATCAAAGGCAGAAGTACATCTAAGCCATATGTGCCTGCAACCCAAGCCATCAGGCCAAAAATACCGTAAGGAGCAAGTGTCATCACAATTTCAGTAAGCTTATACATAGCTTCAGCTAGGCTTTCAAAAATTTTAACTGCGGGCTCGCCTTTTTCTCCAACTAAAACTAAAGAAACACCCAGACCAACAGCGAATACAATAATTTGCAAAATATTACCTGCCGCCATTGCGTTCACGGGGTTTTGCGGAATCATCGCCAATAGCGTCTGAACAAGTTCTGGAGCCGCTTTGCCACTGTCTTCGAGGTTCTTCGCAACCATATTTAGACCAGCACCCGGTTCCAATATTGAGGAAAGCCCCATACCGATTGCAATAGCCACTGCCGTTGTGCCCATATAAAGAACGATAGCTTTTACACCAATACGTCCCATCTTACGAGTGTCCTTCATTGAGGTGATGCCAACAATAAGTGAGCAAAAGACCAGAGGGACAATCAACATTTTAATCGCGTTGATAAAAAGTGTCCCAATAGGTTTCAATATGGCAGCGCTAGGTCCCATAATGGTACCGACCACGAGACCTGCAACCATACCTATCAATATTTTTTTCCACAGTGCTAGACCAGACCAAAACCCTTTGGGTTGCGATTGTACTTGCGTATTCATCTCATTCCTTGTTTCTTAAAAGTGCTAGTGAAAATAAAAAAATCAAAGGCCGGATTACACAACAAAAGAGAAGTGAGGTAAATAGGTATAAATAACCAAACTCAACGTCATTTTTAGAATGAATGATTACTTAACGAGAACTTGATTTCAGAAAACTACTAATCCTCACTAAACACTCTAATCGCAAAAATAATTTACCAATAAATTTCAAAGAGTTAAATTCAAACACTGAGACTAACGACAAGGTAAGATGACTCAATAAGAACCTTCACGGAATTGATGACGCTTAATAAATAACAAGTCTGACCTCTTATAACATTTAGGCTTGTGACTCATTACAAACATCCATAGATTCGACTCTCTCCATGAACAACGAAATACAATTGATACTATTCATTGATATTTAAGAAGTTACAACCAACACTTTCGATTGAACACGTTTCAGCACCCACAAACAGTGAAAAACACTAAAGAACAGCTCACTTGGTTTAGTCATCATCGCAATTGAAAACATCCCCCCCAAATTTATACGTAAAATATCTCACGCATTTAAAACAAAGGAGTTCGGTTTCAGTTATAGAGGAAAAGGTAGCACTATAAATATGGTCACTAAGAATAAGACAGATTTAAAAAATCCGTAACTAGCCATAGTCCATTGACACTGAAGGGAAAGAGAGATGAGATATAGACAAATAAAAAACCCCGGCAGAGTTAACATACCGAGGTCTAAAATAATGGCACGCCCTACAGGATTCGAACCTGTGACCACCTGCTTAGAAGGCAGGTGCTCTATCCAGCTGAGCTAAGGGCGCGCTACAGGGAAAGGATTATACGAGTTAAAGATGGTAAATCAACGGCTTTATCTTAGTTTCTGATTTAAATGCCTAAAAATTTACCACTCGACGGACAAGCGCCGAAAAATACAACAAAGCAAACGTTTGCTTATAGATGTTCATCAAAATTTCTGCGACAATGCGCGCAAAAATTTTCGCTATAAATGTGAAGGAAAGTCATGACTGCTCAAAATATTGATGGAACACTTATTTCTAAAACCGTGCGTTCTGAAGTTGCAGCACGAGTAAAAGCTAGAACAGAAGCTGGATTACGTGCTCCGGGACTAGCAGTAGTGCTTGTGGGTGAAGACCCTGCATCACAAGTTTATGTTGGCAGTAAGCGACGCGCTTGTGAGGAAGTGGGCTTTGTTTCTAAGTCTTACGACTTACCAGCAACGGCTTCAGAAACAGAACTATTGGATTTGGTTGACCAACTTAACCAAGACCCAGAAATCGATGGCATTCTTGTTCAGCTTCCTCTGCCCGCTGGTATCGATTCAACTCACGTACTAGAGCGTATTCACCCAGAAAAAGACGTGGATGGTTTCCACCCATACAACGTTGGACGTTTGGCTCAACGCATTCCAAAACTGCGTTCATGTACACCAAAAGGTATCATCACCCTTTTAGACCGTTACAATATCCCTATGCGCGGTAAACACGCCGTTGTTGTTGGTGCATCAAACATTGTTGGTCGTCCAATGACACTGGAGCTGTTACTTGCTGGTTGTACAACAACGACCTGTCACCGATTCACCAAAGATCTTGAAGGTCATGTTCGCCAAGCGGATATCTTAGTTGTCGCAGTAGGTAAGCCAAACTTCATTCCGGGTGCTTGGATCAAAGAAGGTGCAGTAGTGGTCGATGTCGGTATCAACCGCCTAGAGAGTGGCAAACTGGTGGGTGACGTTGAGTATGACGTGGCTCGCAGCAATGCAAGCTTTATTACACCAGTACCGGGTGGTGTAGGCCCAATGACGGTAGCAAGTTTGATTGAGAATACTATGATTGCGTGCGAACAGTTTCACACCAAGAAATAAGTAACCAAATAGATACGAAAAAGGGCTCTAAGAGCCCTTTTCTATTTTTACTGCATGTCGCTTAAGACTAATACACGATTCTATCCGCCAAATGGCTGACTGCTAACGCAAAGTAGTATGAACGGTTCCATTTCATCAGCACGTTGTAGTTGTTGTAAACCAGATACGTACGACCATCTTCGTCATCAGGCATAATCAGCCACGCTTTAATATCATCGCTGAGGGCTGGAAGTGGTTTGCCGTCATAGCGAGTAATACCCAGCTCGTTCCACTCGCGTAAGTATTTGCCTTTCTCTGGCTGACGTCCTTCGAGGTTTTTATCTAAACCATGAGGCACTTTGACTTGGCGACCCCAAGTGTATTTATCATCCCAACCAGACTGACTTAAATAGTTCGCCGTTGAAGCAAACACATCCGACTTACTGCCCCAAATATCTTTCTTGCCATCACTGTTACCATCGGCAGCAAAGGCTAAGAATGAACTTGGCATAAACTGACATTGCCCCATCGCGCCAGCCCAAGAGCCTTTCATCGCATCAGGTTTAATGTGACCTTGCTGAAGAATTTGCAGCGCAGCCATGGTCTCTTTTCGGAAGAACTCTTCGCGTCGGCCTTCGTAGGCCATAGTTGATAAAGCATCAATAACGCTAAAGCGCCCCATATTGGCACCGAAATTACTTTCCACACCCCACAAGGCAACAATGAAACGAGGCTGAACACCGTATTGTTCGCCAATGCGGCTCAACTCTTTGTAATGTTTTTCATACAAGGCACGAGCTTGTTTTACTTTCCAATCCGGTACGGCACTTGGAATATATTCATCCAGCGTTTTCTTTTTCTCTGGCTGATTACGGTCAGCAACAACTGCACGAGGCTTGTATTCTACGTTGGTAAAAGCAGACTGAAGAATCTGCTCTGAAATACCTTCTTCGCGGGCTTGTTGTTTCAGTCCTTCAACATACTGTTCGAAACTCAATTCGTTCGACAATACGGGCGCAGAAAGACTTAACCCCAAAACCACTGATAATAATTTTCTCAACCTAGCCTCCTTGAGTATTCTCACTCAGGATTGTTCTGAGCTTTTCTTTCTTTATGTTGTTCTAATAGATTCACTGGTGGTGGCGGCAATTGCAAGAAGAAACCTTGTTCATCCAGCGACGCTTTGACTTTTTCCACATTTACCTGAGCTAATTGGCGTGATTCCAGATTAACCAGCATTACAAATATCGGTTTGCCGAATGTTTGCATCAGCGCTTCTGGGATCTGTGAGAAATCATCTCTTTTTGGAATATAGAGATAGGTGCCTTCTTTCTTAGGACTTTTGTAGATAGAACAAAGCATGATGAGCCTTTTATTGTAAATAACACGTACTAATGACGAGTTTTGTCTAGAAATGGTCAAGATTCGACAAAAATGCGACCAAATCACTTAATTAACCGCAAGATAACTTGCTGAGCATGGGCGCTGAATATAACATGACAACCCTAGTCTCAGGCAACGCCTAGCCAAGAGTTTATGAGGTCAACGTTTCAATGTCTAATACACCTGACCTAAAAGGTAGTAGTTTTACTTTGTCAGTTTTACACCTTTCTGACAATCACATCACCAACACTATAGATTTTCTCAAACAAAAAATCGCGCAAGCGCCTGCATTTTTTGCAAATGCTCCCGTTGTTATCAATATTGCTAAGGTCGACGGAGACATCGATTTTGTGCAACTGAAAAACGGTATCAGCGAGGCAAACTTAATTCCTGTTGGTATTTCCGGCTGCAAAGATAAACGCAGCCAAACGCTCGCGTCTGAAGCGGGTTTTGCCGTGATGACCGCCAGTAACAGCCCTGCTAACGCGCCAGCGAAAATGGCACCAACCAAAGTAGTACGCACCCCTATTCGCTCCGGTCAGCAAGTGTATGCCAAAGATGGCGACTTGGTGATTCTTAACCATGTCAGCGCGGGTGCTGAAGTGATTGCCGATGGTTCTATTCATATTCACGGCACACTGCGTGGACGCGCTATTGCAGGTGCGAGCGGTCAAAAAGAAGCACGTATTATTTGTCACGATTTACAAGCTGAGCTAGTCTCCATTGCTGGAAATTACTGGCTTAGCGATCAGATCGAAAGTGAGTTTTGGCAGCAGAAAGTCATGCTGAGTATGAATGATGACTCACTCCTGTTCGAATCTCTCGCAATTTAGGTTTTAAAGGAAATTATAAAAATGGCACGCATTATTGTCGTAACGTCGGGTAAAGGCGGTGTGGGTAAAACCACATCTAGCGCAGCGATTGCGTCAGGCTTGGCTTTAAAAGGTAAAAAGACAGCGGTTATCGATTTTGATATCGGCTTGCGTAATCTTGATTTGATTATGGGCTGTGAACGTCGCGTTGTGTATGACTTCGTCAACGTTATCAATGGTGAAGCAACACTGAACCAAGCACTGATCAAAGACAAACGTAACGAGAACCTGTTCATCCTCCCTGCTTCTCAAACTCGCGATAAAGATGCGTTGACCAAAGATGGTGTGCAACGCGTATTTGATGAGTTAAAAGCAATGGGCTTTGACTTCATCATTTGTGACTCTCCAGCAGGTATTGAGCAAGGTGCTTTGATGGCGCTTTACTATGCAGATGAAGCGATTGTAACAACTAACCCAGAAGTCTCTTCTGTGCGCGACTCAGACCGTATTCTCGGCATTCTAGATTCTAAGTCACTGCGCGCAGAACAAGGCATGGAGTCTATTAAGCAGCACCTGCTTTTGACTCGTTACAACCCAACGCGTGTTAATCAGGGCGAAATGCTGAGTGTACAAGATGTTGAAGAAATTCTGCATGTGCCTCTATTGGGTGTTATTCCTGAGAGCCAAGCGGTACTGAATGCATCAAACAAAGGTGTTCCAGTTATTTTCGACGAGCAGTCTGATGCAGGTCAGGCATACGATGACACCGTATCACGCCTACTTGGCGAACAAATCGAATTCCGTTTCCTAACCGAGCCGAAAAAAGGCATCTTTAAACGACTTTTTGGGGGCTAAACAGCGACTATGTCTTTACTTGAATTTTTCAAACCACAGAAAAAAACATCCGCAAGTTTAGCGAAGGAACGTTTACAGATTATTGTGGCAGAGCGTCGTAGCCAGAATGATCCTGCGCCAACTTATTTACCGCAGTTAAAAGACGATATTCTTAAAGTGATTGCGAAATACGTGGCAATAGACCCGTCAATGGTCGAGCTCTCTTTTGAGCACAAGGATGATGATATTTCAGTACTGGAGCTGAACGTTAAGCTTCCAGACGACGAAAAATAATTCGCGATTATCATAAAAAAACAGCCGACACTTCACTGTCGGCTGTTTCATTTCTATTCGCAAAAGCGCTACACGCTTAATTCACCAGTTTATCTAAGCGTTCACCAAGAATAGGCAGACGCCATCCACTCATCACATCAGGAAGATGCTCAGGATCACGCTCGTTATTCCAGACCCAACTTAATAGTTGATTCAGCTGTTTTTTCGATGCCAAAAATTCCGTTGCAAGACCTGTTGATTGAGACACCGCCTTCACTTCATCTTTGAGCTTCTTAAACAGTTGCTTATAACCCGGATAATCCATCAAAGGGACGATCTTCTCTGGATAGTAATCTTCCGGTGTTTGCATTGCATCTTTGACGATTTGAATCAGCTTAGTGCTGTGACGGCGAACAGCGTGTGGATCTACACCCTCTTCGATCATACGTTTAGGACTGCGCAGTGCCAGATGAGCAATAGTCAGCAGCTCATTTTCACGCACCACAAAATTCAACGCTAAATCGCGTTTCACTGCTTCCTGATAACGCCATGTGGCCAGCGGTTTTAAGATCGCCAGCTCTTTAGGACTAAGCTGCCATGCGCCTTTGATATCTAAATACACGTAATCAGGATTGACTGACTTAATGCGTTTCTCTACCAGCAATTCTGATTCCTGCTGCGCTGCGTCCCACCAGCCAACTTGAGTCACTTTCTCTAACAGTTGCTCATACATTGGCTGTAAATAGAAAACATCCGCTGCGGCGTAATCAAGCTGCTTTTGTGATAAAGGACGAGCCAACCAGTCAGTGCGAGATTCACTTTTATCTAGCTCGACATCCAGCAGATCCTTCACCAAAGAAGCAAAGCCTGTTGAAAGGCCGTAACCGAGAAAAGCTGCCATCACTTGGGTATCGACCATTGGAAATGGTACACAACCGAAGGCATTCTGGAATACTTCCAAATCTTCACCACAGGCATGAAGCACTTTAAGAACGGAGGTATCTTTGAGTAATTCGGTAAATGGCGACATGTCGTCCATGGTAAGCGGATCAATCAAGGACAGACTTTCCCCGTCAAACAGTTGGATAAGTCCTAACTGCGGGAAAAAAGTACGGGTACGAACAAATTCGGTATCGAGCATAACGACATCGGCATCTCGTGCTAATAAGCACACACGCTCTAGTTCGTTAAACTGGGTAATAATCTGATAATTCACAAATGGCTCACTATGAGTTTCCCTTTTCGGCATCAGCATGATCTCCACGGGAACAAAAATGCCGACGGTTTAGGTCGGCATTGTAACATCATTAAATATAAGGTTACGCACTTTTAGCTAAGGCTGCGTCGTTCTCTTCGCGCAATACGCGACGCAGGATCTTACCAACGTTAGTTTTTGGCAGCTCATCTCTGAACTCGACTAACTTAGGCACTTTGTAGCCTGTTAAGTACTCACGGCAGTGCTCGATGACATCTTCTTTAGTTAAACTCGGGTCACGTTTAACCACGAAAATCTTCACTACTTCACCTGAAATTTCATGAGCCTGACCAATCGCGGCCACTTCAAGAACTTTTCCATGCAGCGCAACCACATCTTCAATTTCATTCGGATAGACGTTAAAGCCAGAAACCAGAATCATGTCTTTCTTGCGATCAACAATATGCAGCAAGTAATTTTCGTCAAATCTTACGATGTCACCCGTTGATAACCAGCCATCTTCATCCAACACTTCTTTGGTCGCTTCAGGACGCTGCCAGTAACCTTGCATAACCTGCGGGCCACGTACTTGCAGTTCACCCACTTGGTCATTCGGCAATACCTTACCTTCATCATCAACGATACGAACTTCCGTTGACGGTACAGGTAAACCAATCGCACCTGTATATTCAGTGAGGTTGTGAGGGTTGCCTGTTACTAATGGAGCACATTCTGTTAAACCGTAACCTTCGAGCAAATGGATACCGGTGATCTTTTTCCACTTTTCAGCAACAGCGCGCTGTACAGCCATACCGCCACCAACAGACAATTTCAGATTGCTGAAATCCAGCTCATGGAAATCTTCATTGTTCACCAACGCGTTAAACAAGGTGTTTACCCCTGTAATAGCGGTCGCAGGTGTTCTTTGTAACTCTTTCACGAACCCCGGAATGTCTCTCGGGTTGGTAATGAGCAGGTTGTTGCCACCCATTTCAATAAACAGCAGACAGTTCACCGTTAAAGCGAATACGTGGTAAAGCGGCAGCGCCGTAACCACTAGTTCACGCCCTTCACGCAATACCGCACCGTAGGCACCTTTTGCCTGCAAGACGTTGGCAATCATATTTCTGTGCGTTAGCACTGCACCTTTCGCAACACCCGTAGTACCACCGGTATATTGAAGGAAAGCAATATCATCACCCGCCATAAAAGGTTTCACATACTGTTGACGGCGACCTTTATGCAGTGCTTTACGCATAGAAATCGCACCAGGAAGATGATACTTAGGCACCATTCCTTTTACGTACTTCACCACGAAATCAACCACAGTGCCTTTTGCACGTGGCAGCATCTGACCAAGACTGGTCAGAACCACATGTTTAACTTGTGTATTCTCAACAATTTTTTCTAACGTGCTGGCAAAGTTGGAAACAATAACAATCGCTCGCGCATCTGCATCATTTAGCTGGTGTTCCAACTCGCGAGGAGTGTAAAGAGGGTTCACGTTAACTGCGATTAGACCTGCACGCAAAATACCGAACAACGCAACCGGATATTGCAAAAGGTTTGGCATCATTAACGCTACGCGATCGCCTTTCTTTAATTTCAAATCGTTTTGCAGATACGCAGCAAATGCTCGGCTACGCTCTTCCAATTTGCGATAAGTCATTACCGTGCCCATGTTAATGAAAGCAGGCTGATCAGCAAATCGATTGACCGATTGTTCGAACATTTCCACCAATGATGGATATTGATCTGGATTAATGGTCTCTGGTACTTCACTTGGGTAACGTGAAAGCCAAGGTTTATCCACAGTAATACTCCTCGTTATTGGCTGGCAATTTGTCGTCAATGACCTTCTTTTGGTGGATTGACTTTATGTCGCGCCATTATTTTTATGGCGCTTATTACAGCACAGCCTCGATGCTTGAGCACGAAAAGACTCAAACACTTGTTTAAATTTTGTTAACTACGCCAAAAATTAGTTCTGCAACCTGCTCTGGTTGTTCTAAATGGCAATGATGACCACCAGAAACAGTGAACGTCTCAGGGCTATTTTGCTCCGAAATGTTGCGATGTTGCTTTAAACTTTGAAAACCATGCTCACCGAGGATTAATCGATGAGGGCATTGAATCGCATTGATAATTTCAGCCGCATGTTGCGGTGACATCCGATATAAAGATTCACTTTTCAACTGCACGTCATGGCGCCAGTGCCATTTACCATCGACCTGTTTGATACCCCGTTCGACAATGGGAGCGATCAACTCAGGATTAATATGGTTAGCCATCGAACGACGCTCTATCGCTTGTGATATATCGTCATAGCCACGTTGTGGCTTTTTGCGTAAACGCTGACGGCTCATCACTCCCTGACGTATTCTTGCAACGCTTTCGGCAGCCGATTCAGCTAAAGGTGCATAACCTTCAATCTGAATTAACCCGTCCACGTGTTCAGGAAAGGCGGCACTATAGCAACTTGCAACCAAAGCACCAAGAGAATGACCTACGATCACCAGCTTGTTTGCTGAGAAATTAAGCGATAACTGACAAAAATCATCGATATAGTCGTGAAAAGGGTAAAAATTGCTGCCATTTTTATGCTCAGACAAGCCATGCCCCGGTAAATCGATTGCGCAAAGGTGTAACTGAGGCGCAACCTCTGCCAGCTCTTGCATGATCGAGAAAAAACTCGCTGCGTTGTCTAGCCAACCATGAATAAAAACGACCGATACATCGGCCGTTTTTGCATCTCCAACTTCCACTGCGGCTATCCTGCCGCTATGGATTGAGTATTGAGTCTGTTTGAACATCATTTTACTTCTTGTATTACTCTGCCTTCACGATACATGTCATCTCTATCACGACAGAAATAACTTAAGCAGTGGTGATATAAATAAGGGCCGCTGTCTTGCATGATGATGCGCTCTTCGACACGCCACAAGTGATAACCTTTAACTGTCATCACAGGGTATTGATGTTCGAAATCACCCACTTTGCCTGTTTCAGGTTCAGCCGTAGTGCCGAGTAGCGTCACTAGTCGACCTTCTGCAAAAGTGACCGGATCTAAGAACTCATTGACGTAACCGACGAAACGTCCCTGAGGCTCAACCTTAACGCTTGGCCTACCGACACTATCAATCGGTACATTAACCACTTCAATACGCGTCTTGTCTTTGAGGTTGGTAATATTGGCGATAACACCTCCTAATCGGACTTCGCTACCTTGCGCAGTGCCGGATTCCACCCATGTTTTGTAATCAGAAATAACCGTTTCTTCTGAGGAAGCGTTCAGTTCGGTTGGTAATGAGGTACAGGCGGAAATAACAAAGACGGCAGATAAGGCGAATAAGTGGCGTAAAGTGAATGATTTCATGATGGCCTCTCAGGCTAGGCTTTAAGATGCAAATGGTTCAAATATAAATATCGACCCCTAACAGCTGGGCTAGTTCCTCTCTTTTAGCACGATTCATCACATCCATATAAGCTTCCATGGCTTTTCTGGAGCGGCCTTCCGGTAAATCGTACTCAACTTGAGCTCGATGGATTTCAGATTCATCAACAGGACGAATTGAGTGCGAGACGGCTTCAGCCACTTTCGTCGCTCTGGTCGCAACTTCAGTACCCTTTTTGACCCCGTTGTTTTTCTTTGCCTTGGATGTTCGGTTGGTATTCGAGACATTGCCGGGCAATCCATTAATTGAAACCATAAAGCTCCTACAGTAAGTGGGGTAAGGTTCTTAACCTTACCCTTGCAAGTGACTTGTTCTCAACTCAACGCTTATCCGCGACCTTACGTTTACTCACGTCCCGGTAGCTTTTTCCATGCCACTGTGTCACGCAAATACACTGGGCTAGAGTCTTCTACTGCTGTCGTATTGCCTTTAGCCCATTCAAACTGAGCGAGATAAACAATGTCTTGCGAATCTGGGTACAGTATTTCGCTCTCGGTCAATGTCAGTGGCAGCGCTGCCAAATCATCAGCGTAAGCTTCCCAACCTGTACCTACTTTTGCCCAAGTTTTATCATCTTTCTGAACTTCTTCAGCTAAAACAGACGGAGGAATCACGCATTCCGCGTCGATTTCATTCCAACTGCCATCTTCTTGACGCTCAAAGCGGCCCCAATACACTTCACTCATTCGTGCGTCGATCGCACTCGCAACGTGAGTCACACCGTGTTGACGGTACGCACCCTGTGCCATTGCCGCTAACGTTGATACACCAATCATGGGTAAATCCGCACCGAATGCTAAACCCTGTGCAATTCCGATACCAATTCGAACGCCTGTAAAGCTACCCGGACCACGACCGAAAGCAAGCGCGTCTAAATCACTCAGCGCTAAACCTGCTTCTTTTAGAACCTCATCCACCATTGGCAGAATTTTTTTTGTATGGTCGCGAGGAGCAAACTCACTGCGAGAATAAACTTTATCACCAACCATTAAGGCGACTGAACACTGCTCTGTCGCTGTGTCTAAGGCAAGAATTTTTGCGCTCATGAATATCTCTAAATTGTTTCTGTTTCTGATAATTGTGCAAGAAAGCTTTTGACCACATCCAAATCTCGCGTACGCGGGATAGGAGGCAAACTGGCAAGGAATATTCCGCCATAGTCTCGGGTCACTAATCGATTATCACAGATGATCAGTGCACCTTTGTCTTTCTTGTCTCGAATAAGTCGTCCAACACCCTGCTTCAAGGTAATCACCGCTTCTGGCAACTGGACCTGAGCAAACGGGTCTCCGCCTCGCAAACGGCAATCTTCTATGCGCGCTTTTAACAGCGGGTCATCTGGAGCGGTAAACGGAAGTTTGTCGATGATAACACAGCTTAATGTGTCACCTCTAACATCAATCCCTTCCCAAAAAGCACCGGTTGCCACCAACAAGGCGTTGCCTAACTCCATAAACTCAGCCAGCGTTTTCTGCTTGCTGGTTTCACCCTGCATCAATACAGGCAAGGTCAGAGTTTCTCTGAATTTATCGCCCAATTCGCGCATCATGCTGTGTGATGTACACAAAAAGAAACAGCGCCCTTGGTTTTGTTCGATCACAGGAGAAAGCATACGTACCAGTTTGTCAGCGAGCCCCGGACTGTTTGGCTCTGGCAGATACCTTGGAACACAAAGCTTCGCCTGATTCTGAAAATCAAAAGGACTCGGCAAAGAAAATTGTTCTCCGGGCTGCAATCCTAAACGATGAGTAAAGTGGCCGAAGTCGTCATTCACCGCCAACGTGGCTGAAGTAAATATCCAAGCTCCTTGCTTCATTTCTATCTGTTCGTGGAACTTATCGGCAACGGAAAGAGGCGTAATATGCAAACTAAAATGACGTGGCGTGGTATCAAACCAATACGAGTACCCCGTAATAGAAACATCACATACCCTTTCAATTCGGCCTTTGAGCAGGTTGGCGCGTTCAAAGGCTGCATCCAACAGCTGGCTGCGGCCTAAAGCAATTTTGAGTACTTCTATCGCAAAATTTAGGCTGTCTTTAACACGTTCAATTTCACGGGCAATAGAAGGGGAAGCCATCGCTTCTCGCCAGTTACCTCTGTGCCCTGAATCGCCAAGTACAATGCGTAAATCAGCCGCAGACTGAACAAGTTTATCGCCTACTTTTTGCAGTTGGCGCATATCCTTGGCTTCGGTGCGATAAGCAATTTCAATGTCTTTAGCAAGATCTTGGATTTGTCGGCTCGACACCGACTGACCAAAATATTGGCTGGCAATATCAGGCAACTGATGTGCCTCATCGAAGATAAATACTTCCGCTTCTGGAATCAGTTCACCAAATCCCGTTTCTTTAATCGCTAAATCGGCTAAGAACAGGTGATGGTTGACCACCACGATATCGGCATCCATCGCTTTACGTCTTGCTTTATTAACGAAGCAATCGGTATAGCTCGGGCATTCTTTACCCAAACAGTTGTCATTGGTGGAAGTAATGGTTGGAATGATCATGCTGTCTTCAGGCAGTGCATCGCACTCGCCTAAATCGCCGCTTCTGGTCTCTGAGGACCATGACCTCACCTTCACCAGCTGTGTGAGCAGTTGCGGGTCAGCAGCATCATTGGTGTGGCTTTCAACCATTTGCCTACTCAGGCGGTCTAAACACAAATAGTTAGCGCGACCTTTGAGTAATGCGACATTGCCGTGAAAGCCCAGAGCATCAACCATTAAGGGAAGATCACGGTGAAACAGCTGCTCTTGCAGGTTTTTAGAACCCGTGCTGATGATGGTTTTCTTTCCGCTTAATAGCGCAGGCACGAGATAAGCGAAGGTTTTACCGGTTCCTGTTCCAGCTTCCACGACCAACTGCGATTCGCCAGCAATTGCTTTTGCAACTGCCTGAGCCATATCGATTTGAGCTTGTCGAGGCTGGAAGCCCGGAATGGCTTTGCCTAATGCGCCTTGTTGAGAAAAGGTTTTTTGGATCATCCACGTCAAAAAAATAATAACTTTGGCGCGATTATGGCAGGTTTTTAGGTCAGGAGCGAATGCAGTTACCCCCTATGTTTGAGAAGGTATTGGTAGGCACTTACATTCCAAACAGAATGTGTCAGGTACGAAACCAAGCCGCACCTGACATAAGGGAACTATTTCCTATTCAAATAGCGGTTTAGCCACTTAGAACCCACTTCAAGTGAAGTTAGTTCTACTTGCGGCATCATCGCCTTCGCCGCCTCTTCTGGTGACGCTTTGCTCTCCCACATAAACTCTAAAATGTCGTCATCAACACTGTGATCACCCATCAATGAAATAACACGTTCAACGTACAATTTACGTGCAAGTAATTCTTTGTCCATAAACACCACCTTCGCAAAACAAGTACAAACAGAGGAGACGCTTTCAATAGCCGAGGATTCACTGAGCCTAGTTATATTAGTTGAAACCATTAGGAGAATAGATTAATTATAGAAGCCAAATTCGGATTTGGTTTGCCGTTCAAGCCAATCTATCTCTTCTAAGAATGAAAAATTTGCACGCCCGGAAGTCGTATTTAATGGAAAAGAAAATTCTCCTAACGCATTGCAGTGATGCACCAGGACTTATCTCAAAAATCACCAACATCTGTTACAAGCATCAGCTAAACATCATTCATAACAATGAGTTCGTTGACAACACCAGTGGTCACTTCTTCATGCGTACCGAGCTTGAAGGCTACTTCAATGACCACACTCTATTGGCAGACTTAGACCAAGCTTTACCTCAAGGTGCAAAGCGTAAATTGGTCGGTTCATCACGTAAACGTATTGTGATACTGGTCACCAAAGAAGCCCATTGCTTGGGTGATATTCTGATGAAAAACTACGATGGCAGCTTAGATGTGGATATCGCAGCTGTGGTGGGTAACTACGACAAACTGCAAACCTTAACAGAGAGATTCGACATCCCTTACCACTGTGTATCTCACGAAGGTCTTAACCGACAAGAGCATGAAAAAGAGTTGTTGGAAGTGATCGAACAATATCAACCGGACTATATTGTTCTTGCTAAATACATGCGTGTTCTGACTCCAAGCTTTGTTGAGAAGTTTCACCATAAAATCATTAATATTCACCACAGCTTCTTACCTGCATTTATTGGTGCGAAGCCATACCAGCAAGCTTATGAGCGAGGTGTGAAGATCATTGGTGCGACGGCTCACTTTGTGACTAACGATTTGGACGAAGGTCCAATCATCAAGCAAGATGTCATTCCTGTCGATCACACATTCAGTGCGCAAGATATGGCTCAGGCAGGACGTGATGTAGAAAAGAACGTTCTAAGCAAAGCTCTGAACAAAGTGATCAATGACCACGTATTCGTCTACGGCAACAAGACTGTGATTCTTTAAATTTATGAGAATAAAAAATGGCGCTAAATCAGCGCCATTTTCTTTAGTGTTAACCAGCGATTAAATAGACACCGCGAGTTTCACCCCTTGGCGAATAGCACGTACCGCGTCCAGCTCACCCGCAAGTTCAGCACCACCAATGACATGGAGCTTGCCTGACAGTTCAGGCCATTTATCTTCAAACGGACGAACTGACACCTGCCCTGCACAAATAATCACTTTATCTACATCAAGAAGCTTTGATTCACCATCGACACCGATGTGAAAACCTTGGCTATCAATACCTTGATATTGAACACCGCCCAGCATGTGTACGCCGCGCTTCTCTAAGGTGCGTTTGTGAACCCAGCCTGTCGTTTTGCCCGGCCCTTTGCCGACACTGCCTTTTCTGCGTTGCAGCAACCACACTTCTTTTTCACTGCGTGAATCCGGATACGGATACAAACCTCCAGGGTAAGTAATCTCTTTGTCTATGCCCCATTCATGTAACCAGTCATCCAAATCATGGTCGGACGGCTCAGTAATCATACTTGCGACATCAACGCCAATACCACCCGCACCAATGATCGCGACTTTATTGCCTACCGGTGTCTTTTCGCGAATCAGCGTTTGGTAGTCCACCACTTTTTCGCTGTTCTCCAAGCCTTCAATATCAACTTTACGAGGTTCAACACCCGATGCCATGACCACTTCGTCATACTCCGACAACATAGAGAAATCAGCCTCGGTTCTTAAATGCAAACGCACGCCTGTTTCGTCAATACGGTTGGCGAAGTAACGAATCGTCTCACGAAACTCTTCTTTGCCCGGGATCTGCATCGCTAATCTGAACTGACCGCCTATGCGATCGTTTCTTTCAAACAGGTCAACATTATGCCCACGCTCAGCCAAGGTCGTTGCACAAGCCAGCCCAGCAGGTCCAGCGCCAATCACCGCCACAGTCTTCTTAACACTGGCAGGTTGAACCACAATTTCTGTTTCGTAACAGGCACGCGGGTTAACCATGCACGATGCGCGTTTACCTTTAAACACGTTATCCAGACAAGCTTGATTGCAACCAATACAGGTATTGATAAACGCTGCTCGACCTTGCTCTGCTTTGTTGACAAATTCTGGGTCTGCCAAGAATGGACGAGCCATAGAAACCATATCCGCTTTGCCTGAAGCAATAATGCTCTCCGCTTCTTCCGGAGTATTGATACGGTTACAGGTAATCACTGGGATCGACAAATGAGGTTTGATCTTCTCCGTTACCCAGCTAAATGCTGCGCGAGGAACCTGCGTCACTATGGTCGGGATCCGTGCTTCATGCCAGCCGATACCCGTATTAATGATTGTCACGCCAGCCTTTTCTAGCTCTTTAGCCAGCATCAATACTTCTTCAAATGTGCTGCCTTGCTCAACCAAGTCCAGCATCGACAAACGGAAGATGATGATGAACTCTTCACCCACCGCTTCACGAATGGCTCTGACCACTTCAAGCGGGAAACGGATTCGATTGAGATAACTACCACCCCAGTCGTCATAACGCATATTGGTACGTTTACAAATAAACTGGTTTAGTAAGTAGCCTTCAGACCCCATCACTTCGACGCCGTCATACCCTGCGAGCTGAGCCAGCTCAGCACTGTTGGCAAAAGCTTGAATGGTTTTTCGGATCTGGCGCGGTGTCATTTCGCTAGGAACAAACTTACTGATTGGAGACTTAATCGCAGACGCGCTCTGTGAGAATGGATGCATGGCATAACGGCCAGCATGAAGAAGTTGCAGCGCAATTTTACCACCATGTTGATGTACCGCATCGGTCACCACTTTATGAGCTTTAGCATGTTTAACACTGCTAAACTCGGCGCCAAAAGGATGTAAACGTCCGCGAAGATTTGGCGAGTATCCACCCGTCACAATTAGGCCCACACCACCTTTTGCCCGTTCTTCATAAAATGCGGCAAGCTTATGTAAACCTTCTTTTTCGTCTTCTAAACCAGTGTGCATTGAACCCATCAATACTCGGTTTTTTAACTGAGTAAATCCTAAATCCAATGGCTGTAGCAGATTTGGGTACATGGAGAGTTAACCTTTATCGTTATTGTTTTCCGACCACACTATTCCTCACGCACACAAAAATCAAACAAGTGTTTACATTTTTGTAACACCGATCAATCTTGCGGTTGTTTGCGTATACTAGATCACGTACGATGCAACTTAATTAATATTCCAAGGTGTTGTTTTGGTGATATTAACAAGCATTTCGATGGCATTGCTGGAGACACAATGAAAACAATATTCCGATTTATTGGGCTGCTTTTTAAAGGGATTTGGAAACTAATCACTTTCATTCGTATCGCTCTTACCAACTTGATTTTTCTACTCAGTATCGCGTTAGTGTATTTCCTTTACGCTTATGAGACCCCAGCACCTGTGGTTGAGAAAAAATCTGCTCTAGTACTCAACCTGTCTGGCCCTATCGTTGAGCAAAGCAGTTACTTAAGCCCAATGGATTCCGTTACAGGCTCGGTATTAGGCAAAGAACTGCCAAAAGAAAACGTGCTTTTCGATATTGTTGAAACTCTACGTCACGCGAAAGACGACGATAAAGTTACTGGCTTGGTTTTGGCGCTGCGTAATATGCCAGAAACCAACCTGACCAAATTGCGCTATATCGCGAAAGCCATTAATGAATTCAAAGCTTCTGGCAAGCCGGTTTTTGCTCTGAGCGACATGTACAACCAAAGCCAATACTATCTGGCAAGTTACGCCGACAAAGTGTTTATGGCACCTGATGGCGCGGTTCTGTTACATGGCTACAGTGCTTACAACATGTATTACAAAACTCTTCTGGAGAAGCTCGACGTCAACACTCACGTGTTCAGAGTCGGCACGTACAAGTCAGCTATTGAACCTTTCATCCGCGACGATATGTCAGATGCAGCGCGTGAATCGGCGTCTCGTTGGTTAACCCAGTTATGGGGAGCCTATATCGATGATGTTGCCACCAACAGAGGCATTGATGCAGACGTATTAACACCAAACATGGATGAGTTTCTTGCGCTTCTTGAACAAACATCGGGTGACTTAGCTCAGTTGTCACTGAACATTGGCCTCGTTGATGAGTTGGCAACTCGCCAGCAAATTCGCCTTGAGCTTGCAAAAACCTTTGGCAGCGACGGTAAAGACAGCTACAACGCTGTGAGCTATTACGACTATGCACAAACAGTAACGCCTCAAATGAATGCGACCAACGATGATATCGCAATTGTGGTTGCCAGCGGCACAATTATGGACGGTTCTCAACCTCGCGGCAGTATCGGCGGTGACAGCACTGCGGCTCTTCTTCGCCAAGCACGCAATGATAACAACGTCAAAGCAGTGGTTTTACGAGTAGACAGCCCAGGAGGCAGCGCCTTTGCTTCCGAAGTGATTCGTAACGAGATTGATGCATTAAAAGCAGCAGGTAAACCTGTGGTTGTTTCAATGTCGAGCCTAGCGGCGTCCGGCGGTTACTGGATTTCAATGAGTGCAGATAAAATCGTTGCTCAGCCAACAACCCTCACCGGTTCAATCGGTATCTTCAGTGTCATTACGACTTTTGAAAAAGGTCTTAACAAGCTTGGCATTTCTACCGATGGCGTTGGTACTACTCCATTCTCAGGAATTGGTATCACGACTGGCCTTAACGATGGGGCACAAAAAGCGCTGCAAATGGGCATTGAACATGGTTACCACCGTTTCATCTCGCTCGTGGGTGAAAGTCGTGGCATGTCCGTTGAACAGGTTGATCAGGTAGCTCAAGGTCGTGTCTGGACAGCACAAGATGCGCAGAAATTTGGTTTGGTCGACAAACTGGGTGACTTTGATGACGCCGTTAAGCTCGCAGCTGAACTGGCGAAATTAGAAGATTACAACCTGTTCTGGGTGTCAGATCCGCTAAGTCCGGCGCAGCAAATCCTGCAAGATCTGTTTGGACAGATCAAAGCAAGTCTTGGTTTGAATGTTTCCAGCATGGTTCCAGCAGCGTTTCAACCGGCAGCAAGCCAGTTAATTAACGATGCAAACCTGCTAAGCAGCTTTAACGATCCAAAAGGACAATACGCGTTCTGTCTGCCCTGCCAAGTACAATAGTCAGACTAGCAGCACGAAATTTCCGTTTCAGGGGCGCTAAATACACAGCGCCCCTTTTTATTACAATCGTTTTCGTTATAATCGCCACACTATTTACCACCACCTTTAGTAGTTGTAATCATGGCAAGAAAACATATCTATATCGCCTACACTGGCGGCACTATCGGCATGAAGAAATCCTCACACGGATATGTTCCTGTAGCTGGATTCATGGAAAAGCAATTGGCAAATATGCCAGAGTTCCATCGTGACGAAATGCCTGAGTTTACGGTTCATGAGTACGAACCATTGATTGACTCTTCAGATATGACGCCGGAAGACTGGCAAAAAATCGCTGATGATATCGCAGACAACTACGACAAATACGATGGTTTCGTTATTCTGCATGGCACCGACACAATGGCTTATACCGCTTCAGCGCTGTCGTTCATGTTAGAAAACTTGGGTAAACCAGTCATTGTGACAGGCTCACAAATCCCATTAGCAGAACTACGCTCGGATGGTCAGGCTAACTTGCTGAATGCACTGCACATCGCAGCAAACTACCCGATTAATGAAGTCACTCTGTTCTTCAACAATCACTTGATGCGCGGTAACCGCAGCACTAAGTCTCATGCTGATGGTTTCAACGCGTTTACTTCACCAAACATTCCGCCACTGCTCGAAGCGGGTATCAATATTCATGTCAGCAACGGCGTGCAAATTGGTCAGGTGCCTGAAGGCAAGTTCCGCGTACACCACATTACACCGCAACCTATCGGTGTGATCACCATGTATCCGGGCATCTCTCACGAGGTCATTCGCAACACCCTGTTGCAACCCGTGAATGCGATGATTCTACTCACGTTTGGAGTTGGTAACGCACCTCAAAATCCAGAACTACTGGCACAGCTAAAAGATGCCTCAGAACGTGGCGTTATTGTCGTAAACCTAACCCAATGTTTAGCAGGTAAAGTCAATATGGGCGGCTACGCAACGGGCTGTGCACTTGCTGATGCAGGTGTTATCAGTGGTTACGATATGACCCCTGAAGCAGCGCTAGCAAAACTTCACTACTTGTTAAGCCAAGATCTCTCTTA
This sequence comes from Vibrio plantisponsor, assembly GCF_013041605.1. GTDB lineage: Bacteria > Pseudomonadota > Gammaproteobacteria > Enterobacterales > Vibrionaceae > Vibrio > Vibrio plantisponsor. The sequence goes on along the minus strand of NZ_JABEQC010000010.1, from coordinate 150,341 downwards.
CGAAGAAGTGAAGCAAAAAATGCAGCAAGTTCTGCGCGGCGAAATGTCTCTATAGTTTGCTATGCCTAAATTAAACGGCTAGCTGAACTTCAATGAGCACCTTTTAAAGTAAGAAAACCCCGTATTCACATACGGGGTTTTCTTTTTCCTGCCGTAACCACTACTCGTGATTAGGATTGATACGTACGATATCTTTTTGATTATCTTGAAAACGTTTTTTCAATTCGGCTTTCGACTTAAAGATCATTTCGCCACCAACACCAATGCTCATATGGTCAGCGTTGTTATTGTGTTTTGATTGGTACAACATCACAGCTTGCATACAAGAATCTCGCTGCTCTTGAGAAAGTGAAGTACCTTCAGGCCACTTACCTGTTTCAACAGCAAACAATAAACGCTCATAGGCTTCCGGTGTAATAGCAGCAACAAGTTGATTTGCGTCCATGGTGTATTCCTAATTTAACAATTTGCGCCAAAATAACTTGCTGGCATATTGAGTCAAGACAAGCTAAATAAATAAGAGTAACGGATCACAAGCTAAACATTTTTCTAACATGATGTGGCATAGCTCCTGCATTTACTCAGTTCAATCCATTACAAAAAGAATCTCTATAAATAAGGTCAACAGGCCAAACTATGAACATAATAAAAGTCATTCTCGTGTTGTCACTGCCTTTAGCTCTTTCAGGATGTTTTGAAAATAGAAAGAACACCGACAAACTTTGTGCAGACAATCCATCCCTGCAGTGTGAAAGACTAAATGTTAATGACGGGCAATGCCGCATTCCCAGAACCGACCTGATCTGGCATCGCTTTGAAGTACTTAAAGACCCAACTCCAGTAAACAAAATTGAGGAATACAACCTCACCACTGCCTATCGAAAATGCTTAGAACTCGCATCTCAAATTCAGGCGATTGACCAAGCAGATCTCAAGCAAAGACGAGTCAATGCGCTGGTGAATGCAGGAGAAGATTTAAAACGTATCGCGACCGAACTTCGTAACCAACGCACACCAGAGTCTCTGTACTTTTTATGGAGTCAAGAGGGTGACCATAAAGCACGTCGTGAGTTTTTGCAGTTGGAAGGAAAGCCTGAGCTAGAAACCGCTGAGTTACAGTACGCATTAGCCACTTTCTATACTTCGCGAGACCGTGAAAAAACCATCGTTTTGCTTAATCACGCTTTAGAGTTAAGTAAACCAGACAAGATCAACACCGAGATTTTTAAATCACTGGCGAGTAACTATCACGCCGCTGGTGATAAAGAACATGCCTATGTTTGGGCTATGGTCGGTAAAGAATACAAAGTACCTATCGCTAGCGAATCTGAACTCGCATTGCTGTATGGCTTTGATGAAGAGAAATTTGAGAAACTGGACGATATTGCAGCAACCGTAGTTAAGTCGATCAAAGAGGGACAATACCGAAAAAGCGTAGTCCCTAACTCTTTGAAATAGTGTTGCTATCAAACAAAAGTTGGTGGTTTACCACCAACTTTTTCACTTTTTGTTGAAAATTAACGACACCGAATTCACACAAAAGCGCTCACCAGTCGTCTGTGGACCATCAGGAAACACGTGACCTAAATGGCTGTCACAAGCAGCACAACGAATCTCTGTTCTTATCATTCCGTGACTCAGATCTTCTAAATAACGGATAGCCTGATCATTAACTGGCGCATCAAAACTTGGCCACCCGCAGCCAGAGTCGTATTTATTTTCAGAACTAAACAGAAGCGCATTGCAGCAGGTGCAATGGTAGTCACCCGTTAGTTTGTTATGCAGCAGCTTACCAGAGAAAGGCGCTTCCGTTCCTCTCTGGCGACAAACGTAATATTCTTCTTCCGACAACTGGTCTTTCCAGTATTCGTCAGGCTTCTCAAGATTTTGGGCTTTATCAACCACGCTTTAACTTCTCCATTTTTGTAATAATTATTTTTGACTTTTTTCGCTAAAAACTTGCGTACCTATGATTTTGTAGCACATACTTTTTCACCATAGTATTTCGGGTTATTTGAGCATCAATAACCTCGTGTCTTGATTATTTTACGTCAATTGGTAGGGATGAAAAGCAGTAGCACGTCTAAAAACTAATCAGTTGTAAGTGATTGTGAAAAAAAGCGACAGTTTTTTTTGACTTTAAACAAGTTAAGTCGGATTATCTGTTGCAGATGTTTACTGGATTTTGTAATTTTACTACCAGTTATCTTTAATCAGAAATTAAGTTGTGGAGCAACTATAATGACTATCAAAGTAGGTATTAACGGTTTTGGCCGTATTGGCCGTTTCGTATTCCGTGCAGCACAAGAACGTAATGACATCGAAGTTGTTGGTATCAACGACCTAATCGACGTAGATTACATGGCTTACATGCTTAAGTACGACTCAACTCACGGCCGTTTCAACGGTACTGTTGAAGTTGAAGGTGGTAACCTAATCGTAAACGGTAAGACTGTACGTGTTACTGCTGAGCGTAACCCAGAAGATCTAAAATGGGATGCAATCGGTGTTGACGTTGTTGCTGAAGCAACTGGTCTATTCCTTGACGACGCTACTGCACGTAAGCACATCACTGCTGGTGCGAAGAAAGTTGTTATGACTGGCCCTTCTAAAGACGCAACTCCAATGTTCGTTAACGGCGTAAACTTCGACACTTACGCAGGCCAAGACATCGTTTCTAACGCTTCTTGTACTACTAACTGTCTAGCGCCTATCGCTAAAGTTCTTAACGACAAGTTCGGTATCGAATCTGGTCTTATGACTACAGTTCACGCTACTACAGCAACTCAAAAAACTGTAGACGGTCCTTCTGCTAAAGACTGGCGCGGTGGTCGTGGTGCTTCTCAAAACATCATCCCATCTTCAACTGGTGCTGCTAAAGCAGTAGGCGTTGTACTTCCAGCAGTTAAAGGTCTTCTAACTGGTATGGCTTTCCGCGTACCAACTGCTAACGTTTCTGTTGTTGACTTGACTGTTAACCTGAAAAACCCAGCGTCTTACGAAGAAATTTGTAAAGCGATGAAAGAAGCTTCTGAAGGCGAAATGGCTGGCGTTCTAGGTTACACTGAAGACGCAGTTGTATCTCAAGACTTCATCGGCGAAAAATGCACTTCAGTATTCGATGCTAAAGCTGGTATCGCTCTAACTGACAAATTCGTTAAAGTTGTATCTTGGTACGACAACGAAATCGGTTACTCAAACAAAGTTCTAGACCTAATCGCTCACATCTCTAAGTAATGTAAGCATTAGCGAAGAATTTCGTTGAGAATCTGAAAAGGCGGCCGATGTGTCGCCTTTTTTGTTTCTACAGATTTGATTTTCCTAATAACAATCAGTCTAAGCAAAAAGCTGAACGAGGAATGATATTTATGGATCTACTTTCTCTACCTACCCTTACTTACCTCTCTGACAACGTGACCATCGTTGAAAAAGACGAGGTAAAAATCGTTCGTGTCATCCACGATAAAGCGACAGCCGCTATTGCTCTGCATGGTGCTCACGTTCTTTCTTATATTCCAGCAGGAAAAGAAGACCTGATTTGGATGAGCAGCAACACTCCTTTTGACGGCAAAGCTGCACTTCGCGGTGGTATTCCAGTTTGTTGGCCTTGGTTTGGCAAAATTGCAGAACCTGGACATGGTTTTGCGCGTATCAGCCAGTGGAAATTGGCAGAACACAGAGAAAACGAACAAGGCGTTGTGGTTGTACTAGAGCTTGAAGAGTCAGAAGAAACACTGGCAATTTGGCCATACAAGTTTAAGACCCGCTTGTTCGTCGAAGTTGGCGATGAACTGAAAGTTACTTTGGAAGTAAACAACACGGATGAAAAAGCTTGGACGTTCTCAAGCGCACTGCATACTTATCTGAATGTTGGCGACGTAGCTCAAATTACCACGACAGGTATGGGCGCTGAATACATCGATAAGCTTCAAGATTCAAAAATCTGCCAAGGTGACGAGACACTGGTACTCACTGATACGATCGATCGTGTCTACACTATGCCAGAATCCAAAATCACCGTTACAGACCCAGTGCTGAAACGAGCATTATTGGTTGAAAACAGCGGTCACAATTGCGCAGTGCTATGGAACCCATGGTCTCAAGGTTCTAAAGCAATGGCAGACATGCCGGATGACGGCTACAAAACCATGTTCTGCGTTGAGTCAACCATTCATGCACCATGCCTTTCAGCAGGTCAAACGTTGCAACCGGGTGAGCAGTACCTATTAGCAACGACCATTTCGGCAAACTAACCATCTCGTCTTAATGTGGTTCGAACCCGAAAAGAAAAAACCCGATAAACAGTGTTTATCGGGTTTTTATTTATGTGTCTAAATGAAGCGTTTAAGCGACATTACACTTTGAAGCGACGAATCTCTGATTCAAGCTCATGAGACAGTGCAGATAGTCTCGCAGCTTGCTCTGCTGCATCTTTCGCTTCCATCGAGAACTCGTTCGATACATCACGGATACCCTGAGTATTACGCGTAATTTCAGAGGTTACAGATGCCTGTTCTTCCGCCGCAGTTGCAATGTGCGTTGCCATATCACTAATCGCAGACACTACCGTTCTGATTTGCTCTAGCGATTGAGAGGCATTGATTGCATCGTTCACACTGGTTGTCGCTAAAGCACGGCTGTCATTCATGATCGATACCGCTTTACCCGTTGTGCTCTGCAGCGTATCAATCATTTGCTGAATTTCTTTTGTCGACGCGTAAGTACGTTGACTCAAAACTCGAACTTCATCGGCAACAACGGCAAATCCGCGTCCCTGATCGCCCGCTCGCGCAGCTTCAATCGCAGCATTTAGTGCTAGCAAGTTTGTCTGCTCTGCAATGCCCTGAATCGTTGATAGGATATTGCTAATTTGGTTGCTGTGTCCTTCAAGTTCAGTAATAACGCCAGTTGCCACTTCCACTTCGGTCGCTAGGTTTTCAATAGAAACTTGCGTTTGAGAAACCTGACGAGCACCCGCGTCACATGCAACAACAGCATCATTCGAGTTACCAGCCGTTTGCTCTGCGTTACCCGCAATCTCATGCGTTGCAGCTGACATTTCGTTGATTGCCGTCGCAACCATATTGATTTCATCTTGTTGCTGCTGAATACGCATATTGTTTTGGTCTGATTGCTTCGCAGCATGGGCAGACTGCTGTAAAAGCTCAGCAGACACATTGCCTAAATTTGCCACCATTTGCTGCATATTGCCCACAAAACGGTTGAAGCTTTGCGCCAGTTTACCCACTTCATCTTCAGAATGAATGGTCAGACGTTGCGTCAAGTCTGCATCACCAGAGGCAATTTCTTCCAACGCTTTACTCACGCGAGAAAGATCTCTAATCAAGAAGTTAACCAACCAAGACACAGCAAGTAATACTAAAAACGTAATCACTACTGCCGTTGAAATTAATCCCCAAAGCAATGAATCCGTTGATGCAAGTTCAGTGTCTTTATCCAACTCTACCGCAAAGATCCACTGCGTTCCCGGTACAGACTTGAAGTAGTACCACTTTTGTACGCCATTCAAAGTAACCGGAATAAAGGTTTTGTCTCTCGCCGCTTTGTTAATCGCGTCGATAGTTAACGCTTTTGACACAGCTGATACAGGTTTTAGCGTGAAGTCTTTATTTGGATGCGCCAACCAGTTGCCATCTTGAGTATCAATAAGCATGGTTCTAGCATTAACACCTGCATCAGATGAAAGCACGTCAGAGACTAACTGTTCAATCAACACATCAGCGCCGACAACACCAGAAAAGCGTCCGTTGACAGTAACAGGCTCAGCAATAGTAATAAGTAATGCTTTGGTCACGGCATCTTGATATGCCGTAGTTACGATCATTTTGCCAGCCGTCGATGCATCAATATACCAAGGACGTTTGCGAGGGTCGTAACCTTCCTGGTATCTCTCAGGATAAGAGCGGTTCATCACACCTTCGGTGGTACCGTAATACAGCTCGTCAAAACCACCCGAAACTCGGCCTTGTTGTAAGAAAGGCGTTGGATCCGTAGCATTTGCATAAGCTTTAAATGCTGAAGTGATAGATTTTCTGTCAGCAACCCAATCCGAGATGCCTTTGGCAGTCGCAGTCGTTAGAGACTCAACACGCTCTGACATTGCTTTTTGGGTCTGATCATATATACGGTCGATAGACAGCCATGTTAATGCGCCGGCCATAACTACAACTGCGGTTAGGCTAGCACCGATTAACTTTTGCTTTAGCGAAAATGACATTATTAACAGCTCTCAATATAGTTGTTTTTACAGGCGAGATACTAACCCCATTGCCATAGGCTATCCACAAAAAAGATAAAAAAACATTCAATATATAAGCCTTTGTAATACAAGGACTAATGTCAACAAATTGGCAGAAAACAAAATATTGTCGGCATGGTAGTTCAAAGGCTGAAAAAGTAAGACTTTACTTCCAAAAAGCCATGTAACACCTGCCTATTAACTTGCTTTTTATTTGGCTGAGTAACCGCTACACTTACGCTTCCATTTACTACCTTGAGAACACCATGGCTTACCAGTGTCCGCTTTGCCAGCATCCGCTCACTCTTAATCAACGCACCTACTCGTGTGCTAACAACCATCAGTTTGATTTGGCAAAAGAAGGCTACGTCAACTTGATGCCAGCTCACCATAAACGTTCGAAAGATCCAGGTGACAACAAAGAGATGATGCAAGCAAGACGTCGTTTTCTCGATGGCGGTCATTACAACCCTATGCGAGAGAAAGTCGCCGAGTTGTGCCAACGTTTCTTAAAAAACACAGACCACCAGCTGTTAGACATTGGTTGCGGTGAAGGTTACTACACAACCTATATTGCGGATTGCCTAAAACAGCAGAACCCGCTAGCAAATACCTTCGGGCTGGACATTTCCAAAGTCGCTATTCGATATGCAGCAAAACGCTACTCAAACTGTGAGTTTACGGTTGCTTCAAGCCATCGCTTACCTTTTGCCGACGAAACACTCGACGGAATTTTACGCATCTATGCTCCTTGCAAAGCTGATGAACTGAGTCGTTGTATCAAATCTGGCGGTGTTGTTATTACAGTCACCCCAGCAGCAAGGCATTTGTACGAGTTTAAACAAGGTATTTATCAAGACGTACGCTTGCATGAAGAGCAACCAGAAGTGATTGAAAACTTCACCTTAGAACACGAAGAGAAAGTGAATTACTTGATGACACTAAGCGGAGATGATGCATTTGATTTACTTCAGATGACTCCGTTTGCATGGCGCGCAAGTGAAGCTTACAAAGCTGAACTGAAAAACTCAGCAAGTGTGCAATGCGAAGCAGACTTTATGATTCGAGTGTATAGAAAAGCTTAGTTATCCTTATCGGTCGAATAATACTAGTAACCTGAAGTTACAGGCGCCTCAAAAACTACTGTAACTTCAAAGACAAACAACACTTTCTCCACTAACAGCACCTCAACATTCCTTTCCGAAATCTCAATCTGAAAAAGTATAAAAAACAGGCATGCTTATTGCTTTGTAAGAAACAGTGAAAATATGCTCAAAAAATAACACAAGTTTGACATAAGCCTGTCGATATAGTTATTGAGGATGGATTTAGGAGAGCAGCATGAACCCAGTAGGCGCAGGATCAGTATCTAATCTGAATGCCACTCAACCGGTAAAAAATCAAGCTTCAGCGAATACAGAGTCGGCTTCACCAGCACCACTGAAAGTCGAACAAAACAAAGTAACGCTTTCTGACGAAGGAAAGGCGTTACTTGCCGCATTACAAGATATTGAGCAAAACGGCAAAATGCCTGAAGGTGATAAAACCATGAGTGATAAGGTGGAAGCCTTTACCTATGGCGCTTTAGGTATGGAACATCCAGACAAAGTAAAAGAGAAAGATGATTCGTTCTTCTCCGCGGGGCAATATCTTTCCGCAGCGGCAACCGTTGGTAGCCTATTACTCTTATTAGCCTAACCCCACTCTCCCAATTCTTCTCAGGCTTTAAAAAATCCCACAATGTTTAAGCACACTGTGGGATTTTTGTTATTTGAGATTTAGTTTTGCCTATCGAAAGCAAGAAAAAGCCCATGTTCTTTGTCACACATTCACCAGCGTCTATTAGATTAATAGTAGTAATATCAGCGCATTAAAGCGTATTCTAATTTATGCATATAGAGCATACCATTTGCTAAGTACTTCTTACTCTGACCACAAATTTGCCAAGAAGATGTGATTAATAAGAACTCGCTGGCAACGTAAATGTTGCTCTGTCTGAACTGTCAAAACAAAGAGCGCATAACATGAAACATCATTATCAAGTATTTATATGTATAGTCGTCCTTTTAGTAGGAATTTTGATAGGTGTGTTTTTTCCTGCCAAATATGCTCCACAAACAGCCGTGGTTATTTCATCAATCGGTAATATCGCGACTGCGCTGACACTAATGTTCTTAGTTTACGAGAGTTTCATTAACAAATCTGAAAGACGTGAACAAAGAGAAATGATTAACCTACAAAGGTATGAGAATCACATAAACCTTTTCAAACAGCGTACTTTATCGATTGAAAACGACTCTAGATATCAAAACCTCATCAAATTCAAAAATGCCGATCTGCTATATAAAAAGATTTTTCGTGAAAACCGTTTAGATTCGGTAACAATCAGCCTAAGTAAACAAGATGTCGATGACAAACATATTTTTAACTTCGCTAATAAGTCTCTGATAAAAATAGTTAATGATATTAGAGATGTAACGTTAGCTGAAAATCCAACCATTGAAAGTTTTTCTGCCATATTTGACAACATTGAGTGGTTATACACCGATCTTTGTTTATCAATGAGAACAAACTCAACGATAGGAAACATTAACGGCCAATTTGACAAGCAAAGCAGCATCAATGTTTATAACTTAGAGTTAACTTTGGTGGTTATAGAAGCATCTCTAAATCAATTGAAGGATTTTGCTAGCTTTGGTGATAAGACTGATTATACCTATGACACAGGTATAGATTTTACATGCTTTGTGAAAAAACTTATGAGTAAGTTGAGTGAAGCTATACAACTTAACCGACTAATAAAAACAGCGGGGGTCGCCCCCCTACCAAAGAACGTTATTGGAATTCTCAGGCAGACATTAAAACATCATATAAACATAGAGTTAGGCCACGAAGATATATGGCTTGAGATTGAACTTTTAATAAACCTACTAGACGAAAAAATCACTAAAAATGAGAAAATTAATCTAGATAGCATGCGCAGAGCGATCCTCTACAACAACGAATCAAATGGCCAGCTTACCGATTTTAACGAAATAATTAAGTTACTAGAGGTAACATCTCACACTGCAATCGCTAACTCTACTAAGCAAGACGATTCAATACAGTTCATAGCTCAACTGCTAACTAACATTACAGAATACAGGCAGCGAAATGAAAGAGGACAACAAGCCATATAACGTCCACATTGTGTCCACAAATTTTAAAGACATGGGTAATTATTGGTACTTATTGAGTAGAGAGCCATATCTAACCTACTGATATAGCTTGATACTACTAACTTCGGTTAGGATGGTTCAAGATGTGATCCTCCCAATCCACAACGTCGATTTCATATACGACTTTATTGCGGACACTTTCACCTGCGGCATGCATTGCGGCTTTCGAGCCAGTGATAAGTGGGTGCCATTGCGGTAGAGGTTCATTTTGAGACAGTAAGCGGTATGCGCAGGTATCTGGGAGCCAGTGGAACTCATCGATTTTGTCGCGAGTGAGTTTCAAGCACTCTTCGCCTGATTCAAAACGGTTTGGGTAGTCTTTACAAGCGCAGGTATTGCTATTTAGCCAGCTACAAGCAACGTTGGTGTAATACACCTCATCGCTGTCTTCATCCATCAGCTTATGCAAACAACACTTACCGCAGCCATCGCACAGTGACTCCCACTCTGCTTCTGTCATTTGTTCTAGTGTTTTGCTTTCCCAAAATGGAGTTGTCATTGCTGAATTCTTTCTGTCTGTAACCGGGGGACGTGTTATACCGCCCCACCACATAAAATTCAAGGGCAAATATGCTGAAAAAAACGTCGTAAAATGTCTACCGCTACTGGTTTTTCTGTTAACATCTGCGCCCTTCTTTTTGCTTTTACTTGCGGTAGGTCATGATGAATTGTCGACTTGGATGTGGTGCATGTTGTATCGCACCTAGCATATCTTCTCCAATTCCGGGTATGCCGAATGGAAAACCTGCCGGTGTACGATGCATTCAATTGAATGACGATAACTTGTGTAAGTTGTTTGGCAAACCAGAGAGACCGAATGTCTGCCATGATTTCAAACCCTGCCCTGTCGTCTGCGGCTCAACTAATCAAGAAGCTCTGAAAAATCTTACTGAACTCGAACAGTTGACCTAGTTTCGGCTATTTTTAGATCTAAGTACCACTTTTGAAACAGATTAATTTTCCTTAACTCTAAGTGAGTTGCGTTTTTCTACTACGCTTCAGATGTGTCTTTGTTACATATAGGAATGTGACTATGAAGAAATATCTCGCAGAGCTAGTAGGTACATTTTGGTTGGTTCTCGGTGGTTGTGGCAGCGCAGTTTTAGCTGCTGGCTTTCCCGATGTCGGCATTGGCTTACTAGGCGTATCACTCGCTTTTGGTTTAACGGTTCTCACCATGGCATATGCCATCGGTCATATCTCAGGCTGTCACCTAAATCCTGCTGTTACTTTTGGTTTATGGGCTGGCGGTCGATTTGAAAGTAAAGACATTCTCCCTTATGTTCTCGCCCAAGTCATTGGTGGCGTTATCGCTGGCGGCGTGCTGTATGTTATCGCTACAGGTCAAGCTGACTTCGATATAGGCGCGTCTGGATTTGCCAGCAATGGTTATGGGGTACACTCTCCCGGTGGTTACTCTTTCATGGCTGCTCTGGTGAGCGAGTTGGTTATGACAGGCGTCTTTTTGTTCGTCATCATGGGTGCCACAGACGCTAGAGCCCCGAAAGGTTTTGCACCTATTGCTATCGGCTTGTGTCTGACCCTTATTCACTTAATCAGTATTCCGGTAACGAATACTTCCGTGAACCCAGCTCGAAGCACTGGTGTGGCTGTATTTGTCGGTGACTGGGCGATGTCGCAGTTGTGGCTGTTCTGGGTAGCGCCTATTGTGGGCGGAATGATCGGAGCGATTGTCTATAAAATTGTGGATGGCGAAATAAAAGAAATCGATTGAAGATAAACAAAAGCCGCTGTGACAAGCAGCGGCTCTGGATGTTAAAGCGAATTTTAGGAAAGCCTTTGGCGACCTAATAAAGAGTGGGACAACGTAGTGCCATCAACCAACTCTAATTCACCACCAACAGGTACACCGTGGGCAATACGACTTGCCGAGACTTGATGTTCACGGCATAGCTCAGCAATATAGTGCGCTGTCGCTTCGCCTTCTACCGTCGGGTTGGTTGCTAAAATAACTTCGCTGATCCCGCCTTTTTGAAGACGGAAATCCAGAACATCTAATCCAATATCACTTGGGCCTATGCCATCAAGTGGGGACAAGTGTCCCATCAAAACAAAGTAACGTCCCGAAAATTGGCCTGTTGCTTCTAAAGCAGCAATGTCTGCTGGGCTTTCAACCACACAAAGTTGGCCGTTTTCCTGACGTTTAGGGTTGTTACAGATATGACAAGTTTCTTCTTCAGTGAATGTTCGGCATTGGCTGCAATGGCCAATATCCACCATTGCCTGACCAAGAGCTTCAGCGAGAAGTAACCCACCTTTTCTGTCGCGCTGTAACAAATGAAAGGCCATACGTTGGGCAGACTTGGGACCAACCCCAGGCAGACAACGTAAGGCCTCCATCAAATGCTCCAGCATATGACTGGTACGCATCAATCACCTACTTTTTAGAAAGGCATCTTCATGCCTGGTGGTAGTTGCATACCGCCAGTAACTGCAGCCATTTTCTCTTTTGATGCTTCTTCGATACGACGAGCAGCATCGTTAAACGCAGCTGCGATCAAATCTTCCAGCATTTCTTTGTCGTCTTCCATCAAGCTTTCATCGATGTCAACACGGCGAACACTGTGGCTACCAGTGATTGTAACCTTTACCAAACCTGCACCAGATTCACCGGTGATTTCCATGTTTGCGATTTCTTCTTGCATCTTTTGCATGCGATCTTGCATTTGTTGGGCTTGCTTCATTAAGTTGCCCATTCCGCCTTTACCAAACATCTTTATCTCTCTGGTTTTATCTTTGATTGTTTCACATACAGTGGGGATAAAAGATTAAAATCTCAACCCCACCGTTTCGGTTAAATTGGTCTAACGCTGTCTTTATCGAGTTCGGCGCTAAAGCGACGCTCAATAAATTGTACATTAGGATCTGTCGATAGTTGGCTCATGGCATGAGAAAGTTTCTCTTGGTACAGCCTTTCGCGCAGTTCGAGCGGTGTTTCACCTTCTTCGCCTAAAGAGACCGAAAGTACACACTCTTCACCTAATTTTGCGTTGAGCGCTTGTAGCAGCTCGCTTTGAGCTTTATCCGTATTCAGGTGAGCATGGCTGGAGCGCAATAGCAGCTCGATAACATTACCCTGTTTCTTATACACAGAGTTGAGTGCCAATTGCTCAACAAGTTTCGCGGTTTCTAAACTTTGAATCAAACTCGCCCATTCACTTTGAGAGCAAGCTTCTTCGATAAGCTTAGCGGTCATCTCTGGTGTTTTTTCATGCTCCAGAGACTTTTTAATCTGAGTCGGTGTCAGTTCTTTTTTTACTTCAACTTCAGCGACAGGCTGAGTTGGACGCCATTGATATGCTTCTTGCTCTTCAGGTTCGTTACTCTCATACGCTGGCGACATCGGCGAAGCGTTCTGAGCACGTTGTGCCACTCGCTCTAACACCGAAACAGGTTTTGCAGATGCCGCTTCAGACTTTTTTGAGCCGTGACCTGTGTTTCCTTGACCAGCATTTCCTTGCTGATTCAAACCTTCACGCTGTGAACGCAACTGATGTCTTAACCCAGTTAAAGGCGACGACGGTTTGCGTTCCTGTTGAGGCGGTTCTGCAACGGTTGGCTGTTCTGCAGGAACATAAGGCTCCGGCTGAGAAACAGGATTCATCGGCGCCTGTTGGGCATCACGCGGAGCGTTGTATTGCTCGGCATGATTCTGTACAGGTTGACTCTGAACTGGCGCTGATTGTGGCACAGTTTGAGCCGGAACCGCAGAATGTTGCGGAGCACTTGGTGCTACAGGAGCCGAAGGTGCAACATGAGGTCTCGGAGCTACAGGTGCTTGAGTGGCTGGCTGAGCTACTGTTGCAGGTTCACTTTGCGTCGATATTGCTGAGGTCAACGACACTTGAGATGGCCTGAATGCCATCATTCTCAAAGCGATCATTTCCATACCGATACGCCCTGTCGGCGAAGCAGCAAGGTCAGTTCTGCCTTTCAACGCAATTTGATAGTAAAGCTGCACATCCTGAGGCGTCAGAGACTTCGCTAGCCATTCAATTCTCTCAGCATCTGGAGCCGATTTATCTAGGCTTGCTGGTAGTGCCTGAAACATGGCAACACGGTGCAATTGGCTCGCCAACTGCTGAAGCAGTCCATCCCATTCAACACCATTCTGCGCAAATGTCTCAATAGACTCCATTACCATTTGAGGTTGTTTGGAGCTTATTGATTGCAACAGGTGCAGCGCTTGGTCAGTATCAAGTGTACCTAACATGTGCGACACAATATCGTTGCTCACATGATTGTTACCTAGCGCAATCGCCTGATCGGTTAAGCTCAACGCGTCACGCATACTGCCATCAGCGGCATGAGCAATAAGACCTAACGCCTTGTGCTCAAATGCAACACTTTCTTCAGTAAGAACATGCTCAAGTTGTTGCTGGATATTTTCGATACTGATCGGTTTTAGATGAAACTGAAGACAACGAGATAAAATCGTCATCGGCAGCTTCTGAGGATCGGTGGTCGCAAGCAGGAATTTCACATACTCAGGCGGTTCTTCCAACGTTTTCAATAATGCATTGAAGCTGTGGCGCGACAGCATGTGAACTTCGTCTATCAGGTAAACCTTAAAGCGACCACGCGCTGGCTTATACTGGACGTTATCGAGAAGCTCACGAGTATCTTCAACTTTGGTGCGCGACGCCGCATCGATTTCTAGTAAATCAACAAAACGTCCTTGGTCAATTTCTTTACAGGTTGCACACTCGCCACAAGGCGTTGATGTTATACCTGTTTCGCAATTGAGCCCTTTTGCAAAAAGTCGTCCAATCGTCGTTTTACCTACACCACGAGTACCACTGAACAGGTACGCATGGTGAAGTTGATTGTGAGCCAAAGCATTTTCTAAAGCTGTTAATACATGGGCCTGCCCTACCACTTCTTTAAACTTGGTAGGACGCCATTTACGCGCTAAGGCAAGATAACTCATGAAACCTTCCGTTGTAGATGTTTATACCTAATTAGTCTATTCAGCCACTGGACTGTTAGAAACCAAACTGTCCGACAACTGAAAAGGTATTAGTGGCCTTCAAATTCACAAATGCTGTAAACGTTTAAGCCTAAACCTTCTAAACGCTTGTCACCACCAATTTCTGGTAGGTTGATAACAAATGCTGCGTGTTCTACTTCACCGCCAAGTTGGCGAATCAGAAGAGTTGTCGCTTCAATAGTGCCGCCTGTCGCTAGCAGGTCATCAACAACAAGTACTTTGTCGCCAGATTTAATAGCATCGACATGAATTTCCAGTACATCTGTACCGTATTCCAATTCATAAGATTGAGCGATGGTTTGACGAGGAAGTTTACCCGGCTTACGCACTGGTACAAAACCTACGCCTAGTTCTAGAGCCAGTGGTGCACCGAAAAGGAAACCACGCGCTTCTGTACCTACAACCTTGGTAAATCCCATATCCTTGTACTTATCAACCAATAACTGAATAGTTGCTTGATATGCTTGAGCATCTTCCAACAGACTCGTTACGTCACGGAACAAGATTCCTGGCTTTGGATAGTCTTGAATTGATTTGATGCTTGATTTGATCAGTGAAAGAGTTTCGGTTGTCATAACTAAATTAACTTCGGTTCATTCAGTACAAGAATCTATGTACTGGTATTAAAATTCCGGCACACCCTAAATTAATATTTCATAGCGCCGAAAAAACAAACGCCCACTACGAAGAGTGGGCACACTTCCCGCTAATGCTAGTGATTTTCTTGCTGGTTAGCAACCAGCTCGTAGGTAGGTATGCGCTGAAACCCAGTGATCAATACCACAAGCCCAAAAAACAGTAGAAGTTTTAACCAAATATGAGGCACAAACCAGATAGAGAATGAAAAACTGGCGATGATAAATATGGTTCCACGAATCTTCACTTTTCTGGAAACCGCTCGATTCTGATGCCAATTTTCTAAAATAGGGCCGAATAAGGCGTGTTGATGCAACCAACTGTGAAAGCGAGGGCTACCTCTGACGAAGCAAGCACTGGCTAACAAGATAAATGGGGTGGTTGGTAGCAAAGGAAGGATGATGCCCAGAATGCCTAGGCATACACTCACAGCACCAACAATATTATAGGTGTAGCGACGAATACTGATGGTGAAACCTCTGAATTATTAGAAACCCTCGTAGCCACTAAATACGCGAATCCAAGTTAATGTAGCTGGAAGCGTTGGGATCAATAGGGCTGCAATGAAACCTAAAAAATATAAAACGTTATATGGTTCTTTAAAATCTTTGTCTGCCATGGGTACGTCTCTGAGCTTATGTGTTGAGTCTTGTTATTGCATTTCGTTAATGACAAGTAAACGAATTGATGCATCATTGTTTTCGGCGCAGACTATACCTCAAACAATTCAACTTAAACACAGAGTAATTGTGTGGTTATTGGCAGGTAGATACAAGGCTCACACTCTGCGTAAGTGTAAGCAACTATAACTGGTTGTAGCGACCGAAGCCTTATGCTTCGGCACCACGATGAATATCAAGAGAAAAACTACTTACCCCAATCTTACCCAAAGAAAGCTGGCATCCTCCGTGAATCAGAAGATCTTTGGTAATAAAATTTTTCATGCAGTTTTCACCAAGATTCACACCAGCAGAAATATGTTGCGTCATATAACCATTTGACCATTGGCTGTCTAACCCTGCAGGCAAAATGGACAGCGTTCCGTCCGTTAGGTCAGCCAGACCAAACAGCGCCGACACGGGTTTCGCACAAGGCGAACACTCTAGCCCTTTTTCTAAGATGTCAGCCAAGTCTTTGAGATCCGCGCTGAAACTGCGTAAGTTACGTAAGTAATCATGAAACAACGCTCTTACCAATAATGTACTGGCAACGTTCTCTTCGTCATTCGTTGCCGAGTCAACCAAATAGAAAGCAAACTGACCATTCATCAGCCATGCATAATCAAAGACTAACGGCATTGTATCCGTAGACTGAAGAAGGCGATAACTGCACTTCCACACCCCTTGTGAAGTGTCGTTTTCAGGCAACAGAGCGTGCAACAAATCACGGGCTGCATTGGGGTTTGAACGTAGAAAATCCAAATGCCAATGCAACTCTTGCTCTTCGGGCACATCGCCACCGCCGTCAACACGGAACCATTGGCTAGAAAAATCACGTTGGTCAACAATGTGGTTGTTGGAATCTTCTAAAGTGCTTTCTATTGCACAACCTAAGTGAGCGTGGTTACCAATCGGCTTCGCCAGAAAATCTTTAATCCCATAACGTAAGGCTTTTGCCACATCAGACATCTCATCAGTCGCTGAAACAACAATCAATGGTAGCGACGGGTACTCTAAACTGACTTCTTCCACAAACTCTATGCCGTCTAACACTGGCATAGATAAATCACACAAAACCAAATCAGGTTCGACAGTTCTTAGCTTTCTAAGGCCATCCAGACCATTTTCAGCTTCCATCACGTCATAACCCTGCGCCGACAAGTAGCCACTTGTGATACGTCGGAAAATGGGGTCATCATCAACCAACATAATTAACTTCTTGTGTACAGACTCCGCCATCGGTTGCGGATCCATACGTGGATGAGTTTTGTACATAGCCTAACTCCACTATGCGTTTGTTATATGCAATGACGTTGACTTCAAAGCAGGTGAATTCGTTATTTAAAAAGTAGTCAGTAAAAAGGATTTATACAAATATTCCGCTTTCAGCTCTTGTTGCATACTATATGTACGCAATGTCTCAAAATCGTCAAACAAGTTGACATGACTCAACCTTTGCTTTCAGATATCCGTATAACTTAAGCAAATTCGTAAAATAATGTGTCAGGAAAAATGAAACTAGACGATCTAAATCTCTTTCGACTGGTGGTCGAGAATGGAAGTTACACGGCAACTTCTCGCAAAACGATGATTCCAGTTGCTACGATCACTCGACGCATTCAAGCACTCGAAGACTCATTGAACTTGAGACTTCTTAATCGCCACGCTCGTAAACTCTCTCTTACAGAAGCTGGAGAGCGTTTCTTCAAAGATTGCTCTCCTCTGTTACACCGTTTGGCTTCAATGGCGGAAGAGATCACTGACGAGTGCCGTGGCGCATCTGGCAAACTTAAGATCTCTTCACCTTCAAACCTGACTAAGCGTTTGATGATGCCGATGTTCAATGAGTTTATGAAGCAGTACCCAGAAATTAATATTGAACTGACGACTAGCAATCAAGCAGACCAACTTGATCCAACGGAATGGGATGTCATTTTCAGAATTGGTCCGCAACGCGACTCAAGCTTAATTGCCCGAAAAATCAGTGAAGTAAAAGATATTTTAGTTGCAAGCCCGACTTATTTAGCGAAGAACCCTGCACCTAAACATGCGGAAGAGCTGAGCCGACATTCATTGCTTAAAGGCCATCCTTTACTGAAATGGCAACTCACCAACACCGAAGGTGAAACGGTTATTAACTTAGATAAAGGTCGTTTCCAAGCCAACACTCTAGATGTGGTTCGCATTGCTTGCTCTGAAGGGTTAGGTATTACCCTAATGCCTAACGTCATGATTACCGAATACATTGCCGAAGGCAGTCTAGTTCGAGTACTTGACCAGTGGAGTGCAAATCCGCGCGATATCTATATGCTGTATAACCATAAAGACCACCTTCCAGAAAAAGTGCGTCTTTTTATCGATTTCGTTATCGCCTACCACTTGCATTAAAAAAGGGCCATTCGGCCCTTTTTGCTTATCTGTATTTCAATTATTAAAGATTATAGAAACTCGACAAACTTACTGAGTTCACGCTCAGGCACTTTCATCGTACTGCCTTCTGGAGTGCCCAGATAAAGGAAACCGACTACGTGGTCTTCCCCTTCTAAACCAAAAGCGTTTCGCACTTCAGGATGAAACATCAAATTACCTGAACGCCATATTCCCTGAAAACCTTGTGCAACCGCCGCCATTTGCATCGCTTGCACAGCGCAACCCGCAGATAAATGCTGTTCAAACGCAGGCACTTTTTCGTGCGGCGTCACTTTGGCAATCACAGTAATTACCATAGGTGCTCGAAAAGGTGCGTTTTTCATCTTAACGACTGCGGCTTCATCGTTGTTGTTAGCAATCGCGGCTTTAACCAAAATATCCGAAAGTTTATGGAGACCACTGCCCTGCGCGATCACAAAACGCCAAGGAGTCAGATTTGCGTGATCCGGTGCGCGTAACCCAGCACGGATAATGTTTTCCAAAGCTTTGCCTTCCGGAGCCGGAGCAACAAGCTTGGCCATAGAGCGACGATTGAGCAGCAGTTCAAGAGCATCCATGATAAGTCCTTCTTAAGTGCTTAATTTGTTGAAGATATGAATTTAAACCAATCCTAGCATAGATATTTTTATTCTCATCAATGCAAAAAGTGAGGTTTTCACCTCACTTTCTGTTTTTGCTTCACCAACGTTGTTTTTCCTTCTTATAAATAGAAGGTCTGACGTTATGAATAAAAAGTCTCACCAGTTCCTGCACGAGTTAGCAAACCATCACAAGGCGCAAATCTGTCGCCATATTTCTCAGCATGCTGATTCATCATTTCCACCAGCTTAGGAAGACCGATATGGTCCATATAGCGGAAAGGTCCACCTAAAAACGGAGGGAAACCAATGCCGAATATCGCGCCAATATCACCATCTCTTGGACTGCGAATGATGCCTTCATCTAAACAGCGTACTGCTTCATTTAACATCGGCAACATGCAGCGTAATGATATTTCACTCTCCTTGAGGTGCAACTCTGGTTTCAAATTCAGTAGCTTATAGACTGATTTATCGACTTCTTTTTTCTTGCTGCCTTTGTAGATATAGAAGCCTTTGCCAGACTTACGACCTTTACGGTTGTCATTAAGCAACTTATCGAAAACCTCAGGGCCTTGGAAACGAGGGCCAAGTTCTTTAACCAATATCGGCATAATTTTCGCGCCGATATCGATACCGACCTCATCCAACAAGGTAATAGGTCCAACAGGGAAACCTGCGTTCAGCAGCGCAGTATCAATCTCTTCTATCGGCACACCTGCCATTAGAATTTGTGCTGACTCATTCATATAAGGAGCAAGAATTCGGTTAACGTAAAAGCCTGCTTTATCTTTAACCACAATCGGTGTCTTACCCTGTTTGCGAGCAAGTGCCACTACAGTTGATACCGTTTCATCAGAAGTAGTTGCATGCGGTATCACCTCAACCAAAGGCATCTTTTCAACTGGGCTAAAGTAGTGCAAACCAACCACATTTTCAGGGCGAGCTGCTTTTTCAGCGATTTGATGAATCGGTAACGAGGATGTATTGGTCGCAAAAATTGTCGTTGGCTTAGCATGCGTTTCAATGTCTGAAACCATGGATTGCTTAAGTTCTAAGTCTTCAAACACCGCTTCTATCACCACGTCAGTCAAGTTGAACGCTGTAAAGTCAGTGCCTCCAGACAACTTCATCATCTCGTGCTGAACCTGAGCTTTGCTCAGAATGCGGCGCTTACGCTGCTTCTCGAACAAACCGTAGTTGTATTTGAGCGCATTGAGCACTCCGTCATTCGAGACATCTTTAATGCGAACCGGCACTTTGGCTTTTGATGCGCTGACGTGGCTGATACCCGCGCCCATCAAACCGCCACCTAATACACCCACTCGCTCGACTTTTCTTGGCTCAGCATCGCTACCGTTTTCTTTCTTCATTTCCGTAGTCGCAAAGAAGATAGAGCGCAGAGCTTTCGATTCGGACGTCATCACTAGCTCACCAAATCTTTCCGCTTCTAACTGAAGCCCTGCTTTCATGCCTTTTTCTAAGCCATATTGAATCACTTCCAATATCGCTTTCGCCGCAGGATAGTTACCACGCGTCTTTTGTTCTGTCTTTTTAGACGCCTGTTCGAACACAAACTTACGGCCAAACTGAGTTCGCGAAATCAGTCTTTCTTTTGTCGTCAGTTTTCCTTTGCTACGCTTTTTACTCTTTTCATTCACAAAACGCTTTGCGACATCCAGTAACACACTGTTTGGTACGCAAGCATCAACAACACCTAGCTTTTTCGCTTTCGCTGCACGTAATTGTTTACCTGTAAGAATCAGATCTAGTGATGGCAGTAAGCCAATCAATCGAGGCAAACGCTGTGTACCGCCAGATCCTGGAAGTAAACCCAACATCACTTCCGGCAAGCCCAAACGAGTTTTGTCGTCATCGCTACACACACGGTAATCACACGCTAAAGCAAGCTCTAAACCACCACCCAAACATGGACCATGAATCGCTGCGATAACAGGAAACGGGAGATCAGACAGTTGCTGGAACATCTGCTGACCTTGGGTCGCCAACTCCTGCGCTTCTTTTGCAGAAGTGCAAGAATCCAACATTCGAACATCGGCGCCGGCAATAAAGTTGTCTGGCTTCAAAGAATGAATGATCAGACCTTTTACTTGATTCTTTGACTGATTCAGTTCCGTGAACACCTCTTGCATTTCCGCGGCAAACGCAGATTGCAGTGTATTCATTTTTTCTCCCGGAACATCGATGGCAAGCCAAGCAATACTGTCTTCATCAATTCTAAGATGGAACGCTTTCGACTCACTCATTACTCAACCTCCAAAATCATAGCTGCACCCAGTCCGCCCGCGGCACACGCCGTATTCAATGCAAGACCACCACCACGGCGTTTTAACTCGCGAAGTGTTTGAGTGATCATCCGTGCACCTGTCGCCGCAAATGGGTGACCATAGGCAATGGATCCACCAAGCACGTTAAATTTATCCATATCCACTTCACCAATCGCTTGGCTGCGACCCAACACTTCTTGGGCAAATTTATCGCTGGCAAACATTTTCAAATTCGCCAAAGTCTGAGCAGCAAAAGCTTCGTGCATATCAATCAAGGTAAGATCAGAAAGCGTAATACCAGCTCTGTCTAAAGCGATAGGCGTTGCATGGGATGGCCCCATAAGCATGTCTTGCTGAACACCAATAGCAGAAAATGCGTAAGAACGGATGTAACCCATAATCTCCAGCCCCAACTCTTTCGCTTTACCTTCACGCATCAGCATAATGGCTGCTGCGCCGTCTGTAAGAGGAGTACTGTTGGCTGCGGTTACTGTGCCGTATTGACGGTCAAAGGCAGGACGCAATTTGGCGTACCCTTCCAAAGTCGAATCATGGCGAATGTTGTTATCCTGCTCTATCCATTTCTTATAAGGTTCAGGGAAGGCGGTCATCACTTCACCTTGAATTTTTCCATCATTCCAAGCGGCAGACGCTAGCGTATGTGAACGATGAGCCAATGCATCTTGGTCTGCACGCGAAATCCCGTGAGTTTTTGCCATTTGTTCAGCGGTTTGTCCCATGGAAAGCCCAGTTGAATACTCTGCAACAGCAGGCGGTACAGGCATTAAGTCTTTGAGCGATAGTGATTTCAGTACTTTGAGTTTTTGGCCGATTGTTTTGGTTTTACTTAAAGCCAATAAACTCGCTGCTAAATTTCTTGAAACGCCAATTGGCAGTACCGATGAAGAATCCGCACCACCCGCAATGCCGATGTCTATCGTGCCAGCCATAATGCTTTCTGCAACGTTCACAGCCGATTGAAAGCTGGTTGCACATGCGCGAGTCACACTGTAAGCATCCGTATTAATATCCATTCCGGTGCCAAGTACAATTTCTCGTGCAATATTTGGCGCAGCTGGCATCTGAACAACTTGTCCAAACACAACCTGTTCGATCAACTTGGGATCAATATTTGTACGAGCAAGTAATTCACTTACCACCATCTTTCCAAGATCAACTGCGGGAACTTGGCTGAACTCTGTACTTTGGCGTGCAAAAGGGGTTCTTAGACCTGCGACGATAGCGACACGTTCACCCGAACGCGTTTTGACTTCCTGTTTGCCCATTATCTGTTTACCCATTACTTTTCCTTAGAATAAGAGGTCTGACCTGCTCATTGTAACGAGATTGTTAATACAATCAAACAAGCGTTTAGAAAACGTGATATCAGCAGCGAAACAAGTATTCCTGCTTAAGCTCTGCTAACCTTTATATCAGCTATATCAGCTTGTCTTGAATGGTTTAAAAGTAATTGAAGAGTGAGAAAGGAAATAAATATTTTCAAAAAGAGGAATTGAAAGCAAAAAAAAACCACACAAATCTGTGTGGTCGGAATATATAGTAAAACAATTAACTTACGCCAATTGAAAATAATCAGTTTCCTGATTAGGAGAAAGTAAAGTCAGCCTTCAAAAGGAAGTGTCATCTTGCTCAACATGCTAGTCACAAGGACTAACTAGATGACGTGAACAACTATAACTGCTCCTGAGCAATAGATTTTGAAATAGATCAATTTTAATGTGATTTATTGAGAAGAACGAAATTAATTTCGTCGAAAAGTTGTTTTAAGCATAATTTTCCACATCAATGCGAAAACATCGTTACTCAAAAGAGCCTGAATACCCATTTCAGTTGCTAAGTGCTCACCTTAGTTTCGAATTTGGAATGAATTGAAATATCACACTACGAAGCCATCGGAGACTCGAGTGTCAATAATTAAAATATTTGGAAAGAAATCGGCTAACCATCCGGTCAATAACGGTATGGATAGACAAAGAAAATACGAAGCGCTTGTGCGTGCTTATCACGCCGATCTCTATCGCTACGCTTATTGGTTATGCAAAGACCAAAGTGTGGCTGAAGATCTGGTGCAAGAAACTTGCTTACGAGCATGGAAATCACTTGAAAGCCTGCAAGATGAAAAAGCCGCTAAATCTTGGCTCATTACCATACTGAGGCGAGAGAATGCGCGCCGCTTTGAGCGCAAGCAGTTTGATTTAGTTGATATTGAGACACACGGAAATGAAGCGAAGGTTTCAGACGATGCTCACCACCAGAGAGAATGGTTGCAAAAACAGATCATGAAATTGGAAGATGAGTATCGCGAACCACTGTTCTTACAAATCATTGGCGGTTTTAGCGGTGAAGAGATAAGCGAGATTCTCGAACTCAATCAAAATACCGTTATGACTCGTCTTTTCCGAGCTCGTAATCAATTAAAAGAAATGTTGGATTCTTCCGAAAACTTTAGAGGGCAGCAAAATGGATGATTTAGAATTTCGCCGCCGCGTCATGTCGGAACCGAAACAGAAAAACAGCGAATACGCTGGTGCATTATCCAAAGAGGCTAACCAAAAGTTCTTAGATGATGTGTTAAAGCTCGATGCACAAATCGCTGATGCTATGAAAGTGGATGTGCCCGAAGGGTTAGCCGACAGAATTTTGTTCAATCAAAGTTCACACGCGGATGATAATGTCACTACCGTTAACTTTGCTCGCAGAGCAATGGCAATGGCAGCATCTATCGCTTTTGTATTTGGCTTAATCGTAGGACAGGTCAACTGGGGGAAACTTATCGTTCCACCAGCACAAGCAAGTTTGGTTGATATCGCCATTAAACATGTGGTCGATGAAGAAGGCTTTGTATCTAACATTGACGAACAAGTCAGCTCTAGACAGATCAATGCAAAGTTACAACCTTTTGCCTATAAGTTCACCGAGAACTTCCCGTACCATGTTTATTACCTAAATCACTGTGGATTTGGCAAATCTAACGCTCTGCATATGGTGTTCCAAGGCGATAGTGGCAAAGTTACATTGTTTCTCGCAGGTGTTCAGAGCGACATCAATGGGCACTTTGATAAAGATGGAATGTCCGGAATGGTCGAGTCAGTCGGCGATAAAAGTCTGATTATCGTCGGTAATAGTGGCGAAAACATACGTAAAATTGCAGACAATCTTCTTCCTTTACTTAGCCCTCAGAAATAGCCAACCTGAATAAACAATAAGCTCACAAATAATGTGGGCTTATTGCATTTTTAATAGAGTTAAAACTCTAATAAATCATTATTTCTTACAAATTCATGTCAGTTATCCACCATTTCTGCAATTTTCCCGTCCAATTAGACAATGGTCGGATTTCTATATTGTAGACTAGGTACTAGGATCAGCCCCAACTGAGCAATTGCTCAAAAAAGCCCACTAGAGGCTATACAAAAAAGGAAAAACACATGAACAAGACGCGTCTGTTTAAACGTTCACTATTAGCAGTAACAGTAACACTAGCTACGCAGCAAGCAATGGCTGCTGGCTTCCAGCTCAACGCTCAATCAGCAACGGGCCTAGGCCGTGCATTTGCTGGTGATGCCGTAATCGCAGATAACGCTTCAGTAATGGCGCGTAACCCTGCAGCAATGGCACTATTCGACAAAACTGAGTTATCCCTTGGTTTCGAGTCGATTACTACCATGATCGAAGTAAAAGATGCTAAATACTCAAGTCCTTTAGGTACATCAACTTCTATTGCAGACACTGATGATGTAGGTAGCACATCAGTAGCTCCCAATATCCATTTAATCGTACCTATAGATGAGAAGTTTGCGGTTGGCGTTAACGCATACACTAACTTCGGAACACGTACAGAATTTTCTAGCAGTTACACCGCTTCGGAATACGGCGGTGTTACAGATGTTAAGAGCATTAACTTCGGTTTGGCTGGTTCATATCGTTTAGATGAACAACTAAGCTTTGGTGCCGGTATAGATTTAATCTATGGTCAAGGTACTCTACAGCGCTATGCAAGTAGTTCATCAGCTGCGCTGGCTTCGTATAAACTTACAAACGGAGCATCGACTACTGCGGTTCCAGCTGGTACAGCTCTTGTTAATATCGATGGAGCCGATGGTTGGGCTGTTGGTTTCAACGTAGGTACTGTGTATGAACTAGATGAAAACAACCGTTTCGGTTTTGGCTATCACTATAGTCCAGACTTCAAAGCGAAAGATGACTATGGCCAAGAAATTACTTTGCCTCTTCCAGATATCGCAGAGTTCTCTGGTTTCCACAAAATCGAAGATACATCATTCGCAGTACATTATAGTGTGCAATGGATTGGTTGGTCATCATTCGACAAAATTGAAATGCGTAACCTAAAATCTGGTTCACTAGCTGGAACAAACTACGACAAACCATATGAATGGCAAGATGGCTGGCACTATTCACTTGGTGGTACTTACTACCTAAACAGCGACTGGACTCTACGTGCTGGTTATATGTATGACACAAGTGCTCAGGACTCAGTAACATCAATTTCAGTACCTGATTCAGACCGCCAATGGTTCTCAGCAGGCTTTACCTATGCTATTGACCAAGCATCTAACGTAGACTTTGGCTTTACGTATCTACTAGGTGACGATGTAGCTGTAACTGAGAATTCAGCAGGTACTACTTTGACAGCAACAACGCACGCTGATGCAATCTTAGTAGGCTTACAATACAGCCGTTCTTTCTAATCAATAGTTAGAAATAACACAAACGCTAAAGGGCTGGTTTACCAGCCCTTTTTTACATCTTTCCGAGTAATCTTTTTTATTTTAAGCGCACAGTTGTGTCTTAAAACCCTCCTTAACCCCTACACGTGTACGCTGAAAATACATTCACGGAAAAAATTAAGCAGTTATATGTTTCTCGAATTAAGATTTTTTAGCATTTTATTTTATATATCAGTTAAAAGATGGTTTTCGTTTTTCATGGCTGATTTTAGTTCTTAGACTTTACCGTTCAGTTTTTTCAAATTTCAGCGAACATAAAATCAAAATGAAAACAAATAAGACTCTCCTTACTCTAGCGGTGGCTGCTAGTTTGGCTAGCGTACCAACTCTTTCTCATGCTGCAGGTTTTCAACTTGCAGAATACTCAGCAACAGGCCTAGGCCGCGCCTACGCAGGTGAAGCCGCTATGGCAGATAATGCCAGCGCACAATGGCGCAACCCTGCAATGCTTACTTACCTACACGGTACTCAAGTTTCAACGGGCGCAATTTATGTAAACCCGAACGTTGATGTACATGGCGATGTGACTTTAGGTAACTCTTCACGCAGTGCTGAATCGAATGACTACGCAAACGATGCTGTTATTCCTAACTTTTATCTCTCTCATCAAATCAATGAAACACTAGTTGCTGGCCTTGCTCTAGGCACAAACTATGGTATGGAGACCGAACTCGGTTCTGACTTCGCAGCCAGTCACTTTGGTGATGAAGCGATGGTAAAAACCATGGAAGCGAATGCCAACCTTGGTTATCAATTGACAGACGCTATCAGCATCGGTGGTGGTGTTCGCTACGTTATCGGTGAAGGTCACTTTGGAGCAACTTCACCCGCGCAATCACCATTAGTTCAAGGTACTACTCTTAAGTATATGGAAGGTGAAGATACTGCATGGGGCTGGCAAGCAGGTGCTGCATGGCAAATCAACCCGAGTAACCGTGTTGGTTTAACCTATAAATCAGAAGTGGATCTTAAACTCTCTGGTACAGCAAAAATTTTCACTGGCACAACTGTATTCAATGATACGGGATACATGGTTCTAACCATGCCTGCAACAGCCGAAATTGCCAGCTTCCATCAAGTAACAGATAAACTTGCGTTACACGGCAGTATCAACTGGACTGACTGGAGCAGCTTCGAAAAACTTGAAGCCGAGTTGGATAAATTAGGCACACAGATGGTTAAAGAGGAAAACTGGAAAGATAACTACCGTTTCGCTCTCGGCGCTACTTACCAGTTAGATTCAAAGCTTGCTCTACGTAGCGGTGTGGCTTACGACATGGGTGCGGTTAGTGATCAAAACCGAACGATTACGATTCCAGAAACAGACCGTATCTGGTTAAGCATTGGTGCAGGCTACGAAGTTACCGAACAGTTCACTGTTGATGCAGGTTTTACTTATATCGTAGCTAAAGATGCTTCAATCAAAGAATCTCGTGGTTATGAATCAGATGATAAAGCAGCAGCAGTTGGCGGCACATTCACAGGTCAAACTACTGGTAGCGTTTGGTTGTTAGGCGTTCAAGCGAGCTACCGTTTCTAACCACTATTTCTAAAAATTATTGTTTACTCAATCAGGCCAGTGTTTACCACTGGCCTCTTTCTTTTAGGAACAATAGAAACTGTTCACTGACTTCTTCTACTAAATCCAATACCAGCTCAAAGCCTTGATCCCCGCCATAATATGGGTCAGGAATCTCTTCATAGTTGGATTCTCCGTGGCTCAGAAATAACGACAACTTGTACTGCAATTGCTTAGGGCACATGAGCATAAGATCTTCCAAATTCTCATGATCGGCTGCCAATATGTAGTCAAAATCCTCAAAATCCCTTTTTGTTACTTTTCGTGCCAGAATTCCAGAAAATGAATAGCCTCTCCGCTCTCCAGCGGCAATCGCTCGCTTATCCGGAAGCGCTCCTTGGTGATAACCAATTGTACCTGCTGAGTCTACTTCAATATCGACACCTAATTGCTCTGCCTTGCTTCTTAAGACAGCTTCTCCGGTTGGTGAACGACAAATATTCCCCATGCAAACCACTAAAATTTTTGTCATTGTAATTCCTTGTTTTTGGTCTGTGTTTGCCAAAGCATCATTAAGTTATCATAGTCACTAGAATCAGATTGAAAAAGGAATTGTCATGTCTAGCGATGACGTAAAACAAGAGCGCCACAAAGCTCGCCAGCAAAAAGTGAAAGAACAGGTAGATGCACGAGTCGCAGCAGCTCAGGAAGTGAAAGGGTTATTGTTGGTTATTACTGGTAACGGTAAGGGTAAGTCTACTTCCGGTTTTGGCACTATTGCCCGCGCCATCGGACACAACAAAAAATGTGCCGTAGCCCAGTTTATTAAAGGAACTTGGGATAATGGTGAACGTAACTTGCTTGAAAAGTTAGGCGTTGAATTTCAAGTTATGGCAACAGGGTTCACCTGGGATACTCAGAATAAAGAAAGCGACACAGCTGCGGCGCAACTTGTATGGCAAGAGTGCAAGCGAATGCTTAAAGATGAATCTATCGATGTCATTCTGTTCGACGAACTGACCTACATGGTCAACTACGGCTACATTGAATTAGACGAAGTGGTTGAAGCGCTAAGCCAGCGTCCACATATGCAGTCTGTCATTATTACTGGCCGCGCAGCACACCGAACCTTAATTGAAATGGCAGATACGGTTTCCGAAGTAAAGAACACCAAACACGCATTCGAAGCAGGTGTTAAAGCTCTGCAAGGTGTTGACTGGTAAAGCTCTAGTTACAGGCTATTTTGTCTTGATAAAAAGAAAGCGAGCAGACATTACATCAGCTCGCTTTTTTTGTTTATCAGAGGAATCAAACTTAGTTAAACAGACCTTTCAGTAAGCTATCAACCGCTTTCTTAGTGTCTTCGTTTTTGATCTTATCACTTAACTTTTCGATACCTCGATCCACTTCTTTTTTGGCTTTTTGTTTAAGTACATCGTCAAAAATAAGTTTGTATTTAGGATCAGACCATTTGCCTGAAATGTTTACAGGAATAGTCACATCACGCAGTTCATCGATATCTTTACCGCCCTGACCTTTCAATGATCCAACAACAGAAGTGCTGAGAGTAAAGTCTACCGTTTCATTTAAGTAGTTGGCTTTACCCTGCCCTCTGATGCGAAGAGCGGGTGACTGCATATGCAGATCATCGGTCGTGATATTACCCTTATCGAGTTTGAGCGTTGCTGTCATCGCACTGAAATCTGTTTTCTTCACTTGATCCGCTTGAGTCACATCACCACCGGTTATTTTGGCGTAGTTCGTGCGTAATAAGTGGGCAACGTTGATACCATTGACAGCGCCATCAGCGAAGTTGATTGCAACAGTACCGACAAGGTTCTTTTGGATACCTGTAGGCGTTAAGCTTTTACCTTGTGCGTTAACTTCTATGTTACCTGTGCCTTCAAGCATATCGTTATCAAGCACATCCATCAGCATAGGTTGTACCTTCACACCTTTAACCGATTTCTTCACCGTATAAGTGGCAGGTGTCTTTCTCGTATCCACTAAAGCTGATGCGGAAACTGAACCTTGATACAAGTTGGCAGTAAAAGATTTCAGTGTCACCAAACCTCGGTTCACAACAACATCCGCTTTCACGTTCTGCATTTTCGCATTGTTCGCTTTTAGCTTATCGATAGTGATGTCGCCAGCAACGTCGAGTGTTTGCAATGCAGATAGATCAGGCTCCACCTCTTGTTTGCTTGTGGTTGCAGGTTTGGTCTCTGTCGACGCAGGCTTCTCAGAAGTCGTTTCTGAAGAACTTGCTGCAGCCGCTTTCTCGTTACCAAGGAAGGCATCCACATCAATATCTGGGCTATGCAGGCTGAATCTTACTTTCGGGATATCCGCCAACGCCACATCGAGTTTGCCGTCAAACTGCAATGCGTTAGCCGTTAACTTCGCAAGAACGACATTGAGCGTGTTTTTGCTGATATCAAAAGCAATATCCGATTGCATGCCAACCTTCATCGGCGACTGAGGTAAAGATGCGCCCTGCAGATTTGCTTCCAGAGTAAATCCATTTGCCGCGACTTTAGTGATCTCTTTATTCACCACCAGTGAGCTAGAGCCTTTCGCCTCTAACATCATATCTGCAGCTTTACCTTTTACAGAAAACTCTAGCGCATTTGGCTTATCAAAATCGAATGTTGCCAGCGCTAACTTTGCAGACTCGATGTTGTTTGCTTGGTCACTAAAGCTCGCGTCCACGTTGATATTGCGTAACGCATATTGCGCAAAATCACTCGACAGTTTGATTTCAGCATTGCCTGAAGCTGCAAAGTTCTGCGGATTGTTTTTTTGCTGCTCATTGCGTCCTTTTGCAGCGAAGCTCACTAAGGTCCACTTTTCCGCTTCGAACTCATCCACTTTTAACTGAACATCGTAGAGTTTGGTTTGCGTTCCTGCTTTACGATCCTGAATATCCAACAACGCATTGTTGACTGTGACGCCAGCCAGTTGAATAGTCCAACCCTGAACACCGCCGGTTTGCTCTGGAGTTGACGAAGGACTTTTGCTTTCTGCTGGTGCTTGCGTGTCAGCAACTTCTTGTGAGGTTTTCGCTTTAGTCAAACTGTCTAAATTCGTTCGACCATCTTTCAATGTTTCTAAATAAATTTCAGCACCATCTAGCTGAACATTGCCAATAACGAGTTGTTTGTCCAACAGAGGCATCACGGAGACATCCACCCCAACGTTGTCCACTTTGAACATATTTGGGTTTGTGAATCCCTGTGGGTTTTTCAGTTCGGTTTTGCCAATTTCAAAGCCAATTGAAGGGAAGAATTTCCAGCCAATGTCGCCTTCAATCATTAAATCTAATCCGGTTTGTTTCTTCGTTTGTTCAACAATTAAAGGCTTGAACTGGTTTGGGTTCACGAATAAAACAAGTGCTGCAACTGCGCCTAAAACGACGACCAAAAGTACAGCAACCAAGAGCAACAGTTTTTTCATCTGTTTAATCCTTGCTTGAAAACATCAACACCTGCGATTAACCGATGATTTTCAATCAATTAATCAATGATATAGATATAAAAAAAGTGACACTTAAAGTGCCACTTTTCAGTTAAAAAATAAAGTCGGCTAATGCCAAGCATTAGTCAAAATTACGATTTTAGCAATTTCGCAATGTGTGCTTTTAACACATCGATCGCGATACGGTTTTTACCGCCACGAGGTACGATGATGTCAGCATATTGTTTTGACGGTTCAATAAACTGGAGGAACATAGGGCGAACCGTTTTTTGATATTGCTTCAGCACTGAATCCATTGTGCGACCACGATCTTCTACATCACGCTTCACGCGGCGCAGCAAACAGATATCTAATGGAGTATCCATAAATACCGTTACTTGCATAAGCTCACGTAGACGTGGGTCAGTCAGCAGCAGAATACCTTCTAAAATGATGACTTTTTT
Source organism: Vibrio plantisponsor (assembly GCF_013041605.1). Classification (GTDB taxonomy): domain Bacteria; phylum Pseudomonadota; class Gammaproteobacteria; order Enterobacterales; family Vibrionaceae; genus Vibrio; species Vibrio plantisponsor. The sequence goes on along the minus strand of NZ_JABEQC010000010.1, from coordinate 119,054 downwards.
AGGTGTCATTGTGGTGGTGTTAGCGGTACGAGTATGCTCTGTGTAGCTATACTCTGGTACTTCAACAGCGTGACCGTTCATCAACTGTGTTAAGTGTTCACACAGTAAATCATGATCCAATGCACTTGGGTGATCGTAATTCGTTTTAACACGCTCTTCCATGCTCAGATGGCTTTGGTCTTTGTAATAGCAATCTTCCGTAATCACACCTATTTGGTGGTCACCAACTTTCGCACTCAGTTCATTGTAAATTGTGCTGGCTATAAGACTTTTACCAGAAGCTGATGCGCCGGCGATACCAACGATGACGCATTGATTATTATCAGACATGTATGTGCACTCGATACGTGTATTTTGGGAATTAAGTTAAACCGCCTGATTATAGGGAGTTCAAAAGGGTTATACCAGTTTGCATTAACGTTAAATGACAGTAATTTCTGATGTTGAACAATAAAAAGTCAGAGTAAACGATTACATCTACCCTGACTCAGTGACCATTCATTTCGATCGTCTTTTAAATCTCAGAAAATGACCAAACTTACTCAACCATGGTAAACATGATTGACTCTGGTTTCGCCTTTCCTTGCCAGTACATCGATGCGCAAACACGTTCAGCCAGTTGAATATAAACAGCGGCATGCTCACTATCTGGGCGAGCGGCGACCGTTGGTTTACCAGCATCAATATCTTCGCGCATGCTGATGTGGAGCGGAATTTGAGCAAGCAGTGACAAGCCAAATTCATTCGCCAGCGCCTGTGCTCCGCCATGACCAAAGATATGTTCTTTCTCACCACAATGACTACAGATGTGATAGCTCATGTTCTCGACCATGCCAATCACCGGCACATCCACTTTCTCAAACATTGCCGCACCTTTACGAGCATCCGCCAACGCCAGATCTTGAGGCGTCGTGACGATAAGTGCTCCGGTAACCGGAATTTGCTGAGAAAGCGTCAACTGGATGTCGCCCGTACCCGGTGGCATATCAATAACCAGATAATCCAGTTCAGGCCATTCTGTCTCAGTAAGAAGCTGAGCCAATGCTTTTGATGCCATTGGACCACGCCAGATAGTCGCGTCTGATTTATCCACCAGATAACCAATTGAATGAGTGTAAATGCCATGCGCAGATATCGGTTGCATCCATTTGTTGTCACGAACTTCTGGTTTTGCATCCAACTGCCCCAGCATCATAGGCACTGAAGGACCATAAATATCAGCATCAAGCAAACCAACTTTCGCACCACATTTTGCAATCGCTAATGCAAGGTTGACCGCAGTGGTTGACTTACCCACCCCGCCTTTTGCTGATGTCACAGCAATAATGTTTTTCACACCACGCACTTCTGAAGCGACATGAGTCTCCAGCGCTTTAGGACTGACAACAACATCATAGTGGAAAGAAGGTACTTCACCTGACTGCTGCTGTTGGGCAATCCAGCTTGAAAGTTCTTCAGGCAAAGAGAGTGCGGCAAAAGGGAGTGTTATCTTAAAGCCTTGAGCTTCCACAGAAACAATATTTGGTTGTGAAGCCCAATCTTGAATAAGAAAAGGATGCTGAAATTGGTTTAACCAATCACAAAAATCTTGCTTTGAACTGAATTGACGCATAGGTCCTCCTTATATACCTAAGTAACCTCAAGATACTGGTTCAGCGAGAATTTATTCGCTCTTAGGCAAGGCATTGATTTGAAGACATAGTTATTCTACGTAGAAAATCAGTAACGCAGTATAAGAGCGAATAAAACTCGCCCTTCGGGAGCTCATCAACGAGTCCATTCCGGCGCTCAATAATGTTGAAAGGGAATGACCATTCCAGCCGTTATTAACCTTGGCTTGAACTCGTTGATGAAGCTCTGAATCCTGTATCTTGAAGTCACTTAGGTATACGCCCTATGCTACCACCAGCTAAGCCTGTACAGAACCCCGAAAAAACTAAGGCAATCACACCTTTGACACCTTGGAGTTAGATGGCTCATGGGGTAGTATTACCCATCAAAATTTTTATACCTATCAAGAAAGCGAATATTAAGTATGGCAAACGATCCAAGACTCTCTACCGCAAGGAAATTGCTGGTAACTTGTGCCCTTCCTTACGCTAACGGTTCAATCCACTTAGGTCACATGCTTGAACATATCCAAGCTGACATCTGGGTTCGCTACCAGCGTCTACGCGGCAACACTGTAAACTTCATCTGTGCTGACGATGCCCACGGCACGCCAATTATGCTTAAAGCTCAACAGATGGGTATGACACCAGAAGAGATGATCGCCGCTGTTAGTGAAGAGCACCAAAAAGACTTCGCTGGCTTTGATATCAGCTTTGATAACTACCACAGCACTCACTCAGAAGAGAACCGTGAGCTGGCTTCACATATCTATCTAGAACTGAAAAAGAATGGCTTTATCTCTAGCCGTACCATTTCTCAGCTTTTCGATCCTGAGAAAGAGATGTTCTTGCCAGACCGTTTCGTAAAAGGTACTTGCCCTAAGTGTAAGTCAGAAGACCAATACGGTGACAACTGTGATGCATGTGGTGAGACATACAGCCCAACAGAGCTAATCAATCCGAAATCTGCAGTTTCTGGCGCTACGCCAATTATGAAAGATTCTGAGCACTTCTTCTTCGACCTGCCTCAGTTTGAAAGCATGCTAAAAGAGTGGACTCGTTCTGGTTCTCTTCAAGCTGAAACAGCAAACAAGATGCAAGAGTGGTTTGAGTCTGGTCTGCAACAGTGGGATATCTCACGCGATGCACCTTACTTCGGTTTTGAAATTCCGGGCGAAAAAGACAAGTTCTTCTACGTTTGGCTAGACGCGCCAATTGGCTACATGGGTTCATTCAAAAACCTATGTAACAAACGTGATGACCTAGATTTCGACGAATACTGGAACAAAGACAGTAAGACAGAACTTTACCACTTCATCGGTAAAGACATCGTTTACTTCCACAGCCTATTCTGGCCAGCAATGCTGGAAGGTTCTGGTTTCCGTAAACCTAACAACGTTTTCGTTCACGGCTACGTCACTGTAAACGGCGCTAAGATGTCTAAATCTAAAGGTACTTTCATCAAAGCAAGTACTTACCTAGATCATTTAGATCCAGAATGTCTACGTTACTACTACGCGGCGAAGCTAAACAGCCGTATCGATGACCTAGACCTTAACCTTGAAGACTTCACTCAACGTGTAAACGCTGATGTGGTTAACAAGATCGTTAACCTTGCTTCTCGTAACGCAGGTTTCATAGCTAAGCGTTTTGATGGCAAGCTATCAGACAATTTTGTAGAGCCAGCGCTATACAACGAGTTCGTAGAAGCAGCTGACCGTATTGCAGAGCAATTTGAAGCTCGCGAGTTTGGCCGCGCAATCCGTGAAATCACGGCACTGGCAGACAAAGCAAACCAATACGTTGATGAAAAAGCACCTTGGGTTGTGGCAAAACAAGAAGGTAAAGATCAAGAGCTACAAGATATCTGTTCTGTGGGTATCAACCTGTTCCGCGTTCTAATGACGTATCTGAAACCTGTTATGCCTGAGCTAGCAGCGCGTACAGAAGCATTCCTAAACCAAGAATTAACTTGGGAAGGTATCGCTACTCCGCTAACTAGCCATGAAATCACAGCGTTTAAAGCACTGTTCAACCGTATCGATCCTAAGAACATCGAAGCGATGATTGAAGCATCGAAAGAAGATGCTGCCGCTGAAGTCGCTGCGAAACAAAAAGCAGAAGCTGCGCAAGCAACTGAGCTAAGCAAAGATCCAATTGCAGAAGAAATCGAATTCGATGATTTTGCAAAGGTTGACCTGCGCATTGCAAAAATTGTTTCATGCGAAGCGGTGCCAAAAGCAGACAAACTACTGAAATTCCAATTGGATATCGGTGGTGAAATGCGCCAAGTATTCTCTGGTATCAAAGCTGCTTACGAACCAGAAGAGTTAGTTGGCAAGCTTACAGTGGTGGTTGCAAACCTTAAGCCTCGTAAGATGAAATTTGGCATGTCTGAAGGCATGATCCTAGCAGCAGGCCCAGGTGGCAGTGATCTATGGATTCTAGAGCCACACGAAGGTGCTCAACCGGGCATGCGTGTAATGTAATTGCTCTAAGTCGTTGCTCTAAATAGTAGCCCTGAGCATCCGCTTTAAAGCAAAACGTTTAACAAGCCCTAGCGTCATACTCGCTGGGGCTTTTTTTTATGAACCAGTTCACACTTTTAGTTCAATTCGCCCTTTAATGGTGCAAATTTTCATTCAAATACTTTCTAACCAATTGATTTTAAATCAGTTATTCCTTGGCATTAAAACTGCAATTCCTTTAGTAAACAATAATATCCCTTCACTGGTCGATGCCAAGGCACGGCTACAAGGCAACCTTCAACGTTAAAGGCACACAAGGAGTTGGTTATGTTTGTCATTGTCTCAATGCTGATCTCTATCGGCATACTTGGTTTGATGTTCTACTTTTCTAAGCAAAGAGAATCGACTTTGCAGCGCAAGTACGAGCTTCTGATCGATCTTCGCCAACTGTTATATTTGAGCCGACAGCACCGCAGTGCCACTCATCACGCACTGATGTTCGGAGAAAAAAGAGAAGCAGAGCTTAGTCATTTGCAAGATTTACTGCATGAGAAATCGAACCATCTGATTTCAACATCGCATTTCGATAACAAACCTATGTATCGAGTACTGCAGCTTAAATTGAAAGCGCTGATGAATAACTGGCAGGACAGGAGCATTGCCCGCAACCAAATGATGCATGGTAAAGCTATTCGACACTGTATGTTTTTGATGGACGAAGTAATGCTGGCTTGGTTAGTAGAATCAAACCGAGAAGATTTGAGTGAAGAGTACCATATGAATTGGCAGCAAGTGATTGACTCTATGGATACTCTGACACAGCTACGTATTTCAATTGAAGATATGCATACCCAAGATGGTTCCGCACGTTTGCGTCATTACTGTGACCTATTACGCCGCAAGCTGAATCAATTGGCGTTGATCAGTCCGTTGTCCATTGCATCACCGGCCTGTTCAAAAGCGATGCATATATTAAGTGAGCTGCACGAGAATCCAGCTTTTGATATTCCTCAGGAGCAGCTATATCAACTGACTTCGGATGTCTCGCTGAGCATTGCGCACGTTTATGACCAAATGCTGGCGGATGTCAGTGAGAGTCTTTACATCCCTTTGCCTAAACTGGTCGTCGCTTAATAAACGAAAACGCCATACTGCGAAAACAGTATGGCGTTTAAATTCAAGCATTCTCTACGCAGCTGCGAATAGAGAGAATTAAAGCATCTTACGAGCAGCTTCTACGACCACTTTGATTGAACGAGCTTCTGTCTCTTTCAGCGTTGCGTGATCTGGAATTTCTTTTTGAGTACGGTTGATGATAACACCAGCGACGCAACCTGCTTTCAAACCAGAACTTGCACACATAGTAAGCAGAGTTGCTGATTCCATTTCAAAGTTTAGTACGCCCATTTCCTGCCATTCTTTCATAGAACCTTGGAAACGCTTAACAACACGACCTGTGAATGTGTCATAACGTTCTTGACCTGGGTAGAAAGTGTCACTGGAAGCAGTAATACCCATGTGAACCGTCGCACCGCTCTCTTCCGCAGCTTGTTTCATTGCAATTGCAACATCGAAATCAGGAACCGCAGGGAACTCCATCGGAGCAAAGTGAAGGCTTGCGCCATCAAGACGAACAGAACCAGTGGTCACAATCATGTCACCAACATTAACGTGTGGTTGAATTGCACCTGTTGTGCCTACACGCAAGAAACTACGAACACCTAGCTGAGCTAACTCTTCTACGGCAATAGAAGTTGAAGGGCCACCGATACCAGTAGAACAAACTACAACCGACTTGCCATCAAGCTCTGCGCGATAAAGCGTGTATTCACGGTGGCTTGCAAGAAATACTGGGTTATCCATTAACTCTGCAATTTTTTGTACACGCGCTGGATCACCAGGAATGATCGCTAACGTTGCGCCATTAAGATCAGCTTCGGTAACACCAAGATGGAATACTGCTTGAGACATAGGTTGCTCCTTCATGCGGCTTATTCAGCTCATAAATATAAATAGGTACAGGACAACTTTAGCTCAGTATTAAAAGCTATAGAGTGATAGGAATCACATCATCAAAAGCAATATATATATTTGTTTCACATTAAGGTGACTCAGATCACTTATTATCTACTGAATGGCTAATATGCGCGATGATGGGAAAACTCAAAAGCACAGCGCTTGACTGTGCTTTGGCGAGAGAAAATCACATTGATGGTATGGAATAAGGAAGTTGCTTTTTATACTTGATGTTTAAAACAATTGGCTAAGTTTTTACCTATTGCTCTTAACACATCACGCCGCGTAATAATCCCTACCAGCTTGCCATTATCAATAACAGGATAAACTTTAGGCTTTCCGACTTTCATCATATCGGCCAACTCAATGATCGACATTTCCGGAGAGACAGAGAGCACTTCTTTATACATGCAGTCACTGACAATATGTGTGTCCTGACAGAAGTAACTCACTTTGACCAGTTTATCGAGCAAGTCCTGTTCTGAAAGGAAGCCAATTACGCGTTCTTTGTCATCAATAACAGGCCCACCTAAGTGATCGGAACGAATCACTTTATCGAGCGCAGCAGACAAAGGCATTTCAGGAGTAAAGGTCACCGCTTTAACGGTCATGTAATCTTTTACTTTTAGTGAATCCATTTCAGTCTCCTTAGGTTCCTTATTTAAAGGTAGCTGTTAATCTAAGTGTTGACTAATTTCTTGATTTTACTAAATGGGATTCACCAATTTTTTGATTGTTGCAATCTATGGCTACGTAAAAATCTTTCGTTCTTACCTTTGGAACAGCGATAACTCTACTTCACCCAACGCTGAGCAGCTTTGGTATCTGAGTCTCTTGAATCAATCCAGCGAGTGCCATCGGTTGTTCGCTCCTTTTTCCAGAAAGGTGCTTTGGTCTTTAAAAAGTCCATAACAAATTCACACGCTTCAAAAGATGCCGAGCGATGAGCGCTGCTGACACCGACGAAGACGACTTGATCGCCGATATCTAAATCACCAATACGGTGAATTAACCTCAACTGCAATAGTGGCCAGCGTGATTTCGCTTCATCACAGATTTCGTTAAGAGATTTCTCCGTCATACCCGGGTAATGCTCTAAATGCAGTCCTGTCACATGGTCACCTAAGTTCATGTCACGAACTTTACCTATGAAAGTCACGACTGCACCCGCATCTGTGCCAGATGAAAGCGCTTCATACTCTTGTGCGACACTGAAATCTTCTACCTGAACCGATATATAGCTGTTCATATTAACCTCCAGTTACCGGTGGGAAGAAAGCCACTTCATCGCCATCTTTAAGTTCAGAATCCATCGGTACAATTGATTGGTTAACCGCAGCCAACAATTTACCTGACTCTAATGCCAGTGCCCATTTGTCCGATTGAGCCGCAAGATGTGCTCGCAATGCTTCAACCGAATCAAACTCATGCTCAAGTGACAAACCATCACAGTCCACTAATTCTCTTGTTTGGGCAAAAAACAAAACACTAATCATACATCTACCTTAAAATGACCCGATTTACCGCCCGTCTTTTCTAACAAACGAATTTGCCCAATTACCATATCTTTCTGCACAGCTTTACACATGTCGTAAATCGTCAATGCTGCAACCGAAGCCGCGGTTAGCGCTTCCATTTCAACACCGGTTTTGCCAGCGAGTTTACATACTGATTCAATACGAACCTTGTTTTCCGATTCAATCGCTTCTAGCTGGACTTCAACTTTTGAAAGCAGTAACGGATGGCAAAGTGGAATTAAATCCCATGTTTTCTTGGCTGCTTGAATACCGGCAATACGCGCCGTGGCAAACACATCACCTTTGTGATGCTGACCCGATACGATCAGTTGTAATGTTTCTGGTGCCATATGAACAAAAGCTTCTGCGCGCGCTTCTCTTACCGTTTCCGCCTTTGCAGAAACATCCACCATGTTGGCTTCACCAGAAGCGTTAATGTGAGTGAATTGAGTCATTGTCCCTCACACTTATAAATGCGGCATAAAGTTACATGGACGATGGCTGGCATCTAACTGCTGTTTGATGATCTTCGTCCAGCCAGTGCGACAAGCTCCTGTTGAGCCAGGCATCGCAAAAATAACCGTATGATTTGCGAAACCAGCCACAGCGCGAGATTGAATAGTAGAAGTGCCAATTTCTTCATAAGAAACCATGCGGAACAACTCTCCGAAACCTTCTACTTCTTTATCAAACAAAGGCTTTAACGCTTCAGGAGTGCTATCGCGCGAAGTAAAACCAGTACCACCTGTGATTAATACTGCCTGAACCTTTTCATCCGCAATCCACTGTGAAACCACCGCACGTATTTTGTACATATCGTCAATAACGATTTGCTTGTCTGCTAGGTGATGCCCAGCTTCCTGAAGTTGCTCAGCAAGGTAGCGACCTGAGGTATCATTTTCTTCTGTACGTGTATCTGAAACGGTTAACACTGCGATGTTCGCTGGTTGAAATTTGCTTTCTGCGTGACCCATTTGCTCACCTTAATTCAATTATTATTCGTTAATTTAAATCTGATTAATCACGATGATTTCTAGCCTTCGAAATGGCTTTAACCACCAATAGATGCTAAATGCGGAGTCATGCCTGTATTTCCTTCCTGGAGAAAATGGCTGACGGATTTGTTCTGTAGCTGCATTTGAATACGTTCGATCAACTCGGCTTCCTGTGCGTCTTCCTGAAGCAAATCTCTGAGCTCTAGACCTTTTTCGCCAAAAAGACAAAGATGCAATTTGCCAAGCGCAGACACTCTGAGTCGATTGCAACTCTCACAGAAGTTCTTTTCGTAAGGCATGATAAGACCGATTTCGCCCTGATAATCCGCATGCACAAAGACCTGTGCAGGGCCATCATTGTTTTCTCTCGCTTTTAGAATCCAGCCGTTGGCAATAAGTTGATTACGGATTGTGACTCCAGAGATATGATGTTTAGCGAACAAATCGTCCATTTCACCCGTTTGCATCAGTTCGATAAAACGCAGTTGGATTGGGCGGTGTTTGATCCATTCAAGAAACAGAGGAAGTTCGTTGTGATTGCGATCTTTCATCAACACCACATTCACTTTGACTTGTTCATAACCAACTTCGAACGCGCGGTCGATGCCCGCCATGACTTGATGAAAGCGGTTTTCACCCGTGATTTGATGAAACATTCTCGGGTCTAAACTATCGACGCTGACATTGATATGCGTGAGGCCAGCTTCTTTCCAATCTGCAACTCCCTTTTCCATCCGGTAACCATTGGTAGTGGTAGCTATTTTCTTAATATTTGAGTTATCGGCAACCAAGCGGATGATATCGGTAAAGTCTTTACGTAATGTAGGTTCACCACCAGTAATGCGTATTTTTGAAGTACCACAATCAGCGAAAGCATTTACCACGCGACGGATTTCAGGAAGGGTTAAAAAAGACGAGTTTTTGCTCCCCGAAGGTTTATAACCATCAGGCAGACAATAAGTACATTTGAAGTTACAAACATCGGTAACTGACAGACGCAAATAATAAAATTTACGCTGGAATTTATCTTCGAATTGTTGCGCCACGGAACACCTTTCCAAATACGGGAGGCATAAACATTTCCACTTATGCCCTCGTGACAATATGCCACTGGCTTCTTAACCATATCACTATCAATAGTTTCAAGTAACTTAGATGAAAAAGCTCGGAGTTATGGCAGCCGGCTAGAAAGCTGAACGCTTATCTAATCAGCGACTACTGGCTGTAAAATACTGAAAAACGCATCATCTTTCTAGTAAATCAGTTGCAAAAGAAAACCAAAGTCCTAATTTACCTCTAAATAAGTATATGTCGTTTTCAATATCCTATACATTCTAGTACACCCAAGCCCCTTGGGGTTGTTGATGGGCAATACATTCACAACTTAACTTCCATCGGCTAAGGTTTTATCAAATATTAGAAGAATAAAGATGATGAACTTATACAAAGATAAAAAAGTGGTCGCTATTGGCGGCGGTCACGGTTTAGGACGAATTTTGGCAGCGTTAAAGCATTTCGGTTCTAACGCAACCGGTATTGTTACCACTACAGACAATGGCGGTTCGACTGGGCGAATTCGCCACTGCCAAGGCGGAATTGCTTGGGGTGATACGCGGAACTGTATTAACCAGTTGATTACCGACCCTTCCATCAGCTCGATGATGTTTGAATACCGCTTTAAAGGCAGCGGCGAGCTTGATGGTCACAACCTCGGTAACCTGATGCTAACAGCTCTGGATAACCTCTCAGTTCGTCCACTAGACGCAATCAATCTTATCCGCACCATGCTGAAAGTTGATGTGAACATTATTCCTATGTCAGAACATCCATCCGATCTCACCGCATTAGCAACAAACGGCAAATGGGTAACAGGTGAAACCAGCGTAGATGAGATGGAAGACGACTTATTACGACTCGACCTTGAACCGAAGGTTGCGGCAACGTTCGAGGGAGTCGAGGCGATTGCGGCAGCCGATGCGATTATTCTTGGTCCCGGCAGTTTTCTTACCAGTATAATGCCGCCGCTCCTTTTGCCTAAAATCGGTCAGGCGATTTTTGACAACCAAAAGGCCAAGGTGATTTTTATTGAGAACTTATCACCTGAATACGGCCCTGCGGGTCGTATGAGCCTGAAACAGAAGCTCGAATGGTGCGAACGCGCGTGTAAAAATCGCAAGATTGATGTGGTGATTGGTCCGAAAGAACACTCAGATTTAAAAGACAATTGGATCTGTGTGACTCGCGATTTGGCATCACCAAACCGCGATTGGCGTCATGATCGAGACAAGTTGCGCCTCGCAATTGAAGAACAGTTGAACAGTTAATTAGCTGACTGGGTTTATGGTTCACCACTGCGGCTACGATTGTTGGTCGCAGTGGTGCTGACTCGCTAACGATAATCGGTAACAATTTACAATCACTGATTAATCACAGCTGCTTGTGACAATTAACTGCTGATAGTAGCCGTGAGTCTGGTTAAGAATATCTATCATGTTCGCGGTTTCTACCGCTTCATCAAATTGCTCACCTAATTTTGCCTTAGCGTCAAGATCGACCGCCTTTGCACAGAGTCTATCAGCACCGAAACTCGCCGCACTGCTCTTTAATGCATGGCTGATATCTTTAAGATATTGAGTTTTGTCAGTTACCTCATCGCCGGTTAAACTTTGCTGATAGGCTACTAGCTCACCAAGAAAAATCTCAAGGAGCATTGGTACGTTCTCTTCACCAATTTCTCTTGCTAATTTCTCTATCTTGCTTTGGTTTAACACGTCCATAATTATCGACTTTCCTTCTCTTTCTCATTCCACGTTTGTAGTTTTCTATAGAGCGTTGAAGGGCTGACATCCAAATAGCCCGCCGCTTTTGGAATGTTGCCATCACAAGCTTCTATCGCTTTTTCGATCGCCTGTTTTTCCGTCATCCAAAGAGGAAAGATTTCATGCACGGTAATAGGACCGCTCATCGGCATGTCAACGGATTCAACACGTTCCTGAGGTAAGTTCAACGGTGGAGGCAACATATCTTGAGTGATCTCTTTACCCTCATTAAGAACCACTACATTACGCAATACATTCTGTAACTGACGAACGTTACCCGGCCACTCGTAGCGTTTAAAGCGCTCTACCACTTCAGGAGACAAACGAACAAAACCTTTGCCTTCTTCTTTAGACATATAACCCAACAGCGAATAAGCGATTTCGATGACGTCATCACTTCGTTCACGCAAAGGCGGCAGATGCAATGGGATAACATAGAGGCGGTAATATAAGTCTTCCCTAAAACGCCCTTCCTGCACTTCTTTCCATGGATCTCGGTTGGTTGCACAAACGAATCGTACATCCACGCTTTTCATCTTAGAAGAGCCGACTTTTTGAAATGTGCCCGTCTGAATAAAGCGAAGCAGTTTTGTTTGCAATTCTAGATCCATCTCGCACAACTCATCGAGAAACAGTGTGCCTCCATCTGCTAATTCAGCTGCGCCTTGTCGGTCAGCCGCGGCACCTGTAAAGGCACCTTTCACGTGACCAAACAACTCACTTTCAATCAAATCTTTAGGAATCGCAGCACAGTTAATAGCGATAAACGGTTTATCACCGCGTTTACTTGCCGCATGAATCGCCTCTGCACACACTTCTTTACCGGTACCACTTTCTCCGGTTATAAAAATGCTCGCTTTACTGGTCGCGGCCGAGTCTATGGTGCGATAAACCGCCTGCATCGTCTGACTACTTCCGATAAAGCCCTGATAATTTTGATTATTAAGACCATCAGCATCATTTTTTAGCTTACTGGCTTTGCGGATAGCGTTGTTCACGGTGACACGCAGTCGATCCGCTTCACAAGGTTTGATCAAAAAGTCCTGAGCCCCGTGGCGCATTGCTTCAACCGCTGTATCAATCGAACCATGCGCGGTCATGAAAATAACGGGAACTTCAGGTGATTTCTGTTTTACGGCATGCAAAACGTCCATCCCAGTCATATCTGGTAATCGAAGGTCGAGAAGAATTAAATCAGGTTCGCGTGCGGCGATGCTTTCTATTGCTTCGCGCCCCGTCCCTACTATGTTGATATCTATTTCAAGTGGAGTTAGATAAGAACGATACAATGCCGCCACGGACACCGTGTCTTCCACCATCAATAAGTATTTTGCTTTTTGTGGTGTGTAATTATGTTGCATAACCTAGCCATTTATTTTTGCATTTTGCTTCATGATTGCATTAGAAGTTGCATTTTGCAAATAAACAGAGGCTAAACCATACAACTAGTATGAGAATTGAACAAATTTGGTATTTTATACTTGGCACGCTAAATGCTTAGTACTGACTGACCCTAACGGGTCACCTAGCCAACTGACGTTGTTAGTGAATACGATATTCACGAAATAACAGCCAATAGAGACGATTTCTATTGGCTATTTTTTTATCTGACTCTAGCTCAGAATCCATAGCTAAGAGTTCGCAATAAATTGCTTTCTTAACTCTTCAATCTGATCGCGTGTTTTCGCCGCCATCTCGAACTCAAGGTTTTGTGCATACTTGTACATTTGACCTTCTAACTTACTGATCTCTTTATCTAATTGTTGTGGAGTTAAAGACCCATAGTTAGCAGCATCCTCTGCGACTTTAGACAGCGCAACCACTTTACTTGATTTCTGCTTGCGAGATTTAGCAATATCACCGATTTCCATAATGTCTTTGATATTACGTTTTAGTGCCTGTGGTTTAAGCCCCATGGCCTCGTTATAAGCACGCTGTTTCTCGCGACGACGGTTGGTCTCATCCATAGCTTTCTTCATCGACTTCGTGATGCTGTCAGCATAAAGAATCGCTCGACCTTCTAGGTTACGAGCAGCACGACCAATAGTCTGAATAAGAGAACGTTCTGAACGTAAGAAGCCTTCTTTGTCCGCATCCAAAATCGCAACCAAAGACACTTCTGGCATGTCCAAACCTTCTCGCAACAAGTTGATACCCACCAATACGTCAAATTCGCCCAAACGTAAATCTCGAATGATCTCGACCCTTTCCACTGTATCGATATCCGAATGAAGGTATCGCACCTTAACACCATGTTCATGAAGATATTCGGTCAAGTCTTCTGCCATACGCTTAGTTAACGTAGTCACAAGTACGCGTTCATCTTTTGCAGAGCGGATACGAATTTCAGACAACAGATCGTCAACCTGAGTAGCCACAGGACGAACTTCGAGCTCAGGATCCAATAACCCTGTAGGACGAACAACTTGGTCAGCCACCTCACCCGCCGATTTTTCTAACTCATAATTACCCGGCGTCGCAGAAACAAAAATCGTCTGCGGAGCCAGTGCTTCGAATTCTTCAAATTTAAGAGGTCGGTTATCCAAAGCAGAAGGTAAACGGAAACCAAATTCCACCAGCGTCTCTTTACGTGAACGATCACCTTTAAACATTGCGCCAATCTGCGGAACAGTAACGTGGGATTCATCAATAACCAGTAAGCCATCATGCGGCAGGTAATCGAAAAGTGTCGGTGGCGGCTCGCCCTCATTACGTCCACTCAAGAATCGAGAGTAGTTTTCTATACCCGAGCAGAAACCTAGCTCATTCATCATTTCAATATCAAATTGTGTCCGCTGAGTAATACGCTGCTCTTCCAGCAGTTTATTATTTTCAAGCAGATACTTACGGCGCGACTCGAGTTCAACTTTAATATTCTCAATCGCTTCGAGAATGCGTTCGCGCGGTGTGACATAGTGAGTTTTCGGGTAGACCGTAAAACGCGGCAAGTCTCGCTGTTTTATCGCACCAGTGAGCGGATCAAATAAGCTGATGCATTCTACTTCTTCATCGAACATCTCCACGCGCACCGCATCTTGGTCAGATTCAGCAGGGAAAATATCAATCACTTCACCGCGCACACGGAACTGACCGCGCTCAAACGCTACATCATTGCGGGAATACTGAAGCTCCGCCAAGCGACGCAGCATATCACGCTGATTGATCACATCTCCTCGGCGTAAATGAAGCATCATCTTCAAGTAGGAATCAGGGTCACCCAGACCGTAAATCGCGGAAACAGAAGCCACGATGATGGCATCTTTGCGCTCCAGTAACGCTTTGGTAGCAGAAAGACGCATTTGCTCAATATGAGCGTTTACAGATGAATCTTTCTCGATGAAAGTATCCGTCGTCGGCACGTAAGCTTCAGGCTGGTAATAGTCGTAGTAGGAAACAAAGTATTCGACGGCATTGTTTGGGAAAAAAGCTTTCATTTCGCCATAAAGCTGCGCTGCAAGCGTCTTATTCGGCGCAAGCAAAATCGTTGGTCGTTGTGAGCGAGCAATAACATTCGCTAGGGTAAACGTTTTACCAGACCCCGTAACACCCAACAGAGTTTGATGCGCAAGTCCTGCTTCAATTCCTTCTAAAAGCTGCTCAATGGCTTTAGGCTGATCGCCGGATGGGCGATACTGTGATACCAATTCAAACGCCTTACTCATTACGCTTTCTTCCTACAGTCTGAACGAAGAACTATTGTCGCTGCTTGCCTTACAGCATGGCAAGTCATAATTGTTATTTACTATTGTGAAAACTTTATATGGGATTCTTATCTTCATAGGTAAGCACCCATGAAACAGTTTCATAACTACCAATCAAACTTGTGTTTCAGATCTACCAAGGCTAAAAAATAACGTTCGCATCAGCCTAAAAAGTTTGTTAACATCATCGCCCCACCGAGTTATACCTATCTAAAATACCCAAATAATAATCCACTGGTTTTCCCCAAAATTTCCAATTCTGGCATTGAATTGACCTTTTTCTCGCAGTTTAGAATCGTTAGAAAAAACAGTGGATAACATGATTTATAAAATAAAAATCATTTAGTTAGATAATTTATACAATCGATTACATTTAGAGTTTTCACTTAAATGAAACCACTTCAAATGATTGCTCAAGTTTCATCAACACACTTATCCACAAATTTGGTGGATAAGTAAATCCAGCGTAATACCCATAAGGGGTACAGAAAAGTAAACTATTTTTTTTGAAAAAAATTAGCTGAATTTTTTAGTGTAAAGGTTGACACTCCCCGTCCCTCTAAGTAACATCCGCACCGCACTAAGCAATTCCCCCTTAGTTCAGTCGGTAGAACGGCGGACTGTTAATCCGTATGTCGCAAGTTCAAGTCTTGCAGGGGGAGCCAAATTCAAGAAAAAAGACGTCCTAGGACGTCTTTTTTTGTATCTATCACATTTAATTGCTTTTTACTGCTGTTAAATTACTTGACCTCAAACTTTCTAGTCCTCTTTAGGAAGTAAGAACAGGCCTCTTGGGTTAAATTCTAAATAAGCATGTTTGGTCAATTCGTGGCTAAACTGTGCGGAGTTAAGTTGCAATAGCAGTTCCTGTTCGTGCCATCTCACCGTGACTTCATACATTGACCCCATATAGGCGAACTTCAGTATTTCACACGCTTGGCTGTTCTCACCTTGTGTGCTCAAAGTAATGGCTTCAGGGCGAACGCCAATCTGGTATTCACCATCTGACTTGCCGGATACTGCATCTGGGTCAGCGTCAATAGAATAGCCATTAATATGAATGCGTTCACCATCGAAATGCCCCTGAAATAGGTTTGCCTCTCCCATAAAGTTCGCCATAAACATTGATTTCGGTGATTTGTATAGCTCTTGAGGTGAACCAATCTGCATGATTTCACCACTTTTCATGACGATCACAGTATCAGAAACCGCGAATGCTTCTGCTTGATCGTGTGTTACATATAGAGAAGTGATGTCGAAGCGCTTTTGTAACTCTCGAATCGTTTCACGCATGCTACGGCGTAAATTGGCGTCTAAGTTACTCAAAGGCTCGTCAAATAACAGTACTTTAGGTTTGAGAACTAAAGCGCGGGCGAGAGCCACTCGCTGTTGTTGCCCACCGGATATTTGGTCTACAAAACGTTCACCCATGCCTTCCAGATCGACGATTTTCAAAGCTTCGTCAACTCGCTGGCGAATTTCTTCTGCAGGTAGTTTAAGCATTTTTAGTCCATAAGCGACGTTCTCATACAAAGACATGTGAGGAAATAGGGCGTACGATTGAAACACCATACAGATATCCCGTTGCTGTATTGAACGTTCAGTTACATCTTCCCCATCAATAAATATTTGACCACTAGTCGCTTTTTCTAGCCCCGCGACTAAACGTAAGACTGTGGTTTTACCGCAACCTGATGGGCCCAGCAGAGTGACAAGACTGCCTTTCTTTATTTCCAAATCCAGATTATCGATAACGGTATTGCTGCCGAACCGTTTGCAGATATTTTTCAGTACAACGAAGTTTTGTTTTTCCACGATGATATCTCCTAAGAATCTTGATTAGTGGCTTTTGAGCGAGATATACGAGCTTCGCCGACCAGCAGATCAAACAACAATATGATGGCTAACATCACCACAATAAGGACGGAGCCATAAGCAATAGCAATTCCGTATTCTCCGTCTTCGACTCGATTCAGAATATACGATGTAGCAACACGGGTTTCGGGTGTAACCAGGAAGATAATGGCACTCACAGTTGTCATTGCGCGCACAAAACTGTAAACCAGTGTCGATAAAATCGCTGGGCGCAACAGTGGCAAAATGATATGACGAATGGTTTGTAAAGAACTTGCACGTAAGCTCAAAGATGCTTCATCGAGCGACTTGTCGAGCTGTCCAAGTCCAGCGATGCCAGAACGAATCCCGACGGGAACATTTCGCATTACCATAGAAATCACGACAATCGCCGCCGTTCCTGTGAGATAGATTGGTGCATCATTAAATGCCAGAATGTAAGACACACCAGCCACAGTTCCGGGAACCGCAAAGCATAGCATGGTGGAAAACTCGATGACCTTTTTGCCGTAAAACTGTTGGCGAACAACCACATAAGCAATCAGCAAACCAAATAACGCTGTGATAGGAGCCGCGACTCCAGCATAAATCATCGTTGTGATAAGTGAAGGCCAAGCACCATCAGACATGCCATTACCAAATAGGTTGATGTAGTTCTGCAACGTGAGAGTGTAATCAACCCCCCAGTTCACCGTGAAACTACCGAAGAAGATGCTTCCATATAGAAGCACATTAAACACCATCCATATGTAGAGGGTAATGGTGACTCCTAGTTTGAGAGATGCTGGCATTTCCTGAACATCGCCACGATAAGCTTTGCCTGAGATTGTCACGTAAGAGCGTTGACCTATCCAAAGATACTGTACGACAAATATTGCAAGAGAAAATAGTAGCAAAACGGAACCAAGCGTACTGGCGGAGGCATAATCTAATTGAGCTCCAGCAATATAAAAATAGATCTGAGTAGCTAGAACATCAAAGCTTCCCCCAAGCACCAGAGGGTTACTAAAGTCTGCAAGAGACTGCACGAAAATAATCAGGAATGAGTTGGCCAGAGCAGGTTTCAATAAGGGAAGAATGATGCCAAAAAATGTCTGATAGCGGTTAGCTTTCAGAGTATAAGATGCTTCTTCCAATGACGGATGCAGTGACTTCAAAGCTCCATCCAAAATCATGAATGACATAGGTGCAAATGCGAGTACCTGCGCCAGCCAAATGCCTGTAAAACCATATAACCAGTTAGTTTTTTGAAGTCCAAACCACTCGACCATTAATTCGGTGATGTAACCAGAGCGACCTAACATAAGAGTGACACCAAGACCTACGATGAAAGGCGGTGTAACAATTGGCAGTATTGAAAACACTCTAGCAATAAAGGCTGAACGTCTTGCAATACGAGTGGTATAGATAGCGAATATCAAACCGAAGAAAGTAGCTCCAACACCTACTGCAGTTCCAAGAACAATAGAATTACGAATCACGGACAAAGTATGAGATTGTGTAAGAATCTCCATAAACTGCCATGCGGTCCACAACCCCATGTCATCTTTAAACATAGGTAGAAAAATCGCAACACTCGGGAAAATGATGAAAATAGCAATCAGCAAAATGATGCTAATCAGAGAGCCAATGACGAAATGATCACCTCCTAAATACTCTAGTCGGGCAAAAGCGATTGTCATCACGGCTCCCAACCCAACAAACAGAAGTATGGTGGAGTAACCTAACCCTTGATGAGTGAGCCAAGAACTAGCGAGTATTGCAAGCATGCAGAACACTGAATAGCCAATATCAATATAGTGACGAACTTTATGATCACGCCCTAATGGATGAAGCGGACGAATTGCTAGAAACGCTGGCAAACTAAACCATAGCCAAGATATGTTCAGAGAACTCCACCCCATGGCGTCATAAAATTCGTCAGAGGTTGATTCAAACAGACCATAGTCCAAAGCAAAAGATGGCAGAAGAATAAAACTAAAGAACACAACGCCAAGCCAGTAAAACACAGCATCTATTCGCCGTGGCTGGCTGTTCGCGAGGTTCAATGCTTGAGTTCGCTCGTTCATTATGGAACCTTTATTTTGAGTTGCATTCAGCCTGCCCGCCAATACTGGCAGACTGAATGTCAGGTGATGAAAACCGTTAAATGACGGTCAGAAATACTAGGGAGGTTAGTTGCCCATTTTGACGTCGTTAACCCATTTGGTAATTAGACGCTTGCGTTCGTCGGACGAACCGTAGGTTTCCATGTCGTAGTTAATTAACTTAAGTTCTTTTGGATTCAACGCATTAGGTGATTGTTCAGCCTGAGTATTCGTCAAGATTTGGAACGACTCGCCTTGCTTCCAAGCCAATTCCTGACCTTCTTTCGACAGTACCCAGTCAACGAACAATTTGGCGTTATCTAAGTTTCGAGCACCTTTGATAATACTCACTCCGCCAATTTCATAACCGGTTCCTTCACACGGTGAAATCAGCTCCAACGGAGCTCCTTTTGACTGTTCAAGAGAATAGTCGTGTAGGAAACCAATGCCGATTGCGATTTCTCCACGTGCCGAATTACGAGACGGGGTAACGCCAGATTTGGTGTATTGAGACACGTTTTTGTCTAGTTGCTTGAAGTACTCAAATGCACTTGGCTCGTCCCAAAGTTGAATAAATGTCGCCAATGCTGTGTATGCCGTTCCAGAACTTTGAGGGTCAGCTATCTGAATTTCTCCCTTGTATTCTGGTTTGGTGAGATCACTCCAACAACGTGGAATAGGAACCCCTTTCTGGGCAAGCCGTTCGGTGTTAACACCGAACCCCAGAATCCCCATATATACTGCAGATGAGTAGTTTCCTTTACGTTTAGCTGGATCTCGGAAGTTTGTCATGATGTTTTCAAGCTGGGGAGATTTATAGGCCTGCAGTAGGTCCATTTCGCCAGCTTGCGATTGTGGGTCAAGCGTACCGCCATACCAGACATCGGCACGAGGGTTATTCTTCTCTGCATCAATTTTTGCAAGTGTACTACCGGAGCCATTGCGAACAAATGATGTCTTAACATCAAATTTTTCAGAAAACGCCTTGGTTTCGGCTTCACACATGGCGTTAGTGGCACTGCAGTAGACTACAAGCCGCCCTTCAGCTTGAGCGACGGGCGTTGCCATAACAGATCCAAGGATACTTAGAGCGAGCAGCGTACGTTTTGCTTTTACAATCATTGGTTTTTCCCTCTTTGTTAATGCCTGCCTGAATTCCTGATCAGGCAAGAAGCCAATCAGGTCACCATTAGAAGCATTGTCACGTTGTTAGATAGTAAAGCTTTCATGATATTGGTAGCTCATCGTCCGAACTCGGTTGCTGAGCCTTTATAAAAGGAAGCAGTTGTAAACTAATCACAGCTGCCGCCGCGGTAATCAAACAGAAAAATCCTTCCCACCCCCAATGCTCAATAGCGAGAGACATTGGATAACTCGCAAGCGCCGCACCGAAATAACTGAATAAGCCTATAAATCCGGTAGCCGTACCAGCTAGGTCTTTCCTAGCGCATTCGGCGGCGGCCATACCGATCATCATCTGTGGGCCAAATACAAAGAAACCGATACAGAAAAAACATCCAGCTAGAAATCCTATATGCTGCACTGGGGTTAACCACAGTGCAGCAACTGAAGCAAAAATACCCAAGGCGAAAATCAAGTTCATCGGGGCACGATTACCATGGAAATATCGGTCCGAACCCCAACCACCAAATAACGAGCCCAAAAAACCACCTACTTCAAACATGGAAACCGCGCTATTTGCACTCAAGACGTCATAGGAATGTCGCTCCACTAGGTACAAAGCACCCCAGTCGTTAATTGCAATTCTCACGACATATACCAGCAGATATGACCCGCACAGCAACCATATGTAACGGTTTGTCAGCACATAGCGATAAACTGCTACATTGAAGGACAGCCCTTGCCCTTCCTTTTCATGTTCCAACTCAAGCGAATCATTGCGCCATTGGCCAACGGAAGGTAATCCGATATGAGTGGGTTTTTCCTGTATGCGATAACATAGCCAAATACCAACTAATACAGCACCACAACCAGGCACGATAAACCCATAGCGCCAGCCAAAATTCAAACTAATAAAACCAATCGTGATAGGGATCAAAGCTCCGCTAAGGTTGTGGCAGGTATTCCAAATCGACCACCAAAATCCTCGCTCACTTCGTGAATACCAACTGGTTAGTATTTTGGCGCATGCTGGCCACCCCCACCCCTGAAAAAACGCGTTTATCGTCCATAGCAAGGTAAACGCAAGTAACGAAGAGCTGAAACCAAAAGCAATATTTACAATACCAGTAGCTATCAAACCCAATCCCATAAAATATCGAGATCTGGAACGGTCTATCATCAAGCCAGAAACAAACTTAGAAACACCATAGGTTAAATAGAACATGGTACCTAATAGACCAAAGTCGGAATAATCCATCCCTAAGTCAATCAACATCCCTGGCAGTGCAAAGTTGTAACTTTTACGAGTAAAGTAAAAAACCGCGTATCCGACATACATGGATACCATCAACTGAATGCGCCAATAACGATAAGCCTGATCGGTGTCCATGTTTGTGCTATTGGTTTGTGTCGGCACAATGTTCATGCTTGTTTGTCCTTGTTAATCTGATCCTAAAGAGAAGAAGAGGGAAAAACATGAGAAGGATTTGTATTCATCTAGGAAATATTCCTAGTTTCTAATCTGTTGGTAACGATTTTGTGGGTAGGTTAACAATAATACGAGTGCCACCAGGATTAGATGAAGTGGTTAGTTTAAGACTACCTCCAAGTGCGGATACTCGTTCAGTCAACCCTTTAATTCCTTGCCCACGGATGCGCCAGTCTTCAGGAAGGCCTATACCATCATCTTTTACTTCCAGAACCATGTCACTGCCCGGGAACAAGCTGATGTTTACATTACGAGCCTTGGCGTGTTTGGAAACGTTGTTTAGAAGTTCTTGAACAATACGAAACAGTGTCACACTGGTGGTGTCATCTAGCTTTTGTGGGTCAACACCAATATTTAGACCAACTTGAATACCCTGTTCAGTGAAACGCATTTCCTGAATCAATTGGCGAATTGCGTGTTCTAAACCCAGTTCATCAAGAATATGTGGCCGCAGTTGCTTCAACAATTGTCTGGTTGAGTGATGCACTCTCATGGCCAAAGATTGAATGCTCGTCGCTGCACTTCTGGCTTGTTCATCTTCAGCTAGGCGTTGAGCCAACATGGATTGGATCTGGATGGCTGTGATGTTTTGGCCGATTTCATCGTGTAACTCTCTAGCCACTGATTTACGAATTTGTTCCTCGACGGAAACTAACTGACGTGCAAGGTTTTGCTTTACCGCCAGCTCCCTAGCCAGTCTTTGGTTAACTTTCTGGAGCAACATAGATAATTGATGTTGACGACTGATAGCAATACCTAAGCCTAGACCAATCAAGGCCTGACTGGACATGAAGATCAACAGCTCTTGATCGGATTCAAATGAGCCACTGAGCTGTCTTGCTGTGGCAAGCAATATACTGTTTAAGCTGCTCGCCAACACTCCACCTTGCCATCCATAACGATAAGCAAGAAAGATTGTCGGTAACATGATGATCAACAGAGCAAATGGCTTCATTTGGTCAAGCAGAGTAAGCTCCGCTAGCAATCCCGATGAAAAGAAAAATAGGCTCCAAACCAACATCTTTGGCTGTAATTTCACATCCTGATGTATGAGCTGCGGTGTCAATGGTGACCAAGTTTGGTGACGTAGATAATCTGCCACCAGATACAAAAACGGTGTTAATACAAGGCCGCCAGTTAGGGATGCGACTGTAACTGCGGTAATCGTATCGGCGTTGATGCGAAGAGGTTTACCCAGCAGTACAAACGTTAGCCCTGTGGCTGCGCTGTGCGCGACAACCAACGCAACGATCAACAACAACTTTTGCCAGTAAAGAGAGATGTGTTGCCAACGTTGGCGAGCAAAAGTTACTGTGACCCAAGCAACAAGCGGCATCAACAACAATACCGAGTCCGCCTCTGTTGGCAAGTACGCCCATATAGCCCCTGCGAGCAGTAAATCACTGACCAGTAACACCCAGATGTAATTAGGCTTCACCAAGAGATAAGCTGCTAATCTAAGTCCTGTTGGAAACAACAAATATGCGTGTAACGGAGCTTGACTTAAATACTGACTAATATTCCATAAACTAAACTGAGTGATACTGTAGAGTAAAAAGCTGAATAATAAGTTGAACACTACTCCAGACATACTCAGCCTTCTGCAAGCAAATGGTGATGAATGGCGAAACGGATTAAGTCAACGTTGTTAGTTAGGTTTAATTTGCTAAGGATATTAGCTCGGTGAACATGAACCGTTTTGTGGCTAAGAAAGAGTGACTGTGCAATTTCTTTGACTTCTTTTCCCTTAATCAATTGGTCGAATACTTCTAGCTCACGTTTTGTTAGCTCTACCAAAACATTGTTGATATCTGGATTACTGAGATTAATCAGTGCATCAGCGCACAAATAACGCTTACCTGATGCAACAGTGCGGATTGCGCTTGCTAGTTCACTAGGTCCGCAGCGCTTTGACAAATAGCCTTGCGCTCCAGCATCAAGCGCTTTCTTTACGAAAGATGCAGAATCGTAGATGCTTAAAATTATAGCTTTAAACGCAGGATCACTCCGACGAAGTCTTTCCAAAAGACTCAAACCATTTTCGTCAGGCATGGATATATCGATAACAGCCACATCCACAGGAGTCTGAGTTAATGTATGGAATGCATCCTTAGCACTGTCAAATTCACTAGCTACAACAATATCTTGCTCTAGGTTCAGTAACTGAGCAAATCCGGAACGTACGATAGTATGATCATCAATCAAAGCTATTTTTATCATCGCTGTTTACTTATATAACTTGTGTTAACACTCTGAATATTAAATAGCAGTCTATCGGGTATTACATTATGTTATCGAGACGTAATGCACAGCGTAATTATTTCTATTAGTTACAGAATCGACAAGGATTCAATTTTCGAAGTTTTAAAGCGCTCCAAAATCCCCAATCAGTATTTAGACAACGGTTATATGTGTATTAAAACCTCCTAAATAAGCTTGGTAAACTCTTTCGCAAAATAAATAACATTCTGGACAATACAGATAGCAACTTAAAGACTATCCACGTCTTCTGGTATTAATCCACCAAGTAGTGCTTTTCGCCACTGCTTGAAATGTGGATCATAAGCACCAAAACCGGAGCTATACTCCCAATAATTCCAGCTATACCCTCTCTTTTCTGCTTCCCTTGTAATGAAGGCAGTCCAAGCTTGCTGATCCTCTGGCGGAGCATATTGGCTGTATACCCCAAACTCACCAATATTTATCTCAAAGCCACGATTTGGCGCCGCGTTCCATTTATCTACAACATTTAGGTAATCGAGCAGCACTTTACGTTGGGGTTGTGTCGCCAACCAACGAGTACCGACCCATGCATCGGCGCCTTCAACCCATGAAGCCCCCTGATGAGTAAATTTAAACGGTTCGTAGAAATGTACAGTGATGATTGTATTTTTGGGATTCGCCGCCCTCGGAAGTCGAAGATATGGCAGTTTCGCCACTCCGCCCCAATCCGCGGTTCCAATCATGACCTTACGTTGCCCAAGAGCGTTGTTTTGAGTTTTAGCATTCTTGTTCCAAACAAGATTGGTTAACTCTACAACTAGGCTATTCCATTCTCTCACACCAACGTCTTCATGAGGTTCATTTAGAAACTCAAAAATCAGCTGATCCTCTCCGTATTGACTGATAGGGAAACGGTTAGATATTTGCTGCCAGAAATTTAATAGCCGTGAACGCTGATAGCTATAATCTCTATCGTCATAAAATAGTTCATTAAAATGATGGGTATTAATAATTACTTTTAAGTTTTCTTGGATTGCTTGATCAACCACCTCTTGAACCCGTGACATGAAAGCATCATCGATAGTATTGGGATCACTAGGCAGCGTATGTGCGCTCCAACGGATGGGAATCCTTACACTTGAAAAACCTGATTGACTGATATTTCTAAAATCACTCGCCTTAATGGTCAGGTTGCTATTCCATTCTCCTTCGTAAGTGGGAGATTCCAGATAATTCCCCATATTAATCCCCCGTCCAAGTAGCGTGCTGCTCAGCCCTTTGCTTTCATTCCAGTGATACATATCTGTGTAATAGCTTTTTTCTAACACAACAGATTGATCACTTAGCTTGAAATTATTTATATCTGAGCCGCATCCCGCAACGGCGAAGAGACTAAAAGCCGCGATACTCATTATTTTTATTCTATAACTCATAAAAAAGCGTTCCCCTAAAAATCACGTTCATTATGCATCACTTCAATACTCTAAAAATAACTAAGCCCTACCACCATAGAAGTAGGACTTATGTGAAGCCTGTGAATGGCAATGTTCCATCAATAATGTTCAATGTCTTAACAACAGAAATTATTTAGCATTCGTCCATTTAAAATATAAATGACATTAAACACACACCTTGGAGTTACATATTTTCACGCTAGGCGTTACTCATACGGAATAAATCTAACTGTTTTATATTTGGCATATACAGGATAACCATTGTAATAGCTTGGTGGGAATTGAGGATTGGCGCTTATCCAGTTATTAATAAAAATTTGCATATAGTCTGAAACTTTTTGATTCGCTCTTCGAACTTGAACCCATCTATTTTGATAGCGGCTGAATACTTCCCAAGTCACACCATACTCGTCGATCGTGAATGCATATTTTTCCATGCTCCAAATCGACATACCATACTGCCCCAAGTCAATGTCTAAAGGAAACTGTTGGCCGCCAATCCATACGTTAGTGTGCAGTAAATTAGTTCCTCCCATTAACTCAATATCCACTTCATAATGACTGTATGTGCCAGCTTCTCCCGCATAAGTAAAAAAGGAACTTATGGTTCCTGGTACAGCACCTGCCTGCATTTCGACTTCATAGCGACCACGTCGGACATATTGATCGGTTCGAATTTCAGAGCAACTCTTTCCATAAGACTCTGACTTTGCGTGCATAATTAATAAGTCAGCTTCACGCCAAATATTTTGTGCTTTCCATGTACAATCAAACTCACTTCCCCCATTTTTCCAACCATCAGAAACAAGCCAGTTCATCCCGCTCCAATTCAAAGCATAACTGGAAGAAGCAAACAAAATATTAAGTAGCACTGCATAACTACAGTTTCGTAGAATAGTGTTCATGGTTAATCTCTTAGCTAGGATAATATACCCGATGTATAACTTCATAGTTTCAAGAACAAAGCACAACAGCAAAATATCTTTGTTTCCTCTTTTCTTTCAGGAATAAACTCTAGAATGATTCCTTAAAAATTGTCTATACCTATCTATGAAAATCGCAAACAAGTCATTTATCAAAACTTGAAACAACAGGCACTATCACAATTCCTTCTTTGTCATGAAATAGTTTCTTGGAACTAGTAAAATTATTTAACTAGCAAACAAAATAAACATATCGTTGAAAACCTTTGCCAAATACACATAAATGCCACTTGTAATATTCATAGACATGTCGTGTTATAAAAATCCAAATTTAAAAACCAAAAATACATTTCTGCCCCACAAGGGTTCATGGCGAGAACAAAGATTTCTATTTGTATTGATAAAATTTCACGAGGTTAAAATGAATAAAAAACGGCTAAGTGTCGTTGCTATTGTTAGTTGTAGTTTTATTGGACTTAGTGGCTGTGCTGTTGAGAAAACTACGGCAAATAATGTCAGCATGGGTCAAGAAGAGCTCATCACTAATGGCAACTTTTCACAGGGTACAGACGGTTGGTGGGCAGCCGGAGCTGATTTACTGGCTACCGACGAAATGGGCTGTATAACGTTTACCAAAAGGGGAAGTAACCCTTGGGATGTTATCCTTGGACAATCGGGACTGGCCTTGAAAAAGGGCGAAGACTACCATCTAAAATTTAGTGCGTTAGCGAAGCAGTCAATAAACGTCAAAGCGCTCGTTCAACATAATGGCGCGCCATACACCAATCATTTTGTTAAGGATATTTATCTCAATCAAGAGCTGAAACCGTTTGAGTTTTCATTCAAGCCATCTGGTGATGACGATAGTGTGCAGTTTCAATTTCAAATGGGAACAGAAACGCCAACAACAGTTTGCGTCAAAAATGTATCATTAACCGGACCTCAATATGTTAAAGAAAGCGACCTTGCTAGCGTTAGAGTGAACCAAGTCGGCTACTTTGTCCGTGGCCCTAAACACGCAACGATTGTTACTAAAGAAACATCACCTATGGATTGGAAGCTGTTAGACGCTGACAAGAAGCTAATAGCTAAAGGTCAGACGATTCCATTTGGCTTAAATAAAGCCTCTGGTGAACATGTTCAATTAATCGATTTCAGCAGCGTGCAAACTCCGACAAAGAAAGCGATCTTGGAAGTTGACGGACACAAAAGCCATCCATTTGCCATTGATAATGCCATCTATAGCACTATGAAGTATGACGCGCTCTCTTTCTTCTATCAGCAACGAAGCGGTATTGATATTCTTCCTGAATTTGTTCAAAGAGCCGATCTCGCTCGACCAGCTGGACACAAGCCAGAAGTCGTTACTTGCTTTAATAAAACCGATGCAAAGGGCAATCAGTGGCCAGGTTGTGACCTATCATTAGATGTCACTGGAGGCTGGTATGATGCGGGCGATCATGGGAAGTACGTAGTAAACGGTGGTATTTCATTGTGGACACTGACCAATTACTACGAAAGAGAAAAACTGGCCGCCCGTGCTAACGCTTTTGCTGATGGAAAAGCCAAACTTCCGGAAAACAAAAACAACTTCAACGATCTTCTCGATGAATCTCGCTGGATGATGGACTTCATGATGTCAATGCAAGCGCCTGAAAACAGAAAAGTTTCGGTTCCTGTTGGCGATCAATCCAACCAACTGGATCATTTGAAACTAACGGAAATTGATGCCAGTGGTATGGCTTTTCATAAGGTCGCAGATGATGCTTGGACGGGAATGCCGTTACCTCCTCACAAAGATCCACGCGAGCGCTTCCTGAGCTATCCAACAACAGCCGCTACACTTAATTTGGCTGCAACTGCCGCTCAATGTGCTCGAGTTTGGAAAGAGCTGGATGCAAGCTACGCCAAGCGCTGCTTAAGTTCAGCAGAAAAAGCATGGAAAGCAGCCAATCAGCATAAAAATGTGTATGCCTACGACAACTTTGTCGGCTCCGGCCCCTATGATGATACTCAACTAGACGATGAGTTTTACTGGGCAGCAGCAGAATTATTTATCACAACAGGAAAAGAAGAATACAAAAAGGCAGTTCAATCATCACCTTATTATCTCGTAGCTCCGAAAGGAGATATTGAAGCGACCGGAGATCTCTACTGGCAAGGAGTGAGCGCTGCAGGGACTTTGTCTCTTGCGATTGTTCCAAATAACTTACCGGAAAAAGAGATAGAAAAAGCACGCGCTAATATCATCAAAACTGCGGATGCTTACTACCAGTCTATTGAGAGTGAAGGCTATCAAATTCCTTACAGCACAAAAGAGTACCCATGGGGTTCAAATTCAAACTTAATGAATCGCAGTATCTTCATGGGAGTTGCTTATGATTTCACCAAAGATCAAAAGTACGTAGATGGCATCATCAATGCAATGGACTACATCTTAGGACGTAACGCTTTGGACCAATCTTATGTTTCAGGCTACGGTAGCCGTCCACTTACCAATCCACATCACCGTTTTTGGGCACATTCCGCGGACAGCAATTCGCCGATAGTCGCTCCTGGTGTTATGTCTGGAGGTCCAAATTCAATCAACTTCAGTGACCCTGTTGCGGCGTCAATGAAGGGCAAGTGTATTGGGCAGACTTGTTGGAAAGATGATATTGGTGCGTGGACACTGAATGAAATTACGATTAACTGGAATGCTCCATTCTTTTGGGCTGCGAGCTTCTTAGACGAAACAGTTCAGTAATTAACGGTTCTGCAATCAAATAATCATTAAGTTAATAAGCCGAAAATAAATCCTATTTTCGGCTTATTTTATTTATCGATTAACGATAGAAATGTCTAACTCACGCGCTTCAGCTCAATCAAGATTGCGCTTTCTGCGTCGAGAATTGGCATAGTTAGGCCGACGTTCTGACACCACTCACCAGACATTTCACAACCAGATGCAGTCCATTCAGGTTGGCAAGCCACAATGTGGTTGAAGTTCTCCGGCTTATCAATCACTGATACTTGGTAAGTTGATTCTGGATCCAATCCGACAATACGAAGATGACCACTTAATGAATACGTTGGCATAGCGAGCTGAGAAACCAATACCACCGCTTGTGATTTGTCTTGCGATACCACCGCATGAATTTGATGCGCTTTATCCTCACTTGGAATCCGCCAAGTTGTTCCGCTGTGCAACAATGGGCGCAGCGCTTTGTGTAGCTTCACATAGTATTCAAAGCCTTGCTTCTCTTCTTGGCTCTCATTTACAGGGTCTAGCTCAATACCCATATGACCAAACAGAGCCGTTAAGCCTCTGAATTCAATACTGTGTCGACGACGTGTACTGTGGCAATGACTAGCACCAATATGGCTACCCATCACTTCCGGTGGGAAGAAATAACTCATTCCACGTTGAATAGTCTGACGTTCTAAAGCATCGTTGTTATCCGACGCCCAAAAACGATGAGTCCTTTTCAGTACCTCGTAATCAATACGGCCACCACCTGCGGCGCAGGATTCAATTTCCACATTCGGGTGCTTGGCGCGAACTTTATCCACCAGCTGGTAATAACGCTGCGTTTGCTTATGAGCCGCGGCCATTCCCCCATGAGCAGGCTGAACCACTTCCCTGTTCATATCCCATTTGATGTAAGCGATGTTGTAAGTGGAAAGAAAATGGTCGAGTCGCTCAAACAGATAGTCAAAGGCCTCTTGGTTTTGCAGATCAATCACATACTGATTGCGCCCTGTAGGCTGCTCATACCCTTCCACAGCCAGCAACCAATCCGGATGCTGCCTGTAAAGGTAGGAATTTTTGTTAATCATTTCCGGTTCAAACCACAAACCAAATTCCATACCGAGTTGATTAACATGCTCAACAACTGGAGTGAGACCTTGAGGGTATTTTCTTTCATCAAGGAACCAGTCACCCAACGCAGCTTTATCGTCATTTCGACCTTTAAACCAACCGTCATCAATAATGAAACGTTCGACACCCATGGCTGCCGCCTGAGTTGCCATTGACTTAATGTATTCAGGGTCGTGGTTGAAATAGATACCTTCCCACGTATTGAGATGAATTGGTCGAGGCTTCGCAGCAAACTCTTTCGGTAAAATACGATGACGTACATGAGCGTGGAACTGCTGACTCATGCCGTTCAGACCTTTATCACTGTAGCTGGCATACAGCCATGGCGATGTGACACTTTCTCCCTGCGCTAATGACACTTCACCAGCGAAATAAATCACTTCAGCTTGCACAAGACGACGACCATCGGCCTTAACATCCGCGCGCATGCGGTGGTTGCCGCTCCAAGCAAAATGGAACCCCCACACATCACCCTGCAATTCATCGAAATGCTGCTGGCCTGCAATCAATGCCGGATAGTGTTCATGAGACGTGCGTCCACGACGGTTTTCTTGCTGATAACCACCATGCATTAAAGGCTGGCGAGCAGTTTGAAACTCGTGAACCCAGCGGCCAAAAAATGTCATCAGTTCGTTGGCTCTAGCAGGCAAAGGTAGAGTATTGGCTAAGCGATTAACCTGATAAACACCCGCCTTTAAATTGGTTAGAGTATGACGGGTTTTCACCACGTCATCAGCGTCTAAACACAGTTCAGTCGTCAGCGACAAACCTGCCAGTTCATCAACGCTTTCAATACGCACCCCAGTGTCAATTTCTACTATTTGCTGAACAACAAAGACCGGAGCCCAGTCCAAGCCGTCGCGATGCCCTTCGACACCTGGGCTACTGAAAACACCACGCCCCAATTCTGGGCTTAATGTCATTGAAACATCTTTGTCGAGGCGGCCAAAAGGCACAGGACGATACAAACTCTTCCTATAGTTTTCCAAAGCACCTTGAACGGGTTTGCCCCAATAGAGAATCTCTGCAAACTCTCCGACCTCAACGATGATCTGGCTCTGTTTACCGGTTAAGTTAATTAATACTGGCTCCGTCACTGTCTGTTCCCTTCAAACCTTTTAATTTTCGATATCATAAGCAAAACTGAAAAACTTTCTGTGATTAAAGCCATAATCATGGAAACGTTTCCATGCATCTACAGGTTTCGCTATTTCTGTTAGAAAGTATGGAGTTTGAGAAATGCTGACCATAAACAAGCTTAAAAGCTTGAGCTTGCGCAGTAGTTAGGCTTTAAGCACTTGAGTTGTCTAAATAACCGATATTTAATGAGTGCCTTAAAACCTGAAAACATTTTCACAAACAGTAGAATCATGTTCAGAGAGCCGCTGAAATCACTTAAGCAAAACAACTTAAGCTTGTATGGCATAAGTACTAAACGCTCTCTTAGAAACCTAAGGTAAATATCACTATGGCGACCATAAAAGACGTTGCACGGGAAGCGGGAGTATCCATAGCGACCACTTCACGCGTCATTAATAACGCCCCGCACACCAGCGAAACCGCCATCATTGCGGTTAAAGCCGCAATGGAGAAGCTGGGCTATCGCCCGAATGCAAATGCTCGCGCGCTGGTAAGCAAATCTTCCAATGCCATTGGCGTTTTGGTCAGTGATGTGTCTGCGCCTTTTTTTGGCATCATGGTGAAAGCAATTGATACCATCGCCAGTGAGCAGGAAAAGCAGCTACTGGTTGGTAGCGGCTATCATGATGCAGAGAAAGAGCGTAACGCTATCAATCTGTTAATTAACAGCCGCTGTGAATCGCTTGTGCTGCATAGCAAAGGCATGAGCGATCAGGAGCTGACAAAACTCGCGAAAGAAGTACCCGGTATGGTGCTGATCAACCGTGTTGTGCCTGACATCGCTTCGCGTTGTATCGCATTAGATAACCGCAAAGGGGCTTATATCGCTACTGAGTATCTGATTAAAAATGGTCATAAACACATCGGCTATATTGCCTCTAGCCATAATATTGATGATGCCCATGACCGACTAGCAGGTTACTTTGATGCACTGCGCGATTACGGTATAGACGCGAGAGACGAGTATGTGGAGTACGGTGAGCCCGACGAGCTTGGCGGCGAGCAGGCAATGGTCAATCTGATGGCCAAAAATACCGACATTACTGCGGTCTCTACCTATAACGACTATATGGCGGCAGGTTGTTTGGTGCTGCTTCAAGAAAATGGCATTCGTATTCCTGAAGAGATGTCCGTAATTGGGTTTGATGACGGACACATGGCTCGCTTTGTTTACCCGCGTCTCACCACTATTCGTTATCCCATTCAATTAATGGCAAACGAAGCGGTGAAACTTTCTTTGCAACTGGCAAATAATGAGAACGTAGAACGCTCAGAGTGCAAACTGTTTATGCCGACCTTAGTTCGTCGTTCCTCAGTAGGCAGAGCGCAATAAGCTCTGCCCTATCAGGTTTACCTAAAGTACTTGAAGGCGAGCATCTATCTCTTGAGCATAGTTGTTCGCCTTTACTCCATAGATAATTTGCACGTTGCTTTTGTCCAGCAGAACGACACCAAAAGCTCCGTTGCATTTTAAGTAGTCAACATCAACCAGAGCAGAATCATTAAGTTGCAATCTTAATCTTGTCGCACACGCCCCCGAATGGACGATGTTCTCTAGTCCGCCTACAGCTTTTACGATGCCGTCAGTTTCCTGACCAATGTTCGGGTTTACTCTGACTAAAAAATTAAAAAACTGACGAATTTTATCAATCATAAAAACCTGCCGATAAATAAGATGATTTGCAGTAAATACAATAAATAACCCTACACTGTAAGTACATGAACCTAAATTACACCTTAGTCACACATACAGAACAATCAGTGTTTTCTGAACATGTCGTCATGCAATACATAGGAACATCATAACTGAGAGTTCTACGCGAATTCGGGCTACGAGTTCAATCTAGCGTGTAAAGTTTCAACTTTTTTTATTCTTAAATTGAAAACCTTATCTTTGGTTGGTTGTTATTGACTACGCAAAGCAGGATAATACCGAGATCGGAACGAAGACATTATATAATTATGACCGAATATCTTTTGTTGTTAGTCGGCACTGTGCTGGTAAACAACTTTGTACTGGTAAAGTTTTTGGGCTTGTGTCCTTTCATGGGCGTATCCAAAAAGTTAGAAACTGCAATTGGCATGGGGTTAGCGACAACGTTCGTTTTAACCTTGGCTTCCGTATGTTCGTATCTTGTAGAAAGTTACATCCTTAAACCATTGGGTATTGAATACTTACGCACCATGAGCTTTATCCTCGTGATTGCGGTTGTGGTTCAATTTACCGAAATGGTGGTGCACAAAACCAGCCCGACACTCTATCGTTTGTTAGGTATCTTCCTGCCTCTCATCACCACTAACTGTGCAGTTTTAGGTGTGGCATTACTTAACATCAACGAAAACCATAATTTCATACAGTCGATCATCTACGGCTTCGGCGCTGCTGTGGGCTTTTCACTGGTACTGATCCTGTTTGCATCAATGCGTGAGCGTATTCATGTAGCAGATGTACCGGCACCATTTAAAGGCGCATCTATCGCCATGATCACGGCTGGTTTGATGTCGCTTGCCTTTATGGGCTTTACCGGATTGGTGAAGTTGTAATGAGTACGATATTAATTGCTGTATTAGCTATCGCGGTACTTGCTGCCGTATTTGGCGCTATTTTGGGCTTTGCTTCCATCCGCTTCAAAGTTGAAGCCGATCCTATCGTTGACCAAATTGATGCTATTTTGCCACAAACCCAATGCGGTCAATGTGGCTACCCAGGTTGTCGTCCTTACGCAGAAGCGATTGCCAATGGTGACCAAATCAATAAATGCCCTCCGGGCGGTCAGCAAACGATCGAAAAATTAGCCGACTTAATGGGCGTTGACGTCCAAGAGTCTGCACACGATCTTGATAGCAAAGTCAAAACCGTTGCTTTTATTCATGAAGATATGTGTATCGGATGCACCAAGTGTATTCAGGCTTGCCCTGTTGACGCGATAGTAGGTGGTACCAAAGCACTTCATACCGTAATTAAAGATGAGTGTACGGGTTGCGATCTCTGTGTTGCTCCGTGCCCTACAGACTGTATTGAAATGATCCCTGTTGCAACAACCACTGAGACTTGGAAATGGCAGCTAAATGCGATTCCTGTGGTTGATGTTACAAACGCTGCAACCAGTCAGCAAAACAGCGGGGATTAAGGATTCATATGTTGTCATTAATCGAACAAATCAGAACGGGTAGCCTGTGGACATTTCCGGGCGGCATTCACCCACCAGAAAACAAACAACAATCGAATCAATCCGCTATCGCTCAGGCTAGTATTCCAAGTGAACTCGTGCTGCCTCTTAAGCAGCACATCGGTAAGCCAGGCGATCTACTGGTCACTGTTGGCGACAGCGTTAAAAAAGGTCAGGCATTAACTCAATATACCTCGACATTTATGCTGCCCATTCATGCTCCAACATCTGGCAAAGTGAAAGCGATCGAACCGAGAACAACAGCGCACCCTTCCGGTCTTGCTGAGTTGTGTGTCGTTATTGAAACTGACGGAAAAGATGAGTGGATTGAGAAAACATGCATTGAAGATTTTACTCAATCCTCACCTGATGAGCTGATTGAAATCATCCGCCAAGCGGGTGTTTCAGGCATGGGCGGTGCGGGCTTCCCGACAGCAAAGAAAATTCAATCAGGTCTGTCACGCACTGACATTCTGATCATTAATGCTGCTGAATGTGAACCTTACATCACCGCTGACGATGTTCTGATGCGAGAAAACGCTCAAGAGATCATCCAAGGCATCAGCATTGTCGAACACATTCTAAAACCAAAACTGACCATTATTGGCATTGAAGATAACAAACCGAAAGCGATTGAAGCGTTGCAAAATGCGGCGTTGAATAAAGACATCGTTATTCGTGTTATTCCAACCAAATACCCGTCAGGTGGTGAAAAGCAGCTGATCAAGATTCTTACCAATCTTGAAGTACCGAATGGCAGAATCCCTGCTGATATTGGTTTGATGGTGCAAAACGTCGGTTCTATGCAAGCCATTAAACGCGCTGTTGTTGATGGTGAGCCGTTAATTCGCCGCGTAGTGACACTCACAGGTAACAGTTTTAAAAAGCCGAAGAATGTCTGGGCACTGCTTGGCACCCCTGTTCAGGCACTGCTTGATGAGTTTGGCTATCAGGCTGATAAAAAGCTTCCGCGTCTGATCATGGGCGGCCCAATGATGGGCTTTACCCTGCCCCATGCCAATGTGCCTGTGACCAAAACATCTAACTGTATTCTCGCTCCGACACGTCAGGAAATTGCGCCACAATCCTATGAAATGGCTTGTATTCGTTGTGGTCAATGTGCTGAAGTATGCCCTGCATCCCTTCTCCCACAGCAGCTTCAATGGCATGCAAAAGCAGAAGAATTCGACAAGTGTGAAGAACTGCACTTAAAAGATTGTATTGAATGCGGCGCGTGTGCGTACGTCTGCCCTAGTGAAATTCCACTGGTTCAATACTATCGTCAGGCCAAAGCAGAAATCCGTATTCGCAAGCAGGAATCTGAAGCGGCTGAGCGCGCAAAAATTCGCTTCGAAGAGAAAAAAGAGCGTATGGAACGCGATAAAGCGGAAAGAGAAAATCGCTTTAAAGCCGCAGCAGAAAACCGTCGTCAAGAAATGACCACCAGCGATGGTGAAAACGCGATTGCTGCTGCCATCGCTCGCGTGAAAGCACAAAAAGAACAAGCAACAGCGACGTCCGATTCGGCGGTTAAACCAGCCGTTGCCGCCGCTATTGCCAAAGCGAAAGCAAAACAAGCAGAAGCAGCGAAAACTGGCGCAGCTGAACCTGATAACGCTGAGATGATCAAACTGCGAGAAGAGCGCAAGCGTCAGGCTCGTGAACGTAAGCTGGAAAAAGAGCAACAAACCGACACATCAGAAGCACCAGCTAACGATAAAAAAGCAGCCGTCGCTGAAGCAATTGCCCGTGCCAAAGCTCGCAAAGCGCAGCAAGAATCCGCGCCTGCTGAAGAAGCTCAAGCTGAAACGGAAACTTCTGACGATCCGAAAAAAGCAGCAGTTGCAGCAGCTATCGCCCGTGCCAAAGCTCGCAAAGCGCAGCAAGAATCCGCACCTGCGGAAGAAAAAGCTCAAGCTGAAACGGACTCTTCTGACGATCCGAAAAAAGCAGCCGTTGCAGCAGCGATTGCCCGAGCCAAAGCTCGTAAAGCGAAGCAAGAATCGGCATCTACTGAAGAAGAAGCTCAAGCTGAAACAGAAACTTCAGAAGATCCGAAAAAAGCAGCCGTTGCAGCAGCGATTGCTCGTGCCAAAGCTCGGAAAGCGCAGCAAGAATCCGCGCCTGATGAAGAAGATCAAGCTGAAACGGACTCTTCTGAAGATCCGAAAAAAGCAGCCGTTGCAGCAGCGATTGCCCGAGCCAAAGCTCGTAAAGCGCAGCAAGAATCCGCGCCTGCGGAAGAAGAAGCTCGGGCTGAAACAGAAACTTCAGAAGACCCAAAAAAAGCAGCAGTTGCAGCAGCGATCGCCCGTGCGAAGGCTCGTAAAGCAGAGCAACAAAACAAAAATACCGAGGAGAATAACTAGTGGCTTTCTTCATAGCTAGTTCCCCACATACTCATATTAAACGCAGCACTTCTGATTTAATGAAGTGGGTAGCGTTGTGCGCACTACCGGGCTTATTTGCCCAGACCTATTTCTTCGGTTTCGGTACCTTAATCCAGTTGGGATTTGCAGTTATTGTCGCGCTGTCATTTGAAGCGGCAGTGATGAAACTACGTAAACGCCCTGCTCATCTTGCATTAAGAGACCACAGTGCCATTGTCACCGCTTGGTTATTGGCTGTTGCCATTCCACCAATGTCACCTTGGTGGATTGTGGTTATCGGTCTAATCTTCGCTATTTTGATTGCAAAACATCTTTACGGCGGGCTTGGTCAAAACCCGTTTAACCCTGCAATGGTTGCCTACGTGGTTTTGCTTATTTCCTTCCCTGTTCAAATGACAAGCTGGATAGCGCCACATCAGCTAGGCGCAGATGGTATCTCTTTTAGTGACTCGTTTTCTTTGATCTTTACTGGTTTCGACTCCGATGGTTTATCGCTGCAGCAAGTTCGAACCGGTATTGACGGAATGACGATGGCCACACCATTGGATTCAGTGAAAACGTCGCTTAAAGCAGGCCACACTTTATCTGAAGTAATGTCTCAGCCTCAGTTCGGTTCTCTAGCTGGCATTGGTTGGGAATGGGTCAATCTTGCCTATTTGGCTGGTGGACTTGTTCTTCTGAGACTAAGAGTCATCAACTGGCATATCCCTGTTGCTTTTATCGCGAGCTTGTTAGTGATGAGCACAATGGCGACCCTGTTCGCACCGGGTACAACCGCATCACCATTAGTTCATCTGTTGTCTGGTGCAACCATGTTGGGCGCGTTTTTCATTGCCACAGATCCAGTTACGGCCTCTACTACAGTGAAAGGACGTTTAGTGTTTGGCGCATTCATCGGTGCTATGGTGTTTATCATTCGCAGTTGGGGTGGTTTCCCTGACGGTGTGGCATTTGCCGTTTTGCTTGCTAACATGTGCGTACCGTTAATCGACTACTACACTAAACCTCGTACTTACGGGCACTAAGGAGCAATTATGCTAACCGCAATTAGAAAAAACGGTCTCATCCTTGCTACTTTTGCCTGCTTATCGACAGGTGTCGTAGCGCTGACACATCAATTGACTGAATCGCAAATCAAAAAACAAGAGAAGATTCAGTTGTTGTCGATTTTAAACCAAGTGATTCCTAAAAAGCTGCACGATAACGAACTGTCACAATCGTGCATCTTGATTAATGACCCAGCACTTGGCACAGATAATTCAATGCCAGCCTATGTGGCGACACTGAATGGCCAGCCTAGTGCAATAGCGATCGAAGCTATTGCTCCCGATGGTTATAACGGTGCGATTAAAGTCATTGTCGGCATTAGA
The DNA here is from genome assembly GCF_013041605.1 of Vibrio plantisponsor. Classification (GTDB taxonomy): domain Bacteria; phylum Pseudomonadota; class Gammaproteobacteria; order Enterobacterales; family Vibrionaceae; genus Vibrio; species Vibrio plantisponsor. The sequence continues at coordinate 80,844 of NZ_JABEQC010000010.1, read as the reverse complement.
AATGATGGCACGATTACCGGCACCCGAGTTCTGGCACATAACGAAACTCCGGGGCTGGGTGACAAAATTGACCTGAGAATCACTGACTGGATACTAAACTTTACAGGTAAATCTGTAACAGCAGACAACGAGGAACAGTGGAAAGTCCGTAAAGACGGGGGTCAATTTGATCAGTTTACCGGTGCAACAATTACTCCACGAGCTGTGGTGAAAGCAGTGAAGAACGCAGTGACTTACGTGAATCAAAATCGTGAAGCACTGGCGAAACAAACCTATAACTGCGGAGATCAGTAATGAACAATGAACATAAGGCATTGATGAAAAACGGCATGTGGGAAAACAACCCCGCCTTAGTGCAGTTGCTTGGTTTGTGTCCGCTACTTGCTGTTTCTTCTACCGTAACCAACGCACTTGGTTTAGGCATCGCAACCTTACTGGTTTTAGTCGGTTCCAACGTGACCGTATCATGGGTTCGCGATTACGTACCTAAAGAAGTGCGTATTCCAGTATTCGTAATGATCATTGCGTCGTTGGTAACCTGCGTGCAGCTGTTGATGAATGCTTACGCCTACGGGTTGTATCTGTCGCTCGGTATCTTCATCCCTCTCATCGTGACTAACTGCATTATCATCGGTCGCGCAGAAGCTTTTGCGTCAAAAAATGACGTCCTGCCTTCAGCCCAAGATGGTCTGTGGATGGGGCTAGGTATGACTTCAGTACTGGTTGTTCTGGGTGCAATGCGAGAAATCATCGGTAACGGCACCCTGTTCGATGGCGCTGATCTGCTACTAGGCGATTGGGCAAAAGTATTGAGAATTGAAATTTTCCATTTTGATAGCAGCTTCTTGCTTGCCCTATTACCACCGGGCGCGTTTTTCGGCGTCGGCCTGCTGATTGCTCTCAAAAATGTGATTGATAAGCAGCTTGCAGCGCGTCAGCCAAAACAAGAAAAACCAACTATCGAACGAGCACGAGTCACCAACGTATCGTCCTCATGAAAAACTATACTCAAACTACTTGGTGTTGCAGGTAGGCGGCAAGTGAGTGAATCCCCATGAGCATAGATAAACTATGTAATTGGGGTGAGCGAACGTAGCCAACACCGCTGCGACATCAAGTAGGAAGAGTATAAAAGACTGGAAACAGCGCAGAGCAATGAATAAAGATAAAAGAAGACAAATTCTCGAGCGACTGAGAGAAAACAATCCAAAGCCGGAAACGGAGCTCAACTGGGATTCACCATTCGAACTGCTCATCGCCGTTCTGTTGTCCGCTCAAGCAACAGATGTGAGTGTGAATAAAGCGACAGACAAGTTGTATGCCGTTGCCAATACACCTCAAGCCATCTTTGATTTGGGCGTTGATGGCGTTAAAGAGTACATCAAGACCATAGGTCTGTTTAACTCGAAAGCAGAGAACGTGATTAAAACTTGCCGTATTTTGCTTGATAAGCACAAGGGGGAAGTTCCTGAAAACAGAGAAGCACTGGAAGCGTTACCCGGTGTAGGCCGAAAAACAGCAAACGTCGTTTTAAATACGGCATTTGGCTGGCCAACTATCGCTGTGGACACTCACATTTATCGAGTATCCAATCGCACCAAATTTGCAATGGGAAAAACTGTCGACGATGTCGAACAGAAACTACTGAAAGTCGTTCCCGCAGAATTCAAATTAGACGTTCACCACTGGTTGATTTTGCATGGTCGATACACCTGTATCGCACGTAAACCTCGTTGTGGGAGTTGCATAATTGAAGACCTGTGTGAGTTCGCCTCGAAAACAGAACTGTAAATATATAATTTACCCGGAAAGCTAGGAGTCCAAAATGTCAAACAACCGTGTTCTACATACCATGCTACGCGTAGGTGATTTAGACAAGTCTATCGAGTTCTACACCAACGTAATGGGTATGAAGTTACTACGTAAAAGCGAAAATGCTGAGTACAAATATACTCTAGCGTTCGTTGGTTATGGTGATGAGTCACAAGGCGCCGTTATTGAGCTCACTTATAACTGGGGTGTAGAAGAATACGACCTAGGTAAAGGTTTCGGTCACATCGCTATCGGCGTAGACGACATTTACGCAACTTGTGATGCAATTAAAGCGGTTGGCGGCAATGTTACTCGCGAGCCAGGTCCAGTAAAAGGCGGTACAACACACATCGCTTTTGTGAAAGATCCTGATGGTTACATGATTGAACTTATCCAAAACCGTCAAGCAAGTGCAGGCCTAGAAGGTTAATCTTTCTTTTGTACTTACGATAAAAAACACCGCCAGATGGCGGTGTTTTTGTTAGTCTCTTTAAAGCGACAGTTGACTACTAAACTTGAGTGCGACCAAGTGAAATCACCACACGGCGGTTCTTATCTTTGCCAATTGGCGATTCGTTGTCGGCAATTGGACGACGCTTACCAAAGCCCTGCACCTGAATTCTGTCTTCAGGTAAACCGAGTGACTTAAAGTAATTGCGCAGTCTTTCCGAGCGTTTCTCCGACAGACTTTGGCTCTCGTTTTTGCTGTCTGCTGAATCTGTATAAGCCGCTACCAACACTAGGTCGATATCTTTGTTATAACGAATGTACTCAGCAATCTGTTCTAAACGCTTTTGAGACGCTTTGTTCAGATCAACACTATTGCCGCGGTCGTAATGAAGAATAGTGAACGAGATATCTTCGAAACTGTATGGCAGTAAATTGGCAATACAGTCACTAAAAACGTTGTATTGAGCTTGGAATAATACTGAAGAGAGCGCTACTTCAATACGCTGGTCACGGCTTTGCCAATCCTGATAACTGAATGTCGGATAACGTCCTTTTTCCAGTTCACTCAATAGTGTCCATGCCGATTGGCCGCCAATATAGCCATCAAACTGTTTAAAGAACTGAATATTCGTAATGCGGTCTGCGCTTTCACCCGGTCTCCATGCTGGTGGCATTGAAACTAAGCTTACATTACGTGTGTCCCCCATCGGGCGGCGCATTTTCAGTTCAAAGTCCAAATTCATTTTCTTACTGGCACGCGCAGAAAACTCCGCATCGCCGTAATTGGGGATAGGATGAACAAGCCGACACTCGAGTGGTGTGTTCGCCACCATCTGCCAAGTTGACTGCTGTGGCGTTGCCACATAACGCTTTTCTAATGCCGAAGCGGCAACAGGCGTCAATAGAGTGGCAGCGGCTAAACTTGTCACAAGCCATTTATTCATAAGGACTTTTATCTCTTAATACTGCATGTCATCGTGGCTACACATTGCCACCAACGTAAATCTGAACAGAGTAATGCAAAAATCTCGCCAGATTATCCCTAACTCTTTAATCTCAAATCGATTGATAACCGATAATTCAGCCTAATTTGATACCACAGAATAGTGAACTAATTAATTCCTTCTAAATAGAGTGCTCAGGTTTTTCTTATAGTCATAACATGCAATAATGCCGCCCTTGTCACAATAACTAGAGCCAGCATGACTGATTTAAAAGAAGCAAAGACATTAAAAGAGCGTTTCCGTGGTTATTTTCCTGTCGTTATTGACGTTGAAACCGCTGGATTCAATGCCCAAACCGATGCTTTATTAGAGATTTGCGCAGTGACTTTGCGTATGGACGAAAACGGCGATTTGCAACCAGCTTCTACCATTCACTTTCATGTTGAGCCTTTTGAAGGTGCCAATTTAGAAAAAGCGGCACTCGAGTTCACTGGCATCTATGACCCATTTAGCCCGCTTCGTGGCGCAGTGTCTGAAGATCATGCGCTAAAAGAGATCTACAAGCTGGTTCGTAAAGAGCAGAAAGACTCTGATTGCAGCCGAGCGATCATCGTTGCGCACAACGCCAACTTCGATCATAGCTTTGTTATGGCGGCAAGCGAGCGCAGTAAACTTAAACGCGTTCCTTTCCATCCCTTTGCCACTTTTGATACCGCAACGTTAAGTGGTCTTGCTTACGGACAGACGGTACTCGCCAAAGCGTGCAAAGCAGCCGGAATGGAATTTGACAATCGTGAAGCACACTCAGCGCTTTACGATACACAAAAAACTGCAGAGCTGTTCTGCGGAATCGTCAACAAATGGAAAGCTCTTGGTGGCTGGCCTGCTGTTGATAACCAAGAAAACAACTAAAACCAAACACGACTTGAATTGAGAATTATATGAATCCTGTAGTCATTTCCGTTTGCGTCATGCTGCTTCTTGCACTGATGCGCGTAAACGTTGTGGTTGCCCTAACCTTCAGCGCCATTGTTGGCGGTTTAGTGGCGGGTATGAGCTTAAATGATACTGTAGCGGCTTTCGAAAGCGGCCTTGGTGGTGGTGCGACTATCGCACTTAGCTACGCAATGCTGGGGACGTTTGCTGTTGCTATTTCTAAATCTGGCATCACTGATCTACTAGCCCAAAGCGTGATCAAACGTCTTCATGGCAAAGAGCATGGTGCGGCAACAACTGGATTGAAATACGCCGTTCTGATTGCTTTGTTGTTGATGGCGGTATCTTCACAAAACGTCATTCCGGTGCACATTGCATTTATCCCAATTTTGATTCCGCCTCTGTTAGGTGTGTTTGCAAAACTCAAACTTGACCGTCGCTTAGTAGCCTGTGTTCTTACCTTTGGTCTGATCACTCCTTACATGGTGCTACCTGTGGGTTTTGGCGGTATTTTCCTTAACAACATTCTGCTTAAGAATCTACGTGAGAATGGTCTGGACAACATCACTGCGGGTCAGGTACCTATGGCGATGTTACTGCCAGCTATTGGCATGATTACAGGCCTGCTCATTGCCGTATTTTTCAGCTACCGCAAGCCGCGTGAGTACCAAGAAACTGAACTGACGGTTGTTCACCATCAAGCGAACGAAATCGACAAGAAACACGTTGGCATTGCCGCTGTCGGTATCGTGGTTGCATTAGCGGTCCAGCTTGCGACAGGTTCAATGATCATCGGTGCATTAGCTGGCTTTATGGTGTTTACATTCGGCGGTGTTATCGCTTGGAAAGAGACGCATGATGTGTTCACCAAAGGTGTTCACATGATGGCAATGATCGGCTTTATCATGATTTCTGCAGCTGGCTTTGCCGCTGTAATGAAAGATACTGGCGGTGTTGAATCTCTTGTTAGCGCGTTATCAACCAGTATTGGTGACAACAAGCCTTTAGCCGCATTGCTAATGCTTGTAGTGGGTTTGCTGGTGACTATGGGTATCGGTTCGTCGTTCTCAACCATTCCAATCATCGCGACCATCTATGTGCCTTTGTGTATCGCTTTTGGTTTTTCTCCGATGGCAACCGTAGCACTCGTTGGTACTGCTGCTGCACTGGGTGATGCGGGCTCACCAGCTTCTGATTCAACCTTAGGCCCAACCTCTGGTCTGAACGCAGATGGACAGCATGAGCACATTTGGGAAACCGTTGTACCGACCTTCCTCCACTACAACTTGCCGTTAGTTGCATTTGGTTGGATTGCGGCAATGGTGCTTTAACCCATTTGCTTTCAACCCCGCATATTAAAATTTTGGGGTTGATAAAACGTAAGACATTAAAAAGGCTTCCCTCGGGAAGCCTTTTTGCTATTCACTGACTTTCAACGTCAAAATGCTTACGCTTAAAGTGATTAAGCACCTTCGTTGTACAGTTCCAGACTCGCTAGATCCTGAATTTCACGTTGTGCCTTAACATCGTCACCACGCATCGATTCTAGGTAGTCTAGGTATTGCTGGTCGATGTCGCCTGTTACGTACTCACCGTTAAATACTGAAGCTTCAAATTTAGCGATATCAGGGTTACCTGCACGCACTGCATCTTCTAAATCTTCAAGCGTTTGGAAGATAAGCGCATCAGCACCGATTTGTTTACAGATATCTGCATTATCACGGCCGTGAGCAATCAACTCGTTTGCTGTTGGCATATCGATACCATATACGTTCGGGAAACGAATCTCAGGCGCTGCTGACACCATGTAAACTTTCGCTGCACCTGAATCACGAGCCATTTCGATAATCTGCTCAGACGTCGTTCCACGCACGATTGAGTCGTCCACAAGCAGTACATTCTTATCTTTAAATTCAGAACGGATAGCATTCAGTTTACGACGAACTGATTTCTTACGTAGCTGTTGACCCGGCATGATGAACGTACGGCCAACATAACGGTTTTTCACGAAACCTTGACGGTATGGTTTATCAATTGCTTGAGCAATTTGCAGCGCGATATCATTTGATGTTTCTGGAATTGGAATAACAACATCAATATCCAGATCAGAAAACTCATTCTTAATACGCTCACCAAGGCGTTTACCCATTTCAACGCGTGCGCTGTAAACAGAGATTTTATCGATGAATGAATCAGGACGAGCAAAGTAAACGAACTCGAAAATACATGGAGTAAGACTTGGGCTATCAGCACACTGCTTAGTGAACAGTTCACCTTCAAACGTTGCGTAAATCGCTTCACCCGGTGCAACATCGCGCACAAAGTCAAAACCAACAGCATCAAGTGCTACCGATTCAGACGCAACCATGTACTCAGTGCGACCATTCACTTCACGCTTACCAAGGCAAAGCGGACGAATACCATGTGGGTCGCGGAATGCAATCATACCGTGACCGATAATCATAGCAGTTACTGCGTATGCGCCACGAATAGTGCGGTGTACGTTTGCCACTGCACGGAAGACATCTTCAGAAGTAACATTACCTCTGACAGTATCAATCTCATGCGCCAATACGTTTAGCAGTACTTCAGAATCTGAAGTGGTATTGATATGACGGCGATCTTTCTCGAATAACTTTTCACGTACAACATTCGCATTGGTTAGGTTGCCGTTATGAGCAAGCGTGATACCAAATGGAGAGTTTACGTAAAAAGGCTGAGCTTCAGATGCACTTGAGCTGCCTGCAGTTGGGTAACGAACGTGCCCAATACCCACAGTACCTTGAAGACGCTGCATGTGTTTGGCTTCAAAGACATCTTTTACTAAACCGTTCGCCTTGCGCAGACGAAAACGATTGCTATCTATGGTACAAATACCAGCGGCATCTTGGCCACGATGCTGCAATACCGTTAAAGCGTCATAAATAGACTGGTTTACAGGCGTTGTGCCCACGATTCCAACAATACCACACATGTCCTATTCCTCGATTTGCGTCAGTAACTGACGCGTTATATCGCGTCAGATAGAAAACTTGATGTTGCTTGTATGTGTTCGAAGAGAGGCGCAATCACACGGCTAAATTCCGGTACTAATTGCGAGCTCTTCCACCACTCTGAGCTTGGTAATGCAGTAAAGGTATCCACAAAAAACAGAGCCGCTGCTACGATTAGAACCCCACGTAATGCGCCAAATACAACGCCTAAGACTCTATCCGTACCTGATAAACCTGTTTTCTGAACCAATTGCGAAATCACATAATTCACAATCGCCCCCACCACTAAAGTTGCTACAAAAAGTGCAGCAATGGCGGCGCCGTTACGAATCATGTCATCTTTAATATTGGTAAAGTACACCGCCAGTTTTGCGTAGTACTGTGAAGCGATGAAAAATGCTCCACACCAAATAATTAATGACAAGGCTTCTTTCGCAAAGCCACGAACCAAACTGATCAAAGCTGACAAGCCGATCACACTTAAAATGACAATATCTAACCAATTCATGAGTTCTTACATCTTAAGTTGGCGCGCATTTTAACAGAAAAAAACGCGACGCAAACGTTTTCTTATGGGTTTAGTGGTTTAAATTTGAGCAATTGACCTTTTGAACCGGTAACTTTCTCTAATTCCAGTAGTTGTCTCTCAAGCTTACTTTTTGAGACATCTGGTCCGATGATTACTCGCGTAAAACCGTTTTCTTGTTTTGTGTGAGCTTGATAACCGCGTTTTTGTAAATCACTCACCACATTTTTTGCGTTTTCTGCGTTCTTCAAAGCCATCAACTGAATGATCCACGCGCTGTCTTGGTAGTCATTTTTCTCTTGTACTTCTTTGACGACGGTTTCCATCGGTTTATCGACTTTCGCGGAAGAGTTTGAAGACTGAGTCGTTTGTTCAGTGACAGAAACTGGAGACTCAGGTAAAGCAGCTTGATCTTCAACAGGTTCAAGTACTTCGAACTTCTCTACATCACTATTAAGCTCAGGCTTGATCGGAATGCTTGTGATCTCTTCTTGATAGTGCATTTTCTTGCCATCAAGAACATCAGGCAAAACGATGACACCTATCGCTACCAAAATAATAGTACCTACTAAACGGCTTTGAAATTTACTCGCCATTTACGCTCCTTTATTTTTCCAGTGCTCAAGCACTTCACCGACTGTGTGGAAAGACCCAGCAACGATTATGACATCACCATCCGTAACACTTGTCATCGCACTTTCAAATGCACAAACAGGGTTTGAATACTCAACCTGACCTTGTTCAAGGTGCTGGCACAGTTCACTCGCAGAAGCCGCTCTCGGGCCAGACAAAGAAGCTGGATACCAATGCTTGACCAGCGGTTTAAGCACATCAATGGTGGACTTAATATCTTTGTCGTGCAGCATACCAAGCACCATATGTACGGTTTGATCAGGGAACTGAGCACGAATCTGGTTAGCGAGATACTCGGCGGAATGAGGGTTATGAGCTACATCAAGCAATATTATTGGCTTATCGCTAATGCGTTGCATGCGTCCCGCCAATCTTGCTTTGCGCAGACCTTCGACAATATTGACATCGCTGACTTCTAAACCTGAACATCCCAGAGCCATCAACGCCGTTGCTGCATTAGCAAGAGGAAGTGTTGGCACTGGCAGATCGGTGAGGTCAAAAGGCCCACTTCTCCACTGCCAAACCGTGTCTGACACTTTTTCATAATCAAACTGGATACCAACCTGATAGAGATCCGCACCAATATCATCGGCGTGAGCGGCAACTGTTGACGGAGGCTTAGGTTGTCCACAAATAGCAGGTTTGCCTGAGCGGAAAATACCCGCTTTCTCAAAACCAATTACATTGATGTCGTCACCCAGCCAATCAACATGGTCGATGGCTAAGCTAGTAATAACCGATACATCGTGATCAACCACGTTAGTCGCATCTAGACGACCGCCAAGACCGACCTCTAACAGCACAACATCGACTTTTTCAGTTTGGAAAATGCGAAGAGCCGCTAATGTTCCGAATTCGAAAAAACTTAGGCTGATCTCGCCACGCTGTTGTTCAATATAAGCAAAAGCTTCTGTGTGTTGTTCATCACGAGCATCAACGCCGTTAATACGTACACGTTCGTTGTAGCTGATAAGGTGAGGAGAACTGTAGACACCGACCGAATAACCAGCATCCAGAAGAATACTTTCCATTAACGCACAGGTAGAACCCTTGCCGTTGGTTCCGGCAACTGTGATAACGGTAGGAGCAGGTTTAGTGAGAGAGGCTTTGTTAGCCACCGCTTGAACGCGGTCTAAGCCTAAATCAATTGCAGAAGTATGAATATGGGTTAAATAATCAAGCCACATCGACAGTGGGGATGTGGCTTGAGGAATTGGGTTTTGTTTCATCTAACGTAGAACCATTGTTTTCTTTGGTTTAGTTAGCGCCTACTTTACCCTTTTTTCTTCGCTTCTGGTACTGAATATGCTTCCTCTTGTGGAGCATCGTTCACAGAAACTACGAGTGGAGATTTTTGGTTGGTCATCTTCGCTAGCAAGCCTGCAATGCGTTGACGCATTTCGCGGCGGTCTACGATCATATCAATCGCACCGTGCTCTAGCAGGAATTCACTGCGTTGGAAACCTTCTGGAAGATCTTCACGTACAGTTTGTTCGATAACGCGACGGCCAGCAAAACCGATCAGTGCTTTGGGCTCACCGATGTTGATATCACCCAGCATTGCAAGACTTGCAGAAACACCACCCATTGTAGGGTCAGTCATTACCGAAATGAACGGCAGACCTTTGTTTGACAAGCGCTCTAACGCCGCACTGGTTTTAGCCATTTGCATTAGAGACATCAACGCCTCTTGCATACGAGCACCACCACTTGCAGAGAAACATACTAGACCACAGTTTCTTTCAATTGCAGATTCAACAGCACGAACAAAACGAGCACCAACAACAGAACCCATTGAACCGCCCATGAATGAGAACTCAAAAGCACAAGCCACAAGAGGAATACCGTGCAGTTCACCATTCATCACGATAAGAGCATCTTTCTCACCACTGCTCTTTTGTGCAGCTGCAAGACGTTCTTTATAACGCTTAGAATCTTTGAATTTCAGTTTATCTTGAGGCTCAAGCTCTTGTGCAATCTCTTGACGATTGTTTTCGTCTAAGAATGTTTCCAAACGACGACGCGCTTTCATACGCATGTGATGATTACACTTAGGACAAACTTCGAGGTTGCGCTCAAGTTCTGCGTGGTAGAGTACCTGCTCACAAGATGTACACTTCGTCCAAACACCTTCAGGAATCGATGCTTTACGTGAAGTAACTATGTTGCTTTTTTCTAAAATCTTTTCAAGCCAACTCATAGAAGACCTTTTACTCTGTGCTCTCCCGCTCAATGCGAAAGATTTAAATTCGACAATAATGCGTGGGGATTAAAGCATAGAAAATGCCAACTGTAGACAAAAAACTGGTTGTACCTATTTCTTGCACCAGCCCCACACACCTAATTCTGCTCATTTTGAATGCTAATCAACTGATAACTTTGAGCCAATTACTACACTTTAGTTCAACATTAGTTCAAATGATCAGGTAAAAATAGCGGCCCTAAAGGTGGTTGAGGTAAATCAAACTCTTGTGGGTAATCCACAGACACCAAATATAAGCCTTCCGCTTTTGCGGTTGCACCTGCCAATGTGCGATCTTTCGCTTCCAGTAACCACTGGATCCACTCTGGTTCTTTCTCACCACGACCAACAGCAATAAGGCTACCAGTAATGTTGCGAACCATGTGATGAACGAAAGCATTCGCTTTAATATCAATCACTACGTAACGTTCATGGCGAGTAACATTTAAGTGCATAATATTACGCCACGGACTGCGTGACTGGCAATGAACAGCTCTAAATGACGTGAAATCATTCTCACCCAACAAATATTGACCGGCTTGATGCATTCTTTCTGCGTCAAGTTCCCCGTGATAGTGACTCACACCAGAAGCCAATATCCCCGGACGATACTCATGGTTATAAATCACGTAGCGATAGCGACGTGCTGTTGCTGTGAAGCGAGCGTGGAACTCATCTGGAACTTCTTTCGCCCAACGCACAGCGATATTCTTGGGTAGATTTGCATTGGTTCCCATCGTCCAAGCAACCATTTTGCGTGTCGCTGTTGTATCAAAATGCACAACTTGCCCAGTGCCATGTACACCAGCATCTGTGCGTCCTGCACACTGAACTTCAACAGGATGGTTAGCGACGACAGATAGAGCTTTCTCTAGCTCTTCTTGAACACTTGCAACTTCTCTTTGACGCTGCCAACCAAAGTAATGAGTACCGTCATACTCAATACCCAACGCTATTCTCATGGTGTATCACTCTTAAAAACTGTAGGCCTAAGGACCTTGGGGCGGGCAGTATAATATCAATCGCTTAAGATTTCTAACCCGCAAAATACATACAACGGTAAGATCATATCTGTTATTTAAGATAGCTGAATAAACAAAGAGGCAGCCAATGCTGCCTCCTCTACTGTGATTGTCTACACTCGACCGTTAATGACATCAATAAGGTGTTTCGCTTGCTGCCTTATCTCATCACTACCATCCACGATCGCTTCTTCGAGTAGCTTAATCGCACCTTTATCATCGTTCATCTCAATGTAGATTTTCGCTAAATCCAGCTTGCCTGCGGCTTCAGAATTACTGTCTACATCGATATCACTAACTTCGCCAATAACGTCAGGGAACTCGTTAAGACCAACATCCAGCTTTAACTCTTCGTTATCAAGATTCAGAGTGCTGCCATCATCGTTTTCAACCTGAGCCATAAGATCATCGATTGTCATAAATTGACGGTTAGTTGGCTCGAATTCAGCAAACTCATCCTGATTTCCCCAGTTTTCTTGGGCAACTTCAGGCTCTTTGACCTGAATTTCTGGATGCCACACGTCCTTCTCAGTCTCTGGTACTTCGTCAGGTATTGTCGCTTTTTGGTCAGGCGTTAAGTTGAAACCATTCCAATCTTCCCCGCCCATTTCCAGCATGGCATCAATGTCCATACCCGCACTGTCAACGGACTTCGCATCAATAGGCTTATCAAAGGTAAAGTTTGTTTCTACTCTATCTTCATCAGACAACCAATCAGAAAGTGCTTGTTCATCAAACTCTAGTTTAGAGACGTCGCTAAGATTAACTTCAGTTGTCTCCGGTTCAATCTCTGCGTACAGAGAAGAATCATCTGACTGTTCGTCTTCTGACTCATCAGATAGCTCATCCGTTTGGGAGAACATATCCGCTAATGCATCTTCTTCCGTATATTCAGGTAGATCAGAATCGTTAATTTCAACATCCGCAAGCTCTGCAGCGGCTTCTGGTAAGTCTGACTCTTCGGCGAACTCAGAATCCGCCAGCGCGTCTTCTTCTGTGTACTCTGGAAGCTCTAATTCATCGAATTCAGCCGCAATATCTTGCTCTGGCAATTCAGACTCAGGCTCTTCTGCCAAAAGCTCAGCAGGTTCCGCTTCATCTTGCGCTTCTGGAGTTTCCGTTTCTACTGCTTCAGATTCAACATCTGCCAGCGCATCTTCTTCTGTGTACTCTGGAAGCTCTAATTCATCGAATTCAGCGGCAATATCTTGCTCTGGCAATTCAGACTCTTCTGCCAAAATCTCAGCAGATTCCGCTTCGTCTTGCGCTTCAAGAGCTTCCGTTTCTGCGGCTTCAGATTCAACATCTGCCAGCGCATCTTCTTCTGTGTACTCTGGAAGATCTAACTCGTCGAATTCAGCCGCAATGTCTTGCTCTGGCAATTCAGACTCAGGCTCTTCTGCCAAAAGCTCAGCAGGTGTCACTTCATCTTGCGCTTCAGGAGTTTCAGTTTCTACTGCTTCAGATTCAACATCCGCCAGCGCATCTTCTTCTGTGTACTCAGGAAGATCTAACTCGTCGAATTCAGCGGCAATATCTTGCTCTGGTAATTCAGACTCAGACTCTTCTGCCAAAACCTCAGCAGGTGTCACTTCGTCTTGCGCTTCTGGAGTTTCCGTTTCTGCTGCTTCAGATTCAACATCCGCTAACGCGTCTTCTTCTGTGTACTCTGGAAGATCTAACTCGTCGAATTCAGCGGCAATGTCTTGCTCTGGCAATTCTGACTCAGACTCTTCTGCCAAAACCTCGGCAGGTGTCACTTCATCTTGCGCTTCTGGAGCTTCAGTTTCTGCTGCTTCAGATTCAATATCCGCCAGCGCATCTTCTTCTGTGTACTCCGGAAGATCTAATTCATCGAATTCAGCCGCAATGTCTTGATCTGGCTGTTCAGATTCAGACTCTTCAACTTGAACGTCCGCAGTTTCTGTTTCTGTTTCTGTTTCTGTTTCTGTTTCTGGGTCATCAAAAACCCAATCGTCATCTTGTGGAACGCCGAATTCATTCGCAACAACTTGCTCTTGCTCTGCTTCCTCTTGATCTTCTTCCGCTTTCTCGCCACCTTCAATCTCTGGATTGAACTCGAAGTCATCCAGATCAAAATCTTCTTCATCCAGAGCTGAGATAGATTCAAATTCTTCATCCAACAATGGGTCAGACTTAGGCGCATTGGTAATGAGGTCGTCAATAAAGTTGGCACTATTAAAGTCTTCAACCAGATCTTCAGATTCCGCATTTTGTTCAATGGTCAACAACTCATCAAAAAGCTCTAAACTTTCATCTTTCTCTTCTGTGTCTTCCGATTCTGAAGTGACTTCATCAGCCAAGAAGTCTTCGTAGCCTGTCGGTTCTTCACTAAGTTCACCGACAAAATCATCGAGCAGAGCTGTACTGTTTTCATCAATATCAGGAATATCTGAATCACCCGCTTCTCCGAGTAGTTCATCCAGTTCCAGCATCATCTCATCAGCGACATTTTGTTCAGAATCAGCTTCATCAAACCCGTTTTCATTTAAAAGCTCATCTAGCAATGCGGTGCTATTGGCTTCAAAATCAGGCTCGTCTTCTTCCTCTTCAAGCAACAACTCATCAAGTAGCGCTGTCTCGTCTTGTGCATTCGCCTCTAGTGACTCTAAGTCTGCTTGTGCTTCGATGTTTGCAAATAGGTCGTCTAGCTCTTCATCTGAAGTGAACTTAGCCGCTTCTGGCTCAGAATTAGTTTGCGATTTTTCATCATCAAGCAAGCTGTCAAAATCTAACAGCTCTGAGCTTGTTTCTTCATCGTCTTGTGCTGCAAAAAGCTCATCCAACATAGATTGGTCAAGAGAAGGCGAATCCAACTCTTCAGAATCATCTGCAGCCAACAAAGATTCAATATCGGCTTGTGACATTTCGCCATCATCAGATAGGTCAAAGCCGATCTCATCGTCTTCATCGTAGTTTTGTGAGGCTTGGTCTAACGCACGTTCCATTTCTTCTAGACCAAGCGCTTTTTCATCACCATTAACATTGATGCCGTTATTGCTTGAAGACAAGTCACCAAAGTCAGTATCAAGGTCACCTGAATCATCGATAGCCGCAAACAAGTCTTCGCCATCTTCACCTTCTAAGTCGAAGTCTAGATCGCTCTCATCTAAGCCAGCAAAGATGTCTTCATCATCTTCTTCTGATTCTTCTTTCTTCTCTTCACCAAACAGTGAATCGTTGTCATCCATACTGCCAAACAGGTCATCGTCAAGAAGCAACTCATCATCTAAATCTTCGAGAGCCTGATCACCCAAAGCGATTGGAGCCATCACATCGGCATTAGAGTTCGCGTTAAGTGCAGTTTCCTGTGCCGGAGAATTTGAGGCTTGGCTTGAACCCGAGCGGCGTCCTAAAAATAGCACTACCAGTAAGGCAATGAGCAATCCAGGTATAAGAGCTAATCCTGCTACTACCCAGTTGTTCGCTAGCAACTCATCCAGCTTAGAAGGCGCTAGACGCTGCATTTCTTCGCGTTTGGTTCTCTCTTCAGCTAGCAGTTTTTCGACTTCAGAACGAATGCGGTTTTCGTCGCCCAGTTCTTGTTTCAAGCCGCTTACTTCAGATTGCACTTCAGCGAGCATCAAACGCAGTCTGTGGTTCTTTTCTTCCAGTGCCTGAATTTCATTTTGGTCGGCTGATGATGCTTTCATACTGCCGCCATTTTTCGCTTCTACAACCGGCTTTTCTGCAACGACAGGTGCTGTTGGTGTTACTTTGACTTCTGGTGTTTGTGTTTCAGCAGGAGTGACAACGGCTGGTTTCACATCTGCTGTCGGTTTTGGTTCTGCTTTCGGAGTGTTTACGACGGGTGTTGCTGGCTTAGCAGGCTGTTGCGCGAGACGAGCTTTATGCGCAGCCATCACTTTAACCGCTTCTTCCGTTGAAACACTGCTCACTTGAGCGAGAGAAGGAATGCGTAATGTACTACCAGGAATTAGGCTATGAATATTTTGATTTTCAAACGCTTGAGGGTTTAAACGATAAATTGCCAGTAGAGTCTGCTGTACAGATACTTGGTTTGAGGGACGTATACGTGACGCAATCGACCATAAAGTGTCTTTTTCAGAAGTAGGGCCAATAACCTGTGAAGGCTCTGCCGTTGCTGTTGTTCGATTACGGACAATATCACTACTATATTGCGGCGCTGACTGAACTTCGCCAGTCGGACCAATAAGGCGAATACTCTCTGCACTAACGAAAGAAGTCTGAGTCACGGCCGCTACAGCGATTGGCAGTAACAGGCGTTTAAAAAATTGACGCATATAAGGCTCAGCTAGGTGCTATGAATTAATAAAGATAACAATCTGTTAAATATATCGGATAAGAGAAGCAAAACTATAGGAGATAACGCAAAAAATGTGTTCGTACCGTAATAATCGCAGCAATCTCACACTAAAAATCCATTTTTGCTACTCATGCCCGATTCCATAATGACGATTCAAAAAATAAAAGCCAGCTTTAAGCTGGCTTTTGCATCGTTTTACTTTGTCAGATATTACTCAGACTCAATTTTAGCCCAAGTATCACGTAGACCAACTGTACGGTTGAACACTAGAGATTCAGGCGTTGAATCTTTGTTATCTGCACAGAAATAACCCATACGCTCAAACTGGTAACCCACTTCAGCTTCTGCTGTCGCAAGGCTAGGTTCAACGAAACCATTCACCTTAACCAGTGACTCTGGGTTAATCGTTGCAGCGAAATCATCAGCAGCTGCTGGATTAGGTACAGTAAATAGACGATCGTAAAGACGGAATTCAGCAGGTAAACCTTTATCAGCGGATACCCAATGGATAACACCTTTCACTTTACGGCCGTCTTCTGGGTTTTTGCCCAGAGTCGCAGGATCGTAAGTACAGTATATCGTTGTGATATTGCCGTCTTGGTCTTTCTCTACACGCTCAGCTTTGATGACATACGCACCACGTAGACGAACTTCTTTACCTAACACCAAACGTTTGTACTTCTTGTTACCTTCTTCGCGGAAGTCTTCACGTTCAATCCAGATTTCGCGAGTAAATGGTACATCGCGAGAACCCATTTCTGGGTCGTTTGGATGGTTAGCAAGATTGAGAACTTCAACACTATCAGCATCGAAGTTTTCAATAACAATCTTCACAGGATCCAATACAGCCATAGCTCGCGGTGCATTAGTGTTCAGATCGTCACGAATACATGATTCAAGAGAACTGAATTCAATCATATTGTCTTGTTTAGTAACGCCGATACGCTTACAGAACTCACGGATAGAAGCAGCAGTGAAGCCGCGACGACGTAAGCCAGAAATGGTAGGCATACGAGGGTCATCCCAACCATCAACTAACTTCTCAGTCACAAGCTGGTTTAGCTTACGCTTAGACATGACTGTGTATTCTAGATTCAGACGGCTGAACTCATACTGGCGAGGATGGCAATCAATAGTGATGTTATCCAGCACCCAGTCGTACAGACGACGGTTATCTTGGAACTCCAAAGTACAGATAGAGTGCGTAATACCTTCCAATGCATCGGAAATACAGTGTGTAAAGTCGTACATCGGGTAAATGCACCACTTGTCACCCGTCTGATGATGCTCAGCAAAACGAACACGGTAGATAACTGGATCGCGCATTACGATGAATGACGAAGCCATATCGATTTTAGCACGCAGACATGCTTCACCTTCTTTGAAGCCACCAGCTCTCATTTTTTCAAATAGAGCTAAGTTTTCTTCTACGCTGCGATCACGATAAGGGCTGTGTTTACCTGGAGTAGTCAAAGTACCGCGGTATTCGCGGATCTGCTCTGGAGTCAGCTCTTCAACATAAGCCAAACCTTTGTTGATCAGCTCCAGCGCATATTCGTACAACTTGTCAAAATAATCAGATGAATAGCAGATATCACCAGACCACTCAAAGCCTAGCCAACTTACATCTTTCTTAATTGATTCTACGTATTCGATGTTTTCTTTCTCTGGGTTTGTGTCATCAAAACGTAAGTTACACTGGCCCTGATAGTCTTGAGCGATACCAAAGTTCAAACAAATCGACTTAGCGTGACCGATATGCAGATAACCATTAGGCTCTGGCGGGAAACGAGTATGCACGCTAGTGTGTTTACCATCCGCTAAATCTTTATCTATGATTTGGCGAATGAAGTTCGATGGACGAGCCTCAGCTTCACTCATCTATAGCACCTCAAAATAATTTAATACTGGCAGAAAGTTTTCCTGTCTGGGCCAAATTAGCCGCAATCTACAGAAATATTGCGTTCAATGATCCACAATTCTGGGCATTTTCACAATAAAAACTGCGGATTTATTAGGAAATAATATTTACTTCGCTTGTTCTGTAGCCAACGTCTTACAAAGCAAAAAGCCTTCGCATATAGCGAAGGCTTTCATTTCAGCTAAAGAATTTAATCTATTATGGCAGTTTCACGCCAGATAGATCTTCAGTAGCACTGATTGCTTTCATTTCGCCCGCAACGATTTCCGCTAGTGGACCAAGGATAACTTGAAGGTTGTTTTCACCAAGCTTAACAACACCTTTAGCACCTAGTTTCTTCAATACAGCTTCATCAGCCACTGAACGGTCTTTCAGTGTTAGACGTAGACGAGTAATACAAGCATCGATAGTAGTTAGGTTTTCATGACCACCTAAAGCTTTCAAGTATTGACGCGCTAGTTCACCTTTTTCAGCGCTTACGCTTGAAGGTGCTGCACTTGCTTCTTCATCATCTTCACGACCAGGTGACTTCAAGTTGAAAGTACGGATTGCGAATGTAAATGTGAAGAAGTACAGAGCGAAGAACGCTAGACCAATGATTAGTAGAGTTACAGGTTTAGTTGCTAGACCCCAGTTTAGTGCGAAGTCGATTAGACCAGCAGAGAAACCAAAGCCGTGTAGCGTACCAAACATGTTAGCAACAACTAGAGCTAGACCAGTAAACACTGCGTGCATTGCATATAGTGCAGGCGCTAGGAACACGAACATGAACTCTAGAGGCTCTGTGATACCTGTTAGGAATGAACAGAATGCTACAGAGAACAATGCACCACCAACTTGATGACGTTTTTCTGCAGGTGCTGCAAAGTACATAGCTAATGCTGCACCAGGTAGACCGAACATCATGATTGGGAAGAAACCGTTCATGAATACACCAGCGCTCTTATCGCCACCGAAGAAACGGTGTAGGTCGCCAGACTTCATTGTTTCAGTTACTTCTTTAACAACAGCTGTAATTTCAGGATTTACTGCATTTTGGAAGTTAAATGTATGCTCTTGACCAACAACTAGAGCTTTAGCAATAGATGGATCCACACATAGTTTTTGTAGTGCAGGTAGAGCTTGACCAGCAGCTTGAGCACCTGATACTACGATTTCTTGACACGTACCCATACCGAACCAGAAGTATGAGTTAAGTACGTGGTGCAAACCAACAGGAATTAGAGCACGGTTAAGAGTACCGTAAACAAACTGACCTACTGAACCAGAAGTTGATACTGCGTGAGCTAGAGTATCAAGACCACCTTGGATGCTTGGCCATACCACACCAGAGATTGCACCAGCAACCAGTGCAAATAGACCAGCCATAATAGGAACAAGACGCTTACCAGAGAAGAACGCTAACCATTCTGGAAGACGAGTAGCGTGAAAAGCGTTATAAGCGTGACCAGCAATGATACCTGCAAAGATACCGCCGAAGAACGACATGTTAATTGAAGGATCAATTGTTTTTGCTGTTGCTGTTAGTACGAAGTACGCAACTGCACCAGCTAGACCTGCAGCACCTGAACCGTCTTTAGAAAGACCGATCGCGATACCAAGGCCGAATAGTAGAGGTAGTTGCCCAAAGATCGCACCACCCGCTTCTGCCATAAATGGAATGTCTAGTAGGTCGCCCTGACCTAGACGTAATAAGATCGCTGCAACAGGTAGCGTTGCGATAGGTAGCATCAATGCTTTACCTAACTTTTGCGCATATCCAAGAATATTCACCGTAAGTTCCCCCTATAGGATTTTTATAAATATCGGCAAACTTATTTTAGTCGCCCAATTTAGTCATAATCAGTGTATGACAATAATTTTGCTCCGCAAATTAAAAGCTCATCAATTGTGACCGTAATCACCTCAGAGCAGCATAATTCGAGGTTTTTGCTAGCGAGATCATAAAACTTATTTTACAATATAAAAAAACATGCATTTATCGGTACTATTCCACTAAGAAATAAGTGATGTAATGTCTTATAGCAAAAGAGATTATAGCCGCTAGAAAACCTATTTCCCGGTGATGAAACCAGAACAAAAATAGTACCGAATATTCAGCTGGAGGCACCTTTTGAGTGACCTCCGAGCATAAAGATATTTCGCGATTTGATAAAAGTTAGCAAAGAGTCAGTTCGTACCATACTCTTTAGAGACAATATCAGCTTATCGCTCCTAAAATTTTAGAATGTCTATCGACGAGGATTCGTTAATTATGTACGCACTAACTAACTGTAAAGTATACACAGGCAGCGATGTACTAACTGACCATGCTGTTATCATTAATGCTGATACAATTCACGCTATTATCCCTGAAGAAAATCTTCCGAGTGACATAGAGCGCAAAGATCTCAACGGTGCAAACTTAAGCCCAGGCTTTATTGACTTACAACTTAATGGCTGTGGCGGCGTTATGTTCAATGATGAAATAACGGCAGATACAATCCATACCATGCACCTAGCTAACCTTCAGTCCGGTTGTACAAGCTTCTTACCTACTCTTATCACCTCCTCTGATGAAAACATGCGTCAAGCTGTCGCGGCAGAGCGAGATTACCGCCAAAAGTACAGCCATCACTCTTTAGGTCTTCACCTAGAAGGTCCTTATTTGAATATCGAAAGAAAAGGCATTCACAGTGTCGACTTTATTCGCGAGTCGGATGAAGCAATGATCGATTTCATGTGCCAGAACAGCGATGTCATTACGAAAGTAACGTTAGCGCCAGAAAACAATAACCCTCAACATATTGAAAAATTGGCGCAAGCAGGCATTGTGGTGTCTATTGGTCACACCAACGCCACCTATCAAGAAGCTCGTAACGGTTTTGAATCAGGTATTACTTTCGCAACGCATTTGTTTAATGCAATGACACCAATGCAAGGTCGAGAGCCTGGAGTTGTCGGAGCGATCTTTGACACCCCAGAAGTCTATGCCGGTATTATCGCTGACGGTTTCCATGTGGATTACGCAAACATTCGTATCGCGCATAAAATCAAGGGCGAAAAGCTCGTATTAGTGACAGATGCCACAGCTCCTGCAGGCGCGGAGATGGATTACTTTATTTTTGTCGGTAAGAAAGTATATTACCGAGATGGCAAGTGTATTGATGAAAACGGTACACTTGGCGGCTCAGCCCTTACAATGATTGAAGCAGTTCAAAATACGGTTGAGCATGTCGGCATCGCTTTAGATGAAGCACTTAGAATGGCTACTTTGTATCCAGCAAAAGCAATTGGGATTGACCATAAATTGGGTCGAATTAAGAAAGGCATGATTGCCAACCTGACTGTTTTTGACCGTGACTTCAATGTAAAAGCGACTGTGGTTAACGGACAATACGAGCACAAGTAATAATGAATGGCGGACAAATAGGTAACGTAGATTTAGTCAAGCAGCTGAACAGCGCTGCAGTATATCGATTAATAGACCAACAAGGTCCTATTTCTCGAATCCAAGTTGCCGATGTAAGTCAGCTCGCGCCAGCAAGTGTGACTAAAATAACCCGCCAACTTTTAGAACGCGGCCTTATCAAAGAGGTCGCTCAACAAGCTTCTACGGGTGGTCGAAGAGCAATCTCTCTGACCACAGAAGTGGCACCGTTTCACTCTATTGCAGTACGCCTTGGACGCGACTACATACAGTTCAGCCTTTTCGACCTAGGTGCGAAAGAGATAGCGTCAGGTTTTCAAGAATTTCTCTACACCAGCCAATCTGAATTGGTTGAAGGTCTCCTCAAGTACCTTAAAGAGTTCACTCATCAACATACCTCTTCTGTTGGACAACTTATCGCAATAGGTATTGCCTTACCTGGATTGGTTAACCCAGAAACTGGCGTTGTTGAATACATGCCAAATGTCAAAATTGATGCCTTGCCGCTCGGTGAAATCATCAAAGACAATTTCCACGTAGAGTGTTTTGTGGGTAATGATGTGAGAGGAATGGCTTTGGCTGAACACTATTTTGGTGCCAGTCAAGATTGTCAGGATTCAATATTGGTCAGTGTTCACCGTGGTACAGGTGCGGGTATTATAGTTAATGGACAAGTGTTCTTAGGCTTTAATCGAAACGTGGGTGAAATTGGTCATATACAAATCGACCCATTGGGTGATCAGTGCCAATGTGGCAACTTCGGTTGCTTAGAAACTGTTGCGGCGAACCCTGCAATCGTTAATCGCGTAAACAAACTTATCGCTCAAGGTTATGAATCAAGCCTATCGAAAGTCGAAGGTATTACGATTCATGACATATGTGAGCACGCCAATAACGGCGATGAACTTTCTCAACAAGCTTTAGTGCGTGTTGGCAATCAGTTAGGTAAAGCGATTGCAATTACGATTAACTTGTTTAACCCGCAAAAAGTCATCATTGCTGGTGCGATTACGCAAGCGAAAGACATTTTGTTCCCGGCTATTCAACGAAATGTAGAGAATCAGTCTCTCAAATCGTTCCACACTAACTTACCGATTGAAGCATCATTGTTAGATAAACAACCAACATTAAGCGCCTTTGCAATGATCAAGCGTGCAATGCTGAATGGTGTATTGTTACAAAAACTTCTGGAAGATTAAGACTTATCCACGTTGGTATAAGCAACTGATTACCCTATAATACGAGGCTGCGCCTATTTATTAGACACAGCCTTTTTATTTCTGGGAAGCAAATATTACCAATGGAAATTATTCTAATTACAACGGCATTTATCGCTGGTTTTATTGCGCTAAAGTGCAATCTCCCTCCCCTAGTGGGCTTTCTTATCGCTGGTTTTGCGCTTCACGCCTTTGGCTTTGAATCAAACGAGACCATCTCTTTCTTAGCCGATCTTGGTGTTACGTTACTGCTATTTACCATCGGTTTAAAACTGGACATCAAGACTCTGCTGGCAAAGGAAATCTGGGCAGGCGCAACGATACATAATCTATTATCAACCGCTGTATTTAGTGTTGTTCTTATTGGTTTCAAATACCTAGGATTAGACAGCCTAGCACTCGTTTCAGTGTCGAGCATTATTCTGCTTGGTTTTGCTCTCTCCTTTTCAAGTACCGTTTTTGCAGTGAAGTCTTTGCAAGAAAAAGGCGAAATGAATGCAACCTATGGCACCATCGCCATCGGTATTCTTGTTATGCAAGATATCTTCGCCGTTATTTTCTTAACGGTTTCGACAGGTAAAATTCCAGAATGGTATGCCGTAGCTCTTTTCCTACTCCCATTTATACGCCCTCTGTTTTTTAAAATTCTTGATTGGGTTGGACACGGTGAAATGCTCGTTTTGGCGGGGATTTTCTTTGCTTTAGTTGTGGGCGCTGGTTTATTTGAATTTGTGGGGATGAAGCCGGATTTAGGCGCTCTTATTTTAGGCATGATGTTAGCCGGACACACTAAGGCTTCAGAGCTCTCTAAATCTCTATTTAATATGAAAGAGCTGTTCTTGGTCTGCTTTTTCTTGAATATTGGCTTATCAGAACAACCAACCGTCACCGGATTCTTACTCGCACTATTATTACTGCTTCTGCTTCCACTCAAAGGCGTATTGTACTTCTTAGTGTTAAACAAGTTCCGCTTCCGAGTCCGCACGTCACTGCTCGCCACTATATCTCTCTTCAACTTTAGTGAGTTTGGACTTATCGTCGGCGGACTTGCATTTAAGATGGGCTGGTTATCAGGAGACATACTTGTCGCCTTAGCCATTTCAGTACCTTTATCCTTTATTGTTACCGCACCAATCGTACGTAAAGGGCACGAGATCTATCATTACTCGGCACATTGGTTAAAAGAGCAAACGGCTGAGCGAATAAATATCAGAGACAGGTTTATCAATCCGGGCAGCTCTCAATTGATTATTCTCGGCATGGGTCGTATTGGTACAGGCGCTTACGACGAATTCCATTCACGCTATGGCAAGATCTGTTTAGGCGTTGAGCTAAGAGAAGATACGGCTCAGGAACACAGAAACGAAGGTCGAAACGTGATCTCCGGAGATGCCACCGACCCCGACTTTTGGGAACGAATCCTAGATACAGGTAACGTTAAAATGGTGCTGCTAGCAATGCCACACCATCAGGCGAATCAAATCGCTCTAGAGCAGTTGAAAAAGCGCTCGTTCAACGGACAAATTGCAGCTATTGCAGAGTATCCTGATCAGTTGGATAACCTTCTCGAAAAAGGCGCGCACGCTGCATTCAACATTTATCGAGAAGCTGGCTCTGGTTTTGCTCGCCACGTTTGTGAACAACTAAAGCCTGAGTTTGTAAAACACTAGCCTTAGTTCATTCCCCCACTTATAAAAAAGAGCACTAAGTGCTCTTTTTTATTCCAAGCGGTGTTTTTTTCGTCATTATTTGAATCTCATCTACCAAAATAGACATTTAATTAAATAAAATTCACACAACGCAAGTTTATTTAAACTATTTACCAATCCTGGGTTGTTTTTTTTAATCAAAATGGCAAATTGGAGTCATCTGATTAAAACTCGTTTACTAAGGGAAGTTGTATGTGTTCTATATTTGGCATCTTGGACATCAAAAGTGATGCAGCTGCGCTACGCCCAGTAGCATTGGAAATGTCGAAAAAACTCCGCCACCGTGGTCCTGACTGGTCCGGTATCTATGCATCTGACAAAGCTATTTTGGCACACGAGCGCTTAGCGATTGTTGGTTTAAATAGTGGAGCACAACCTCTATACAGCCCTGATAAGAAACTGATCCTTGCAGTAAACGGCGAGATTTATAACCACAAAGAAATTCGTGCTCGTTACGAAGGCAAATACGAGTTCCAAACAGATTCAGATTGCGAAGTCATCTTGGCACTATACCAAGACAAAGGCGTGGATCTTCTTGAAGAACTCAACGGTATCTTTGCTTTCGTTCTTTACGATGAAGAGAAAGACGAGTACTTGGTAGGTCGTGACCACATCGGTATTATTCCTCTATACCAAGGTCAAGATGAGCACGGCAACTACTATGTTGCTTCTGAAATGAAGGCTCTGGTTCCTGTTTGTAAAACCCTGAGCGAGTTCCCTCCAGGTAGCTATTATAGTTCTCAAGACAAAGAGCCAACGCGTTACTACGTACGTGACTGGAACGAGTATGCAGCGGTAAGTGGTAACACTACGAGCAAAGAAGAACTGACAGCTGCACTAGAAGCTGCGGTTAAGCGTCAATTAATGACAGACGTACCATATGGTGTACTTCTTTCTGGTGGCCTGGATTCATCCATCACTTCAGCTGTAGCGAAACGTTATGCTGCGATGCGTATCGAAGATGATGAAAAATCTGAAGCTTGGTGGCCACAACTTCACTCATTCGCAGTAGGTCTTGAAGGTGCACCGGATCTTAAAGCGGCACGTGAAGTGGCTGAGAAAATCGGTACAGTTCACCACGAGATGACTTACACCATTCAAGAAGGTCTTGATGCAATTCGTGATGTGATTTACCACATTGAAACCTACGATGTCACAACCATCCGTGCTTCTACCCCTATGTACCTCATGGGACGTAAGATCAAAGCAATGGGTATTAAAATGGTTCTTTCTGGTGAAGGTGCGGATGAAATTTTTGGTGGTTATTTATATTTCCACAAAGCACCAAACGCTCAAGAGTTCCACGAAGAAACCGTTCGCAAGCTGCTTGCACTAAACATGTTTGACTGTGCACGTGCAAACAAATCGCTTGCAGCATGGGGTGTTGAAGGTCGCGTGCCTTTCCTAGATAAAGAGTTTATTGATGTAGCAATGCGTCTAAACCCTGCCGATAAAATGTGTGGCAACGGCAAGATGGAAAAACACATCCTTCGAGAGTGTTTTGAACACTACCTGCCTGAATCCATCGCATGGCGTCAGAAAGAGCAATTCTCTGACGGCGTAGGCTACAGCTGGATCGACACGCTAAAAGCAACTGCTGAAGCGAAAGTGACCGATCAACAAATGGAAACCGCACAATACCGTTTCCCATACAACACGCCAACAACTAAAGAAGGCTATGTGTATCGTGAAATCTTTGAAGAGTTGTTCCCACTAGAGTCTGCGGCTCAATGTGTTCCTGGTGGACCTTCAGTGGCATGTTCTTCTGCAAAAGCAATTGAATGGGACGAATCATTCAAAAACTGTATCGACCCATCAGGCCGTGCAGTTAAAGCTGTTCACAACGAAGCTTACTAAGCTTCAAGAAAGACAAAAAGGCGCCTAGAGCGCCTTTTTGTTGTGTGAACATGCTGAAAGACTCTACTTTAAATCTAAATCTTTGTTCTCAATACTCATCACTACTGGTTGATTGATGAGTTTAATCAGCATTAACGAACGGGTCTCCCCATCCGCTTCTTGATATATCGCGTCTATGCCGGAAAATTGCCCGCCAGTCACTTTCATGACTTGCCCTTTAGCCGGTACTTTAGACGCAGCCAAACTCTGCTCACTGGTATCCATCTGTTTAAGTTCATAAATCAGATCACCTTGTAACTCTTTCGGTTGACTGCCAAAGCGTACAAAATCCGCCACCCCACGCGTTGAACGCACCGTGGTAAATGTTGGTCCTATTTCAAAATCAAAACGAACAAACATATAACAAGGAAAAAGCGGCTCTTTCACCGATTGACGTTTTCCTCGTAAAATTTTTTCTACCGTGACTTCTGGGTAATAACACTCAACGCCTTGATTTTCTAAATGAGTTTTAGCCCTAAGCTGCTCACCTCGTTTACAGTAAAGTAGATACCAACGTTTCATATTCTTAACCAATAATTTTTTTGGCAATGCTATCACTATGGCTATGCATAGTCATGATTAAAGACCTCAATAGTCATATATCGTCGTTCAACTGGCGAGATAAACACCACAACTCCTAACAAAGAACATGCACAACAAAAAATTAGTTTTCATAAATGAGAGGATTTTCAAATATCCTGCATTAACAACACCAAGCAGAGCGAAAAGCCATCGAACACACTAATTTACAATATTAAATCATTTGAAATATCTTTATTACCAATGTATATCTATCGGCCACTAAAAATATAATGATGACTTTAGTATCTAATATGCAAAACCAACAACAAATTTTTGGTCACCCACGTGGCTTATTCCTTTTATTTAGCACAGAGCTTTGGGAACGTTTTTCCTACTACGCAATGAGAGCTATCCTAGTTCTTTACTTGACTGACGCGACGCTTAACGGTGGTTTGGGTTGGTCAACAAAAGACGCTCTTGATCTATACGGTATCTATACTGGCTTGGTATACATCACTCCACTTATCGGTGGCTACCTAGCAGATAACTATCTTGGTCAACGCCGCTCAATTCTGATTGGTGGCGCATTGATGGCTATTGGTCAGTTCACTCTAGCAATGCCAGCAGATGCGATTGGCATTTCACCAATGCACTCTTTTTACCTTGGTCTAGCACTGCTGATTGCAGGTAACGGTTTGTTTAAACCAAACATTTCAACAATGGTTGGTGACCTATACCAAGAAGGCGATCATCGTCGTGATGGTGCATTTACCATCTTCTATATGGGTATCAACATTGGTGCTCTGCTTGCTGGTGTTGTCGCAGGTTCAGTAACCAACTCTTTCGGTTGGAAAGCTGGTTTTGTCGCGGCTGGTATCGGTATGCTTATCAGTTTAGTGATGCAACTTTCTCTTGCGCAATCTTGGCTTGGTGATATTGGTAAAGTGCCAGCAGCTAAACGCGCAATGGAAAAAAACAAGTCTCAGACTAAGCAACCGCTTACGAAAGAAGAATTTGATCGCATTAAAGTTATTTTAATCATGAGTCTATTTACTATTGTTTTCTGGGCTGGCTTTGAGCAAGCAGGTGGTCTTATGAACATCTACACCCAGCAATACACTGACCGCATGATTGGTAGCTTTGAAGTACCTGCGGCTTGGTTCCAGTCACTAAACCCGTTCTTTATTATTACTCTAGCTCCCCTGCTGGCTGTTTTCTGGGTAAAACTGGGCAAGCGTGAACCTAACTCTCCTGTTAAATTTGCTCTTGCGATGTTCTTCTTAGCGCTTGGCTTCCTATGTATGGTTGGTGCGGTACTGCAACAAGGCGGAGACACCACAGTTAAAACTTCTATGCTTTGGTTAGTGGGTGCATTTTTCTTCCATACCTTGGGCGAACTGTGTTTATCTCCTATCGGTTTATCACTAGTAACTAAGCTGGCTCCACTGCGTCTTGCATCATTAATGATGGGTGCATGGTTTGGTTGTAACGCGATTGCAAACTACGTTGCTGGCTATGTTGGCTCTCATGTTGGTGAGTTAGGCGCTATGGCCATCTTTAGTGGTATTGCGGTTACTGCAACTGTCTCTGGTGTCATTCTACTGCTGTTTGCAAACAAACTAGTATTTTGGATGCACGGAGCAGAAGGCTACGTTGAAATTGCAGCTGAAGAAAAACAAGCTGAAGTACAACCAGCTTAATACTGTTTTAGATAGTAAAAAGGACCACTTAATGTGGTCCTTTTTGTTTCTCGAAAGATTCGAACTTAGCTCGTTACAAGGGCTTTCATCATCTCAACATGAGTATCATCTGCATTCAAACATGGAATGTAATTAAACGTCTCACCACCAGATTCCAGAAACAGCGCTTTGTTTTCCCCTGCTATTTCTTCAAGGGTTTCCAAACAATCGACAGAAAATGCCGGACAGATGATATCAAGCTTCTTAATACCCTTTTCAGGCAATGATTCCATCGTTTTGTCGGTGTATGGCTTTAACCACTCTTCCTTACCAAACTGAGATTGGTAGGTCATCAGTACTTTTTCTTCAGCTAAACCCAACTCTTTTGCAAGAAGGCGAGTCGTTTCTTCACAGTGCTGGGGATAAATATCACCATTATCGGCGTATCGCTTAGGAATACCGTGGTAGGAGCAAACCAATAAGTCTCCTTGACCATTTTGTTCCCAAGATGCGCGAACACTGCTCGCGAGCGCTTGAATATAGAGAGGGTGACTGTAGTAATCACGGACAAACGTAAGCTGAGGCATAGTTGGAATACCTTTTATCGCTTTTGCCAGCGCATCGAAGACAGCAGCCGTCGTTGACGATGAATACTGAGGATACAACGGAAGAACAGTAACCTCTTCAACGCCTTGTTGCAGAAGTTTATCTAAGCCACTGCTTAGACTTGGTTCGCCGTAAGTCATTCCTAGCTCGACAGGAATACCCAGCAAGGATTGCAGCTTGTCACGCTGTTGCTGTGAATACACCATCAAAGGTGAGCCACCATCAAACCATATTGACTGATACAGCTTTGCTACTTTTGGAGAGCGAACTGGAAGAATGATTCCGTGCAGAAGCGGACACCACAACCAACGACTCATATCAACAACACGTTTATCATGAAGAAATTCAGCCAAAAAGCGCTTAACTTCCTTGGCTGTGGGAGCTTGAGGTGTACCTAAGTTGGCTAACAAGACACCTTGTTTTTTTATAGTTTTCATAGCGTCCTTTTGTCTACTAATCTGGCTTAAGACTTAAATAAAATGGGAACATACCCCAACTAACAGGCTCTGAGTTAATGCAAACAAAGTTAGCTATCAAGACTGTAGTTGTTTCAAGTCGTTCGGGTATAAAAAAAGCGACCTTTCGGCCGCTTAACTATAACAAAATTATTAAAAATTTTGATAATAGGTATTATCTATTAAGCTAATGCTTTTTCGATATCAGCACTAACTTCAGCAACTTGCTTAGTACCGTCAAATTTCAGGTACTTAGTGTTACCTGCTGCAGCTTCTTTACCGTAGTATTCGATAAGTGGTGCAGTTTGGTTGTGGTATACACCTAGACGTGCGCGAACAGTTTCTTCTTTGTCGTCATCACGAACAACAAGATCTTCACCAGTTACGTCATCTTTACCTTCAACTTTTGGCGGATTGTACACTACGTGGTAAGTACGGCCAGAAGCAAGGTGAGCACGACGACCAGCCATACGCTCAACAATTACATCGTCAGCTACGTCAAATTCAATCACGTAGTCAACATCAATACCCATTTCTTTTAGGCCATCAGCCTGAGGGATAGTGCGTGGGAAACCGTCCAACAGGAAGCCTTTCTCGCAATCATCTTGCGCGATACGCTCTTTAATTAGACCAAGAATGATTTCATCAGAAACTAGCTGACCAGCATCGATAACAGATTTAGCTTGTTTACCAAGTTCTGTACCTGCTTTGATAGCGGCACGTAGCATGTCACCAGTAGAGATTTGTGGAATACCGAACTTCTCCATGATGAATTGAGCCTGTGTACCTTTACCAGCACCTGGAGCACCTAGAAGAATGATGCGCATGTTTAATCCTCTTTAGAAAATAATATTTATACCGAAGCTCACTATATCCTTTAGGGGCAAGGTCCTTTTGAGGAACATCCTTGATAGGGGAACGGTAAGTTTCGGTATAACAGTTGATACAGCTAGCGAATGCAAGCTGGCGTGCAAAATACACGCGTTGATAACCATATTCAAGCTTCGCATTCTATCACATAAATTTGCCTCTCAGGCGAATCTAAGACTAAAGAATGCAACCTGCCTTTCAAACCTCAAGCTCGTTTAACACAAATCGACACAGATAAACGATGTTAGCTCACCTTTTAATAAAAAAGCCCGCATTTCGCGAGCTTTTTGTTCATTAAGATTATTAAACCTTAGTCAGAAGTTTGTTCATCGCTGTCAAGAACTGAGAAGGATCAGCCATAGAGCCGCGCTCAGCCAACATTGCTTGACCCAGTAACACTTCAACCCAACGTCCAAATGCTTCTTCATCTGGCTCGTCAGACATCATCTTAACCAAAGCGTGGTCAGGGTTGATCTCGAAGATGTACTTCACTTCTGGCACAGCCTGACCAGCCGCTTCCAAAAGCTTCGCCATTTGCGTACCCATTTCGAAATCATCTGTCACAACAACAGCTGGCGTGGTAGCAAGCTTGAATGTTGTGCGCACATCTTTCACTCGGTCACCCAAGTAACCTTTAATACGCTCCACAACTGACTTGAACTCTTGTTCCGTCTCTTTGTGCTTCTCTTTCTCTGCTTCGTCTTCGAACTTACTTAGGTCTAGACCCGCTTTAGTGATTGACTGGAACTGCTTACCATCAAACTCTGTTAAGTAGTTCATCAACCACTCATCAATGCGATCGTACATCAGAATAACTTCAATACCCTTAGACTTAAACTGTTCTAAGTGTGGGCTATTCTTAGCCGCCGCATAGCTGTCAGCCGTTAAGTAGTAGATCTTGTCTTGGCCTTCTTTCATGCGTTCAACATAAGATGCAAGACCAATAGTTTGCTCTGAAGAATCCACTTCTGTTGAAGCAAAACGCAGTAGACCGGCAATTTTCTCTTTATTTGCCATGTCTTCAGCCGGGCCTTCTTTCATCACAAGACCAAACTGCTTCCAGAAAGACTGATATTTCTCGGCATCATTACTCGCCATACGTTCAAGCATAGTAAGCACACGCTTAGTACATGCATTGCGTAGAGATTGAGTAATCTTGTTATCTTGCAGAATTTCGCGTGAAACGTTTAGCGGTAGATCGTTTGAATCTATCAAACCACGCACAAAACGCAGGTAAGAAGGCATAAATTGCTCTGCGTCATCCATGATAAATACGCGTTGAACGTACAGTTTCAGACCTGACTTATGGTCGCGATTCATCATGTCCCAAGGCGCTTTAGAAGGAATGTACAACAAGCTGGTGTAATCGTTCTTACCTTCAACCTTGTTGTGGCTCCATACTAGTGGTTCAGCGAAATCATGAGATACATGTCGGTAGAACTCTTGGTACTCTTCATCTGTGATATCAGATTTGCTGCGAGTCCAAAGTGCTTGCGCCTTGTTGATTTGCTCCCACTTTTTGTTGCCTGTCTCTTTACCTTCGTCATCACGATCTTCAGTCTGAATAAAGACTGGAATACCGATATGATCTGAGTATTTTGAGATCACATCACGCAGACGCCATTCAGAAAGGAATTCCTCCCCTTCTTCACGAAGATGAAGAATGATATCCGTACCACGACTCGCTTTATCAATTGACTCAACCGTGTACTCACCTTCACCTTTAGAATGCCATTGAACTGCTTCATTACTCGCAACTCCCGCAGCGCGAGTACGCACAGTTACTGCATCAGCCACGATAAATGCAGAGTAGAAGCCAACACCGAATTGCCCAATTAACTGAGAATCTTTGGTTTGCTCTTCTGAAAGCTTAGAGAAAAACTCGGCTGTACCCGATTTCGCGATAGTACCTAAATGGTCAATCACGTTCTCGCGAGTCATACCAATACCGTTATCAGATATTGTTATGGTTTTTGTCTCTTTGTCGAATGACAGTTTAACGCCAAGGTCTGCATCACCTTGGTAAAGATCTGGATTTGATAGTGCTTGAAAACGCAGTTTATCTGCAGCGTCCGAAGCATTAGAAATCAACTCACGTAGGAAGATCTCTTTGTTTGAATACAAAGAGTGAATCATAAGATGAAGCAGTTGCTTCACTTCCGATTGAAAGCCACGAGTTTCTTTGTTTGCTGTCGTTGTTTCGCTCATTTTAGCTCCATAACATCACATTAGAGATTTCTGGTCGGATCGAATAAAAATCAGCCAGACCAGAAAGATAACCAATTTGCTAAATAAGTAGGGGCGGTGAATGTAAATTCAAGGTCAGTAACGTCAAAAAACACTGTTTTTTTTATTTTTATTGATTATGCTTGGCACAGTTTTATATCAAGGAAGATAAATATTCATTGTGGTCTTAACTCCTTCTTAACTCCTTAGCATGGAAACTATTCCCAGTTAGACGCGGTTTAAGACTCTAAAAATAAATGAAGAAGATATCGATGACGGGCATAGGCAATAAATTCCTTCTCGGAGACAGATTTACTTTCGATTCAATTAGCAACACTCTGATTGATAATATTTTTGACGATGAACTTGTTCGTTTGGGCAGCAATGAAAGTCGAATACTCCTTCTATTCTGCCAACGTCCAAATGAGGTCGTTTCTCGTAACGAATTGTATGATTTTGTCTGGAGAGAACAGGGCTTTGAAGTAGATGATTCAAGCTTAACTCAAGCTATATCTACCTTGCGTAAACAGCTTAAAGATTCCACCAAGTCGCCACAGTTTGTGAAAACTGTGCCTAAGCGCGGCTATCAGTTAATCTCAACAGTCACAGATATTTCTGAACTCGACGTGAGTGATGATGAGAACGATCTTGAAAATGTTGAGTGGGATGGAGAAGAAATCGGTAGCGGTGTTTCAGACCAAGCGACTCAGCTTGAGGTTGAAACACACATGGCGACAGACAACAGTGTGTCTCATGAAGATGAAGTAACGGCAGTTTCGCAACAACCAAGCAATACGAAGCGTCCTATCGATCTAGTCACTAAACTGTTGTTTTTAGTCTCAGTGCTGCTACCAATATTTGCAGTGATGTTTACTAGTCCTACTCAGTCTGAATTCAGAAGGCTTGCGAGCTATCATGGTGTGGTGGTAGATACTCCTAAGAACCACCCAGATCTAACGGAATGGCTACCTTCTATTGAACTGTGTATCAATCAATACATAACTCAATATCAAGGCGAATTTGCTCTCGAGAAAGTAATAGCAACGGGTGGGCATAACGATGTATTGATCTTGAATTACATTCATAAACCTGAGTATTCATCAGCCAATATCACGTTAAAGATTGTGGCGAATCAAGATGAAATAAACAAAGTGTGCCAGCGAGGTGAATCATCATGATCAGACGAATAGCGGTAGTGATGAGCATTGTTTCAGTGGCATTCAGCAGTTGGCTCTATTGGGGAAGCGATTTAAAAATCGAGCAGGAGATATCCTCGCGAGAATGGCAGTCAAAAACAGTAACCGTCATTGAGAACACCACGACGCATCAACCCATAGGTTCGTTACGTCGAGTCGATATATCTTCAAATGTGAAGTATTTACCTAACGGTACCTATGTGCGCGTATCTAATGTAGTTTTGTATGCAAACAATGATGACCCACAGAGCATCATGAATATCTCAGAAACAGGTAAGTGGGACGTCAGCGATAACTACCTACTGGTTTCGCCAACTAAGTTTAGAAATGTTTCACAAAGCCAGAGTCAAGAATTCACTCAAGAAGAGCTTGAATTGGTGACTCAGTTTTTCAAAATGGAAGCCCAGCAAAGCCGACGTGTTGATATCGTCAATAACAAAACTTTGCTGCTAACAAGCTTGAACCACGGTTCAACCGTACTGTTCAGCAACTAAGGAAGATATGGACAAAGCGAAAATAGACATCTTTTACTGTCGTCAATGTAACTGGATGCTAAGAGCCTCTTGGATGAGCCAAGAGCTATTGCATACTTTCAGTGAAGAAATTGAAACAGTATCGCTCCACCCTGATACAGGCGGCAGATATGAGATTTTCTGTAACGGTGTACAGATTTGGGAACGCAAGAAAGATGGCGGATTCCCAGAAGCAAAAGAGTTAAAACAACGCGTTAGAGATCTTATTGATCCTGAGCGTGATTTAGGCCACTCAGACAGAAAATAAAAGAAGAGCTCATTTGAGCTCTTCTTTTATTTCAACGCTGTTTCTTCTTAGATGGCTGCTTTTGCAATCACTTCACTACCATCAAGAGACTTAACCATAAGCTGGTTTTCTTCGAATAATCCATAGCTGGGTGCAAAGCCATTTTTTGGAAAGGTCACTGAGCCCGGATTGAAGAAAAAGCCTTTTTCCCACTCTTGAGCTGATGGAATATGGGTATGTCCGTGAACCAGAATGTCACGTTGCCCCATAGCAGGACAGTTGTCTTGGTTATAGAGATGGCCATGAGTCAGGAACATTCTTTGTCCAGATTCAAGCATCCCCCATGCGTAATCAGACATCATCGGAAATGACAGCAACAACTGGTCAACTTCACTATCACAGTTACCTCGTACCGCTACTATTTTATCTGCATAGTGATTAAGCCGCTCCGCTACAGCTGCTGGGTTGTATCCTTCAGGTATCGGATTGCGAGGCCCATGATTTAAAAGGTCTCCTAACAAGACGAGCGTTGACGCCTCTGATTGCTCAAACAAAGACAAGACCTTTTCAGTTGCAGGAAGCGAGCCGTGCAAATCGGAAGCAAAAAACAGTTTCATCATAGACCTCATAGCAAAAACCACATGAGTTTAATGGTTTAACAACTACTCGTCATCTCTTACCATGCCATTCACCACAATATTGTTATAACTCACCATGCCAATAATTCGCCCACCATCTATGACTGGCGCTCGGCTTATACCAAAGCGTTCAAACAGGCGAGCGCAATATTTCACATTCATGTCTGGCGAAACAGACAGCGCTGGCTTGGTCATAATTTCATAAATATTGGTTCGCTTAGGCGAGCGATTCTTAGCAAGAACTTTTTTGGCGATGTCATTCATCAACACAATTCCATACTCATCATCTTCATGGCGTTTATCGACGATTAGAGCTTTCACCTGATGCTTTTTAGCAAGGCATATACCTTCAAAAACTGTAGTCAATCCATCAACCATTACATAGGTGCCTGCCATGACGTCTCTGACGCGAACTTTATCTTCCCGCTTCATAGATTTTCCTCCACCACTTTCGTTAAACGCTCAACCTGATGCGCCACACCTACGGCATCTTCAATATCAATCTGAATGGCGATCCCCTGCCCTGAAGTCGCGTCAAATTCGCCCACTTCATTGATAGTTTCGAGGATATGCCGAGCTAAATGCTCTTCAACCACTAACAAGATAACGTCTTTTTGTACCTCTAAAGTCAAACCAAAAAACGTTCGCTTCTTATTTAAACCTTCACCTCGCGCATTATTAATAACCGTAGCGCCAGTTGCCCCCGCTTCTCTTGCGGCATCAAGCACTAAGTCCGTTTTTGCATCTTCGACAAACGCCAGAATTAACTTAAACCGCATTATCTTTCTCCTTTCTAGTTGCATCTGTGCACTCAGATTTTCGATTAAGCCACTGAGTAATTTGTGCATATCCCATTACCGAAATAATAGGAAATAAGCTGGCAAACGCGATAAGACCAAAGCCATCAATCATCGGGTTTCGTCCGGGAACAGTGGAAGCCAGCCCAAGTCCCAATGCTGCAACAATCGGGACGGTTACAGTGGAGGTCGTTACTCCTCCAGAGTCATAAGCTAAAGGGGTTATCAGTTGTGGTGCAAAAAAGGTTTGAATAACCACCACAACGTATCCGGCAATAATGTAGTAATGAATAGGGTCGCCAACCACAATACGATAGCAACCAAGGGTAATACCGACTGCAACCCCCAGCGCCACAGCCATTCTCAAACCATTAACCGATATTGCACCACCGGATACCTGATTTGCTTTGATAGCCACGGCTATTAACGAAGGTTCGGCAATGGTGGTGCTAAAACCTATGCTAAAAGCAAACAGATATACCCAGTAGTAATCAATCCATTGCAATTTGTCGCCAATACTCAAGCGGAACTCAGTCAGCAAATCAGGTGAGGTTAATTGCGTCGCCATGGTTTTTCCTAAGGGAAATAGCGCAAACTCGAGCCCCAGCAGGAACAGCGTAAGACCAAAAATTACATAGGCGAACCCGATTAACACTCGTATTGGGTTCGCGAGTGGTTTACGCAAAACAACAAACTGAAAACCAGCAATGATCACAGCGATCGGAAAGACATCCTGAAGAGTGGATATAAGAGTGGAATAAAAAGTGCCGAGTGAAATCATGTCATCACCATGCCAAATACCATGACGAATATCATTGGCAATAACGAGGCAAACGCGATAAGACCGAACCCATCAAGCATCGGATTTCTACCTTTAATAGCGGAAGCTAAACCAATGCCCAGAGCAGTCACCAAAGGAACTGTGATGGTTGATGTTGTGACACCGCCGGAATCGTAGGCAACACCGATAATGCTTGGAGGAGCAAACGCTGTCATCACAACAACCCCGATGTACCCTATCGCTATCATGTAGTGGATCGGCCAGCCTTTCACAATACGAATCACACCGATCACAATGGCAATTCCGACGGATAAAGCGACGGTTAGCCTAAGCCCGTTTGCGTAGCTTTCCATATCTTGTTGTGAATGGGCAATCATCCCTCCCTCTGCTGCCACTTTTGCGGCCTCTGTTGCAATGGAGGTGAGAGCCGGCTCCGCAATCGTCGTTCCGAAGCCAAGACAAAACGCAAATGCCAGTAGCCAGAATGCGCTCCCTTTGCGAGCAAACGCTTGAGCCATCGACTCCCCTATCGGAAACAGCCCCATTTCTAAACCAAAAATAAAAAAAGTCAGCCCAAGAACCACTAGAACCAAGCCAAATAAAACGCTTAAGAAATTAGGGAGAACATCTTGCAAAACAAACAATTGAAAAAAGGCTATAACCATCACGATTGGCATCAAGTCTCGCATACTCGCTAGCATCGCTTTAAACAGTGCTGTCAATCCTGACATACTACCCCCATAACCTTTGTCATGAATCATCATGGCAAAAGAACCCCAATCTTGGTGTGACCTAGGTACAGGGCTGAGCAAATAATTATCACAAGTAAAAACAGCGTATTGCAGTTCTCACTGAATCTCGTACTCTGATAACAACAGCTGTGCAGCGATTGGCTTGTAGATACTGCCTATACTTAGGTAGCAAAGGAGAGGCTATGAATATACTTATCACCGGCGGAACCGGTTTTATCGGGCGTGAATTGTTAAAGCTACTGATGACAGAGCAAGTAACCGTATTAACGCGTAATATAGAAAATGCGAAACATCAGTTAAGTCATATTCAGAGTAGCAATCTTAACTTCATTAACTCTTTGCTTGATTTACAAGACCTCAATCATTTCGATGCGGTGATCAACTTGGCGGGCGAACCTATTGCCAATAAACGTTGGAGCCGAAAACAAAAGTCACGCATATGCCGCAGTCGATGGGACATTACCGAGCAGTTGGTTTCGCTGATTCATGCCAGCACCAAACCACCAGCAGTATTGATCAGTGGCTCAGCCGTCGGTTATTACGGAGACCAACAGTCTCATCCTTTTGACGAAAGTCTGCATGTTCACCATCAAAGTTTTTCCCATCAAGTGTGTGACAAATGGGAACAGATTGCTCTGAGAGCGCAATCAGACAGGACAAGAGTATGCATACTGAGAACGGGAGTTGTGCTTTCTCCGGCAGGAGGTGCACTACAGAAAATGCTTCCTCCATATAGGCTGGGATTAGGAGGACCAATTGGCTCTGGGCAGCAATATATCCCATGGATACATATGACAGACATGGTACAAGCCATTATGTTTTTGTTAACCACAGAACATGCTCAAGGTGCATTTAACCTAAGTGCCCCACATCCTGTAACCAATGCACTGTTTAGTCAATGCTTGGCTTCTGCAATAAAACGTCCGCACTTTTTATTCACACCTAAGTGGGCAATAAAATTGCTCATGGGTGAAGCATCGGAATTATTACTCGACAGCATGCGAGCCAAACCCAAAAAATTGACTGAGCTAGGCTTCCAGTTTCAGTTTTCTCATATCGAGCCTGCATTAAAGAACCTACTTCAGTACGCCAATTAGTTTTATTTAGGAAAATTCATGACGCATTCAATATTAATCACAGGTTGCTCTTCGGGCATAGGTTATATGGCAGCTCACGCCCTACATAAAAGAGGGTATCAAGTGATTGCGTCTTGCAGAAAACAACAAGATGTACAACGGCTCAGCAACGAAGGATTAACCTGTATCCAACTCGATCTGGCGAATGAAGAAAGCATTAGAAAAGGTGTTGAACAAGCACTAGAGCTTTCAAATCACCAGCTTTCAGCTTTATTTAACAACGGTGCTTATGGTCAGCCGGGCGCTTTAGAGGATTTGCCTACACAAGCGTTACGCCAACAGTTAGAAACTAACCTATTCGGTTGGCATACACTAACCACATTGCTACTGCCTCACTTTCGTCAACTGGGACATGGGCGCATTGTGCAAAACAGCTCAATCTTAGGTTTTGCCGCGATGAAATACAGGGGCGCTTACAATACATCGAAGTTTGCCCTAGAAGGCTGGACAGATACCCTCCGCCTTGAATTAAGACATACCAATATAAAAATTAGCATTATTGAACCGGGACCAATAGAAACGGAATTTAGAGCGAATGCATTACAAGCGTTTAAACAATGGATAAACGTACAAGAGAGTGTTCATCACTCTGACTATGAAGCTCAGTTGGCTCGTTTAGCTAAAGAGACGTCCAATAATCGTTTCGTGCTTCCTCCAGAAACGTGCTTAGAACCTTTGATCCATGCACTGGAATCTGCCAAGCCAAAATTACGTTATAGAGTAACAACACCAACAAAAATTGCGGCAATTTTAAAACGAGTGTTACCCGGCGCGCTGTTGGACAAATTGCTCTATAAAGCGGCATAAAATTAATCAAAAATTTTTTCATTAAAAATAGAATTGTCATTTATTCGCAACATTTACCCTTGATACTGCGCAGATATTAAGCAAATTATTTGTATTGAGTAAGGTGTGTTGAGTTCATCTATGACATTAAACCAGTGTAATTGGCTTGGTATTTGTATTGCACTCATTTTAATTGTGACGCTCTAATACCCTGCTATATCAACAAAAATGCCACCATTCGGTGGCATTTTTGCTTCTCTATTCTAGCCTTCATCTTGTAATTGGTGGCTTGAAATTCTTCTTCGTGCCCCCATGTAAAGTACATACAACAGTGCTCAAAATTCAGGAGCAAAAAGGAATGTCCATGCAGTCACCATTTATCGTTGACGTTAATCAACAAAACT
The DNA here is from genome assembly GCF_013041605.1 of Vibrio plantisponsor. Lineage (GTDB taxonomy): Bacteria > Pseudomonadota > Gammaproteobacteria > Enterobacterales > Vibrionaceae > Vibrio > Vibrio plantisponsor. Next base: position 41,218 of record NZ_JABEQC010000010.1, on the reverse strand, counting down.
TTCGTCAGGTACTCGAAAGTTCAGCATCTACTCCAATTCTATTTTACTTTTGGGCGCCGATAAGCCAAGAAAGCGCGCAGATGATTCCGGCGCTGCAACAACTCACCCAGCAATACAACGGTGTATTTACACTAGCAATGCTGAACTGTCAGGATGAACAAGCAATCGCCGCTCAATTTGGTGTTCAGTCTTTACCGACTATCGCTCTATTTATTAATGGTCAACCTGTTGATGGTATCGGTGGACCTCAGCCAATTGAAGCCGTAAAAGAAATGCTTGACCGTCATTTACCTAGCCAAGACGAAATGACGCTGAACCAAGCATTAGAGCTGGTACAAGCCCAACAACACCAACAAGCACTACCTTTGCTTCTTTCGCTACCGGAAGAACTAAAAAGTAAAGGTGATGTAAAACTGGCTCTTGCTGATTGTTTTATTGAATCAGGCCAAATAGAGGCGGCAAAAGTAGAGCTAGAATTCATCCCATTGGAATATCAAGACGGTTACTACAAGAGCTTAATGGCGAAGTTAGAACTGCACGATCAAGCGTCTAACAGTCCAGAGATTCAAGCATTAGAAGCCGCATTAGCAGAAAACCCTCAAGATGCAAAAATCGCAGTTGAACTGGCCACTCAGTATCATCAAGTTAAACGAGACGAAGAGGCACTAGAACTATTGTGGCGATTCTTAAAATCGGATCTAAACACATTAGATGGTGAGATGAAAAAAACCTTTATGGACATACTCAGTGCTATAGGCCAAGGCAATAGCATCGCAAGCAAGTATCGTCGCCAGTTATACTCTCTTCTTTACTAGTCAGTACTATAGATAGGCAGGTTAATAAGACCTGCCTTTTTTCTGAACTTTACTACAAAACCCATGCCTAAATATTGTTCAATTCTGTTCTATACCACACACTGCATTTAGGGAGTTTCCTTCCCTTCTACATAATTAACTTATTAAGGACATGTGTTATGGCTTTTGATTCACTCATTGCTATCGGTGTGTTTGTTTTTCTAGCAATTGTTTTTATTTTTTCAGCAGTTAAAACCGTACCTCAGGGCAACAACTGGACGGTAGAACGCTTTGGTCGTTACACCCATAGCCTAAAACCGGGACTCAACATCATTATTCCGTTCATCGATCGAGTGGGCCGTAAAATCAATATGATGGAACGAGTACTTGATATCCCAGCTCAGGAAGTCATTAGTAAAGACAACGCGAATGTTGTTATCGATGCGGTCTGTTTTGTGCAAGTGATCGATGCTGCCAAAGCCGCTTATGAAGTCAACGATCTGGAAAACGCCATTCGTAACCTGACATTGACTAACATGCGTACGGTGCTTGGTTCTTTAGAGCTTGATGAAATGCTCAGCCAACGCGATATGATCAACACCAAACTATTGGCTATCGTTGACCAAGCAACAAACCCTTGGGGTGTTAAAGTCACTCGTATTGAAATCAAAGACGTTCAACCACCGACAGATTTGACACAAGCCATGAATGCGCAAATGAAGGCGGAACGGATGAAACGTGCCTCTATCTTAGAAGCAGAAGGCGTTCGCCAAGCTGAGATACTAAAAGCTGAAGGTCAAAAACAATCTGAAATTCTAAAAGCGGAAGGTGATAAGCAGGCTGCAATTCTACAAGCTGAGGCCCGCGAGCGTGCGGCTGAGGCAGAAGCAAGAGCAACAGAAATGGTGTCTCAAGCCATCGCACAAGGTGACATGCAAGCGGTGAACTACTTCATTGCACAAGGATATACTGACGCTTTAAAATCTATCGGTCAGGCAGAGAATGGCAAGATCATCATGCTTCCGCTAGAAGCAACTGGTTTGATGGGTTCCGTCGCTGGCATTGCCGAAATGTTTAAGCAAACTAACAAAAAAGAGGCCGATTCTTGATTGAATTTTTAACGCAGCTAAACCACTGGCACTGGTTAGCTCTGGGCTTATGTCTATTAGCCGTAGAATTGATTGGAACCGCAGGGTATTTTCTTTGGTTGGGGATCTCGGCTCTTATCGTTGGCGTTATTGTCGTTTTCCTACCAATTGGTTGGCAACTGCAATGGATGTCTTTCGCGAGTTTCTCTTTAATCACCACCTGGCTATGGTGGAGGAAGCAACTTTCTACAGATAAACAAGACGATGCGCACCGAGAACTTAATCAGAAAGACAAGCAACTCATCGGAAAAACATCGGTGGTTGAACAAGATGTCGACGCTGGTCAGTTTCGCTTGATGCTGGGTGATACCACATGGACAGCAGAATGCGATGTGCCACTAAAAGCGGGAACGCGAGTTAAGGTGGCCCATGTAGATGGTATTGTCGTGAAAGTTGAACCTGTCTAAGAAAGAGAATGCGATACCTATAAACAGAAAATGCAAGCCTACAGCTTATCTGTTGGCTTGCATTATTTCGTTTTACAGCATTGTCCTTTCAAATCGTCGATGATCGGACATTTACTCCCCTCATCACCGGGGCATTCCTGAATCCATAGTTCTAACTGCTGTTTTATAACGGTCAATTCTTTCAACTTCTGCTCAACACTTTTTAGCTTCTGCTGTGCTTTCTCTTTCACAGCGAAACTACTTCTTTCAGGGTCATTGGCCAAGTTGAGCATAGCTTTACACTCATCAAGACTGAACCCAACGCCTTTGCATCGTGCAATCAGATTGAGATCGGCGACATGTTGCTCATGGTAATCTCGGTAGCCATTGTCTAAGCGATGTGGCGGTTTAATTAACCCTTTTTCTTCATACAGCCTGATAGATTTAGCTGTCAGACCTGTCTTTTTTGAGACTTCACTGATGTTCATTGTTCAACTAATACTAATGAAAGACATGGTTAAACCATGCCTCTAATTAGTCGAAATAGCAATTACTCCTGACGAATTAACCAAGCTAAGATATCTGACTTCTCAGCCTTGCTCGCTTTGTCATACCAATAGGCCATCATCTCAACAGGCTTACTGTCAGTCTGAATCATGTTGGTGACAGAGGTTCTTTGGCTAAACGCCCAATCAGCAAATTGTTTTTGCTCTTCAGCGGTGCCTTCATTGAACCAGTATTGAACCATATCTTTCTGCTTGGACTCATTTTCCCCAGAATCCAGTGAGTGAGATTTTGATTCAATATTTGCATCAGTAGATGCAATCTGGAGGTTGTTCTCTTTATTGTATACCGATAACTCTTTTAAATAATCGCGAGTTAAACCGTTAGATGCATTCAATACGCCTTGCGTATTTTCCTCTAATTTGCCACTAACTACACTGATTTGAAATTTGGGATTTTTATCAAACTCTTCAGCTTGTGATCTTTGACTAATACTTTTTATCGGTTCGATATTTACAACACTGTCTTGAGCGTCAAAAGTAACCACTACAGGTTTTGAGTTAAATTTCTCTCGTTCACCAAGATGTTCAACCAATTTTTCAATTCGAACAACCAATTGACTAGTACCATTGGGTAGTAAAATTGTATCTTTTTTCTTTAGAGAAAAGCCCACTTCTTTATCTTGAATGACTAGCGGTGCAACATCTCTATGCAACCTTACTTCTACTTGTGCTATCGCATTACAAGAAGCCATCAGCGCACCAACCGAAAGGATACTTCCTAATACTCTCATTGATGATCTCTCCTAAGAAAAAACGAGCATCCTAGTCAGATGCTCGTGTGTTTAATTAATTACTTCTTACCTATTAGAAGTAGTACTCCATGCCAACTAGGACATAATTTGCCCAGTCGCCATCATACGCATTCTTTTTTGTATTCATCTTATAGTTACGAGAATCAATGTACATATAAGCACTTGGAAGAATGTAACCTAGACGAGCAGTCACTGCAGTATCACCAGAGTTATCTATACCATCAGCATCATCTGTCGCAGAGTAACCTGCTTTAAATACCCACTTACCATCTAAAACATACTGAGCAGTAGCAGATAACGCATTTTGACTAACAGTACCTGATGCTGAATCTGTTTCCATTGCTTTATATGCTGCAGTAAGCGTCACATCACCTAGGAATAAACTACCACCCAAAATAGCATAGTTATGTGCGTAGTTAGTAACTGTAGCACCACCAGCGATATAGTCAGGGTTAGCTATTAAGTTACCCGTGTCTTGGTCGATAATATATTTAGATTGCTCATCTTCCTTAGATTGGTATTCACCACGATGGTAGTAACCTGCATGCAAGCTAAATAGGTCTTTAGAGAATGAAGCTGCAATGCTGCTAACCATTCGGTCTGTATCTTGCTCCATACCACTCAAGGTTGCTTGCAAGCCAAAACCACCCCAGTTTGCAGAATCGAAGCGGAATGTGTTATCAGCACGGTCTTGATATGAAACACCAAGGTCATTATTCCAGTCAAATACATTACCCAGACCTGGGTTTGAGTGTGGCCAGTCTACATAGTTGTATGCAGCTACCAATTGACGTCCAAACTTGAATTGGCCAAAACCATCAAAATCTAGACCTAGATATGTATCACGCGCACCTAGCTGACCTGACTTGGCTCCGTTATCAGCATTGCCGCCTTCAATCTGCCAAATAAAGTTTGGAGAGAAATCTTCAAACTCTACAACACCACGAAAACCAACACGAGACTCAATTACTGCACCAGCACTTTGAGTATCACTGTCGTCGCCCATGATCATAAAACCAGCAGCTTGACCGTAAAACTGAACGGCATCACCAGCAAGTTGTACTGCTGCATTAGCTGAACCTGAAACAGAAGCGATAGCGACTGCCGCACCGATAAGCGTGCGTTTAAATACTTTTTCCATGGAAAAACTCCTAAAAAATAGACATAGCTGTTTGTTTCGTCTCTCTTAAGTTGGCCGCCGAAGAGAGGACTTATATTTCGAGCTTTAATGCGATTAACTTCGCTCTAAAAACTCTGAATGCACGAGTACATTCATGTAACTAGACTAACTTTATGGAGTAAAACATCAATGAGAACTTAATTTTCGACTAAAAAAATATGAACTTGAGCAAACTTTAATCGAGTAAGTGACCGAGATCTCAATCTCAAATACACAATATGAAACAAATACAAATTTAATTAAAAAACAAATAGTTAAATAAATTCAATTTTATATTAGTTGAATTGCATCGCATATTTTTCAAGAAGGTTTCATAAAGATGCAAACTGTTACATTTGAAAGACTGGCGATGGAGAAGCAGTTGTAAAGGATATGTTTAAAGTTATTTTACGCATAAAAATAAAGCCTCAGTAATAAATTACAGAGGCTTTTTGATAGATAACTATTGTTACTTCATTAAATCTAACAAATCTTGTTCACTACGAATCTCAATACCAAGCTCCTGCGCTTTTGCTAATTTCGAGCCAGCCGCTTCGCCTGCAAAAAGTATATCCGTATTCTTGGAAACACTTCCTGTCACTTTCGCACCTAAAGCCTGAAGAGCGGCCTTGGCGTCATTGCGAGAAAGTTGTGACAAAGAGCCTGTCAGAACAACCACTTTTCCAGCCAATGGTTGAGGAGCATCTTCACTTTGAGGCACTATATCACGCCATTCAACACCAAGCTCAATCAATTCATGAATCACTTTATTGTTGTTATCTTGGGCGAAGAAGCTGTGAATATGATTCGCGACCACGTTACCAACATCAGGTACTTCGATTAACTGTTCAACAGAAGCTTGGCTAATCGCCTCCAGATTTGAGAAGTATTGAGCCAAGTTCAACGCTGTTGCTTCACCCACTTCCCTGATACCCAACGAATATAGGAAGCGTGGTAGCGTAGTTTGCTTAGATTTTTCAAGCGCATTGACGATGTTTTGCGCCGACTTCGGCCCCATTCGTTCCAAAATGGTTAACTCACCAGCTCGTAATTTAAATAAATCAGCAGGAGTCACCACCATTTCTTTATCTACAAGTTGTTCGATGACTTTGTCACCTAACCCATCAACATCCAAAGCTTTGCGGGATACAAAGTGCTTGAGCGCTTCTTTGCGCTGCGCTTGACAGACTAATCCGCCAGTACAACGCGCAACGGCTTCACCTTCCACACGTTCAACCGCTGATTGGCATACTGGACAAGTGACAGGGAAAATAATCTCTCGAGCGCTTTCAGGACGTAACTCTTGCACAACAGATACAATTTGTGGAATCACATCCCCAGCGCGGCGAATAATAACGGTATCACCAACTTTCACGCCTAGACGCTCAATTTCATCGGCATTGTGTAGGGTTGCATTACTGACTGTCACCCCACCGACAAATACTGGATCTAACTTAGCTACTGGTGTAATCGCGCCTGTTCGACCGACCTGAAACTCGACATCGTTCAAGGTTGTCATTTCTTCTTGAGCAGGGAACTTATACGCAATTGCCCAGCGTGGTGCACGAGCAACAAAACCAAGCTGTTCCTGAAGCGCAATATCATCCAACTTGATCACAACACCGTCAATTTCATAAGGTAGCTCAGCTCGACGCTGCAGAATATCTTGATAATAGGCTTTTACGTCATCAAGAGACTTAACTCTTCTGGTTTCCGGGCACATTGGTAGCCCCCAGCTTTTCAATTGAATAAAGCGATCGTAATGACTCGATGAAAGCTCTCCGCCTTCAATCACACCCACGCTGTATGCATAAAAAGCTAAAGGACGTTTTGCCGTAATACGTGAATCAAGCTGACGCAGGCTCCCTGCTGCTGCATTTCGAGGGTTAACAAATACCTTTTCACCTTTTTTCACCGCAAGCTCATTCATGCGTTCAAAACCCGCTTTTGGCATAAACACTTCGCCACGCACTTCTATGCGTTGAGGCCATGAATCGCCTTGTAGTTTTAACGGAATAGACTTTATCGTACGCACGTTTTCAGTGATGTTTTCGCCTGTAGCGCCATCACCTCGAGTAGCCGCTCTGACTAAAAAGCCATTTTCATAAAGCAGGCTAACAGCAAGGCCATCAAGCTTAGGCTCACAGCAAAATTCGGCTTGCTTAGCAGCAGCAACACGATCGCCCATACGGCGATTAAATGCGTTTAATTCATCGTCATCAAATGCATTGTCTAAAGACAACATCGGGATTTCATGGGTCACAGGCTCAAACCCACTGAGTGGCATTCCACCGACTCGCTGACTTGGTGAATCCGCAGTAACTAACTCTGGGTGAGCTTCCTCTAAATCGAGTAACTCACGCATTAAACGGTCATATTCAGCATCAGGAATCGTCGGATCATCTTCAACGTAATAGCGAATCGCGTGAATATGTAGCGTTTCTCTTAGTTCTTTTAGCCTTTGCTCTACGTTTTGCATTTCTTATTCTCTCGAATCATGAAAAAAGGCTCCGACTTGGAGCCTTTTAATAATAACTGTTCACTTACTGCTGAGCAGCTTTGAGCTTGAAGTCTTGAATTTGTTTTCTGTAAGCATCTAATCGATCTGGAGTCATCATGTTACGAGCATCGTCCAGTACATTACCGCTCAGATCATCTGCTATTTGCTGTGCTGTTTTCAACATCAACTTGAAGTTCTGTGCTGGGTCTCCGAAACAAGGCAAGGTCATAAAGAATGATATGCCTTTAGTCGTAAACTCTGCGGGATCATCGTGTTTTAGTGTTCCAGGTTGCATCATATTTGCAACGCTGAAGAGCACTTTGCCCGTTCCAGACATATCAGCATGGCGATGGAAGATATCCATTTCACCGTAAAGTAGACCGTTTTGTTGCATGCTATCGAACAGCTTAGTACCCACAAACGGTTCGTTACCTGCACAATGGACATTTAGAACGATGACTTCCATTTCATCCGATTTCGGTTCTTTGTTATCCGTTACTGAAGGCTGTTCTTCAGTGACTGAATCAGCCACTGCCTCAGCCTTGTCTTTCTCAACAACCATTGAAGGCACTTCAAGTTCTATCTCTTCTTCAACAGTATTAATAACAGTTGTAGCATCAACGGTTGGTTCGTAATCAGAAATCAAAGGATCAGCTTCAGGAGCAGCATCGGACAAACCAAAATCTGGCTCTTTACGATCCTTACGAATAATCTCGTAATCATCTTCCGGAGCAAATGCACGCGACGATACTGTATCTTCTTGATCAACCTCTAATTTACCAAGCGGCTTGTCGCCGAACTTGGATTTACCTTCTTTCTTACTGGTCCACAGACCATGAAATAGCAAAGCGGCTATCGCTAGCGCGCCAACAATAATGAGTACGAATCGCAATTCCTGCATCTTAAACTCTCGGTTTCTCGATTTTTGATGTCCTGAATTTCACGCTTTCTAAGAACGTCAACCAGAGGCAAAATTTCTTATATCCAGATACTCTACCAAAACTCTACCCCGATTTAGAACAACTTAATGTTATAAGTTGAGATAACAATGAGATTTTTAGCATTCTTTCATTCTGATTTTGCTTGGTTACAATAGAATACTCATCCTTATGACACTTTAATAAGACATGGAATAAGCTATGCATTTGAAACAGCGCTCAGGCTTGGGTTATTTTTTCTACGGATTCGAACTGGCGGTATCACCCGGCATTCGACGTTTCGTGATTCTACCACTGCTGGCCAACATATTATTAGTAGGCGGAGCCTTATATTATCTTTTCATCCACTTAGATGAATGGATTAACAGTTGGATGGGACACATTCCTAGCTTCCTATCTTGGCTAAGTTATATTCTTTGGCCACTGCTAGTACTTACTATTCTTGCAACGTTTTCATACTTCTTCAGCACATTAGCTAACTTTATTGCCGCACCGTTCAACGGGTTACTGGCTGAAAAAGTAGAACAGAAAATGATTGGAGACAAAGTGAATGATGATGGAGTATTAGATTTCGTCAAAGACGTTCCGCGAATTATGGCTCGCGAATGGCGAAAGCTGCTTTATGTATTACCTAAAGCGCTTGGGCTATTCATCCTGCTGTTGATTCCTGCTGTTGGGCAAACCATAGGTCCTTTTGCATGGTTTATCTTCACTGCATGGATGCTTGCTATTCAATACTGCGACTACCCGTTTGATAACCATAAAATTTCGTTTCAGGACATGAGAAACAGTTTGAAACAAAAACAAAGCAAAGCTTATGGCTTTGGTATTCTGGTCGCCTTTCTGACAACAATACCTATTATTAATCTAATCGTGATGCCTGTCGCTGTTTGCGGCGCCACCGCGATGTGGGTGAACGAGTTTAAACGAGATTACAAAAGTTAATAAGGCAATGTCATAACTTAAGTTAGGTAAACTGCTGAAAGATCTCTTCTATCTATAAGATATAACGATTTAATCCTTTTACCTTTTTAAGTGAGCACATATGCTCTTTTTGTATCCGCTAACGTATCGTTATACCGATACCCAAACATGCGTAATGAAGGAATATAACAATGAGCAAAATCTACGAAGACAACTCTCTAACTATTGGTAACACACCTCTAGTTCGACTAAATAAAGTCAGCAAAGGAAAAGTATTAGCGAAAATTGAATCTCGCAACCCAAGCTTTAGCGTTAAATGCCGTATTGGTGCCAACATGATTTGGGAAGCAGAAAAGCAAGGAACACTTAAGCCTGGCGTTGAATTAGTAGAACCAACAAGTGGTAACACTGGTATTGCTCTTGCGTTTGTTGCTGCTGCTCGCGGTTACAAATTGACACTGACTATGCCTGAATCGATGAGCTTAGAGCGTCGTAAATTACTTAAAGCACTTGGTGCTAACCTTGAGCTGACTGAAGCAGCAAAAGGTATGAAAGGCGCTATCGCTAAAGCGGAAGAAATTGTTGCAAGCAACCCAGAAAAGTATCTGCTTCTTCAACAGTTCAACAACCCAGCAAACCCTCAAATCCACGAAAAGACCACTGGTCCTGAAATTTGGGAAGCCACTGACGGCCAAGTTGATGTGTTCGTTGCTGGTGTAGGTACTGGTGGTACGCTAACAGGTACAAGCCGTTATATTAAAGGCGAAAAAGGTAAAGCAATTATCTCTGTTGCTGTAGAGCCAGCAGAATCTCCAGTCATCACTCAAGCGCTTGCAGGTGACGAAATTCAACCAGCTCCACACAAAATTCAAGGTATCGGCGCTGGTTTTATCCCAGGTAACCTAGATTTGGACCTGATTGACCGCGTTGAAACAGTAACTTCTGACGAAGCAATTGATATGGCTCGTCGCCTAATGGAAGAGGAAGGTATCCTTGCTGGTATCTCTTCAGGTGCAGCAGTTGTTGCAGCTAACCGTTTGGCAGAACTTCCTGAATTTGAAGGAAAAACAATTGTAACTGTACTACCAAGTTCAGGTGAACGTTACCTAAGCACGGCCCTATTTGCAGGTATTTTCACGGAAAAAGAAAACCAACAGTAATATGTGGTTAAATCAATTTTTCCTTTAAAAAAGCCCCTTGATGGGGCTTTTTTGTTGATCCTATTTCTACCTTTGGTAATATCACCCTGTTTTATTTTTAGCTTCAAAATAAAGAAGCAATAAAAATTCCAGTTCAATGGTAATCGCCAACTCACAGGCAATACGATTGACGAATTTTAGATCAGTATCAGTTCTAACACGAAAAGCACGTTACTCTGCTAGCAGAAACGCGGTTCTAAGGTTAAGCTAAAACTGGTTAATAAACTTACAAAAAATAAATTATTGGGGTATATCACATGTACGAGAAGAAAGTAGAAATTACTGCAGAAAACGGTCTTCACACTCGTCCAGCAGCACAATTCGTTAAAGAAGCTAAAGCTTTCGATGCGGATATCACTGTTACTTCTAACGGCAAAAGTGCTAGTGCTAAGAGCCTATTCAAGCTTCAAACACTAGGTCTAGTTAAAGGTACTGTAGTAACTATCTCTGCAGAAGGTCCTCAAGCTCAACAAGCTGTTGACCACCTAGTAGCACTAATGGACCAACTTCACTAATCAGGTCTATTCCAATTCAAAGCCATTTTGGACAACCAAAGTGGCTTTGTTGGATATTATTCAAAGAATAAGCTAAAAATATCTTTAGCGCCTGCGTCCATTTATCTCCCGTTTACAGTTGACCAATTTAAGGTAAAGCTATGATTTCAGGTATCCTAGCATCTCCAGGTATTGCTATCGGTAAAGCACTACTACTTCAAGAAGATGAAATTGTCCTAAATACAAACACCATTTCTGACGATCAAGTAGAAGCTGAAGTTGCTCGTTTTTACGACGCTCGCAACAAATCTTCTGCACAGTTAGAAGTAATCAAGCAAAAAGCGCTTGAAACGTTTGGTGAAGAAAAAGAAGCCATCTTTGAAGGCCACATCATGTTGCTTGAAGATGAAGAGCTAGAAGAAGAAATTTTAGCACTCATCAAAAACGATAAACTGTCAGCAGATAACGCTATTTACACTGTTATCGAAGAGCAAGCTGCTGCGCTTGAATCTCTAGACGACGAATACCTAAAAGAGCGTGCAACAGATATTCGTGATATCGGTTCTCGTTTTGTTAAGAACGCACTAGGCATTAACGTTGTGTCACTCGCTAACATTAACGAGCGAGTTATCCTAGTTGCGAACGACCTAACACCATCTGAAACTGCGCAAATCAATCTTGATTACGTGCTTGGTTTCGCATGTGATATCGGCGGTCGTACTTCTCATACTTCAATCATGGCTCGTTCTCTAGAACTTCCAGCGATTGTAGGTACCAACGATATTACTAAAAAAGTTAAGAACGGTGACATGCTGGTTCTTGACGCGATTAACAACAAGATTTTTGTTAATCCAACTGCAGCTGAACTAGCTGAAGCAGAAAAAGTACAACAAGCTTTCGTAGCTGAAAAAGAAGAGCTGGCGAAACTTAAAGATCTTCATGCTGAGACTCTAGACGGCCACCGTGTAGAAGTATGCGGCAACATCGGTACAGTGAAAGACTGTGACGGTATCCTTCGCAACGGTGGTGAAGGTGTTGGTCTGTACCGTACAGAATTCCTATTTATGGATCGTACATCACTTCCTACTGAAGAAGAGCAGTACCAAGCTTACAAAGAAGTTGCAGAAGCAATGGAAGATCAAGCGGTTATTATCCGTACTATGGATATCGGTGGTGATAAAGACCTACCATATATGGACCTACCAAAAGAGATGAACCCGTTCCTAGGCTGGCGTGCAGTACGTATCAGCTTGGATCGTCGTGAAATCCTACGCGACCAGCTACGCGGTATCCTACGTGCATCTGCACACGGTAAACTTCGTATCATGTTCCCGATGATTATCTCTGTTGAAGAAATCCGTGCTCTTAAAGAAGCGATTGAAGAATACAAAGCAGAGCTTCGTGAAGAAGGTCTAGCATTCGACGAAAACATCGAAATCGGTGTAATGGTTGAAACACCAGCAGCTGCTGCAATTGCGCACCACTTAGCGAAAGAAGTGTCATTCTTCTCTATCGGTACTAACGATTTAACTCAGTACACGCTAGCGGTAGACCGTGGTAACGAGATGATTTCTCACCTATACAACCCTCTATCTCCAGCAGTACTTACAGTTATCAAACAAGTTATCGATGCATCACATGCAGAAGGTAAATGGACTGGTATGTGTGGTGAGTTAGCAGGTGACGAGCGTGCAACACTTCTTCTACTAGGTATGGGCTTAGATGAGTTCTCAATGAGCGGCATCTCTATCCCTAAAGTGAAGAAAGTTGTTCGTAACTCTAACTTCGCAGAAGTTAAAGCAATGGCTGAGGAAGCACTTTCTCTACCAACTGCTGCTGAAATCGAAGCATGTGTTGAAAAATTCATCGCTGAAAAAACACAATAATCAGTGAATACCAATGATTTAGACGACTAAAAGTAGTCGTCTATTGTTTTTGATTGGTATACTATACTTCGACAGAATATTTTAAAACGTTAGGAGCATGACACAATGGGTCTGTTTGACAAACTGAAAAAGCTAGTCTCTGATGACAGCGCTGACGCTGGTGCAATTGAAATCATCGCACCACTTTCTGGTGAAATCGTAAACATCGAAGATGTGCCAGATGTCGTGTTTGCTGAGAAAATCGTTGGTGACGGTATCGCTATCAAGCCATCTGGCAACAAAATGGTTGCTCCAGTAAATGGTACTATTGGTAAGATTTTCGAAACTAACCACGCATTCTCTATCGAGTCTGATGATGGTGTTGAACTATTCGTTCACTTCGGTATCGATACAGTAGAACTTAAAGGCGAAGGCTTCAAACGTATTGCTGAAGAAGGTCAATCAGTGAAAGTGGGCGACACTATCATTGAATTCGATCTAGCTCTACTAGAAGAGAAAGCAAAATCTACTCTAACTCCAGTTGTAATCTCTAACATGGACGAAATCAAAGAGCTGAACAAGCTTTCTGGTACTGTTTCTGTTGGTGAAACTGCCGTTCTTCGCGTAACTAAATAACTCGAAAGAGAATTAGTTCGTTGAATCTAAAAACGCTGCCTAGGCAGCGTTTTTTGTGTCCTGATTTTGGTATTGAAATGCCAACTACAGTGAATTGAGATCCATCTACAAACCCAACGCGTAACGTAATACTTGTTCTTTCGCAGGGCCTGCCTGTTCCGCCAGTTTTAATGCAGCATTGCGAGCAAACTTGAGCGGTGCAATGTCATTACTAAACGTCTTATAAAAGAAATCCATTCCCGTCTGCATCAATAAATTGTCAGGTCTTCTTTTGCGTTCGTAACTGCGAAACGCACCTGTCGTTAGCTCTTCTAAAGTATTAGTGCAATCGAGTAATGTGGCGACATCCTTGAAGCCCAAGTTAACACCCTGCCCCGCTAGCGGGTTGATGGTATGTGCTGAATCTCCCACTAAGACACAATGATTCTTTACGTAAGCCTGAGCATGACGACGCGTCAACGGGAAAGAGCCTTTCTGAAGAACCTTAATATCCCCTAACTCTTGAGGGAAGTGGTTAAGAATTTCCAGTCTCAGTTGCTCATTTGTCATCATGCCTAACTGTTTTATGCGACTTGGGGAGTCATACCAGACTAAAGAAGCCTGATTGCCATTCAATGGTAAAAATGAGCGAGGACCTGATGGGAAAAACTGTTGCCAAGTAATATCTTGTTGTGGCTTTTCAGTTTCAACATTAATCAACATGCAGTGTTGGCGATAATCCCAGGCCGTTACACCAATATTGGCGCTAGCACGGACTTGCGAGTTAGCACCATCTGCACCAATCACCCAATCACAAACCAATTGAGCTCCCGAATCCAGCTCTATGGATTGTCTATCGCCAAACTGAATATTGGATAACTTATCCGGACAAAACAGGGTTATGTTCGAATACATTTCCATACTACTCCATAAGCCCAGCTGAATAACTCGGTTTTCAACCATATAGCCTAGCTGTTCTAAGCCTAGTGATTGAGCTGAGAAGCGTGTTCGGCATTCAGGATGTTCCCAAGTTTCCAAACGGCGATAAGGGCAAACGCGCATGGCCTCAATACTTTCCCACGCTCCCAGTGAATCCAGTAAATCAACGGAAGTCTGCGATATAGCTGAAATACGAACGTCCATCGCTTGAGAAGGCTCAAACGCATGCGGCTTTGCGCCTTCTACAACCGCGACTTTCCGGCCCTGCTTCGCAAAGCCAATCGCAGCTGCGGCACCCACCATGCCACCACCAATCACAACAATGTCAAAATCGTTCATCTTTCCAACTATTATCTCAATTCGTTAACGTGGCTTATTGTACGGAACGGCACTTTTTTTGCGAACGTTTTTGTCACAAAACCTTAGAGTTAACAGGGTAAAAAGCCTGATGTAGCAATGGATTTAAGAGATTTCACCCAATCACTAGTCAGTGACTTTTTAAAGCAGTACAATACGCGGCTTACCGCCGAGATGGCGGCTATAATTTGAGCTGAGACTTGTTTACCTTTGAATACACATAGGGTTCACACTCTCTAAAACGTTCAAGATTTATTTAAGAATTAACACGAGCGAAAGTGAAAATGAGTAAGAAACTGCTAATTAAAACCTGGGGTTGCCAGATGAACGAATACGATTCATCTAAAATGGCCGACCTGCTTAACGCTGCCAACGGCTATGAGCTGACTGAAGATCCAGAAGAAGCAGACGTACTTTTACTTAATACCTGTTCGATTCGTGAAAAAGCACAAGAGAAAGTTTTCCACCAGCTTGGTCGTTGGAAAACGCTGAAAGACAAAAAAGAAGGCGTTGTGATCGGCGTGGGTGGCTGTGTGGCTACTCAAGAAGGTGACCACATTCGTGAACGTGCTCCTTTCGTAGACGTTATTTTTGGCCCACAAACGCTACACCGTTTGCCAGAGATGATTAAACAGTCTCGCACTGACAAAGCACCGGTCATGGATATTTCCTTCCCAGAGATCGAAAAATTCGACCGTCTTCCTGAGCCTCGCGCTGAAGGACCAACTGCTTTCGTATCAATAATGGAAGGCTGTTCAAAATACTGTACTTACTGCGTCGTGCCATACACTCGTGGTGAAGAAGTTAGCCGTCCTATGGACGACGTTCTATTTGAAATCGCACAGCTTGCAGAGCAAGGCGTACGTGAAGTCAACCTGCTAGGTCAGAACGTAAACGCATACCGTGGCCCAATGCATGACGGTACTATCTGTTCTTTCGCTGAACTTCTGCGTCTAGTGGCTACCATTGATGGTATTGACCGTATTCGCTTCACAACAAGCCACCCGCTTGAGTTTACTGACGACATCATTGCTGTTTATGAAGATACTCCAGAGCTAGTAAGCTTCCTTCATCTGCCAGTTCAAAGCGGTAGTGACCGCATTCTGACAATGATGAAGCGTCCGCACACCGCAATCGAGTATAAATCTATTATCCGTAAACTACGCAAAGCACGCCCTGATATTCAGATCAGTTCTGACTTCATTGTTGCTTTCCCAGGCGAAACAGATAAAGATTTCCAAGACACAATGAAACTGATTCGCGAAGTGGATTTTGATATGAGCTTTAGCTTCATTTTCTCTCCTCGCCCGGGTACGCCTGCAGCGGATTACCCATGTGATCTGACTGAGCAAGAGAAAAAAGATCGCTTATATGAGTTACAACAGCAGATCAATTCGCAAGCAATGCGCTATTCTCGTTTAATGATGGGTACAGAGCAGCGTATTCTGGTTGAAGGTACTTCTAAGAAGAATCTAATGGAACTTCGTGGTCGTACAGAAAACAACCGTGTTGTAAACTTTGAAGGCTCACCAGATTTAATCGGTCAATTCGTTGACGTGAAAATCGTTGATGTATTCCCGAACTCACTTCGTGGTGAACTGATTCGTACAGAAAAAGAAATGAACCTTCGCGTTGTCACTTCTCCATCAGAAATGATGGCAAAAACAAAACGTGAAGATGAGCTAGGAGTAGCGACGTTTACTCCATAAGCTTTAACAGTCATAAGGTGTCCGGTCGAATTCGGACACCTTGATATGACCATACTGAGAGGCTAATTTGAGCAATAAAATTGTTACCCTAGAGATCAATCTCGAACCTTCAGATAACCGCCGACTTGCCAGTTTATGCGGTCCTTTCGATGACAACATCAAGCACTTAGAACGTCGTTTAGGCGTTGAAATTAATCACCGCAGCCAGTTTTTTACCATTGTAGGTAAACCTCATACGACGGCAGCAGCACTTGATATCATCAAATCTCTTTATGTTGATACCGCGCCTGTTCGTGGTGAAATTCCAGATATTGAACCGGAACAAATTCACCTCGCGATTAAAGAATCGGGCGTGTTAGAGCAAAACACAGACGTCGCTGAAGAGTTTACTCACGGCAAAGAAGTGTTTGTGAAAACCAAGAAAGGCGTGATTAAACCTCGCACTCCGAACCAAGCACAATACTTGATGAACATGGTCACTCATGACATCACATTTGGTATTGGTCCAGCGGGTACTGGTAAAACTTACCTAGCGGTAGCAGCGGCCGTTGATGCGTTAGAGCGTCAAGAGATTCGTCGTATCCTGCTTACTCGTCCAGCGGTTGAAGCTGGTGAAAAGTTGGGCTTCTTACCGGGCGATCTAAGCCAGAAAGTCGATCCTTATTTGCGCCCTCTTTACGATGCGCTGTTTGAAATGCTTGGCTTTGAGCGCGTAGAAAAGCTCATCGAACGTAACGTTATTGAAGTAGCACCACTTGCATACATGCGTGGTCGTACTCTGAATGATGCGTTTATCATCCTTGATGAAAGTCAGAACACCACCGTTGAACAGATGAAAATGTTCCTGACTCGTATCGGTTTCAACTCTCGCGCAGTGATCACGGGTGACGTTACCCAGATCGACTTACCTCGCGGAGCTAAATCCGGCCTTCGTCATGCAGTAGAAGTGTTAAGTGAAGTAGAAGAAATTAGCTTTAACTTCTTTATTGCTGACGATGTGGTTCGCCACCCAGTTGTTGCTCGTATTGTTAACGCTTATGAGAAATGGGAAGCACAAGATCAGAAAGAGCGTAAAGAGTACGAAAAACGTCGCAGAGAAGAGCGTGAGTCTAAACTGCTGGAAATGCAGAAAGAAGAACTTAGTTCATCGATAAAAGAGTCTGACCAGCAATGAGCATTGAACTCGATTTACAATTAGCCGTTGAAGATGAAAACGGCTTACCTAGTGAAGCGAACTTTGCCACTTGGTTAGAAGCGGCAATCACTCCCTTTCAAGAGCAAGCGGAAGTGACCATTCGCATCGTCGATAGCGAAGAGAGCCACCAGCTCAATATGGATTATCGTGGTAAAGATAAACCGACCAATGTTCTCTCCTTCCCCTTCGAAGCACCTCCGGGGATGGAGCTGGATCTGCTGGGTGATTTGGTCATATGTCGACAAGTTGTTGAACAAGAAGCCAGTGAGCAGAACAAACCACTGCTAGCACATTGGGCGCATATGGTTGTACATGGAAGCCTGCATCTGTTAGGTTATGACCATATCGAGGATAACGAAGCCGAAGAGATGGAGTCCCTCGAAACAGAATTGATGCAAAAATTGGGTTTTGAAGATCCCTATTTAGCAGAAAAAGTGTAAATATAAGGTCACATTGGCCTTATATTTATTTGTGAGCTACCACACTTTGGTAGCGTTAATAATTTGAGAAATAATGAACGAAGACAATTCGCCCCCTTCTAACGAAGGCAAAAAAGAAAAGTCTGAAGGTCCGAGTAGAAAGTCCTTCTTTGAACGCCTGGGTCAAATGTTTCAGGGAGAGCCGAAAGATCGCCAAGAATTGGTTGATGTGATTCGAGACTCTGAAGTCAATGACTTAATTGACCACGACACCCGCGACATGCTCGAAGGTGTTATGGAAATTTCAGAGATGCGAGTTAGAGATATTATGATCCCTCGCTCTCAAATGGTCACAATTTCACGTACCGACGATCTCGATACGTTGATTGCACTCATCACCGATGCACAGCACTCTCGTTACCCGGTGATCAGTGAAGATAAAGACCATGTTGAAGGTATTCTGCTAGCGAAGGACTTACTCAAGTATTTAGGTTCCAATAGTACTCCCTTCGATATCGAAGAGGTGATACGCCCAGCCGTCGTCGTGCCTGAAAGTAAACGGGTAGACCGTCTACTAAAAGAGTTCCGTGAGGAACGCTACCACATGGCGATTGTTGTTGATGAATTCGGCGGCGTTTCTGGCCTTGTCACCATCGAAGACATTCTTGAAGAGATTGTCGGTGAAATCGAAGACGAGACAGATGACGAAGAACAGCTGGAAATTCGTAAGCTAAGCAAACACACTTACGCAGTCAAAGCGCTGACGACGATTGATGATTTCAACGATACGTTCAAAACACAATTCAGTGATGACGAAGTAGATACGGTCGGCGGTATGGTGATGACGGCATTTGGTCATTTACCGACTCGCGGCGAAGTGGTTGAAATTGGCAATTACAGCTTTAAAGTTACCGCAGCTGATAGCCGTCGGGTTATCCAGCTTCAGGTCACCATTCCAGATTTGGAATCGATGCCTGAAATTACTGAAGAATAATTCTTTTTGTCTCTTACCAACTAAGAGTCTATTAAAAGTAGCAGATGAATAATAACTTTACTCATCGCCTGATGCGGCCGCTTGCGGCCGCTTTTGTTGGCGCTCTCACTACCCTATCATTCGCTCCATATCAAATTTGGCCGCTGGCCTTTATCAGTCCGGCTCTGCTGTTACTTCTTCTACATAAACAGTCAGCGAGACAAGGCGCGTGGATAGGCTACTTGTGGGGAATTGGACAATTTGCCACTGGCATTAGCTGGGTTCATGTCAGTATTGATACCTTTGGTGGCATGCCTAAAATCGCCAGCATCTTCTTGATGGTGCTATTAGTCGCTTATCTGGCAATCTATTCGGCTTTGTTCGGATGGGTTCTGAATCGTTACTTCCAAGCCAATAGCCGAACTCGAGTACTGCTTGCCGCACCAATTCTTTGGCTCATCTTTGACTGGTTACGTGGCTGGGTTATGACGGGCTTCCCATGGCTCTGGTTAGGCTATAGTCAAATAGACAGCCCACTCGCTAACTTCGCACCCCTTGGTGGCGTAGAACTTCTGACACTACTTGTTTTGGTGTGCTCTGGCTGTTTGGCGTATTCGTTTATCAATAAGTCTTGGTCTTTGTTGATAATTCCTGCCGTTATTTTTGCCACTGGATACGGTTTGCGCTCTGCGCATTGGGTCACACCACAAGCCGATCGTTCAACTAAGGTTGCCTTAATTCAAGGCAATATTGAACAAGCACTGAAATGGGTACCTTCTCATCGCTGGCCGACCATAATGAAATACACAGATCTTAGCCGTGAAAATTGGGACGCTGACATTATCATCTGGCCAGAAGCCGCCGTACCCGCTTTTGAATACGAACTGCCTTCTTATTTGAAAAGTCTTGATGAACTTGCTCGAGCTAATAACAGCGGCATTATCCTTGGCATTCTGAATCAAGATGAAAACAAAGCCTTCTTTAACAGCGTGTTAGCTCTCGGTGGAACCAATGACTCTGCATATCAGTATGAGGCAGCGAGACGCTATAACAAACACCACCTTCTTCCGTTTGGTGAGTTTGTGCCATTTGAAGAGATTTTAAGGCCGATTGCGCCTTTCTTTAACTTACCTATGTCTTCGTTTAGCCGAGGCAGTTACATTCAACCAAACATCGACGTTAACGGCCACAAGTTCGCTTCCGCGTTATGCTATGAAATTATTTTCAACGAGCAAGTGCGAGAAAACATCAATGAAGATACCGACTTCATCCTGACTCTGTCTAACGATGCTTGGTTTGGTAAATCCATTGGTCCATTGCAACATATGGAAATCGCTCGAATGAGAGCGTTAGAAATGGGCAAACCCGTTGTTCGTTCCACCAACAATGGTGTAACCGCAGTGACCGACTACCGAGGCAACATCATCAAGCAGATCCCTCAGTTTGAAACAGGTGTGCTTAAAGCGGACGTGACACCGACTCGCGGACAAACACCTTACCATAAATTTGGTAGCTGGCCGCTTTACTTGTGGGCGTTGTTCGGATTAGCCTTAGGCTTGATTCTCCAACGAAAGAACCGTCATTAATTAAACGTCAAAAGAGCCCTTAAGGCTCTTTTGTTTAATTACCTCAAAATACAAGGTTCGCTAAGGTTTCAGCGGTAAGCGTCCAAACACTTTATTCCCGCAACGAATGCACGGAACTATCTCTGAAGGGTGGTTATATTGCACCTTGTGACCGCAGCTTTCGCATACCAGCACACCAAGCCCTATCATCTCTCCTGCATGATACAAACCTTGGTGTTCTAGATCTTGAAACAGCTCCACCCATTCCACTTTGGTTCTGTCGGTGATATCAAGCAACCCTTGCCAGATGGAGTCGGTAATCATCAGGTAAAATGGGCCACTTTTACTCTCCTCATAACTTTCAGCGAATTCTTTCAAATCTGACTTAACATATTCAGAAATAAGGGATAATTCATCTTTAGTTAGATCATTAGCCGCACTGACAATTTTGCCAGAAGTTTCGACAATATGGCTGACTTCCTCACGGCTATGCTTGAGAGTTTCAACGACATCTTTCAGTAATGCTTCATAACCAGATTTTTGTTTTGGCATAAGACCTCTCTTTCAAATCGGATTGGCTATTGTTGTGCTGTGCTCCTTTATGTATTCTATGTCGATCTATAAGAGTCTGTTCAAACTGAACTCACAAATTCCAAGAGAACCGGATATCATCGATGCAAGAGCAATACAACCCGCAAGATATTGAACAAAAAGTTCAACAGCACTGGGATAACAACAAGACTTTCGTTGTAAGTGAAGACCCAAACAAAGAAAAATTCTACTGTCTGTCTATGTTTCCATACCCTAGTGGTCGACTGCACATGGGTCATGTTCGTAACTACACTATCGGTGATGTTGTTTCTCGCTTCCAACGTTTACAAGGCAAGAACGTTATGCAACCAATCGGTTGGGATGCGTTCGGTCTACCAGCAGAAAATGCTGCAGTAAAAAACAAAACAGCACCAGCACCTTGGACATACGAAAACATCGAGTACATGAAAAACCAGCTTAAACTGCTGGGTTTTGGCTATGACTGGAATCGCGAATTCGCAACTTGTCGTCCTGAGTACTACCGTTGGGAACAAGAGTTTTTCACTAAGCTTTACGAAAAAGGCTTGGTTTACAAAAAAACATCTTCAGTAAACTGGTGTCCAAATGACCAAACTGTTTTGGCTAACGAACAGGTAGAAGATGGTTGTTGCTGGCGTTGTGATACTCCAGTTGAACAAAAAGAAATTCCACAGTGGTTCATTAAAATCACTGCATACGCACAAGAGCTACTAGACGATCTAGACAAGCTTGAAGGTTGGCCAGAAATGGTTAAAACCATGCAGCGCAACTGGATCGGTCGCTCTGAAGGTGTTGAGCTTAAGTTTGAAGTAAAAGATGAAGCTAAAGATCTCGAAGTGTACACCACTCGTCCAGACACACTGATGGGCGTAACTTATGTAGCTATCGCTGCAGGTCATCCTTTAGCAACGAAAGCAGCAGCAAGCAACCCAGCGCTAGCGACTTTCATTGATGAGTGTAAAAACACCAAAGTTGCAGAAGCAGAACTTGCGACAATGGAGAAAAAAGGTATGGCGACTGGCCTTACTGCGATTCATCCATTGAACGGTCGTGAAGTACCGATTTACGTAGCAAACTTCGTACTGATGGATTACGGCACAGGCGCTGTAATGGCAGTACCAGCACACGACCAACGTGACTACGAATTTGCAACTAAATACGGTCTAGACATTGTTCCTGTAATCAAACCTGTTGATGGTAGCGAGCTAGACATTTCTGAAACGGCATACACAGAAAAAGGGGTATTGTTCGATTCAGGTGAATTTGACGGCCTTGAGTTCCAAGAAGCATTTAACGCTATTGCTGCGAAACTTGAAGCTGAAGCTAAAGGCGTTAAAACCGTAAACTTCCGTCTACGTGACTGGGGTGTCTCACGTCAACGTTACTGGGGTGCGCCAATTCCAATGGTAACGACTGAAGATGGTCAAGTTCATCCAGTACCAGCAGATCAGCTACCAGTGATTCTGCCTGAAGACGTAACTATGGATGGCGTAACCAGCCCAATTAAAGCAGACAAAGAGTGGGCAAAAACCACTTTCAATGGCGAGCCAGCACTACGTGAAACCGATACATTCGATACATTCATGGAGTCTTCTTGGTACTACGCTCGTTACTGTTCTCCACAAGCAGATGACATCCTAGATCCAGAAAAAGCGAACTACTGGCTACCAGTAGACCAATACATTGGTGGTATTGAACACGCGTGTATGCACCTGTTGTACTCTCGTTTCTTCCACAAATTGCTACGTGATGCCGGTTATGTAACCTCTGACGAGCCATTCAAGCAGCTACTTTGCCAAGGCATGGTACTGGCTGATGCTTTCTTCCTGACAAACGAAAAAGGCACAAAAGAGTGGATCTCACCAACTGAAGTGAAAGTTGAACGTGACGGTAAAGGTAACATTACTTCTGCAGTAGATAACCAAGGTCGCAGCGTTGAGCACTCAGGCATGATCAAAATGTCTAAATCAAAGAACAACGGTATCGACCCTCAAGAAATGGTTGATAAATACGGCGCAGATACAGTACGTCTATTTATGATGTTCGCATCACCTGCTGATATGACTCTAGAATGGCAAGAATCTGGCGTTGAAGGTGCAAACCGCTTCCTTAAACGTGTTTGGAAACTGGCTCGTGAGCATTCATCGAAAGGTGCTGCTGTAGCTGTTGATGCAAGTGCATTAACTGCTGACCAAAAAGCACTTCGTCGTGATGTTCACAAAACAATTGCCAAAGTAACGGACGATATCGCTCGTCGCCAAACGTTCAACACGGCAATTGCAGCTATTATGGAACTGATGAACAAGCTGACTAAAGCGCCACAAGAGTCAGATCAAGATCGTGCCATTCTGGATGAAGCTGTAAAAGCGATTACGCTGATGCTTTACCCAATCGCGCCACACATCTGTTTTGAAATGTGGAATGCGCTTGGCGAATCAGAGATTGATAGCGCATCATGGCCAACATTTGATGAAGCAGCATTAGTGGAAGATGAAAAACTGATCGTTGTTCAAGTAAACGGCAAATTGCGCGGCAAACTCACCGTCGCTGCTGATGCAACGAAAGAACAAGTTGAAGAGCTTGGTCTAAATGACGAAAACGTAGTGAAATTTACTGAAGGTTTAACCGTACGTAAAGTTATCTATGTTCCTGGTAAGCTGCTGAATATCGTAGCGAACTAATTCGTACTTATGTTGTCTGTAAACAGGGCTTTGTGCCCTGTTTACTTATGTTAGAACATAAACTTTTGTGTTCTAACATAAGTAATCTAACGAGAATAATAATCCCATGCGTTTTACATGTTCATCTTTCTTTAAATTGTCACTGGTTTTCCTCTCTGCGACCTTACTGAGTGCGTGCGGCTTTCACTTGCGCGGTGATTACGATGTGCCAGATGAACTAAGCAAACTTTCGATTACTAGTTACGACCAATACAGTAGTTTTACTCGCATAGTCACTCGTCAATTACGCATGAACGAAATCGAGATCGTACAGCCGGCTGACGATGTGCCAAATGTTCACTTGATTAGCGAAGGGATAAGTGAACGAACGCTTTCTTTGTATCAAACCACACGTGCAGCGGAAAAAGAGCTGACCTTTAGAGCATCATACCGAGTGACGGTACCTGATATCGGTACTAAAACATTTTCAACCAGTGTGACACGTAGCTACTTAGACAACCCTCTTACGGCTCTGGCTAAATCAGTTGAGCGCGACATGATCGAAGGCGAAATGCGTAAACTGGCCGCGACACAAATCGTTCGCCAAATGGGTCGACTAAAAGCGTCGATTCAGGCTGGTACTATGGATGAAATTTCAGAAGCTGAAGAGTCAGCTAAAGTACCTACGACAAACGAATCGTATCTCATTGACACTATCGAAACTCACCAAGAGCCATCGGCTCAAACAACCGCTGAGTAATTGAAGCAATGAGAGTTTACGCCGATAAACTTGCCGATTCGTTACAAAGATCGTTATTGCCCGTTTATCTTATCTTTGGTGGCGAGCCGCTGCTGACTCAAGAATCGGTCAAAGCAATAGAAGCCAAAGCTCACAGTGAAGGCTTTGAAGAAAAGCATCACTTTACGGTCGATAACAATTTGGATTGGATGCAAGTTTATGACTGCTGCCAGTCCTTGAGCTTATTCAGTAGCCGACAAATTATCGTACTGGAGATTGCGGAATCAGGGCTTAATGCCGCCCTATCTAAATCTCTAGCGACTGTGGCAGACTACCTTAATCCAGATATTGTGTTGATTGTCATCGGCAACAAGCTGACCAAAGCTCAAGAGAATACAGCTTGGTTTAAGGCACTGATGGCAAACGGCTGTCTGGTTAACTGCTTAACACCAGAACTATCTCGCTTGCCGCAGTTTGTTATGGCTCGTTGCCGTACATTGGGTTTAACCCCTGATGCCGAAGCGGTTCAGATGCTGGCGCAATGGCATGAGGGCAATTTATTTGCATTGATGCAAAGCTTACAAAAACTGGCACTCAATTATCCTGATGGCCAGTTAACCCTTGTTCGCCTTCAGGAGTCACTTGATCGACATAACCATTTCACGCCATTTCATTGGATGGATGCGTTGCTTGAAGGTAAAGCCAACCGTGCACAAAGAATTCTGCGTCAACTTGAAGCGGAAGCGATTGAACCAATCATTTTGATGCGAACCTTGCAGAAGGAACTGTTTCTGTTACTGCAAATGAAACAGCAACTCAACGCGATGGGCATAGGAGCTGTTTTTGACAAACACCGCGTCTGGCAGAATAAGCGCCCCTTGTATTCAGCGGCTCTTCAAAGACTGTCGCTCAGCAAGTTGCAACACCTAATTAGGTTACTTGCTCAAATTGAAGTCTTGGCTAAAACTCAATACGAGCAGCCATGCTGGCCACTTCTTCATCAAATAAGCGTAGAGTTCGCCGTTCCTCAGGCAAACATCCCTTTGCCAGTTTAAACAGTGTTATACTGCGCACCTAAATAGTAAAAATAGTACCAATAGACCATTTCAGAGGAATACCCCTTGCAACGCGAAGAATTAAATACCTTTCTTGCAGATAAAGTTGACGACATGAAAGCCGTTGACATCATCACCTTAGACGTACAAGGCAAATCAAGTGTGACGGATTACATGATCATTTGCACTGGCACTTCAAAACGTCACGTTTCATCGATTGCAGACCACGTCGCAAGTGAAGCGAAAAAAATCGGTTTCGACCCGCTCGGTATGGACGGTGAAAACGAAGGTGAATGGGTTGTTGTCGATATGGGGACAACCATGATACACGTCATGCAGGAAGAACAGCGTGAAATGTACCAACTAGAAAAACTTTGGAGCTAAAGGTGAAAATTCAGCTTATTGCCGTTGGCACTAAAATGCCTAAATGGGTTGAAGAAGGCTTTCAAGAATATCGCCGCCGCTTCCCTCACGACATGCCACTTGAGTTAGTTGAAATCCCAGCTGGCAAACGCGGTAAAAACGCTGATATTGCAAGAATACTGCAAAAAGAAGGCGAAGCTATGTTGGCTGCCGTGCCAAAAGGCAACAGAATTGTTACGCTCGACATTCCAGGTAAGCGCTGGGATACGGAAGAGCTAGCGGGTCAACTTGAAAGTTGGAAGCTAGACGCACGAGACGTATCCATTTTGATTGGCGGTCCAGAAGGGCTATCACCAGCATGTAAAGCAGCGGCTGACCAAAGCTGGTCTTTATCACCACTGACTTTGCCACATCCGTTAGTTCGCGTCGTCATGGCCGAGAGCTTATATCGGGCGTGGAGTATCACTGCCAACCATCCATATCACCGAGAATAGGCATCGATGTTACGTAAGAGTAACCCGTTTAGAGATTACATTGCTGAAGCACGGCTTTTCAAAAGCCGTGCTGTGGTATCGTTTGTTGGCATAGTGTTCATGATGGGTATTCTTATCGCGAACCTATACAACATTCAGGTCAACCAATATCAAGACTATAAAACTCGATCTAACGATAACCGCATTAAAGTCGTCCCTATCGCGCCAAATCGTGGCTTAATCTACGATAGAAACGGGCGTTTATTAGCAGAAAACCGTCCTGTATTTAACTTGGAAATCACGCCTGAACAAGTTAAAGATATCGATGGCACCATCGCTCGCTTGCAAGAATTTCTCGACATTACGCCAGAAAAAATAGCGACCTTTGAAAAAGAACGTCGCCACTCTCGTCGTTTTAACTCAGTACCTTTACTGACTCAGTTAACAGAAACTGAGGTTGCAAAGTTCTCGGTGCAACAACATAAGTTCCCCGGCGTTACCGTTACTGCAAGCTTGAAACGTTACTACCCGTATGGGGAAGTCCTGACTCACGTTATCGGCTATGTTTCACGTATCAATGATAAAGACATTGAACGTCTTGAAAGAGACGGACAAGTTGCCAACTACCAAGCAACACGTGATATTGGCAAACTGGGTATTGAACGTTATTACGAAAGTACACTGCACGGCACCGCTGGCTATCAAGAAGTCGAAGTGAACAGCCGTGGTCGTATAATCCGCACGCTTAAGTATGTTCCGCCAGTTCCCGGCAAAGATATCGTTCTTAACCTAGACATAGACTTACAGCTCTATGTACACAAACTGCTGGATGGTCGACGAGGTTCAGCCGTTGTTCTCGATCCGAAAGACAACGGTATTCTGGCGATGGTATCAAGCCCTAGCTACGATCCTAATGCCTTTGTTCACGGGATTTCAGGCAAAGAATACAGCAGCCTGTTAAACGATAAGAATCGCCCTCTAGTTAACCGGACCACATTAGGTATTTATCCTCCGGGATCGACAGTGAAACCTTTTATTGCAGTTTCAGCCCTTCAAGAAGGTGTGGTTACACCCAATACCACCCGAAATGACCCTGGTTATTGGAAGATTCCAAACTCAACCACACGCCCGTTCCGCGACTGGTTACGTTGGGGGCACGGAAGAGTTGATATCATCAAGGCTCTTGAAGAGTCGGTTGACACCTTCTTCTATCAAATTGCTTACGATTTGGGCATAGATCGCTTGTCTGACTGGATGATGCGCTTCGGTTTTGGTGATTACACAGGCATCGATATTTACGAAGAAAGTAAAGCGAATATGCCGACCAGAGAATGGAAAATGTCCCGTCACCGTACGCCATGGTATCAGGGGGATACAATCCCTGTTGGCATCGGCCAAGGTTACTGGACAGCGACGCCAATGCAAATCGCCAAGGCAACCTCGGTATTGGTTCACCGCGGTGAAGTTTGGGCTCCGCATTTATTGCGTTCAACCATCAATAACGGTGAAGAATTTACTCGTCAGAAAGAAGCTGAATATGTCAGCTACCCGCCAATTACAGGCGTGCCAAAGAAATACTGGGATATGGCAATGGAAGGTATGTATCTGGTTAACCACGGTAAGAAAGGGACAGCAAGACGAGCTTTCCAGAATCTGAAATACAAAAGTGCCGGTAAATCAGGTACTGCTCAGGTATTCGGCTTAGCGGAAGGACAAGAATATAACGCAGACGAACTGGCAGAACATTTACGCGACCACGCACTGTTTACCGGTTTCGCTCCAGTAGATGATCCCCAAGCAATTGTTACCATCGTTTTAGAAAACGCCGGTGGTGGTTCAACCAATGGTGCACCAGTGGTTAGACGCATATTCGATCACATCATACTGGGCGCTAAAGAGGACGAAGAATAATGAAACTGGATCCTTCAACCGGACAAAGTCGAGCTCTATTTGAAAGGCTTCACATTGACCTGCCTTTGTTGATTGGTATTTTGGCGGTTTTTGGCTTTGCTCTTATGGTCATGTACAGCGCCAGTGGTCAGAGTATGGCGATGATGGATCGTCAGGCCATGCGCATGGTTTTGGCACTAACCGTTATGATTGGCTTAGCCCAGATATCGCCACGAACCTATGAAAGCCTAGCTCCCCTGCTCTATTTTGCAGGCGTTATTTTACTGCTGGGCGTGCTCTTTTTCGGAGAATCCTCCAAAGGGGCACAGCGCTGGTTAAACTTGGGGTTTGTACGTTTCCAGCCATCGGAACTGCTCAAACTAGCGGTTCCACTAATGGTTGCTCGCTATGTGGGTAAACGTCCACTACCTTCGAGTTTTGGAACGCTGCTTGCGTCTATTGTGATGGTATTGGTTCCAACTATTTTAATTGCCAAACAACCTGACTTAGGTACATCAATACTGATTGCAGCATCGGGTATTTTCGTAATTTTCCTAGCCGGGATCAGTTGGAAAATCATCATCGCAGCGGCCGTTGGCGTAGGCGCTTTCATCCCTGTCTTGTGGTTTTTCCTGATGCGGGAATATCAAAAAGTCCGCGTACGAACACTGTTCAACCCCGAATCCGACCCTCTTGGTGCGGGCTATCACATTATCCAGAGTAAGATCGCTATCGGTTCTGGCGGTATTTCAGGCAAAGGTTGGCTGCACGGCACGCAATCTCAGCTAGAATTCTTACCAGAGCGACATACTGACTTTATCTTTGCAGTTATCGCCGAAGAATGGGGCATGATTGGCATCTTAGGACTTCTATCCGTATATCTGTTTATTATCGGACGAGGCCTCTATTTGGCGAGCAATGCTCAAACTGCTTTTGGCCGTATGATGGCTGGCAGTGTTGTTCTTAGCTTCTTCGTTTACGTGTTTGTGAATATAGGCATGGTAAGTGGTATTTTACCTGTAGTAGGTGTTCCACTTCCTTTGGTTAGTTATGGCGGTACCTCTATGGTTACCCTAATGGCTGGCTTCGGTATCTTAATGTCGGTTCACACGCACAGAAAAGCATTTTCAAAGGCGACTTGATGAAATTAAAAGCGTTTTTTTTCCCGCTGTTAGTGTTGATGATCTTAGCTGGTTGTTCGAGCTCAGGCGACCGCTACGACATTAAAGATGATGTTGCACCCAACGCACCGATTTCGGTCGAGCATATCGAAGATGCCCATCCTCAATATGAACCTTATAGTCGTGGGGGCAATAAAGACTACACATTACGTGGTCAAAAATACCAAATAGTGAAAAATACCGATGGCTATACAGAGCAAGGTCAGGCTTCTTGGTATGGTAAAAAGTTCCATGGTCACCTGACGTCCAACGGTGAAATTTATGATATGTACTCAATGAGTGCAGCTCACAAAACCTTGCCAATACCTAGTTACGTTAAAGTCACTAACCTTGATAACAACAAAACAGCCATAGTGCGCGTCAACGACCGTGGTCCATTCCATGCTGGTCGAATTATTGACTTAAGCTATGCGGCGGCTTACAAGCTAGATGTGATAAAAACAGGTACTGCCAACGTCGCCATCGAAGTGATCAAAGTGGATAAACCACTGACAAACGTAGTTAAAAAGTCTGACCCAAGATATATAATTCAAGTCGCTTCTTCACAAAATGAAGAAAGAGTTCGAACTTTATCGCAAAATTTGGGACAAAGCTTATCGGTGCAAAGTTTTATTGATAGTGATAACGGTAGCCATAGGGCTGTTTTAGGTCCTTTTACTGACTATACGCTGACTCAAGAAACATTAGAGCGTGTAAAGTCCCTAGGTTACGAAACCGCATTTATTAAAAAGTACCAAGTTGCACAGTAATGACTGGAGAGCCAAGGCATATCGGCTCTGGTTTGAATAGTCGTTTCTGTTAAGATATACACAACCAACTAAATAACACGCATTTACCATGAAAAAATTGATTCTAAATTCTGTTCTGGCGTCGTCCACTGCGCTTTCTACTCTTGTCTCATTCACAGCCGCAGCTGCACCTATTGTTATGCCAGACGCACCACAGATCGCCGCTAAAGGCTACGTTCTGATGGATTTTCATTCAGGTAAGATTCTGGCTGAAAAAGAGATGGACACAAAGCTGTCTCCTGCAAGTTTAACCAAAATGATGACGAGTTACGTTATCGGCCAAGAACTCGCGCGTGGAAATATTTCTCCTAATGACGATGTCGTGATTAGTAAAAACGCATGGGCTAAAAACTTCCCAGACTCTTCTAAGATGTTTATCGAAGTCGGCACCACTGTAAAAGTGAGTGATCTGAACCGAGGTATTATCATTCAGTCTGGTAACGACGCTTGTGTAGCGATGGCTGAACACATTGCGGGTTCAGAAGATGCTTTCGTAGACTTAATGAATGCTTGGGCAAGTTCTCTGAAAATGACCAACACCCATTTTGCGAACGTACACGGTCTAGACGATCCAAATTTATACTCAACACCTCACGATATGGCTCTGCTAGGTCAAGCGCTGATTCGTGATGTGCCAGATGAATACGCACTTTATTCTGAGCAAAAATTCACTTACAACGGCATCACTCAGTACAACCGTAACGGTCTGTTATGGGATAAGAGCATGAACGTTGACGGTATCAAGACAGGTCACACATCGAACGCTGGTTACAGCCTAGTAAGCTCAGCAACCGAAGGTAAGATGCGTCTTGTAGCCGTTGTAATGGGCACTAAAGATGCGAATGCTCGTAAATCTGAAAGCAAGAAGCTATTAAGTTACGGCTTCCGTTTCTTCGAAACCGTTGCACCACATAAGAAAGGTGAAACCTTTGTTGAAGAGCAAATTTGGATGGGTGACAAGTCAACCGTTGCTCTAGGCGTTGATGAAGACACTTATGTGACTCTTCCACGTGGTCAAGCGAAAAACCTAACTGCAAGCTTTGTACTTGAAAAAGAGCTAAAAGCCCCAATTAAGAAAGGTGATGTAGTTGGTAAGCTTTACTACCAAGTAGACAATGAAGATGTTGCTCAGTACCCTCTATTAGCACTAGAAGATGTGAATGAAGGTAGCTTGTTCAGCCGCCTATGGGACTACATTGTTCTACTATTCAAAGGCTTGTTCTAATACCAATTCTAGCAATTGGATATAGTATTTTAGTAATTTGACAGGGAAGCTGCTTTTTACTCAAACTACTTGGAACTGCAGGTAGGCGGCAAATAAGTGAGTCCCCATGAGCATAGATAACTATGTGATTGGGGCGAACGAATGCAGCCAACACCACTGCAGCTTCAAGTAGGAAGAGTAAAGCGGCTTTTTTGTTCACTTGAGATCCACTTCGATAGGCTGTAATATTCCGCACCGCTTAATCGAATGCCAAACTTGGAGTTTCCAATATGTTGACCATCAACTCTGATGCAAAATTAAAAGACCTGCTTGAGTTCCCTTGTTCTTTTACCTACAAGGTGATGGGCCATGCTAAACCTGAATTACCAGAGCTTGTTCTTGAAGTGATTCAACGCCATGCTCCTGGCGATTACAGCCCACGAGTTAAGCCTAGTGCGAAAGGTAACTATCACTCAGTATCAGTGACTATTACTGCCACTTCTATCGTTCAAGTGGAAACCCTGTATAAAGAACTGGGTGATATCGAAATTGTACGTATGGTTCTATAATCGGACTAAATCAAATAATTCGATATCAATTAAAATATTTTTGAAAGCAGCACTTAGCTGCTTTCTTTATATATATCAGAATGTTAAAAAGACATTACTTAAATTATGGTCAAAAAAGTGCCCTCTATGAGTAGTTCATCGCTCTTAAGGCGTTTATAATCACCCAAATTTTCACAACCACTGACGGAATATGACACTAGATAACCAGCTTGTTGTCAGACAATGGGGTCGACAAGACTACCATCCAGTTTGGCAGGCTATGCATGAATTTACCGATCAGCGTGACGAAGAGACTCGTGATGAAGTCTGGCTTGTTGAACACAACCCAGTATTTACGCAGGGTCAGGCAGGTAAAGCTGAACACTTGCTCAATACAGGTGATATTCCGGTTGTACAAAGTGATCGTGGCGGTCAGGTGACTTATCACGGTCCGGGTCAGTTAGTGGTGTACTTTTTGATCAACCTAAGACGCAAAAAATTAGGTGTTCGAGATTTGGTAACCGACATTGAGAATCTGGTTATCAATACTCTGAAAGCTTACGATATTTCGTCAGCAGCGCGTCCAGATGCTCCAGGTGTCTACGTTGACGGAAGAAAAATCTGTTCACTTGGTCTACGAATTCGTAAAGGCTGTTCATTTCATGGGCTAGCGTTAAACGTCAATATGGACCTATCCCCATTCTTGAGAATCAACCCTTGCGGTTACCAAGGCATGGAAATGGTACAAGTGAGCAACTTAGGTGGGCCGGCAGATATCCACCAAGTAGAGCAACAATTAATCCAAGAACTCGTACCGCTATTCGGCTACGAGCATGTCGAATTCAGCACTGAAGCACCCTCAATCGGTAACAAAGTATGAGCAAACCCATTCAAATGGAAAAAGGCGTCAAATACCGTGACGCTGATAAAATGGCACTGATTCCTGTAAAGAACATGCCGACAGAACAAAAAGAAATCTTGCGTAAACCTGAGTGGATGAAGATCAAGCTGCCAGCAGACAGCCAACGTATCCAAGACATCAAATCAGCAATGCGTAAGAACAACCTGCACTCTGTTTGTGAAGAAGCGTCTTGCCCTAACTTGGCTGAGTGTTTCAACCACGGTACAGCGACCTTCATGATTTTAGGTGCTATTTGTACACGTCGTTGTCCATTCTGCGATGTTGCCCATGGTCGCCCTGTTGCTCCTGAAGCCGATGAGCCGAAAAAGCTAGCGAAAACCATCAGTGATATGAAGCTGAAGTATGTGGTTATCACCTCTGTAGACCGTGATGATCTTCGTGATGGCGGTGCACAACACTTTGCTGACTGTAACCGTGAAATTCGCGCTTTGAATCCAAATATTCGTATTGAAACTTTGGTTCCTGATTTCCGTGGTCGTATGGATGTAGCGCTGGACTTGCTGAAAGACAACCCGCCAGATGTGTTCAACCACAACTTGGAAACGGCACCTCGCCTGTACCGTAAAGCGCGTCCGGGTGCGAACTACAAGTGGTCACTGCAACTGCTACAAAAATTCAAAGAGCAGCATCCAGAGATTCCAACAAAATCAGGTTTGATGATGGGCCTTGGTGAGACAAAAGAAGAGATCATCGAAGTGATGAAAGACCTTCGTGCTCACGGCGTTACTATGCTAACTCTAGGCCAATACCTAGCGCCAAGCCGTCACCATTTGCCAGTTGAACGTTACGTTCCACCAGCAGAGTTTGATGAACTAAAAGATATCGCGCTAGAACTTGGTTTCACTCACGCGGCTTGTGGTCCGTTTGTGCGTTCTTCTTACCACGCAGATATGCAAGCACAAGGTTTAGAAGTAAAGTAATCAATACTTGAACAACTAAATCAATGAAAAGGCGATATGTCTTCGGATATGTCGCCTTTTTTGTGTCTATGATTGAATAGATGCAAATAGTTTTATAGGCTAACCACTGACTCTTAAATCATGAAGGACAATGATAATGAAAAATTTAACGATGCTTGCTTTCGCTCTGACAACAGCAGCAATTACAGCCGGTTGTTCTTCGAACTCTCAGACAGACAACTTCCGCGAAGCTTCTTTCGAGTTATGTAATACAGAAGTCGATATCTACTCTGTCAGCGACGATGGCAAAGTTCGCATTGTCTGTTCAGATGGTTCTAAGTTTGCTCTGGCAAGTGAAGATACACTCGAAGTGATGCGCGAGATTAATATTGAATATTGTGATGGTGAAGGCTTAGGTAAGTTTACCGAAAGCAACAAATACTACATGTTCAAATGTAAATCCGGCACTTTGATCAGTATGGCTAAATAGAACTAACCACAGTTCTATGGCGATTTTCTTTAGTCAATGAGTTCGCCAGTTTAGAGATGTAAAAAAGGCCTGCATTGCAGGCCTTTTCCATATGTTCAAGCGATTAAGCGTAAACTGGTAGACGCTTACAGATATCAAGCACTTTTTGTTTTGTTGCTTCGATAACCGCTTCGTCGTTGATGTTGTCTAGAACATCACACATCCAGTTAGCCAATGCTTTCGCATCTTCCTCATTGAAACCACGGCGAGTAATTGCTGGTGTACCAACACGGATACCAGAAGTTACGAATGGACTACGAGGATCGTTTGGCACTGAGTTTTTGTTTACAGTGATGTTCGCTGCACCTAGAGCTGCATCTGCTTCTTTACCTGTGATGTCTTTGTCGATTAGGTCAACAAGGAACAGGTGGTTTTCAGTACTGTTAGAAACGATTTTGTAACCACGTTCTTGGAACTGAGCAACCATTGCTTTTGCGTTCTTAACAACACGCTCTTGGTAAGCTTTGAATTCAGGTTCCATCGCTTCTTTGAACGCTACCGCTTTACCAGCGATAACATGCATTAGAGGACCACCTTGGCCGCCAGGGAACACTGCTGAGTTCAGCTTCTTGTACATCTCTTCACCAGCGTTTGAAAGAATCAAACCGCCACGTGGGCCTGCTAGTGTTTTGTGAGTTGTAGTAGTAACAACGTGTGCGTGTGGGATTGGCGTTGGGTATACGCCAGCAGCAATCAGACCTGCAACGTGTGCCATATCAACAAACAAGTAAGCATCTACTTTGTCAGCGATTTCGCGCATGCGTTTCCAATCAACGATTTGAGAGTAAGCTGAGAAACCACCGATGATCATCTTAGGTTTGTGCTCTAGAGCAAGTGCTTCCATCTCGTCGTAGTTGATTTGACCAGCTTCGTCGATACCGTAAGGAATAACGTTGTAGTGTTTACCAGAGAAGTTAACTGGTGAACCGTGAGTTAAGTGACCACCGTGAGCTAGGCTCATACCTAGAACAGTGTCACCTGGGTTTAGAAGAGCCATGTACACTGCGCTGTTTGCTTGAGAGCCAGAATGTGGCTGAACGTTAGCGTACTCACAGCCAAATAGCTGACAAGCACGGTCAATTGCTAGAGATTCCGCTTTATCAACGTACTCACAACCGCCGTAGTAACGCTTGCCAGGGTAGCCTTCAGCGTATTTGTTTGTTAGCTGAGAACCTTGAGCTTCCATTACACGCGGACTGGTGTAGTTTTCTGAAGCGATAAGTTCAATGTGCTCTTCTTGGCGAAGAGTTTCTTCCTGAATGGCAGCGTATAGCTCCGGATCATAATCAGCGATGTTCATATCACGCTTAAGCATCTGTATCTCCTGACTCAGATTTGACTGAAAGTAGCAAAAAACCACACAACGACCAAAAGCAAACGTTTTCGTCACCGTAATATGGCGCGCATTCTACATAATTTGATTTATATCATAAAGCCCAAATTACAGAAATTATCATGCAGTTTTTTCATGTTGATTGACAACACCGCTCATCTTTTGCGCATTTAAGATGAGTGTCTACATTTTCTTTACACTGTGTAAATTTGGGATTACATAGGTTTACCCTAATTTTTGTTCGCTAGCTACCGAAAAGATCAGGTTTTAATTAGTATCCACTTATTCTTTACCAATTACTTATTTTTTAGCAATTAGTGGCATCTTAAATGGAAACACATTCACGGAAGGAAGATTGGGTAGCGATCTTCACTGGCACCTTTATCGTGTCTCAGGGACTATTTTTTCTCAAAGCAGCCAATTTGATCACAGGTGGTACTGCGGGTTTAGCACTTTTACTGACGCATGTATTCCCTTGGAGCTTCGGCGCACTCTATTTCTTTGTCAATATGCCATTCTACCTGCTCGCGTGGAAACGCTTCGGGGTTAGGTTCTCGGTCAACACAGCTATCTCTTGCGCCTTGGTTTCAGTCTTTACTGATCACTTATCGAACTTCATCACTATCGAACACGTTGATCCCGCCTACTGCGCTCTAGCTGGCGGCCTACTGACAGGCTTAGGTATGCTGATATTGTTCCGCCACCGCTCAAGCTTGGGTGGTTTTAACGTGCTGTGTCTGTTTATTCAGGACAAATTCGGCATTTCGGTCGGCAAAACACAACTCGTTTTAGACTGCATCATTGTGTTTACTTCGCTGTTCTTCTTAACACCCTCAATTATTATCTTGTCTATCGCAGGTGCAGTTGTACTCAACATCGTATTAGCGATGAACCATAAGCCTTCGCGTTACTCGGTGAAATATATCTAGACACCGTGAAAGACAATTGGACGAAGTTGAACAAGAACTGAAAAACGAAAGCCCGCTATTTTGCGGGCTTTTTGATTTTGGCTTCAAGGAAACGGGCTTAGTGAGTTGTTCGGCCTTTGTTATCGTGCCCCAACTCTCTGTTCAGTTCTGCTTCAACATGCCCCGGAGCTTGCGTCTTCGCTGAAATTAAACGGTACATTGCAGGAATAACAAACAGGGTAACCACAGTAGCGAATGCCATACCGAAGAAGATAACCGTACCCACAGCCACACGGCTTTCATAACCCGCACCTGTAGAAACAATAAGCGGGATAGAGCCTGCAAGAGTAGTGAATGCCGTCATCAGAATTGGACGCAAGCGGCGCGCTGAAGCATCCACAATCGCTTTTTCAAACTCAACTCCTCGGTCACGTAACTGGTTAGCAAACTCAACGATTAAGATACCGTTCTTGGTGACCATACCAATCAGCATCACCATACCTATTTGGCTGTATACGTTCATCCCCTGCCCCATAATAAACAAGCCGAGGAAACCACCGAATACGCCCATAGGTACAGTAAACATAATTACCATTGGGTTGATAAAACTTTCAAACTGAGCGGCAAGCACCAAGTAAGCCACCAGCAAGGCTAGTGCGAATACCACCGCAACACTCGACTGGTTTTCCTTAAAGTCTTTAGACTCACCGGAATAGCTGACAGAGATATCGCTTGGCAGTATTTCCAAAGCTTTTTGATCCATAAAATCCAGAGCCTGACCTAAGGTTGCCCCATCGGCTAAGTTCGCAGTAATGGTAATCGCTTTTTGCTTGTTGTAGTGCGACAGGCGAATGGCCGACGCCACTTCCTCAATTTTGGTCACAGTATCCAGAGTGACAAGATCGCCATTTCCGGTACGCATATAGATTTGGCTTAAATCCGCAGCATTATTAAAGCTGTTTTCGTCGCCGCGTAAATAAACATCATACTCTTCACCACGCTCGACGAAGGTTGTCACCGCCTTACCACCCAGCATGACCTCCAGCGTATCCGAAATATCTTGCACACTGATGTTGAGTTCCGATGCTCTTTGTTTATCAACCGTCACCACCAGTTCAGGTGTTTTCTCTGAATAGTTGATATCCACGCCCGTCATGTAGGTTGAGCTTTCCGCTTCCGCTTCTAGTTTCTCAGCCCACTCTTTGAGCTCAGTATAATCTGAACCGCCAAGTACAAACTGTACCGGCTCATTGGAGCCGCCTCGGAAACCAGGCATAAATGGAATCACACGAACATCGGGAATGCCTGCTAATGCTTTTCTTACTTCTCCCAGTGCATTTTGAGCGGTAATGCTGCGCTGATTCCAATCATCTAGCGTCATAATTACAAAACCCGTCTGGTCTCCAGCATTACCACCAAATGCTGGCGACTGAATACTGAACGATTTTAAGAAGCCTTGCCCAAGCAAAGGTTTCAATCGAGCTTCCACTAAGTCCATATTGGCAGACATACGGTTGTAACTGGTTGCATCTGCGCCTCGTACAAACGCAAAGATAACCCCACGGTCTTCAGACGGCGTCAGTTGCGCGGGAACACTTTGCATAAACTGGTAACTGCCACCAATACAGCCAAGAATGACTAGAGGAGCAAACCATTTAAAGCGCAAAGCAAAACGCAGCATAGTGCGATAAGCCGATTCCAGCTTTGCGAATAATTTATCAACAAAGCGGTTAAAGCCATTCGGTTTCACATTTGCTTTAAGAATCTTACTGCCCAGCACAGGCGTGAGGGTCAGTGCTATCAATGACGAGAAAATCACCGACATTGCCAGCAGAACCGAGAACTCAGTGAACAGCAAACCGACCATTCCATCCATAAAGGAGATTGGCAGGAACACCATCACCAACACTAAGGTCGTGGCAATAACAGCAAAGCCCACTTCACGAGTGCCTTTATAGGCAGCAAGCAAAGGTTTTTCGCCCTGCTCAATATGGTGGAAGATGTTTTCCACCACCACAATAGCGTCATCCACAACCAGACCAATGGACAGAATCAGTGCCATCAAGGTGATGAGGTTAATAGAGAAGCCAAAGTAGTAGGCAGCTATAAAAGAAGAGATCAAGGATACCGGTACAGTAATAGCAGGGATCAATGTCGCGCGAGCCTGACCGATAAAGATATAGAGCACTAAAACAACCAGACCACCAGTAATAAATAGGGTGCTGTATACCTCTTCGATAGAGCGTTCAATAAAGATGGTTGAGTCGTAGTTCACCACCAACTTGGTGTTTTCAGGCAGGAATTTCTGAATGTTATCGACCTGCTGATGAACCCGTTTCGCCACCTCCAGCGGGTTAGCATCTGACTGAGGAACAATCCCCATACTCACGTTCACGACACCGTCTGTTTTATACGTCGAGTTTTCATTCTCAGCGCCAAGAAATACATCAGCCACATCTTTGAGATAAATCGGCGCCCCGTTAACGCGTTTAACCACTAGGTACTCGAAGTCTTGCGGCTTTTGATAAGTTCGAGCGGTACGAACCGACATGACCGTAGAATCGTTACGAACTTGACCTCCCGGGCTTTCGATATTCTCACGACGTAATGCGGCTGAAATATCTGAAGTGGTCACACCCCGCCCCGCCATCAATTCTGGTTGCAATCGCACATACATGACTTTGTACAAACCACCAGAGACGTCCACAGAGCTGACACCCGAAATCAGGCTAAAGCGGTCAACCAGAACTCGTTCCATATAATCGGTTAACTGAGTTCGGTCCATCGTCGATGAACTCAAGTTAATATACATAGACGCTTGGCCAGAACCATTATTCTTAAACACCAGTGGGTCATCCGCCCCTTCAGGCAAGGAGCGCTGTGCCCGCGCTACCGCATCACGAATATCACTGACACCAGTATTCAGGTCATAACCAAGATTGAAAGTGACTGTAATACGCGACGAACCGTTACGAGTCACTGATGTAATTTCGTCGACGCCGCTGATACCCGTTAATTGTTCTTCCAGAACAGAAGTAATCTGGTTTTCAATAATGGTCGCGGAAGCGCCTTGATATCGGGTTGAAATAGAAACTACCGGATTTTCAATATCCGGCATTTCTCGCACAGCAAGCTTAGTAAAAGAGACAAAACCGAACACGCACAGCAGCATACTTAAAACCAGCGCGGCAACTGGACGTTTTACAGAAACATCAGAGATCAACATTAGTTGTCATCCTTGTTCACTGGCAGGCCCTCTGCGGTCACTTCGGACACTTTAGCGCCATCACGCATGTTAACTATGCCTTGAACAACCACTTTCTCACCAATTTCTAGCCCTTGCTCAATCACCACTTGGTTTTCAACACGAGCGCCTAGAAGCACTTCTGTTCGAACCGCTTTGTTTTCTTGGTTCACAACATAAACATAACGCTTGGTGCCAGAGTATTCGAGAGCCTGAACCGGAATAATCGGCGCTTCAATTGCTGGGAAAGCTAAGTTCGCTGAAACTAACATTCCTGGTTTAAGTAAACCACCAGCATTGGAAAAATGAATACGCACTCTTAAATTCAGCGTTTCAGTATTTACACGAGTATCGATACCAACCACTTCACCTTCAAATGTCTTGCCCGGCCAAGCATGGGTTGTCCCAACCACTTTCATGCCTTTAGAAAGCATCGACAAATAACGTTCAGGAACCTGAAGATCCAACTGCATTAATGAAAGGTTATCTAACGTCATCAGTTCAGTACTGGTACTGACAATCTTGCCTCGGCTGAAATCGATAAAACCTACATTGCCAGCAAAAGGGGCTTTGATATGAAGATCATTCCAGTTCGCTTCTGCCGCTTCTAAGCGCGCCTGAGCAATATCAACACTGGTTTTCTGAGCATCAATTTCAGTCTGAGTGATGGCGCTTCTCTTTAACAAACGCTCGTATTCGGCCAGCTTACGTTTTTCATCACGCAAATACGCTTTAGCTTCGGCGACAGAAGCTCGAGCTTTTTCGTCAGACAACTGCACCAATAATTGATTTTTCTTTACTTCCTGATTGGCTTTGACCGCAATAACGTCTACTTTTCCTGCCACTTCTGGCGAAATAATGACTGACTGTTCAGCTTCCAGTTTGCCAACTAAAGAAAGTGATTGAGAGATTTGATGAACCTGCACTAAATCAGTGACGACAGAGATAGCAGGTGCACTTCTTGGCCCCGCAGCGACAGCGCCTTGGCTACTTAATAAGGCAGTAGCAAGAACAGCAGAAAGAATCGAAACGTTTTTCATAAACCACATCAGCATATAAGAAAGAACTTTTATTATAACGAGTTATAGCACGTGGAAACGTAAAGGAACGTAAATTTGATATTTCCATCTCCTTTTCAAACCACTATTTCAAAAAGAAAATGGGGAATTACGGCCATCTTTGCCCAAAAAGCCAGCATTCAATTCAAAAAGACAAAAAAAGGGTTTACACCAAGTCCGAGTTTGATAATATGCGCTCCGCACTTGATTGATGTGTTGGGAAAACGTCAGTTAAGCCTTCTCTTGTAAAAGATTAGGAAAACACCCTGGAGGGGTTCCCGAGTGGCCAAAGGGAGCAGACTGTAAATCTGCCGGCTCCGCCTTCGATGGTTCGAATCCGTCCCCCTCCACCATATT
>NZ_JABEQC010000001.1 GCF_013041605.1 Vibrio plantisponsor | reverse complement strand
CGGCTTATACATAAGTTCATGAAGTAAAAGTATTACATCTGATTTCATCTTGTTTCGCTTTAACACAAATTCGATACGGCTTATTTACAATAAGCCCATATTAAACGGCAAACAAAGTGTTAATAAAAAAAGGTCGCTCCTTCGAACGACCTTGGCAACACGCCAATAGAAGGTATATACAGTGGTACCTATTTAATAACTCATTAATTGACTTTGACTCAGCGTGAATGGACTAAACCCGCACCTTCTTTTGCCTTACAAATGTAGATAGATTCTTTTAGACCTGTTTCTAGTTCATATCTGGATTCAACTGTTTTTTTCACAGTTTCCACAAGTTCAATCTGTACTAGGGCAACGACACATCCACCAAATCCACCACCAGTCATACGAACTCCACCTTTATCGCCTATCACTTCTCTGACCATTTCAACCAATTTATCGATTTCATCAACCGTAATTTCGAAATCATCTCGCATAGAAACATGCGACTCTGCCATCAATTCGCTCAGGCGCTTAATATTATTAGAGCTGAGAGCTTTCGCAGCCTCACAAGTACGCATGTTTTCTGTAATGACATGACGAGCACGTTTTGCTACCACATCATCGAGTTCACTTTTACGTTTCTCAAACTCTTCAATATTCACATCACGTAATGCCTTTACTCCAAAAATACGTGCAGCTTCCTCACATTGATCTCGACGCGTATTGTATTCACTATCGACTAACCCACGCTTTTTATTAGAGTTAATGATAACGACTGCCAAATCTTCTGGTATTGGTACTGCTTTCGTTTCGAGACTGCGACAATCCAGTAACATTGCGTGATACTCACGCCCTTCAGCAGAAATCATTTGATCCATAACACCACAGTTACACCCAACAAATTCATTTTCTGCTTGCTGTCCAATCAATGCTATATCAGATTGACTAAGTTCTAATTTAAACAATTCCTTAAAGGTCTGACCGATAACAACTTCAAGCGCTGCTGAAGAGCTCAATCCTGCACCTTGCGGGACGTTGCCGCTTACAGATATATCTACACCTTTAATTGGGTAGCCTATCTGCAATAAACATTTAACTACACCGCGAATGTAGTTTGCCCACATCTTGCCTTCTTGGAATGTGATCTCTTTTGTAAGATCAAATTCATCTATAGCATTGCCGTAGTCGACACAAACTACTCGCACTAGCTGATCATCACGCATAGAAGCAGCTACAACAGCTTGATAATCGATAGCACATGGTAATACAAAGCCATCATTGTAATCTGTGTGCTCGCCAATCAAATTAACCCGCCCAGGGGCCTGGATAATATGAGTCGCTTTATATCCCAACACTTGTTCAAAGGAAGCTTTCACATTTTGGATTAGTTCAAACATAGTTA
The DNA here is from genome assembly GCF_013041605.1 of Vibrio plantisponsor. Lineage (GTDB taxonomy): Bacteria > Pseudomonadota > Gammaproteobacteria > Enterobacterales > Vibrionaceae > Vibrio > Vibrio plantisponsor. The sequence goes on along the minus strand of NZ_JABEQC010000001.1, from coordinate 724,494 downwards.
AATCTCAGATAAAAAGTACGAATTAGATGCCCGAAAACCATACTCAAGATAAGGGATTGAAGGATGGGTTCCAGAGCATGATTACTGTTCTCTATAGTGAATGTCACTTAGAGATCGTAAACGTACAGCCGCTTGCTCAGCCGTTAAATCACGCTGACTTTCAGCCAACATTTCATAACCCACCATAAACTTACGTACAGTCGCACTGCGTAATAACGGGGGATAGAACAATGCGTGCAGTTGCCAGTGGTCAAGATCTGTGCCAGCTTCAAAGAAAGGAGCGTAATGCCAACCCATAGAGTATGGGAAAGAACATTGGAACAAATTGTCGTAACGACTAGTCAGTTTTTTTATGGCGACAGCAAGATCATCACGCTGCTCATGATTTAGTTCGCTTAAACGACGAATGTGTGTTTTGGGGAGGAGCATCGTTTCAAATGGCCATGCAGCCCAGTAAGGGACAACAGCCACCCAATGCTCAGTTTCCACGACGATACGGGTATCTTCTTTTAGCTCGGCTTGTACATAATCCACCAGTAAGTTACTACCGTGTTTCTGATAGTAAGATTTTAGATGTTTCTCTTTGCGTTCGATCTCGTTTGGCAAGAAACTGTTCGCCCAGATTTGACCATGAGGATGAGGCTGAGAACAGCCCATAGTTTCCCCCTTATTCTCAAATGCCTGGACCCAAATATACTCTTTCCCTAACTCCTCAATTTGCTCGTTCCATGTATCAATCACTCCACGGATTTTTTCCACGGACAGTTCAGGTAGAGTTTTACTATGATCGGGAGAAAAACAAATCACTCGGCTCAAACCACGTACACCTTGGATTTGAAATAATGGATCGTCTGATACTTGTGCATCCGGCGAATCAACCATTAGAGCCGCGAAGTCATTTTTAAATACATACGAGCCTTGGTAATCTGGGTTTACATCACCAGAGATACGCTCATTTGTCGGGCAAAGGAAACATTTGTCGTCATATACAGATAGTTCATCAGTTGCGGGTTTTTCATCCGCGCCACTCCACGGACGTTTTGCTCGGTGCGGCGAAACTAAAATCCATTGACCAGTTAATGGATTGTAACGGCGGTGAGGATGATCAACTGGGTTAAATTCAACGTTTGACATTTTACTTACTCAACTATTTATTCATGCTAATCCGAAATACTACAACGGATGAAATTAATAACCTTGTGGGTTGTTAGACTGCCACTTCCAGTATCTAGCGTCATTTCAGCAACACTGCGTGTAGCTTTCCAACCTAACTCTCGTTCTGCCTTGCCAGTACTGGCCCAACATTCTGCAATATCACCAGATCTGCGGGGGACAGATTTTATAGGGAACAGGTTTACCGCAAGCAACGCCAAATGCTTCCGCCATTTCAAATACGCTATAGCCTTTGCCGGTACCTAGGTTATAGATATGTAATCCTGTTTTTTTTACCAACCGCTTTCAAGCCAGCAAAATGAATCACTGCTTAAATATCATGCTCAGCAAAAACTGAGTCTAGGAAGGCTTCATCTCGAATGTCTCCTTGCTAAAACTTAGGTTGGTTACCAGTTATCGCTTCAATTCTGTTTAAAACTTCGACCTTTGAATTGAACAAGTTATCAACAGTAATTGGTTCAAGACCTGCTTCCATCATCTGTACACAAATGTGACTATCGATGTAACCCATACCAGCTGTAATAAGTACTGCCACTGCTGGATCTCCTAAACTGGTTTCAAATTATTAAACTGCGTAGTTAAACTTTGAAAATTGATACGTCTTTTGTTAGCGCCGAGGAAACTTGACCAATGTCGCCATGGACACGAGCAATCGAACTGGCGCTATCAGTAATTTCATCACTCAGATTGTTAGTTAATTGTATTTCAGCATTCAACTTGTCCATATTCGTACATTGGTTGTCAGCGGCTATAGAAATACTTGAATTAATCATGTTGATTTGACCTACAACCTTTTCAACCAATTGAATTTGATTAATAACATCTAACGTACTGTTTCGATTCAACTCACTATTTTTCAATACTTGAGACATCTGGCTTACTATTTGATCTGACGAACTAGAGAATTGGTCTAGAAATTCATCAATTTCTGTGGTGCTACTTCTTGTCCTAGAAGCGAGTACCCGTACTTCTTCAGCAACAACTGCAAACCCTTTTCCGGCCTCGCCTGCCCGAGCCGCTTCTATGGAAGCATTTAACGCCAGTAAATCAGTCTGATCGGCAATTTTTTGAATAGTATTTAGGATATTACTTATGCCCTTAGTGACAGTATCCATACCCCCAATTAACGAAGAGATCTTCTCTGTATCATCACTTAGAGTAATTACGATTTTTTCCACGAAACTTCCTTTTTGTGAAGTTTCGCGAACCTGATAACTGACTTGCTCAGCAAGTTCCATTGACTGTTTTATTTGCTCTTGGACATCTAAAGAGGATTGACGAATATCGTCAATAGCTTCCGACAGACTTTTACTTTGAGCATTATATCTAGCGACCGTCGATACATTTCGACCTATATGTATATCAAGCTCTTCTCTTGCATCATTCAAAGAGCGATTAGAACTAGCAATGTTTAGAAATAAAGACTGTAGATTATCGATAAAGATATTTACTGATTTGGAAATATCTCCAATCTCATCTTTTCGATTGAGCTCTATTCTCTGTGTCAAATCTGCATCACTACCAGCTAAGCTTTCAACTAATATTTTCAATTTTGACAAGGGATTCAGTTGAATATTCAGTGTTAATAAACTAACGACTAACATCATAAATGCGCAAAGCGACATGTATTTAGTAATATCTTGGTTTATTCTTCCTGTAATACTATCAATATAGCTGTAATCAATATACGAACGTAAATACCATTTAGAATCAGCAACAGTAATTATATCGATTTTCTTTAGATCTAAGTTTTCTTTACCTGTTGAATAAATAGTATTACTCTGCCCATCAAGCAGCTCAAAATAAACTCCAGGAATACTATATCGTTTAATTAACCCATCGATTAAACTAAGGTCGATGGTAAAAAAATCTACTACTCCATTTTTCTTCTTAGAAACAATGACTTTTGCTTGACCAGTTTCAGAAAAAATCTGAGTAAGTTTTATTCCTTCTTCATGATCACGAGCTAAATCTATAAAATACTGAGATTGCTCTTTGTTCAAACTGCCTTTATCACTTAGTGCAGTCTTGTTAATTAGCTTAACAACTTGTTCATAACCAAGCTTTTGTTGGGTATCACGAATACCGATTATACCAAAATCAAGACTTTCTATAACTGAGATGTCTCTCTCGAGTGATTGCTTAATTTCACTGCTAATCAAATTTACATTACTAACCATGCGACTGTCGTAAGATTTGTTAATATAGTCACCAATTACAAACTTAACACTGAAAAAAGCCGCAACAACAGTTATTAGTAAAGACATAACAAACAGAGCGATAATCTTATTTTTCAACGACAATGGTTTCATAAAAGATCCAAAACAAAAGATTATTAAAGTGGGAATAGAGTTATATCCTGATCATTCACAAGAAATATAAATATCCAGTTTGATAAAAAGAAACAAAGAAAAACTAGTCAGTAGGTCAGGCAATTATTGCCTGACCTGTAGCAAAATTTAACTCATTACTTTTGAATTACCACCAAGCTTCAACTTGTACACCATAACTAATGGTGTCAGCGCTCTTACCATTGTCGAAGGTGTTATCATTTTCATTATCTTTGAAGTAACTAGCAAAGAATCTGATCTCAGGGCGAGCCATAATTGAATCACCTGCTGAGATTGCATGTGCTATCGTAAATTTAGTCCCACTAGATTTGTCAGAAGAACCTGAGTCCCATGTTTTCTCTTGATCAAAATAACCGACTTCGAAAATAGTTTTATTATAAGCTGACCAGTTATAAGTAGGACGAGCCACAAAAGAGAAAAGGTCTTCTTTATCTAACCAATCACCATGGTCTTTCGCTTGACCGTATGTCAACACATGATTGATTATGAAGTTGTCGGTGATGTTTAAATCACCAGTGCTAATGAAACGATAACCTTTCGCTTCACTTACATCACCACTCCAAATATCGTACCAACCACCACCTTGGGAGATAGCGTTTTGCGCTAAGCCTTTATCCATATATTGAAGAACAAACTTGTTCCAACCCATTGAGAAACTTTGGCTTATTTCTGCCGTTAACATCAATCCATTTTTTAGATCCTCTGTTAATGCCTCTTGCTCATCTGTTGGATTAACAAGTGCGTAATCGATACCAAATTCTGTCCATGAGCCTTCCCAAGGCGCAAATCCGGAATAACGCATATCTAAGAAATAAGTGTTTAAATCACCGTAACTTGTTTCATTACCGCTAGAATCCCAAGTTGAAAGCGCGTTATCTGCACGAATAATTGCAGTGGATAACGCTCCAGTGTCCAATTTAATGTTTTCTACACCTACACCATAACCAGAAACATTCCAATACTTGGTGTCAATAATATGAATGTCATGACGTTGATAGAAACGCTTACCAGCCCAAATAACTGCTTCAGGAGACGCTGGAATATAACCTTTTGCTTGAATGTTTAACTGTTTAATCGCGAAGTTGGCACTATCTTTTTTGCTCGACTCCGTTTCAAGATTACCGTCAGAAGACATTTCAAACATACTTTCAAAGTACATTGAACGACCATCTTTATTAAATAACTCTTGACCTAATCCTATTTCTGAATATGTATCATATTCATTCCCTAAGCGACCTAAAGTTGTTTTATTAAATTCATCCCCAGCTTTGGTACCACCGCCATCAGCGCTAGCTCCCAAACCAGCTCGCACATAACCGTGGAAATCTACTGCTAGTACTTGAGTAGCAGATAAAGAAGCTATAATAGCGACTGCCAATGATGCTTTTTTCATGTTTATTCCCTTTTGTATTACTTGATGTTATTGGCCGAGTAAATATTGCCAATATTTTATTTAAGACAATACTTACCCGTTAGACGAAATTCGTCTTATTTTATATATTGGTTTTTATTCCAGCCTAATTAGGCTGGAAATAACTATTTATTGTTTTTGATAACGATAACTTGATATGGAGCAACGACTATATTGTTTTTAACCTCATCACCCGTGCAAGCATTGACCCAATCCCCTAAAGGACATTCAAGTTCTCGATTTTCATTTAAAAAGTTCATAATAAATAAATAACGAGATTGCTCATCTTCGCGAGTTGTCAACGACAAGCCTTCAGGTATATTTTCGACTGGTTTACTAATGCCATATTTTTCAGCAATAGAGCTGTAGAACGACTCATTAAATTCAACGTCTGTACGTGCTGCTATATAATAGGCCACCCCATTACCAAACTCGTTTTTAGTAATAACTGGACAGCCATCAAATAAATTCTCTCGGTAATAAGCAATAGCCTCAGCTGATTCTAAATGAATGTGCTCCATTAAATGCTTAATATTAAATTCCCCACTAAAACCTAGCTCAGAATCATTTTCTAATTCAAACTTCACACTTTCGTGGTCATAAAGGGAATCAATTTCTTCAGCCCAAATACCGAACGTCCGGCGTAACGGGCTATTTGCTCCGCCAGGGAAACCGCCAAGGAAACATAAGTCGTTTTGATCAACGATTCCACTCCAGTAAGTTGCTATCAACGTTCCGCCTTGCTTAACAAATTCTTCGAAACGTTCCGCTACTCCCGGTTTTATAAGGTATAACATTGGCGCGACGATAACCTTATAAGGCATAAAGTCACATAATTGCTCAATAATGTCGCAGTTAATACCCTGTCTCCAGAAACCTCTGTAATGGTCGCACACAGTTTGTTCATACTGCATACCTTCATTACGAGGGCCCGAAGCGTCATCCATAGCCCAACGGTTTTCCCAATCAAAAATGATCGCCACTTCTGCCTTAGTCGCCGTTCCAGCCACATCGTTTATTTGTTTAAGGTACTCACCTACAGCTGTCACTTCTCGCCCAGTACGGGTGTCTGCGTGTCCAACATGGTCGATAACTGCACCATGAAACTTCTCGACAGAACCACGGCTTTTTCGCCATTGGAAATACTGGACAGAATCAGAACCGTGAGCTATTGCTTGCAACGAAGAAAGCAAATGCACACCATCTTTTTTCAGTTTGGTGATCGGCTGCCAGTTTGTTTGGCTTGGGGTTGATTCCATCAATAAAAATGGCTGATTTTTCAAGGTACGCATCAAATCATGATACATCCCTGTATAACAAGCTAACGCGACTTCATCATTGTCACGGTGCCATAGCGGATAGCTATCCCAAGATACAACATCAATGGACTTAGCCAACTCCCAATAGTTGTAATCGTAAAAGTATTCCATGAAGTTTGCCGTCGTTGGCAATTCAGGGTTAATACGTTTAAGAGGAGCTATCTCATGCTCACAAAAGTTTGATACGCGATCTGTACAGAAACGTTTCCAATCCAACTTGAGTGCATGAACAGAGTTTTCACCAATCGGCGACGGTGACTCAATTTGTTCCCAACTTGTGTATGTATGACTCCAAAAAGCACTCCACCAAAGCTTATTGAGGTTCTCTAATGAGCCATATTTGTTTTTCAACCATAATCGAAACTCTTCTTGACAGTAATCACAATGACAATCACCACCATATTCATTTGAGACATGCCAACCTATAACTGCAGGATGCTGGCTATAACGTTCAGCCAACTTTGCATTCATGATAGCAACCTTCTTACGATAATTTGGCGAACTATAGCAATGGTTATGGCGCTCTCCATGAAGTTGCTTCACACGAGAGCTATTAACTCGAAGGACATCAGGGTAACGTTGAGACAACCACGCAGGGCGAGCACCACTCGGTGTAGCTAGGAACACTGAGATGTCATTCGCTAGTAAGTTGTCCAATACCTTATCAAGCCACTCAAACTGAAATTCACCTTCCGCAGGTTCAATAGCGGACCAACTAAATATTCCCACAGACATAACGTTACATTGTGTCTGTTTCATCAGCTCAATGTCTTTTTCTAAAATATCCGGTCTGTCTAACCATTGTTCAGGGTTATAATCTGCCCCATGAAGCAAGCCTTTTATTTTAGGGATGACGTGTTTTTTATTATTCATTGTTGCCCCTTAAATACTTTTAATGACGGTAAGGCATTGCCTTCAAAATCGAATAGAGCCTGGTTTTCCCATGAGTTGCCCACATCCCACTTGTCACCACTATATTCCATCCCCGCCTGCGTTGACCAAGTCGCTCCATCAATCGGTAACCACGCTGGCTCCCAGTAGTAAATCCCTAATCCCTGATTATCAGGAAGTTCGTTCAATAGCGTCATAATGTCAGCTAAATATTCTGCCTGACCATCGACTGAGACACTGTACCCCTCAATCGGTCCCGCCTCAGAGTAGCTATTACCCAGCGCATCACCATTTTCAGTAGTAAATGGGAAAGATGTCTCGACTAGAACAATAGGTTTGTTGTAGCGACTGATCACATCATTCATATTGGCTTTTACTTTATCAATTGGACCATGCCACCAAGGGTAGTAAGACATACCAATCACATCGAAGTCGACACCACGCTTAGTGATTTCATCAAACCACCAACGGAATAGACCGTTGTCGCCAGCTTCAGCGAGATGCAACATGATCTGAATATCTTTGCCACTGTCGTTATCATGCACGGCTTTAATGCCGGTTTTTAAAAGAAGTGATAAACGGTCAAATTCCTTACCATCTTGCCCCCAACTTTTACCGTCTGGCCAAAGCATACCGCCATTAAGTTCATTACCAACCTGTACCATGTCTGGTACAACACCTGCGGCTTGGTGTGCTTTCATAACCTCTGCTGTATAGTCGTAGACTTTCTGAGTCAGGTTCTCAAACGTAAGTTGCTCCCACTCTTTTGGCTTTTGTTGCTTCTTAGGATCTGCCCAAAAATCGCTGTAATGGATATCAAGTAGGAATGACATACCGTTTTCTTGTGCGCGCTTACCAAGTTCAATGGAACGCTCTAACGTATTATTGCCGCCTCCAAATACATCACCAGTAGCTGACATCGGATCCACCCACAAACGTGCGCGGATAGAATTAACACCATTATTTTTCAATATATTGATCAGATCTTTCTCACTGCCATTTTCATAATATTTCCCACCTAACTTTTCTATTTCAGGCAACATGGAAATATCCATACCACGAATGAAATCAGCTCTCAGCTGTGGAGCAGTTATAACAATATTATCTGTATTAGTATTAATATCAGAGCCATTATTATTTGAAGAGTTTACAGATTGACAGCCAGCCAAAGCCACTGCCGCACTAATAAGTGCAACCTTAAATTTTGTATTCATATCTTTCTCTCTAGTATTAGCCTTTAGTACTACCCGCTGTTAAGCCAGATACAAAGTATTTTTGTAGTGATAAATAAAGAAGCGCTACAGGTATTGAAATAAGCACAGCACCTGCTGCATATGTCGTATAACTTGCACCCATTTTTTCCACAACTAAATTATATAATCCAATCGGCAATGTATAATTTTCAGGTGTTCTTAATATAGTGGTTGCGAGAATAAAATCGCCTAATGGCCCCGTGAAAGAGAATAGTGCCACTACCGCAATAATTGGTTTTGAAATAGGCAGAATAATTTCCAAAAAAATACGAATGTTACTCGCGCCATCCATTTTCGCTGATTCATCAAGATCCTTCGGTATTGCATCCAAATAACCTTTCATCAAATACGTATTCATCGGGATCATCCCCCCTACATAAACCAGTACTAATGCAAGATGGCTATTAATTAATCCCAACATCTGCGCTAGAACAAATATTGCAATTAAGGCTGAGAATTGCGGGATCATCTGCAACAGAAGGAATAGCATTAAGCCATTTTTTCTACCTCTAAAACGAAAGCGTGAAAACGCATATGAGGTACATGACACACTGATCAGCGTCAGTACCATGGTCATAAAGCTGATTTTCAAACTATTCCAAAACCAAGTCAGGTAAGCGACTTTCTCATTAGCAAACAAAGTTGAATAGTGACTTAGAGTAGGATTGTCCGGAAAAATGGACTCACCCATGATGCTATTGCCTGGATAGAATGATGCACCAACTGTCCACACTAACGGGTATATGATGATCACTGATACCAACAGGATAAGGCTGTAACTCAATGTCAATCGGATGCGATTACTACGCTTAATACTCATAATTATTATCTCGCCTCTTCTTTGAATGACTTGGTCATGCGGAATTGCCAAAGAGCAATGCCTACAACGAAAATCGATAATAGCAACGTAATTGCAGATGCAATTCCGTATTGTGATGAAGACATTGTCAGCTTATAAATCCAAGACACTAGGATATCGGTACCACCTGCGTTACTACCAATAACCGCTGGTCCTCCATTATTAAACAAGTAAATAATATTGAAGTTGTTGAAGTTAAATGTGTATTGAGTGATCAAAATCGGAGCAATCGAGTACAGCACCAGCGGCAGCGTAATAGTTTTTAGCTGTTGAAACTTACTCGCACCATCCATCGTCGCTGCTTCATAAAGATCATTTGGTATTGCTTGTAGAACTCCTGTTGTCATTGCGAATACAAATGGGAAACCTAACCAAGTTTGAATCAAGATTAGCGCAACTTTTGTCCAGAATGGGTCTGTCAGCCAAGCTTTAGGTTCAATACCAAAGAAATCGAGAATAACGTTATTGATAACACCAAAGCTGTCGTTAAACATCCCAGTAAAAATAAGGATGGTAACAAAACCAGGTACCGCCCAAGGAAGAATAAAAATGGTGCGGATCAATGGCTTAAATTTAAGGTCTTTCTGGTTAACCAAAATCGCTAATAAAACGCCGACTGTACATTGCAGTGTTGAAGCAACTAATGTCCAAACAACTGTCCACTGCAAAACATCAATAAAGGTGTTTCGCCATAAATTAATTTGGAAAATATTGAAAAAATTCTTTAAACCGACCCAATCAACCAATTTAGCAGGCGGCGAGTTGTATAGGTTGTAATTAGTAAAGCCAATGGCAAAACCAAATATGATCGGAAATACAACAACAAAGACTAGAAGTATAAAACCCGGACTTATCATGAGATAAGGGAAGCCCGCATTGATAACATTTCGATATTGGACGCGTAAAGAGTTAAGCTCTCGCCCTTCGTCAGTTAACTTACCGTTTTGATATGCGTCACTTATACTTAGTGCATAGACCATCAGGCCAAACACCACCACTAACGAAGCAATAATACCTTCTGCAAGCAGGAAAACTGAGTTATCTTCAGGTAGATTTTCACCAAGTGTTACAAGTCCCCACATCCCATGTGAAATGAAATCACGAGTTACTGCATAAAAACTTGTTAGCAAGATAAAAAACATTATGCCTTTTACAAACTGTCGGTTATATAACTGACCAAAGCCAGGAATTAACGCAAGTAAAGATGCAGTAACCCGGTGGGATCGATAAAACCCCGAATCACGCTCAAAATGTTTACTCATGTCAGACATCAATTACAACTCCATCTAGGAAAACTTCCAGCGTCAGTTAGCCCAGGTCCAAACTGTTATAAAGGGCTAACCGAATACTTACGCTAGGAAAAATCTTTTTAACTATTGACCCATCATTGCGTGGTTGGCTTCAATTTGCATTTGGATACTCTCTACCGCTGAGTTGAGCGCACTTTTCGCATCTTGTTTACTAGTCGCAATTAGCTGCAATGCACTATTAGCAGGCCCCCATACTTCGTTCATTTCAGGGATAGATGGCATGGATGTAGCGTGAATCGACTGTAAAGCAACCGCACTAGCACCAGGATCATTTTTGATAACTGGGTCGCTCACCAACTTAGCCACTGCTGGTACTTCACCCGTTAGCTCAAATCTGCGTTTAGCGTTCTCATAGTTATTAACGAAAGTAATAAATTCTTGGGCTAACGATTTATTTTTAGAGAAGGTAGATATGCTATAGCTCTTGACGCCCATGAATGACCCCATCTGTTCACCAGATGGCAATTTTGGAAGTGGAGCTACACCGTAATTAATTCCGGCTTCTTTATATGGCTGTAACGCCCAAGGGCCAGTTTGAACAATCGCTGCTTTTCCAGATGTGAATAAAGAATCTATGGCATTAAGACCATTATTACCGATGATACCTGTAGGAAATACTTTAGACTCGTAAAACTTTTGAATATATTCCGCACCTTCTACCGCCCCTGGGGTATTTAGTAATATTTTATCCGGGTCGTAGGAACCATCGCTTTTTTTACCGAAAACGTCTCCACCCATCCCGTTTAAAATACCATAGGTATAATAAAGCTCATCCCACTTAGCAAGTAGACCGTATTTATTATCTTCACGAAGTTTCTTAGATAACTCGAATATTTCATCCATAGTTTCAGGTAACTCAGAAATAAGATCTTTGTTATAAACCATGAATACCGTTTCAACGGATTTAGGTAGGCCGTATAGCACTCCATTATAAGTTAAAGCATCAATCGAAGATTGACTGAATGTATCCGTCACCGACTTATCAACTTTAACGGGAGCGAGTAGACCTTGAATGACTGCACCGCCTATTTGATCATGAGGAATCAAGATAACGTCAGGGCCTGTTCCTGCAGGTCCATCCATACGCAAGGACTCAACTTGACCACCATATGGCATTTCAAGTACTTCTACTTTTACATCATGCTGTTTTTCAAACGCTTCTACTGCCTCTTCGTTACCAAAAGACTTTTGAATGTCCTCCCAAACTAACAAAGATTGTTGAGCCAATGCCATTGGCGAACAAAATAAAGCAGCAATCGCAAGAGCTGACAAATTTTTACTAAATTTAATATCGTCCATAAAATTTCACGCCTATTGTTTCTGGTTAGAATAAAATTTATGGTGCAAATATGCTCCTTTATGTTATTTTTTCCATGCAGGTTATTCATTGATGTGATTTAAATCACCATAGTCGATAATTATTGTGATTTGGCAAACAAGCAAAAATAAAATTTACTAAATAAAAGACGAATTAGATCACGCACTTTATTTACTTTTCATTAAAGAGGAATTTGAAATGTCTTCGATTCAATTATCCAATGTCGTTAAACGATTTGATCAAACTCAAACTATTCACAACGTAAACTTATCAATTGAAGAAGGTGAGTTTGTGGTGTTTGTTGGTCCATCTGGTTGCGGTAAATCAACACTACTGCGTATGATTGCTGGTCTGGAGGACATCAGCGACGGTTCAATTTCGATTTCAGGAAATATCGTTAACGACGTACCACCTTCAGAACGAGGGGTTGCGATGGTGTTCCAGTCATACGCTCTTTACCCTCACATGACGGTTGCAGAAAATATGGGCTATTCACTTAAAGTAAACAAAATACCAAAAGAAGAACGAGAAAAAAAAGTACGTTTGGTCGGTAAGGCTCTTCAGCTAGAACACTTATTAGACCGTAAACCTGCACAACTATCTGGTGGTCAACGTCAACGTGTCGCTATTGGTCGAGCAATTGTGCGCGACCCGAAAGTATTTTTGTTTGATGAACCCCTCTCCAACCTTGATGCTGAATTACGTGTAGATATGCGCCTGCATATTGCCAAGCTCCATCAAGAGCTGAAATCCACAATGATCTATGTCACGCATGACCAAGTTGAAGCGATGACATTAGCAGACAAAATTGTGGTTTTGCGTGATGGAAAAGTCGAACAAGTAGGTTCTCCAATGGATTTATACAACAATCCAATCAACAAATTTGTAGCTGGATTTATTGGTTCGCCGAAAATGAACTTCCTACCTTGTCGCGTAGAAGCTTGGGACCAGGCTAGCTTAACCATAGGTTTTGATGTGGGCGGGTCAGTCACGCTACCTATAGAAATTGCACCGATTGAAGTAGGCAAAAAACTGACACTAGGCATCCGTCCAGAACACCTATCAACAAGTTTAGATACGATTGAACTTGCGTTCGAATGTGAAGTTGTTGAAAGATTGGGAGGCATGACCTACGTATTCGGCCAATGCGGTGGCGTTGACGATTTCAAATATCTCCATCATGGAGACACTCAAGTAAAACCAGGCGAGTCAATTTCGTTGTTTACATCACCATCTCACGTGCACATTTTTGAACCTGATGGAAGTGTTGTTAAATTTGATTTGGTAGAATTAGCGCACTAACCAATTAAGATTTAATCGCCAATATTTGCCCAAAAAACTTCGAAACAGTTGGGTAAATAAGCACACGATGATCAGAAAGCGTGCGGAGCGCTTTCTGGTTGAATAAAAACTATTTGGTGAAAATAAGGTAATATTTTGGCTACACTCAATGACATTGCCAAAAAGGCGAATATATCAACATCAACGATTTCTCGTTTTCTCAACGAAGACCCTACTTTGTCTGTCAGTGAGAAAAAAAAGCGGGCAATCTTGGAGGCCGTAGAATCACTTGGCTATCAATCCCCTAAACGTAGTAAAAAACAGTTTGTTCATCATGAAGTAACTAAAGCAAGTGAGTCTGTTGTCGGACGTGAAGTTGTTATTTTGAACTTTTTAACACCCACACAGGAAATTGACGACCCGTATTTTACATCTATCCGTGCAGGCATTCAAAATCGCTGCTTAGAAAAAGGTGTAGTCCAAAGGACACTCCATTTAGATCAAATCGATACTAATCTAAAGCTTATAGAAAATGCACCCGTTATTATCGCGGTCGGACATTTCTCCAAACATGTTGTAGATACTTTGTATCAAGCTAACAAAAATATCATATTTGTTGATTCCAATCCCTTGGGTAGTAAAACGGATGCAGTATTGATTGACAGGTTGGAATTATCTAATGAAGTCATGCAGAATATGTTAAAAATCCGTTGTAAACGACCCGCTTTTATTGGAAACAACGAGGAGCGATTACATACTTTTCGTAAAGTAACCAAAGAAAACGGCTTGTACCACGATTCGTTATGTAAAGTTAGTAAAGAATATTGCATTGAATCTGGATATCAAGCGATGAAAGAAATGCTACAACTCAATGAACTTCCTGACGTAGTTTACGCTGCGACAGATATGGTAGCGGTTGGGGTTTATCGCGCTATTTATGAGTATGGATTAACGATTCCAGGAGACATTCAAGTCATCGGAACAAATGATATTTCCTCTGCCCGACATATGAGTCCAAGCCTTACGACAATGCGACTATTTCCGTTCGAAATGGGAGAAGTAGCAATTGATATGTTTATTGAAAAAATAGAAGGTCGAAAATACAATAAAACGGTTTTATTTGGTCATGAATTCATATGGCGGGACAGTTTTAAAATTAAATAAATTCGATAACATTTATCATTTTATGCTGCATTATTAATGACAAATCGATTCAGTACTTTCGCATACTGATCTCACTCACAACTATGAAAGTAAATTTACTTAGGTAATTTACCCATAGTCACAACCTCGTAAATTATTTTATAAATAACTACTAACACTTATATAAATCACCTCAATAATAAAATTCATTGCTATATTACTTACGTTAAAAAATTAAATAACGAAAACGTGAACATATAAAACGGTGAAACAATGAATAACACCCTAAAAACACTAGCTATCTTCAGCTCATTAGTAACATCGAGCTATTCTCTCGCATTTATTAAAGGGGCAGATATTAGCTGGATAACTCAAATGGAAGACAGTGGCTACGAGTTCTATAACGATTGGGGCTACCGACAAGATGTACTTTCAATACTACGAGACCATGGAATGAATGCAGTGCGTCTTCGTATCTGGGTTAATCCCAGTGATGGTTATTACAGCTCACTGGATGATGTAATTGTCAAAGCGCAGTGGGCCAAAGACGCGAATATGGATGTGATGATTGACTTCCATTATAGCGATACTTGGGCTGACCCAGGCAATCAATGGAAACCCTCACAATGGCAACAACTGAGCTTCGAAGATTTAATGGGACAAGTATGGTCTTACACACGAGACTCGCTCAACACCTTAAAAGCAGCAGGTATCACACCAAAATGGATTCAAGTCGGTAATGAAACCAATAACGGAATGTTGTGGAATGATGGAATGGCCTCAAACAACATGCGTAACTACGCATGGCTGTTTAATAGCGGACGTAACGCAGCCAAAGAAGTCTTTCCAGATGCTAAGGTTATTGTCCACTTGGCAAACTGTCACGATAATGCCAATTTCCGATGGATTTTTGATGGCTTACAGTCTAATAGTGCTTGGTGGGATGTTATTGGTGCCTCATCCTACCCCAAGAATGCTACAGGTCTTACTTGGCAAGAAGCAAACAATCAATGTCTCTCTAACCTGAATGATATGGTCGAGCGCTACGGAACTGAAGTAATGATCACCGAAATTGGCGTGCCTTGGGATGATCCTCAAGCAAAGACTATCATTGCTGATATGATCCAAAAAGTACGTAGTATTAAACAGGACAAAGGTATTGGGATTTTCTATTGGGAGCCACAGGCATACAGTTGGCAAGGTTATACCTTGGGGGCGTGGGATCCAAATACGCGCCAGCCTACTCAAGCGCTTGATGCTTTTATTGACTAATTCAAAGCAGCGTATTTTACACTCCCCTCTAAAGATAGAGGGGTATAGTCATAGAGAAGCCGCTAGTATTTCAATTAGTTATCTGCTATAGCATCAAAAATCACCAACACATAAATGGCGAGCTTGAGCTAACATTGAGCAATGGTGAAACTCTCACTACTGATATCTTGACTATGGCGATTGGTGTTCATCTTGAGACCAAACTGGCACCAGAAGCGGGTCTGAATGGTATTTATACTAGCGGGCACATACAAACCAGCTATCCGTCTATCTACGCCGTGGTTGATGCTATCGAAGAGTAAGACTTCGTGACGGGCAAACAAACTGTGGTTCCACTTGCTGGCGCAGCAAACCGTCAAGGTCGTATGGCAGCAGACAACATGTTAGGCCGCAAAGAAACCTACCATGGTACTCAAGGTACTGCGATTTGTAAGATCTTCGATTTGGCAGTGGCGTCAACGGGTAAAAACGAGAAGCAGCTAAAACGTGAAGGCGTTGAATACCAAAAAGTGTATGTACACACGGCCAGCCACGCTAGCCACGCCAGTTGCTACCAAGGTAAACTACAAAACGGTTATCTTCCAGGTGCAGTTAACATTCCTGTTGACCAACTTCGTCAACGCATGAATGAGCTGCCAAAAGACAAAGAGATCATCATCTACTGTCAGGTAGGTCTGCGCGGAAACGTGGCGTATCGTCAGTTAGTAAACAACGGTTACAAAGCACGTAACCTACTTGGTGGTTACCATACTTACCTGTTTGCGAAAGCGTAATAGAACATTCGCTTGTTATAACTAGATACTGACCAGCACATATGTGCTGGTCTTTTAATAATAAAATACGAGGTCAGGCAATCGAGAATCCTCATATCTTCAAATGCTTTTTGTAAAGACCTTTGTTGTTCTAGGAAAGGTTTCACTTGAGACTTCAACACTTCCTGTTACTCAATAATCGGACGAAAATTTTCGCTACTGCTTTGTGAGTTTCCATAATTGGTCCCAACTACCTATGAAGCCGACCTGAGACTTGCTTCATTTCCTTGAAGTGCTTCTCCAACCCATCCATACAAATTACCTCTTACTATAGTATAAGTCCTTACGTCATATCACCCAGAAGAGGACATAAAACCAACAGTTATTTTTCAGCGTTGCTTCATATGATAATAGTTGGAAATTAAACGCCATTTTTGCGTATTTATTATTCATTAGCTGTAACTCTGGTTTTACCAATACATTACTGACAAGTATCAATCTAGTTATTACGCCATACATTTAACTTCCATTCAGTGAACGTTTTAGAAAGATAAAGTCTCAACTTTTAGCCATCATACTCACCCTTATTCATATAATGTGATTTCGATTCATGATTAATCTAACTAATACTTCTTTAAGGCTAATCTTGACTATCTAACTGATTAAAATGACGGCAAAAATAAAATGATAACTGTAAGGGAACGTCAGTGACATATAAAGCCGTTCGTATCACCGAGTTAATGGCTCATGAATTTGCGCAAGTTGAAGGAGCGCTCGATTCTCTCGATAAAAAAGCCCTTGAGGCCGCTATCCCCTCTAATTTTAGTGTTAACAAATTCATTGAGCAGGTAGAGCAAGGTCATTGGCTGTTGTTAAATGATTCGCCTGTTACTCCTATGCTGGTCAAAGAATCAAACGAAATGGGTATCTCTCATTGGGTGCTCAACAGCCAAACTATCGACCACCTCGAACCTGCTGCGCAAAAAGCGCTGTTGGCACGCACTAAAATGACAGGGGCTGTTTCTGGGACAGCGCAAAGTCGCAATTTACATCCACCCTTACCAATGCCACCCTATGTCCCTGAGCCTCCAGTACGAAATAATTCCGACGAGCCTCTTTCGTTGAAATACGAATATTGCTTTGACATCGCTTGCTCTGATGAATCGTTTCGTCAGCAAGTCAGTTGTTCTTTTGTGTTAGCTAAGACCAAAAATGAGGTCACACTCGGTCGCTGGACGGAATCTAAAACAGCACACGGCACCCGATACACTATTCTTACCGCCATTGATGAGCCAAAACGCTTGGTCGCCAAAGTCGCCTCATTCCCAATGGGAATTTCACTTGAAGAGACTGTCAAGATGAAACCCATCGGGACACAAACTGCTTATGAAGGTTTTATTCCCGTTTGCCCTGCGGTGCAACTAGGTGAGCGGCTTGGTCTTCCCACTGAAGGTTATTTTTATCATTTTCACGATGGGCAATTGATCCAAGAGTACAAATTGCTTGGCGATAACAAATGGAGTTTTTACGGGACTCGCTCTACACCACATCGCTTAGATGACACCCAAGCGTATAACATTTACCAAAGTGCTTTACTGGTTTATTGGAAAATCGGTGGTAAAGTCGTCGATAATCAATATCTGATTTATCTTGACCAGCAAATTACCCGTGAAGCGCTCGACAATCTAGATGATGAGTGGCTAAATAAACATGGCGTTAAATTAGATATTCACATGTTACTGGAAGCAACTCAGCAACCTATTATTGCAAGAGAAGATAAACACCAAGCTGAAACGCAACAGGAAAATATCACCATTTATGGCTTGCCGCCCGTTTCTCCGAAATCATTTAATCACCCATTAAATACGTTTTATGACTATACCGAACGCTGCTTAGTCGATACTAGTGTTAGAGCGATTAAGAGCGAAAGCATGGCAGGGAAAGATATTGCTATCGTTAATGTAAAGCCTGAACGAACATTGCGTATTGGTGTATTCTTTGATGGTACAGGGCAAAACAACCCCAATGATGAATACAAAGAAACCTATGGCAATAAATCGCGAACGAACATAGCGCGTTTATTTGAAGCGTATCCAGAGCAAGAAGGACAATCAGCTAAAATTTACATATCGGGCGTAGGAACGGTTGATGGTATTCCTATTTCGCCAGGAGAGCCTAATCCTATCATCGATGCTGGCGGCGATGAGAAGTTAGCAGGACAAGCGATGGGAGCTTTTGATGATACAGGCGGGCTATGGAAGTGGCAGAGCTTATTGTCTAACTTAGCACAAAATATAAAATCTCTTGAACAAAGAGGTATATACTCAGAAATCAGTCACATCCAATTTGACGTGTTTGGTTTTAGTCGCGGCGCGGCGCTGGCACGGCATTTTATTAATGCAGTGAGTGAAGGATTTCCTGATTACATTAATCCCAATAGAAGCTCTAATCCTAGCTCGTTGGTTCCAAATTTATTAGGCAATGAAAGCTATAAACGTTTTGACTCACTTTCCAAAGAGTTTTATGCCATTGATACTACTCGCCGTGTTTCGGTCCGTTTTGTGGGTTTATTTGATACGGTAGGCTCATTTTACTTACCAGGCAATGAAAATGAAGGTAATTACCAACTTGGATTAAAATCCAATGCGGCAGAAAGAGTATTTCAGATTTGCGCTCAACATGAATACCGTAAAAACTTCCCTCTCACTTCATTAGGGCAAGGTCATCAAGAGGCCATAGCGTTCGCTGATGGTATTTTCTGCCAAGAAGTATTCCCTGGTAGCCATACTGATGTAGGCGGTGGTTATCCATCGAAAAGGCAATATCGTCGAACGGATTTACCTTCACGTCTTAACACGCCTGTTGATTCAACCTACAACCGACATCTTATCAAGCAGGAATCATTTTTCGAAAAGTACAAAGGCGAATTGCAGTCAATTCGAGAAGCGAATGCAGGAGCGGCATTTTTTCAGCAGAAATTGGTTGTTGAAAATCAAACATGGCAAAAAGAAACATTAGAAAAAGACGGTATATATGGAGAAGTTAAGTCAGTAGATGGTCAATTACTCTATTATCATTTCGTGCCGATTAGCAATGCCATTTCTGCTCTGGCCTTTGAAAGAATGAAACAACAAGCGCAACGCCATGGCATTATTTGGCGAGAGGATCTCATTCAACCGCCTAAAGATTATATTGACGATGTATTTATTAAAAAGACTTGGTTAAATATGGAAAATGAACCACTAGGTAAAATATCTAAAGCACATTGGCAAAGCTGTGAGGATGAATTATTAAAACAATATATACATCGTCCTCATGACGCATTAATCAATTCTGGTTATGAAGGTATCACTGATACATTAGTCAATGCTCTTAATGTCGATAGTAATCAACAACCTAAACGCAAGGTATTTAATAATGCTTAAATGGCGAAAACTTAATTTAATAGTTATATTAATCACAGGGTTGTTGGGCTGTAGTCCTGAGCCTTATTCCGTTGATGTCGGCTTTACCAATGGAAGCACGACAGGCGAACATGGTGTTACGAATATGTCAATCACTTCCGAATCTGGTGGTAAGGCTAATTTTGCTATGGGGACAATCAGTGGCTATCCAGGCGCCCATTCATCAGGAGGGAGAATAGGGGTGCCAGTTCACATAGATGGTTATTGGGCAAAAGGATGGGAATATCCTTTTGAATCTTACCACCGAATATCTGCCGTTATTCCTAAAGACGCTGAAGCTAAAATGAAAGTAATGGATAACTATTACAAAAACTTCAAATCTAATTCAGGCTCAATGCAGGTTATTGTTGATGGGCCTAGAGTTAGAGTTTTTTATACTAAGAATTGTTTTGATAAATTTAGTGATTGTACTGCTAAAAAAAATAGTGACCCTAATAATTTGGTTATTAAATCACCTCACAATGTAACAGACGTCGTTGTTCTTTTTGATGGTGTTGGTGAAACTTCCTCTATCCCTTTTCCTGACACGCACTTTTCTGAACTAGAAAGTCGTAAGAAAGCTAATCAATAGTTGAGAGTACAATTACGCTCATATAAAGAAAACTAAATCTAGAGTGGTTACTATTTATTACCAAGTGCGACCACTTTTTCATGATTGGCTTTTAGAGGATAAAAGGTAAAATTAGCTGCATTCGGGTTTGCAAGCTAGCTTGTTTCAGGACGTTTCCTAGATAGAAGCAACTTCTGACAAAGACGCGTTTCAAGTTGGCCTAGTGAATGCACGGAAATGACATAGAATTATCGCCTTCAGCAACTAAACCGCTACTACGTTAACCTCTGGTAATGATAAAATCTCTGCACCAGAATTACCGAGAAACTGTATGTTTATCCATCATGTTAATGGCATCGACTGGCTGGTGATTACAGCTTTTGAAGAACTGAAAACTATATTTATCGAAGATGCCGGCGCCATCCCCTCTTACTTCTCTGCCGCCAGCGAATTGAACCCGCTTGCTCAAGCCAAGCGCGCGTATGGATACTTGCCTACACTCAGGGGCGTAATCACTGATACCGGAACATTTCAAAGCCAAGACAACGAAGAAGATTTGAACCCACAGCTTGCCTGCCTAGTTGAGGGGCATGGTCGGGTGTTTATCTATCACGGCGGTTTTGTGGCTTTTGTGAATGACGAACAAACTTTTATTACCCGAATGGGCTGAAATCTATTCAATCATTTGATATTCGAGAATTGGCACCCTTAGCCGTTCATCCAAAAGCGTTACGTTTATTAACTGGGTGCGAATTGAACGGGGCCAAACCAATCGATTCACCTTTTGTTAACTAAGGAGTTGAGCACTAGAACTTATAACGAGCCACAATAACGTCAGTTCGGTTTTGCTGCTGCGTGCTGCTCAACCATGAGCTCTATAACTTCTTCCTTTAAGCAAGATTTGCTGACATATTGCCGTTGCTTACCTATATGAAGAATGAACCCTAAATCGGTTTGTTCAAGTTGATCGATTTCGCTCCAAGCAATACAGCGATCGATATTACCACTTTTGTAATTCACACCATTCGCGTTAACTTGAAACACTACTTTGTTACCACGGCTTGAACTAATAGTTTGTCGCCATAACCACCAAGTTCGCTTGAAATAAACGCTGAACACCTCAACAACACTCAATACGATAAAAAACCAACCGACATAACTGTTAGGTAGCAGCTCAAACTCTATTAGACACACGCCAAAAATAAGAAACAGTGTCGCTTTTAGATACCCATGTGGGAACTTTACAGGCTGGCTGGTTTGATCATAACACTCGGCAAAAAAAGGCTTGTCGAGCGTGTATTCTGTAGTGAAATCTAAATCTTTAGGCATGTATGGTTACTTTAAGTTTTCTGTGAATGAATGTTCCATGTTGCAATTCTACAACACAAGCATTGTAAAGCTCTCGGGCCTTATCTTTAGCAATTTTGTTCTGGTCTTTTCTATCATGAGGATAGCAAAGTCAGAGTGAAATAAATTAACGCTTAACTGGCATTTCGTCAGTCCACTTGATGTTAAGATCACGCTGTGGGAACGGTATGGTCAAGCCTGCCTCTTCAATTCTTGATTTGATCTGCTTTTGGATTGCCCAATAAGTATCCCAGTACTGGTCTGTTGGAGCCCAAGCTCGCAATTGCAGGTTAACAGAGCTATCTGCAAGCATATGGACAATCACTTTTGGTTCAGGGTCTTTAAGAATCGCCTCTTGCTCTGACGCCAACTTGTTCAGAACTTCCAAGCCCACTTCAACCGAGTCTTTGTAAGAAATACCAATGGTAATATCCATACGGCGTTTGTTATTACGGCTAAAGTTCCTAATCGTAGAGCCCCAAACCACACTGTTTGGACTGGAGATGTACAAACCGTCAGCGGTTTCAAAAACCGAAGTAAACAAACCAATATCGGTTACTTTGCCTGAGTAACTACTAAACTCAACAAATTCACCTTTCTTAATCGGTTTAAGAAATAGGATCATAATCCCTGCGGCGATGTTGCTTAACGTGTCTTTAAGCGCCAAACCAATCGCTAAGCCTGCTGCACCCAACAAGGCAACCAAGCTGGCAGTATTGACACCAAATAAGTCAAGGATAATAACCAGAGCGACGAGATAAACCGCGTAATAGGCAACTTGGGAAAGTAGGCGAGAAACAATTTCATCGCCGCCACTTAACTTTTCAGCGGCCTTGTGCACACCACGTCTTACGATCTTAGAAACGATTGATGCGACGATAAAAACTACGATCGTGAGCAAGCTGTTTTGCGTCAGCTGAATAATCAGGTCTTGATGCAATTCGTAAAGATTAACTAAAGTTTCCATGGTTCTTCCGTTTTGAATGACAAGTCTTTATTTAAATGAATCCCGTTCATAACGCGTTATAGATGAGATAAGCGTTGTAAGTGATATAACACAGTAGAAGTATCAAGCCTTCCGAACGAGTAATGCTTTTTGTTTTTCCCCAGAACAATGCGGTAAACAACAAGATAAGAGTGGCTATCAGCATTGATGTCCAATCGCGCCAAAACACTTCTGCACCAATGTTACTGATAGGTTCAATCGTTCCAGCAATACCAATCACAGCCAAGGAGTTAAACATATTTGAACCAACAACATTGCCTACCGCTATGTCGTGTTCACCTTTTCGTGCAGCAGCGATTGACGCAGCTAACTCAGGCAAAGATGTGCCTAACGCAACAATCGTCAGACCAATGAGTAAATCACTCACACCTAATTGTGTAGCGATTTCAACCGCTCCCCAAACCAACACTCTTGAACTGGCGATCAGCAATATGAGTCCAAGCACTAACCAGAAAATCGCGCGCTTTAATGGCATGTTTTGCTGAGCAATTTCTTCACTAAACTCTTTGTCTAGAGAATCATTTTTACCCTTGATAGCCTGCCAAATTGACCAACAAATGAGGAACAGGAAGCCACCGAGCAATAGCCAAGCTTCCATCGTGCTGATGTCATGATTCCAAAGCATTGCTCCAACAACAAGAGTGATGATCAAAAGAATCGGTAACTCTTTACGAATAATATTCGAGTGAACAGCGATGGGGGCGATGATAGCCGTTAAACCAAGAATTAAAGTGATGTTAACGATGTTAGAACCTAGAGCATTACCTAATGCTAGCGGCGAGTTACCGTCAATCGCAGCCATCATGGATACCACCATTTCTGGCGCAGATGTACCAAATCCAACCACCAGCATACCTACAAGCAAAGGTGGCATACCGGCATGATTTGCACTCGCAGCTGCGCCGTCAACAAATCTGTCTGCACTCCAAACAAGTAATGCAAAACCAACAACAATAGCAAGCATCGCTAGTAACATAGTCGAGCTCCTGAAAGTGACTGGATTTTAAAAGCAGGTAGGTTAGAGCTGAGACGCGATCCAACCATAGAAATGGATAAGCGCGGATAAAAGAAAATAGCTGTCATCGTAAGAAAATGCCCTTTCACAGATGGGTCGGCGTACGATTAAGCAATAATAAAGATCCGACCCGAACCTTCATATTGCTTAAGTCTTGCCAGAACCAGATAGGACGTGAATACCACAAGCGTAAGGCTTGGAGACTGTTGACATTCACTCTTCTAAATTAGAAGAAGGCTACTCCCTTAAACAGGAGTGGATTGTACCGGATGAATATGACACGCTTCAAACATTTATTTTTGAAATAAATGCGAAAGAGACAGATAAGTATCGGCTCAAACTTCCTCGGATGTCACCCTCTTCTCTTTTCGTTTGATCAACAGAATACGCGCCATGTACCAGACCACCGCGACGTTGACCAAAAAAATACCAACGCCGATAGCACTAATATGGGTATACATTTCATAAATTTCGAAAGGTAAGTACACACCACCGCTTATCAGGGCAAACCACTCAATCCAAACAAAACCTCGCCAAAGCCCATACGCCTCTATAAAACGGATCATCGCATAAACAAAGACACCGATAGATAGAATCACTATTTTACCTTCGGGTAATGTGCTCATATCGTGGATAAATAGGCTCGGTATACGACCAGCAGGATTCAAATGAGCATGGCTGACGATGGTTTCTGCCACTCGCTGAAGATTCTGCCCAGCCAAAACATGCAGCCCAAAGGCAACGATAAGAGAAAGAAGACCTTTAAAAGCTTCTAGAGCAGCAATGGCTTTTAAACCTTTATGAGAAGATGTCATACCCACCTCGGGGAACTCAAGATACGATAGCAATCAGACGACAACCACCAATATTAGTTCCTATGATCATTGGTTACCTTCTGTCACTTTTCCACTTTAATGTCCCTGTTGGGATTATTTAAATCATCTCTGCAATCAACCAAACTTAAGATAAATGCCTTCAGCTCTAAGCTGAGTCTTGATATCCAACATCTGAATATGAAGAAGTACCTGCTGAAAAAAGCTTAACATTGCCGATGCAAACATCATCCCTGCTAAATAGCCCGCGAGAATATAGTCAGATGGATGGAGCATCATGTTAAAAGAAACACAGAATAAGATAAAACATCCGACCCATATCACTTTTTCACAACCGCTATACAGATAAGTATTGGTCGCAGGATCGTATCTGATTTTTACGCTACCAATCCCGTAGCTAAACTTCGCAGTTAAACTATACGTGCTGCGCGCGTATTCAAGACCATTCATTTCCATCACGCTTTCGACTTTCTCTAGCATCTAACTCACTCCTTTTTCATCTTCGATTCTGATCATTAGTGGTCAGAGCGAATAATAAGCAACTTAATGCATTTGTGTTTCGAGTGATATCACATGGCAGGTATGGCTTATGAGGCAGACTTTTTTGAAGTTCTATTCACCCTTTACTATTAAATAGAATGTGTGGAGGATATTTGGGGCAAAAATAAAGGCAGGTTTCATACCTGCCTTTATCGAATAAATAGAGCAGAATCGCTTACGCTTTCTGAGTTTGCAGCTCTTCGTCTGAAACTGTTTCACCCAAAATTCGGCTAGTGATCGTTCCTGCTGTCATTGCACCAGAAACGTTTAGCGCCGTACGTGCCATATCAATTAGTGGTTCAATTGAGATAAGTAACGCTGCGATTGTCACTGGTAGGCCCATCGCAGGCAGAACAATCAACGCCGCAAATGTCGCGCCACCACCCACACCAGCAATACCGAATGAGCTAATCGTGATCATCGCCACCAGAGAAACGATGAAATGAATGCTTAGTGGATCGATACCAACACTAGGCGCAACCATCACAGCCAACATTGCTGGGTAGATACCCGCACAACCGTTCTGACCGATTGTTGCACCGAATGAAGCTGATAGGTTTGCAATCGCTGGCGGTACGCGTAACTTCTCAATTTGAGCTTCTACGTTTAGCGGAATCGTTGCAGCAGAGCTACGTGACGTAAATGCAAACGTCAGTACTGGCAGAATTTTAGTGAAGTACTCTTTCGGGCTTACACCAACAAGTGAAACCAACACACCGTGCACCACAAACATCAAAGCGATAGCCACATAAGAAGCTACGATGAAGCTAAGCAGATTCAGGATGTCTGACGCACTAGAAGTCGCAACCACTTTCGCCATCAAAGCAGCAACACCGTATGGAGTTAGAGCCATGATCATTTTCACAAGGCGCATAACGACAAACTGAGCGTTCTCAACAAAGCTGCGGATTGAAGAAGCAGACTCTTCTCTCTCAATCATCACTTTACGTGCGGCAATACCGGTAAGAACACCGAAAATAACCACGGCAATGATTGATGTTGAACGAGCACCAGTTAAATCAGCAAACGGGTTTGTTGGAATAAAGCTGATGAGCATTTGAGGAATAGTCAAATCGCTTACGCTAGCAGAACGGCTTTCTAATACTGCAATACGCGCAGTTTCACGCGCACCTTCTGTTAAACCTTCTGCACTCAGGCCAAAGACATGAGCAATACCAATACCGATAATCGCAGAGATTGCCGTAGTGAAAAGCAGTACGCCAATGGTTAAACCAGAAATTTTGCCCAGTGAGCCGCCTTTCTCCAGTTTTACAACCGCAGAAATCATTGAAACAAGCACTAGCGGCATAATGACCATTTTTAGTAAACCGACATAGCCGCTGCCAACCACTTTTACCCAATCTAGAGTCTGGTTAACAGCAGGGTTGCCTTCGCCAAAAATGAGTTGCAGACCAAGACCAAACAAGCTGCCTGACACTAGGCCTAAAAGAACTAGACGAGAAAGTGAGTGTTTTTTCTGCTGCTGTTTAAACAGCAAGAAGAGAATACCGGTAAATACTGCTAAAGCAGCGATAACCGCGACTGACATACTGTATTCCTCAAACGTTGAA
Organism: Vibrio plantisponsor; assembly: GCF_013041605.1. Taxonomy (GTDB): domain Bacteria; phylum Pseudomonadota; class Gammaproteobacteria; order Enterobacterales; family Vibrionaceae; genus Vibrio; species Vibrio plantisponsor. The sequence goes on along the minus strand of NZ_JABEQC010000001.1, from coordinate 697,835 downwards.
AAATGGGATTTAGATATAATTCTAATAGAGGAGTGTAAAATAGTTGTTTGTCCTGCATTGATCCAATGCACATTTGTTCTTGGATATGCAAAATTGTTCTTAATCCTTCATTACTAACAACAAACCGTCAGAAGTATCGCTGATTGACGAATCCGTTCAGCCATACTCATAGCTCAAAAAACACGCGACATGGCAGAAAGTCATCCATCATAGAGTCGATTACTTAGAAGAAAGCGGCACTCACGAGGCAAAGTTAAAAGGTTAAAGCGATGTCAAGAAGCTCTGATAGCAGGTCCACTCTCCTAATCAAAAATAGAAGAGATAAATTTAATTTCAGATATTTTAACAATTAGCATTATGAAAGTAGGACACATCAAAACATCCATAAACTTTACTATTATATTTACAACTTCCTTTAAATTTTACACACAACATCCCACTTACAAAGCAACGAAAATTATAATTCCAACAAGCAATAAAGAGCCATATTCCAGCAACCATTAAAAAGATTTTTCTCGACTATTTACCTAAGTTAAATAGAACCTAACTAAATAGAAAACTCACATGCTAATAAAATATAAATCGGTTGCCTTTCTTCCCGTCATTTTTAGCTTAGTTCAACCCGTATTTGCTGAAGACAAGGACGAAGCGAAACGACCACAATCCGTCAGTGACATAATTGAAAGACCAGGGGTTTTAACTCCAAAAGGTAAATTTGCTGTCGATACTTCGATAAGTTATACGCAAAGCTCATCAAATAAAGTTTCCGTCGTGGGTTACACGATTTTGCCAACTCTTCTTGTGGGTCGAATAGAGGTTTCCGACTCTGACCGAACCACTATTACCACCGGGCTGACGATGCGCTACGGATTAACCCGAAGCACTGAGTTGGAGCTCCGTCTGCCTTATGTTTACCGCAACGATCAAATTTCTACTCGGCCAATTCAAGACGGAGCAGAAGCAAACACCATCAATACCACTTTGGATGGTGGAGGGCTTGGCGATATTGAGTTTGCTCTTCGTCAGCAACTCAACTTTAATACCACGCCTTATTGGGTTGCAGGCTTTATTGTCAAGTCCGATACGGGTAAGTCTCCCTACGATGTTGAGGTGGATTCCAGCACCAATACATTTTTAGATGTCCCTACCGGGTCCGGCTTTTGGAGCATAGAGCCTTCAATTTCGATGATCTTCCCTTCCGATCCTGCCGTCATCTATTCGAGTCTTAGCTACATCTACAACTTTAAAGACGATGTCGAAATCAGTAATCAACAGGTCGAAGTTGATTTAGGAGACACCATTTCACTCAGTGGTGGTTTTGGTTTTGCTATTAACCCTGACTTCTCCTTTTCCGTTGGGCTTAGCCATAAAACCATACTAAAAAGCAAAGTTAACGGCGTGGAGAATGATGATGCGAAGTTGCTCCAACTGGACTCACTTAACTTTGGGATCAACTATGCGATTAGTAAGAAAACATCTATTGGGATTAGTGCTCAAGCAGGGTTAACTGAAGATACGCCAGACTTTCAGCTTTCAGTAAGAGTACCCGTAACGTTTTAAAATATCCTTTCTACCTAAGTAGAAAGGATATGAGGTGTTAATAGAAGCGAGCCATGACGGCTTCTTCAAGCTGTTTTGCTACTCGAACTTGTTGTAATGCAGAACCGACTTGTGCGTCGACATCGACAATCGTGCTCAATCCAATCACACTGTTATCCAGCGTATTTTGAACAATATTGGTGATGGAAGAAGCACTGACAACTTCAGGACGGTAGGAAGAAGAGATCTCATCGACAGAGATATGATTCCCACCACCATTCTGAATGACATTGACTAGCCCTACTTCTTGCTGGTTTTGCTCACTACTACTCAGCGCAAGATTCTTCAAATTCCCATTCTGTATAACTAAATTGGCAATTCTGGAGTTAAGCATCACATTGCCGTCAATTGCTGTCTTGATACTCAAGCCAATATTCACAATATAGTCATTCTGAAATTTAAACCCTCCTCGATAACTATCGAGTTGCGTGTCATCCAGAGGATTGACATAGTTCAGTGTTAATAGGGAACTAGCGTTAGTATTTGGGTTCGCCACCACTTCTCCTACCGGAATATTTAAAGCGATCATGACTCCAAATAGGTAACGATATTTCATACATCCCTCCATAGAGTTCAATACTGTCCTACGTTCGGCCGAAGAATACCGAGATTTCCAGAACTGTCTCTCAACACACCTTGCTTAATGGGAGACGCCGCGTATACAGAGAAATCGTTATCCGTAATAAACGTAGTTCTTCCAACCTCGGCTCGGTTACGAATAAGTAAAACAATTCCCTGATAGTGTTCCTCAAACCTTTCATACTTCATTTTCATGGTCCCTCTTGAAGGATCGCCAAGAATCACGAATCCATCGTTCATTCCTTTAATCACGACAAAATGTAGATAACCGTCGAAGTTAACCAGAGTGATCCCTGGTACACCAAGCTCTCGAATTTTGGCTAAATTGAGTTTAAAACCATCTGACTTCAGACCAACAGATTCCAAGTACTTTTTCATATCGAGCAATGAGAAACCCTGCTGTTCAATGAGTTCTTTATCGCCGTTATCAAACATGTTCTGGAAAATGTCTTGCTCTTCAGAAGGCATATCGTAATGAAAGGAAAGCAAGGAGGCCAAAGCAGCCGAACCACAACTGAAATCGTATTTTTGGCGCAATACTTTACCAAACACAACTTCACTGTAGCTTTTGACTGGCACTGAATACTGGCCACGACTGGGCAGTATATTTAATGAGTGTGACGGTGCCGATATGAAAAGCACCGCCACGATTAAAAAACGATAAACGTTCATGTTATTTGAGTGTCAGGTTTACGACCGTTGAGTTTTGTATCAGCACGTTGTTACCACTATTCTGAATAACACTGTTAATGCCGGAACTGTTGGCTAATGCGCCTGATGACATAATATTGTTGCCTGTCACAGAATCATTAACCGTGTTACCCGCATTGACACCATTGAGTTCAGACGATGCCGTTATACTCTCAATGTCGATGTAATATTGACCACCTCGTGAACTCTCCATGACATCTGGAGAAAGCTCTTGTTCAGTCAAATTAATATCATCGGCACTAGCGGATAGCGAAGCCATCGCACTCAAGGCGATTATTGCTAAGCGCATCGCTTTCTCCTGCTTAGATATTAAATTAATCCGTAAACAATGATGCGTTAGTAGTCACCGCTTGTTGTGTCAAAGAGTTAGCACCAGAGTTTTGAGACACAGTAACAATACCGGCAGCACCGCTCATACCATCCAGTGAGTTCATGTTGTTAACACTAACACCCGCACTTACAAAACCACCGCCATAGCTGACGCCGACACCAGATACATTACCGCTGAGAGAGGCATTCGCCACCACAACTTCAGAATCAATGCGCAACTCATAGCTTTGCGAACTGCTGTTATCTGTCCAACTTGCTGAGTTTGAAGAGTTACCGCTGTTATTCACGCTGTTGTCGGTGTTGTTACTGAGCAGATCGACATCTGTATCATTATCATTACTGGTTAGCGTGTTGGTTTCTGTATCATTGTTGCTCAATAGATCAACGTCAGTACTGCTGTTGTTGCTGTTTGTATCGTTGAAGCTATTGTTATCGCTAAGATCAGTATTGGTTGTTGTTGTCGTTGTGTCACTCGCATCAACATACGTTGTGTTATTACTCAACACATCATTATTGTCTACTAATGCCCAAGCAGAACCACTAGCCATTAATGAACTGACAGCGATAGCGATACCTGTTTTACATATATTCATAATATCCACTCCATGTGAATTAAGTGTATTAATTGCTGCTTAAGATGCCGATTGGCAAATTCATTATAGGTAGTATTCTCAACATGGAATTAAGTGAAAAATAATAATCAGCAATAAATAAATAGTTAACCAAATGTACAACAAATAAACTCAATTCAAATCAAACCATTACAAATTGTGATTTAAAAAGTAGTATAGGAGTATGTTTTTGAAAATATTTAAACTGACTAAAAAAATACTTTTTAATAACCAATCAATCACAGAAAAAACCAAAATAACATTAAAATATTGATTTCAACAATTTCAAGCATTTATTTAATATAACTTTATAAGTAAAAAACTATAAAATAGCACTAAAGTTTATTTATGATTGTCTTTTTAAATATTACCTCCTAAAAATTGGTCAATTGTTCAACTCATTGCTAACCTATTAGTCAAACCAAATAAGTATTTATTATCATTATTAACCAACCACTAGGTTTTTCTATGAACATCAAAAACTTGTTGATAATTTCAGAGAACGCCTTACAGAATAACTTAATAAAAAATCAATTGAACAAAATTGAGCACATTAAAATTGAGACAAGTGAAGTATCCGAATTATCAAAGCAGAACAATATCGATTTAGTCATCATTGACTTCAATGCGTGTAAAGAACTTGAACAGTCAGAACAACTGCCTGATTTTGATGTACTTAATTTAGGTGTGCTGGTTTTCAATGTTCCCGAACACAAACAAAATGATATGTGTATACGCTGGAAATCACTCAAAGGGCTACTGCTAGAAGAAGCAAAAATAGAGCATCTACCGGAAAGCGTTGAGTGCATTTTAAACGGCGGTTTATGGCTTCCCCGTGACTGTTTGGAAAGAATGATCAATATATACCGCATTCCAGGCTGCTCAAGCCATCAATGCTTAGAGCAACTAACAAACAGGGAAAGACAAATATTGAATTTGATGTCTAGCGGCAGCTCTAACTGCGAAATCGCCAAATCACTGTTTCTTGCTGAAAGCACAGTAAAAACGCATATCTATAAGATTTACAAAAAGCTAGATGTGCATAAACGACGAGATGCGGTAAAGCTGATGAAATTGATACGGGCATAAATAAAATCGGGCATAGACAAAAAGCCGCAATCTTTTAAATTGCGGCTTCTTTCAGAACATGTTGCTCTTAACGATTGCGGTTAGTTTGGATAGATAGTTTTCCACTCTTTCGCCATGTCCACCACAGTCCAACCTTTCGCTTTTGCTTCATCTAGGCCTTTGTCTAAACGACCGATATGAGATTCGCGATCGTATTTGTACTCACGTTTCTCATCCGTGTGATGAATGTACATAGGGAAACGTAAGCCTTTACCTGCGTAAGTCCATTGCAGCATTGCCAAATCACCGTCTGAGTTACCAAACGCAGCGATAGGACGACGACCAATGCGCTCGTAAATTTCCAGCGCTTTCATCTCTTTATCGTCGTTCACCAAGATTTCTGGTAATCGCTTGATCTCTGGTATTCCATTGTTCATAACGAACTCAGTTTTGAAGGTTGTTCCAACCACCTGCTCTGGTGGAATACCGTAAACAGATTCAACCCACGCACGCATAAAGCCCGTACCACCACCTGAAACGATAAACGTTTTAAAGTCGTTTGCGCGTAAGTAATCAAGCAATTCCAACATTGGTTGGAATACCAGTTCCGTGTATTTTTTACCCGTAACTGGGTGTTTTGCTGTCGCAATCCACTCTTTAGCAATCGCGTCAAACTCTTCCGTATTCATACCGGTGTGAGTGGCGTACAACACCTTCATGAGATCTTCGGTGTGCAGGTTCTTCAAATCACCCTTCAAAACGCTGGCAAACGGCTCTTCTGTCTGCCAATTTGGGTGCGAAGGCGCTAATGCTTTCACTCGGTCAAATGCAAACTGAAGCTGGAAATACATAGGTTGCTCAGACCACAAAGTTCCATCGTTATCAAACGTGGCAATACGTTCAGCAACTGGAACAAAGTCTGGAGAGTCCACATTCGTTACTGACTGAACAAACTTAATGATCGCTGTTTTTGAAGGACCAGAGTTCCATGACGGAAGAGGGTCTTCAGCAGCCCAAGCAAAGTTTAGAGAAGCTAAGCTAAACAGAATTGCTAAGGCGTATTTTTTAAAATGAGCCAATTTCACGACGTTCTCCTATTTATTAATATTTTTATAAACCAACCGAACTTTAAGATGAGCGGAAACTGAAACAAGCAGCAACTAACTGTTTCTATTTTCCAACTCTGGCAACGCTTTCGGTATCATTCTTCTCCGTTTCACTTTGCGTTTTACGTTCAGCCATAACTTCGACATAACAACACGGTTAACGTCACCAGTCTGAACTTGCAAAGATTTGGTTTGTAAGTGTTCTGGCATTGTATGGGAAATTTCTAAGCTGCCAGAAGTCTTGCGAGCTTTTTTGTATAGCAAGGTTCGCGCTTGCGGCCACTGACCTTTAAACACAGATAAGTAATACTTCACCCATGCAGGAGATGGATGCGTACGGTAATAACGACGGGCGGCAAGCATAAGCATTACCAACGTAACCAAAACCAAAGCAGTAACAAGGATCATGTAACGATAGGCTTTTAGCCATGAGGCTAACGTGTGCTTAACATGCACCTTGTGCCCTTCTATGGTGATTTTCTCCAAGCTTTGCTTTTTCGAATTCCACCACCAAATTTCATAACTCGGCCAAGTAATGTCACCACCTTGCTGTAATACATAGGTGAGGCTGTCTTTACGTTTTGATAGGTAACCATCACGGCTTTGAGTGTCCGTTAGTTCAGGAGGATTTGGGTACCCCTGCCATGCGTCATTGACTGAATTAGTCATCAAATTCGGCAATAACACTGATAGAGAATCTTGCGCCTGAACTTCAATTACGCGAGTGATAGCGTCGCCAACTTTAGGTTCATCTGAAGAAACTTGCCAATCTTGTTTGACCTTAACATCACTGGCGGCGAACCAACTTTGCGTCCCGCCAAGTTCAGCACTCGGAAGTTCCACTCTAAATTGCTGAGGCGTTGTCTCTAAAGTAATTTTTTGCTTGTCGCCGTTTGAACCGGCAACTTGTACCTCCAGAGAGACTGGCGGAACAATAAAGTCGCCACTTTTCTGCGGATAGAGAACCACTTCCCACAACTGACGAGACCATGTTTGTCCTTTGTCGCGCTGCGTTGAGTTCACAGCAAAGGGGTTGCGGCGTTTGACCAATACATCAGGTATTTCTAACGATGAAATTTTTGTGCCTGCGGTATACCAAGTGTTAGTAGACACTTCGATATTGAGGATGATTTGTTGAGTGGGCGCAAACACTTGCAGCTCATCTGTCGGTTTGCTACCAAGCCAGGTTTTCACTGTCACTTGTGTAGACTGAGACTCGTCAGCAAATGTCACTCCGCTCAAAATCAGCAACAACACTAATGTCATTGCACGCATAAATTCTGAAAAGCATTGCTGAGTCCATTTAATCATTTCCCGTATCCTCCGCTCTGCTCACTTCAGAACCTGCTTGGTTGTACTGAATCTGAAATTTGGACTGTAAGAAGCGGCTTGGATCGGCTTCTACACGCTTCAGCCATACTTCCGCAAGCTTTGGGTCACCTAAGATATCGTCTGCACTGAGCTGCTGCTTTTTCATATTTTCTTCAGAAGTGTTTTCATCTGCGCCGTCAGCTGTTTGCGGCTGACCGTCAGGCAGTTCAATGGAAACCTCCTGATCGAGATCCAAGCTGTTGGCCTGAGATTCACTCATGATGTTGATTTCATCGATGATTGCAATGATGGCTTTAAGGTTGTGAGCGATATTCTGTTGCAAAACGCTATCGAGATCGGACAGCTCGTTTAATTGCCTTAACAGAGCACGAGCTGCTACGTACTCGCGTTGTCTGGCTAATGCACTAGCCGCGTAATAAAGCCCTTGTGGGGTGTTATCTTGCATAAATGCAGAATGCGCCAGTTTGAACTCACCCGCGTAGTAGTATGCAATGCCTTTGTTCAGAGGCTTTTGATAGTGAGCAGCCGCTTGCTTGTAATCTCCTCGATTAAACAATCTCTGCGCTTGTTGATCAGGCGTTAGCCATAAATCCATCCACCACTGTTCGGTTTTGTCCCATAACGTCGCTTGCTCTGTAGCAACTGTCGATTCTGTTTTGCTCGATACCATACCCGCAGCGTTCGCAGCGTTTGGCATAAGTGAGGGCATACTCACTACCAAAACCAAGCTCCACTTCACCAGCCAGCCTTTACGGAACCACAGCAACATCAGCAATACGAGTGGATATAACAGGCGATAACCTTCATCTTGCCACGGCATCGATGAATCACTGTTAATCAGCATAAAGCGTTCTATTTGGCTATTAAGCTGCGTTACGTCTGTTTCATCAATGCTCATTTCAATCAGCTTGCCATTGGTCTTTGTTGCCAGTGTGCGCAAAGACGCCAAATCCATTGGTGAATCAACGGTAATATCCGAATTACCTATTGCAAGAATGAGTAGCTGATAAGGCTGAGTTTCAAAATAGCGTTCAAATTCATTGACTGCATTGGCATCAACGCCATCCGTCACTAATAAGATTGAGTTGCCTTTATTGGCCTCAATCTGCTGTGTTAACAAAGGTAACGCGGTTTGAGGAGCTTTCCCTGCAAGTGGCATGATCTCTGGGTTTAACGCCGACAAATATGGAAATATCACCTGATTATCTTTGGTAAGCGGCATCGCCACATGAGAGCTGCCCGCATACACCATCAGTCCTGTCTTACCACCAGCACGCAGCTCAGTTAGATCAGTGATCTTGTGTTTTGCTCGCTCCAACCTGCTCGGTGCCACATCTTTCTGCTGCATGCTTTCGCTATTATCAAGCAGAATCATCAGCGACGCGGAATCTTCACCAAATGGAGAAGCTTGTCTTTGCCATGCTGGGCCAGCACAGATCAGAACAGACAGGACAAGCAACAGCATAAGCATTTTGAGCGGCAGTTGATTTGTCCAGCCTGAACGTTGCACGGTTAAGGCATTGCGTAGATGAGGTGGAAAAAAAGCAAAGCGGTTTTCATCAGAGCTCACCTTCCAACGCAAATAGAAAATCACTGCCAATGGTATCAAGGCCAGTAACCACCAAGGGCGTAAAAAATGAAACTGCAAAAGATATTGCCATTCAAGCTGCCAATCACTCATTTGGCACCTCTCGAATACGTTTGATGGTGAGAGCGCCAAACACCAACAGATGCATGACCACTAAAGCAATAACCAGATAATGATGAAGACTGATTTTAGGACGATAGGTCGCCATGCTGTAAGTTTGTGGTTCCAGTTCATCAATCAGCTTGTAGGCATCACTTAATGCTTGTTGATCAATTGCGGTAAACGAGCGTGCTTTGGTCAGAGCGGATACCCGTTCTATCACGTCCATATCCAACGGTTGTTCACCGACAGTTTCAGGATTACCCATTGCAATCATGTAGATTTTAATGCCTTTAGCCGCAGCGATCTTGGCTGCATCAATAGGTTCAACAAAACTGCCTGTATCATTGCCGTCAGTCAGTACAATCATTACTTTTTGCTGTTCTGGATCTCGGTTCTGCTCAAACACTTTAATACCAAGCCCCATTGCATCACCAAGGTTAGTGCTCTGTCCTGCCATGGCGACATCGGATTCGTTAAGTAAACTCAGCCACACGGATCGGTCTGCGGTAAATGGCGTTTGTACAAATGCAGAATCTCCAAACAAAATCAAACCAAAACGGTCACCTTCTCGGTTAGCCACAAACTCTTTCAATACCTGTTTTGCTGCTTGCAAACGCGTTAAGCTTTTTCCGTCTGTTGTAAAATCTTGTTCTGCCATCGAACCGGACAAATCGACCACCACCATAACATCACGGCCAAACTCTTCTCTGGTCTGAACTTCTCCCAAAACACTTGGATGAGCCAAAGCCGTCACAATCAATAACCATGAAATAAACAGCGTGGCTTTTTGCCACCATTGGGAAGTAAGCAAACCTGCCGCTTCTTTCGGTGATTCGTTTAACGCTTCAAGGATCTGAGAAAAGAAAGGCACTTTAATTGCACTTTCACGGCTGTGATAAGCCGGTACCAACCAGTACACCAGCAAAGGAAGTGGCAACAATAAAAAGTTCCAAGGGTGCGCAAATTCAATACTACTCATGCTCACCTTCCGATATCACTTGATGCGTTTTGAGCCAAACAACTAAGCCACTGCGCAAACGGTCAAAATCCGGCTTTTCCAACTTGGAGTTTTCGACGCAAGCCAACCATTGAAGATATACATCATCATGTTGGAAATTCGCTTGTGACCTATCAGAACTGTGTTTTTCAGACGAGCTATCTGTAGCTAAGTAATCCATTTGAGACAGTAATTTAACCCCATACAAAGCTGCGTTTCTTTTGTCCAGATACACCATTACAGCTTTCATTATCTTAACCATTTGATAGGGCCAATTGGCGTCATCAGGAGTGAGAGACAAAAGTGCGGCTATCGCTTCCTGACGATAACGGTTGTTCCACCAGTGCTTTGCATAACGATAAATACGATAAGTGGCGTATAACAGGATCAAGGTAAAGACGATTTTCCAGCCTATCGTCTGAGGAAACCAACTGAATACTTCCGGCAACTCAACATCGCGAATGTTTCTTAACATGTAGCTGTCTGGCGGCTTAGGGATCATTTCATCACCTCCAGATATTTGGCGAGCTCGACAAAGTGGTCACCATGAGTACCAATTTCTATACATGGCAGTTTTTGGGCAGCCATTAGCTTTTTCAGCTGTGCTCGCTTTTCTTCATGACGTTGTTGCAGAGTTTCGTAAGCCTTTTCGCTCTGTTTTCCTTGCTCCAAAGCAAACTGATATTCGCCATCACCGATAACCCAAGGTGAACCCGAGCTGTGAGTAGGCATAGACGACTCTAAAGGATCAGAGACAAAGACACTGATTACATCGTTGTGTTGATGCAAATATTGCAGTTGGCGAAGTGTCTGGTCATCCGCATCGGTAAAGTCGCTGATGATGATGAACGTGGCTGATTTTAATTTTTTCGCCTGTAGCGCTTTGAGCCAATGGCTCATACCGACAGTGGCAGAGTTTTGCACGTCGACATTAAGCTTATGATTAGCTTGCACCAGATCGTTCAGACCAAGCAGATACGATTTACCGCCGCGTTTAGCAGAACGCCAGTGGAATCTTTGATGGTCACAAATGAGAAAACCCACACGGTCATTCTGTGCTAACGCCATCCAACCCATCAGTGCTGCAATTTCAGCTGCAACCACAGACTTCATATGACTTACCGAACCAAAGTACATAGCGCTGCGTTGATCAACACAGAGGATAATTTGACGATCTTTCTCTTCGGTATAACTACGGACGTGCGGCTTGCCCGTTCGTTGGGTCACTTTCCAGTCCATCTGACGAATGTCGTCACCTTTTTGGTAGTGACGTAACTCTTCAAAATTCAGACCTCGGCCGCGAGCATGGGAATGATAGCGGCCTGACATTTGCGCGCGTGAGTAACGAGCACCCAATAAATTAATGCTGGTTACGTGGCTTTGCGTACGATTGAGCTGTTTGATGTCAACGTAAATACGTGGGTCTAAGCGTTCTTGCTTATCATCCATATCAATTACCCAATATTGACGACGTCCAATAATTCCATCACCAAATCTTGCTGACTGACACCATCGGCGAGTGCCTCATAAGACAAGCTCAGTCTGTGCCCCATCACCATCGGTGCCACGGCTCGAACGTCATCTACAATCACATGGTCACGGCCTTCTAACCAAGCCAGTGCTCGTGAACATTTGTCTAAAGCAATCGAAGCACGAGGGCTTGCACCTATCGCAAGCCAGTTAGACAACTTAGACTCTGGATACTGCTCCAGCTCACGTGTCGCCATCACCAAATTGACGATATAGGTTTCCACCAGCTCGGAAAGCTCAATTTTCGTAATTTCTTTTCGTGCCTGAGTAATACATGCAGGGTCGATAGAGACTCGTTCCATGCCTGAAGAAAACCACTCTCCCGCCTCTTCCTGACGCACTAAACGAATGATATCGCGTTCAGCACCGTGGGTTGGGTAATCGACACACACTTTGAGCAGGAAACGGTCCATCTGAGCTTCAGGCAGAGGATACGTACCTTCTTGCTCTATTGGGTTTTGGGTAGCCAGAACCATGAACAATTCAGGTAAGGAGTGAGTCTCACCTGCAACCGTAATGGTGCCTTCTGCCATTGCTTCAAGCAGTGCTGCCTGAACTTTGGCAGGTGCTCGGTTAATTTCATCCGCCAGAACAATCTGGTTAAACACTGGTCCCGGTTGAAAATGCAGTGAAGATTTACCTTCTGATTCTTGCAGTACCTCAGTGCCTGTTACGTCAGAAGGCAGCAAATCGGGTGTGAACTGGATTCGACCAAATGAAATAGACAGGGCATTCGCCAGAGCTTTAACGGAACGAGTTTTCGCGGTTCCCGGTAAACCTTCCAGCAGAACGTGCCCGCTGCTCAACAGACCAAGCAGAATTCCTTTGACGACCGATTTCTGACCAACAACTTGTGAATCTAAATAATTTAATAATGTCACCACATCAGAGTGGGCTTGATTAGTCATATCGTCAGTTGCTGCCATTGTTGTTTCCTACTAAGTCGTTTTGTCCAAGCCAATATGTTGTTCAATCTATTTGTTGTTTTGCCCAAGTAAGACAGAAATGCCCGTTAAGATCGGTAGTGAGTAGTCAAAGAAGGCCTTAATACCAGGGCATAGATAGTTTAGCCCCTCTTCGCCGTCAGGCGTTTTTAACAGACGGTTTTTCGGACATTCACCCCAACACAATTTCAGGTATGGACACTCTTTACAATATTTAGGCAAAGAGTCACGTTTTGCGGTGCCAAAGGCTTGTTGTCGAACAGAGAAAGCCATCTCATTCAACGGGCGTTCTTTAACGTTGGCAAGTTTGTATTCTGGGTAAACATAATGGTCACAGCTAAACACATCACCATTGTGTTCAATAGCCAGCCCCTTACCACAGAATTCCGCGGTAATGCACAACTGAGAAGGTTTGCCCATCACTTGAGCAACAGCTGTTTCAAACAGGTTAACCAACACTCGACCAAGGTCGTTGTTCACCCACTCTTCAAACGTCGCAATCAGGAACCGCCCCCAGTCGTCAGCATCTACAGACCAGTCCGTAACCACCGACATAGGGTGTCCCGGCTTAGCCAGTTCACTGCCTACCGCTGGAATCATGCTCTCATTCCAGAACTGTGGCGCCGTAGTTTTAAAATCGCTTGGTTCAACAACGGGATTGTACTGAATATAGGTAACACCCAGTTCCTGAGTAAGGAAACGGTACACTTCGAGCGGATATTTAACGTTGTGGTTGTTCACGGTAACCAGCGCATTGAAACGCACGCCGTGTTGTTTCATTTTCTCAACGGCGTTCATCACCAAATGAAAGGTCGGTTTACCGCTGCGTGTGACGCGATATTTATTGTGGATCTCTTCCGGACCATCGATTGAAAGCCCGACAAGGAAGTTGTTCTGCGCAAGAAACTCACACCATTCATCATTGAGCAAAATGCCGTTGGTTTGCAGGTCATTCTCGATACGAATACCTTGCGGTTGATATTTCTTTTGCAAAGATACGATTTGGCGGAAATAGTCCAGACCAAGTAAAGTCGGCTCCCCACCCTGCCAAGAAAAGACGATTTCTTCGCCATCTTGACTCTCAATATAGCTCTTCACAAAGGCTTCTAAAGTTTCATCATCCATTTTGGGTTGTTTTGGCTGATGCAGCAGATCTTCTTTGTGCAAGTAAAAGCAATATTGGCAGTCAATGTTACATTTCGCGCCGCCCGGTTTTGCCATCACGTGAAAACGACGTTGGTATTGAGGTTTATCACTTAAATCTTTATACGCTGACTTTAACGCTACCACATCCAGCATTGTTGAAGCGCGCATTGAGGTTTTTGTCATTTATACGTCCTTATTTCAAAATAGGGCGCTCCGTAGAGCGCCACCATTAAATTTCAACCAATTAGGTTATTTTGGAACGAAAGAACCCGCTTCCATACGTGGTGGGAATTCTTTGAACGTTTCCATCATCTCAGCCACTTTAGCTGCAGCTGGTCCCATCAAGAATGAACGCTCATACATCCATTGGCCATAGCCAATACCTGTATCACCACGCTCAAATGGGTCAATACTTAGATCGTACATCTGTGGAACACGTAACTTAGTCAGCGGTTTTTGCCAGATTGCTAGCCCAGTTTCGTTCTCTTGGATATTGAAGTGGAACTTCATTTTGCCTTGGCGTAAAGCAAATAAGTCACCATCATCACTCCAGTAGAAGAATTCGTTACGTGCTGATTCTTCAGACTTACCTGTCCAGTAAGGAAGTTGGTTATAACCATCTAGGTGAACCTTGTATGACTTACCATCTGCTTTCTTACCTTTTAGAAGCTCGTCTTTCACTTTGTCGTTACCAGCAGCAGCGACTAATGTAGGGAAGAAATCTTCTAGTGACGTCATACCATTTAGAGTCTGACCCGCTTTAATGTGACCAGGCCATTTAATCATCATTGGAACACGGAAACCGCCTTCCCAACCCGTATTTTTCTCACTACGGAATGGACTCATACCCGCTTCTGGCCATAGGTTGATCATAGGGCCGTTATCAGTGGTATATACGATGATAGTGTTGTCTTCGATACCTAGATCTTTAACTTTCTGCAGAATTTGACCAATTTGGTCATCATGCTGTTTCACACCATCAGCATAGAAGCCATGGCCAGTAGCACCTTTGTACTCATCTGGAAGGTGAGTAAAGTTGTGCATACGAGTGGTGTTAAACCATGTAAAGAACGGTTTCTTCGCTTTTACCTGTTTCTCCATAAAGCCTTCAGCAGCTTCAAGGAACTCACCATCCACATTTTCCATGCGCTTACGAGTCAGAGCCCCAGTATCTTCAATCTTACCGTCAGCGTATGAATGAATCACACCACGAGGACCAAACTTCTTCTTAAACTCAGGATCTTGCGGGTAATCCACATTTTCTGGTTCTTCTTCTGCGTTCAAGTGATAAAGGTTACCAAAGAACTCATCAAAGCCGTGGTTAGTTGGCAAGTGTTCATCTCGGTCACCTAAGTGGTTTTTACCAAATTGACCGGTTGCATAGCCCATATCTCTCAGGATCGTAGCAATCGTTGGATCTTTCTCAGAAATACCTTCTTTTGCCCCTGGCATACCCACTTTACTTAAGCCTGTACGCTTCGGCATTTGACCTGTAATGAAGGCACTACGACCCGCAGTAGAACTTTGCTGAGCATAGAAGTTAGTAAACTTCGCACCATCTTTTGCGATGCTGTCGATGTTAGGAGTTGTGTAGCCCAACATACCTTGGTTGTAAGAACTTAAGTTCCAGTAACCAACATCATCACCAAAGATAACTAAAATGTTTGGCTTTTCTGCCGCGTAAGCGGTTGCGGAAGCAGCTCCAATTGCAAGTGTACATGCATTTAGCAGCAACTTGCTTGAGCGCTTTTTAGCACCTGTACTCATAAAGACTCCATTTGACGGTTAGTGATTTAGAAATATCTATTCAAACATGCACATATCAAATGTAGACTAAGCTGAATTTAAACGTGGAACAATCCACCTTTTGTTTTATAATCCATAAATTGAATTTATACATAGTTGAATTATGGACCTCAATTTAGTACGTACATTTTTAGTTGTTACTGAAAATCTTTCTTACACTAAGGCGGCGGAACAGATGGGTCTAACTCAACCAGCTGTCAGTTCTGCGATAAAAAGGCTAGAGAAAGAGTACGGGCAAACACTCTTTGTTAAAAATGGCCGAGGAATAGAGCTGACAACCAAAGGTTATCAACTGATCCCATTTTTCCGTCAAGCTTTAGACATCATCGAAAATGCCATGCATATGCGCGAGCACTTTAATGTGTACTGTAATGAAGCAATACTGCACTGCCTCTGGCCAATGGAAAACATTACTTTTACGGAATCTCCACAAGATAAAAATGTCTTGTTTGAACACATGCGTCAGCAAAAAGCCGATCTCATCATTGACACTATTTTGATGAAAGACAGTTCTTTCGTGATTGAGGAAGTGCATCGGGAAGCTCTCGTGGTGGTTTGTCGAAAAAAACATCCACGAATCAAAGGTTCTATAACCAAGCAGGAGTACTATCAGGAGCTTCACGTACTTAATTCCGCTATGTGGGAAAATCTGCGCGGATTCGAACAGATTGCTCAAGAACCTATTGAAGAAAGAAAAACCAACATCATCAGTGGTTCTATTGCAGGGCTTATCCTTCATGCCTCACAAAGCGACGCACTGGCCTTTGTGAATCAGTCTTTTGCACAAAAGTGGGCAGACAAATTGGATCTGCAAGTTCTAGAGTGCCCTATCAAAACAGACCTCGCGCCCTATCACTTGGTGTATCACAAAAGAGAGCTGAAGAATCCAGCCCACAAAGCGTTGCGACAAAACATTAAACTAAAACTAGCGAGCTATAAGTCCTAGGGGCATTAATCGTTAATTACTTGCTTGACCACATAACGGTTTCGGCCTTGTGTTTTGGCTTGATACAAGGCTTTGTCTACCGCTTCATAGATATCTGACAAAGTTTCTCTGCCCGTTGGATTCACAGAGACTACCCCTTGAGAAACTGTCACAAAATTGGAGACGGTACTGAACGCATGTGGGTAACGCAGGCCATTAATCGCATTTTGAATTCGTTCAGCTGCAGTTTCACACTCGTCATTGTGGGAAAGCATAACCACAAACTCCTCACCACCATAACGACCAACATACTCACCACTGCGGCAAAACAATTTATTGGCAACTTGCGCAATGGTGTACAGGCAGCGATCCCCTTCTATATGACCATAATTGTCGTTAAACGGCTTAAACTGGTCGACATCAAACAGAATTACCGTAAAAGAACCAACATGGCGGCCATGCCAAGAGATCATCTCTTTGAGTTTTTCATCCATAAAGCGGCGGTTAAATACCTGAGTCAAACCATCTTCATTGGCTTGATGTTGCAGTACTCGGTTGAGTTCTTCTAACTTCGCACTGGTGCGTTTCAGTTCCCTTCTCATGTTGGCAATGCGCTGCATAGCCAGAAGTTTAGAGTTAAGAACCAGCTTATTCACTGGCTTAGTCAGGTAATCATCCCCACCAGCTTCTATCGCTTGAGCAATGATAGCGGGTTCATCATGTCCACTAAGAAATATAATTGGAATCCAGTCATTAGGGTAATTTGAGCGAATTTCCCGTGAAAGTTGAAAACCATCCATTTCCGGCATTGAGATGTCCATCAGTACCAATTCAGGATCAAACTGAGGGTAAAGCGATAAGGCTTCGCGTCCGCTGGAAACACTTTCGACGTTATGACCAAGTTGTTTTAGGCGAATCGCCAACTGCATTCTGTCTAGTTGCACATCATCAACCAACAAAATTCGCATCGAGGAACCGGAAGCTACCATGCTATTCTCGTTCTATTACAATCATATAGTTACGTATAGCATAACTTTCATAGCCTTTCACCGCTTAATAATGAAAAGCTTATGTTGACATTTCACCTAAAATTTCTAGCATTACAGTTTTTCTTACCGAGAATTTTTTCATGTCTGAGACAACTCAAAACGAAGTAACGACAGTGGACTTAGAAGCCATCTCTCCAGAGTTACGCCAAGTAATCGAATTCGACCAAGTACCTGAAGAGATGTACCAAATGGTGACATCTATTCACGAAGTTTCTGAAGAAGCAGTTCGTGAAGCTTGGGATGAACTTCCAGCGAGTGCGCAAAACATTTTGGACAATTTTGAGCAGTTTCATGCACTTATTTCTGTTAGCCAAGCGTTTGCTGGTATCAATGTGATGGAAGAATTTCCAAGCATTCAACTACCAAAAGATATGACAGAAGAAGACAAAGAACAGTACCGCGCTCAGTTGCTTGACAAAGTTCTTTACGATTGTGTGAAAGATATGGCGAAACAGCTTAAGAAAGCTCGCCGTGACCCAATCCTGAAGCGTGATTTTAAAGACGTATTCGCTAAATAATTTAGCGCTATACAAGCAAAAGCCCGCTAGTAATAGCGGGCTTTTTTACATCCGAACTCTTTAAGTCCCACAATAGTGTTCAAAGCACTACTGCTGTTCTCTTAGCTGCTCCAATCGGTTTTTCAACACAACAGGCAAGGTATAAAGAAGTAACAATCGAATCGCATGATTTACCATGACGAACGCAGGTTCCAACCCAAGCAGCAGGGCAACCGCCGTCATGGCTTCCACACTGCCCGGCACCCAAGCCAACAGCACAACTACCCAGCTTAAGCCTAACAGATGCGATGCAATATAAGACGTCACTGCTGCAACAAGCAGACCAATGATGGTGACAAACACACCCGCCTTTGAATAGGACATCGCCTCACGTAAAGTGGTTTCAGCTAAACGAGCGCCAATCAATGAGCCGAGCAATCCCGTGGCAAAGATGACGATGAACGACGGCACAGATAAATCTATCGTCGTGACATAGCTGTTACAAAAAGCAGCAATCACTAGCGATGCAATCATATACGGTGCTGGTATACCGAATCGTAGCGAAAGCTTACCGCAAATCATACTGACGGCAATGACGCCCATAAGCAACGCCCACTGTTGCCAGCCAATCATGGTATGTTCAATCGCTACATTAACCGTAGTGTTTGAAATAAAGCCCGCTAAAACAATCAATATGATCAAACGAACCGAGTGAGAGTACACCACTCTTGGTGACGGCTTGTTTCCCGACTCGCTAATGACCAAAATGGCGGCCATGGCACCGGGAACAGCACCCAGTAAGGATTCAAACGGGTTCCATTTTTCTTTATGGTGAAGCCACCAATAGCTACAGCTTGTTTGTAATATCAAGCAGATCACTAAACCTAGAATCACCGCTGGATTCAAGGTATGGGAAAGTTCGCCTAAGGAGATCGTCGCGCCAACACTGATACCTAATATCACTTGGATAAACATCAAAAGTGAATTTGGAATGACGATTTGCACATCAAAGCGCTTTCTTAAAATAATAATTGCCGCTGCTGAGATAAAAAGCTCAGCGAGAGGTATAGAAGACAACAGCCCAATCGACGCCGACATCAATGCAATGACGATAATGTTAGGCAAACTATACCTAGAAGAACCTTCAAACATAGTTTTGTATTTACATCCTCTTGTCCCAAACAACTCCAAGATGACGTAACGCCGGCGACTTGGATGGGAATAATTTAGTTGGAAAGAGCGAGCTTCACGGCTTCTTCAGCGTGAATTTTTGTCGTGTCGTACAGCTTTACTTGTGTGTGTTGTTGTTCAACTAACAGAGCAATTTCTGTGCAACCCAGAATTACCGCTTCGGCTCCTGCACGACGTAAATTGTCAATGATGTTGATGTATTGCTCTCTGGATTCGGAAAGGATCTGTCCCTGACACAACTCATCATAAATTACTCGGTGTACGACTTCACGTTCTTCATGTTCAGGTACGATAACTTCAATACCAAATTTTTCGCTGATCCTACGTTTGTAGAAATCCTGTTCCATAGTAAAGGCTGTACCAAGCAAGCCTACTTTTGAAATACCATCTTCGATAAGCTTGTTCGCCGTCGCGTCAGCAATATGAAGAACAGGAATGTCGATTTGCTCTTCTATTTGCGGAAGCACTTTGTGCATGGTGTTAGTACAAATGAGTAAAAAATCTGCGCCGCCTGCCTGTATGGATTTGGCCGCATTACCTAAAATAGCACCCGCTTGATCCCAATCGCCAACTCGTTGTAATTTCTCAATTTCTTCGAAATTAACACTGTAAAGCGCTATCTTCGCAGAGTGCAATCCACCCAGCGCCTGCTTTACACCTTCATTAATCGCTTTGTAGTAGCTCACTGTCGATTCCCACGACATTCCACCCAACATTCCTATGGTTTTCATTGTGTGCTCCTTTTATTGTTACGGCTTAAATATGAGTTAATCATTCGTCAAATCATTGAGTTGAGAGCTCAACCATCGTATTCCTTACTAAACAGGACTTCAACCATATACATTTTCGCGCAGTACCCTTAATTTCACACCACAATCACTTTGTTACGGTACGTATCTCTCTTTACGAAGAAGCCGGATGCTGACACTATCTATACATCACCCACCTTGTCTATAAAAGCGAATAGCTATGAATATCCTAATCACCGGAGCGACGAGCGGCATCGGCTATGAACTCACAAAACTGCTGGCTTCGAAAGGCCATAAGATTGTTGCGACTGGCAGAAACACCGACAAACTCGCCGAGTTACAAACGGAAACTCAATGCTTCACTATTGAAGCGGACTTAAGTTGTGCAACACAAACAGTTGAGATGTTTAACAAAGCCTATCATCAGTTAGGCAAACTGGACGTGCTTATCAACAACGCAGGGATGAACTCGAGAAAATGTGCCATTGAAGAGTTCACTCTGGAAGAGTTTGATCACCAGTATGCTGTGAATCTGCGTGCTCCTGCTCTGTTGAGCCGAGAAGCGTTGACCGTAATGAAACCGTTGAAGAAGGGATTCATTATTAATGTCGTCAGCACAGTGGCAAAACGCGCCAACGAAACCATGAGCGTCTACACTGCGATGAAACAAGGCTTTGCGGGTTTCAGTTCGATTTTAATGAAAGAAGCGCAGCCACATGGCATTAAAGTAACAACGTTATTTCCAGGCGGTACGGACACTAACTTCCGCGAAGTGGAACGCCCTCAATATATGAGTGCGAAGAGTGTGGCCTACACCATCAACCAGATCTTAGAACTTCCAGAAGATGTGGTGATGCATGAGATGGTCTTCCGTCCACCAGTCGAACTCGAATAACCTTCAAAGATTGATTTCGGGGCCAACAGATGCCCCGAATTAGCTTCGTCCTATTTTCACATACCTACCCTGTACTCAATACCTTGTTATCGGTTTTCTAACTGATGAAAAACCTCTAGAATGCGCCCGTTGAAACAGGTTTTAGGTACATTGATTGAAACTCAGCAAACGACTCAAACAAATTGACCAGATGATCATGGCATCTTACGACCATATTTGGGATTGCTGTTGTGACCACGGTTTTCTTGGCGCTTCCTTACTAAACAGACAGGCGGCAGCCAATATTCATTTTGTGGATATTGTCCCAAGCCTAATGTCAGAGGTAGAAAGTAAACTGCAGCGCTTTTACGCCCATTCATCATCTAAATGGCATACCCACTGCTTAGATGTCGCCAAATTGCCTCTAGAAGAATACTCAGGTAAACATCTGATAATTATTGCCGGTGTGGGTGGTGATTTAATGATGCACTTCATCAGTGAAATACGCCGTCAGTATTCAAATCTAACAATCGACTTCTTGCTGTGCCCTGTCCATCACCAGTTCGCCTTACGGCAAAAACTGATTGAGCTCGATTTCGGACTGATAGATGAAGTGTTGCTTGAAGAAAATAGCCGTTTCTACGAAATCATATACGTCTCAACCAAAGCGGCAGAAAGAATACCCGTCACGATAACAGGCAGCCGTATTTGGCATTGCAACAGTGAACAACAAGCCGCATCAGCAGGCAAATACCTTCGAGCTACATTAAACCACTATCGCCGCATGCAAAGCGGTAACTCAGCAGATGTGCAGCACATCATCGATGCTTATTCGGAAGTGAAGTTGGAATACTCTCAAGATCAAGTGGCTGAATAATCCATATACAGCCACCGTGTTGAAAAAAATGGAACTGGTTAGTTTAGGGTTTTCTCATAACAGGCAAGAGACAACGTTTTACCATTAAGCACAAACGCATTTTTCTCTTGTCCTACTCGAACAAACTCCGCTTTTTCAAGTACACGCATCGAAGCGGGATTATTGGTAGCGGCTTTTGCTGTCAGCAAGCGGAGATCCAACTCATCACGGGCAATCTCAATCAGTTGTTTCACTGCAAAGCTGGCTACGCCTTTACCACTCCAATTTTGGCAAACCCGATAACCAATTTCGCATTCGTCATCCGTTACATCGATCATGTTTGCGCGGGCAATCACCTCACCATCTTCAACCACCACATAAAAGAACCCAGTGCCTTCTTCATGCTGTTCAATCAAGCTATTCGTAATATCGCGAAAGCTGGCAAAGCTGTCATAACTTGATGGTCTTGGAGGCACAAATTGCTCAAACCAGTCACGGTTGCTTTTCTCAAACTCAAAAAGTGATTGGAAATGTTTTTCTTCTAATAACTCTAATTCCATATCTCAGATCCACGTGGAAATTTATTAAATGGTACGAGCCAAAATTTGAATATAACGCCCAGTGCATGGACTCGCAATGCATAAATATCACATCTCGAACAATAAGATGCGGTATTGGGAGGCGACGCCATTCACTCAGTTGACGCTAAAAGCTAACAATGTCAGTCGATGCTTTATTTGCTTGGCCTGAGCCGCTAAAATGGCACAAATTTGAGGAACTGGACATATCGATGGCAAAGCTAACTCTCCAAGAACAGATGCTAAAAGCTGGCTTGGTTAATGAGAAAAAATTAAAAAAAGCAAAAAAAGGTTCGAAGAAATCTCGTGTGCAGGCGCGTGAGGTTAAAGCTGCGGTTGAAGAGAACAAACGCGCTCAGCTAGAACGTGATAAGGAACTGAGCCTGCAACAGAAAGAGCAGCGTCTAAGCAAAGAAATCCGTGCTCAAATTAAGCAGTTAGTAGAAATGAACAAAATTGATATTGCTGATGGCGATATCAAGTACAACTTCACTGACGGAACGCTTGTGAAGTCTCTGTATGTCACATCACTGATCCGCGATCAACTGATCAAAGGTATTGTCGCGATTGCTCGTTATGAAGAGACTTACGCAGTGATTCCAAGTGGCGTGGCAAATAAAATCGCCATGCGTGACGACAACACTGTCATCGAACAAAAAGCACTTGAAGCGGATATTCCAGCAGAAGACGATCCGTATGCAGATTTCGTCGTACCTGATGACTTGATGTGGTAATCACGGCAGTTGTAATAAGTTCGACAGCATTAAAAACGGCGCTACTAGCGCCGTTTTTATTTCAGCTCGAGCGGATATTGGCTAGACGTTTAAGTTGTCTGAACTATTAAACGAATACATAGTTATCTCATTGCGCGGATACCAACCCAGTTTGTCGTAGAAACCTTTGGCACTGTGATTTTCATTCAAGACAAATAAATGGGTTTTCGAGATACCGAGCGCCGCCAATGCGCGAATGGATTGGTCAACCAACCCCTGTCCAATTCTCTGCCCACGATAGCGATCGTCAACCGCTAGGTGTTGTAAATATCCACGGCGGCCATCGGTACCGACTAACACTGCACCAACAACGATGTCGCCATCAAGAGCGACAAAGCTGAGTGCAGGATTTCGCTCTAAATACGCCGCGATGTTTTGCTCAGAATCTGCGTCTCTGAGTGACAAATTATCGGTTTGTCCCCATAACTCGATTACGGCTTGATAATCAGAAATATCCATTTCTCGTAGGGTGATCATCATACATCCTCACAATCAATCTAATACTCGCGCCATATGATAGGCAGAGACGTATTCACCATTGCGAAATGCATACGCCTTCGACTCACCTTCAACAGCAAAACCAAATTTCTTATACAGGTTAATCGCCCGAACATTGTCACTGTATACCGTCAGTTCGATCCGTTTTAGATTCAGCCAGTTGTCTGCCAGATCAATCACAGTGGCAAGCAAAGCGCTACCAACGCCACGGCCTTGAACATCGTCTTTCACTCCCATACCCAGAGAAGCCACATGACGCCTGCGTGGGCTGGTGCAAACTTCAAAACCCAAGTTGCCAACAATTTCTCCATCCACTAACGCAACATAAACAAAAACATTGTCTGGCACATCCGTCGTACGCTTTTCCCACAAAGTCAGCGATGGATGAGGGAGTTGGAGTGTACTCGAATAGGCATTTTTACATTCATAAATTTGTTTGATGGCTCTTGCATCTGATGGCTCAGCCCTTCGAATTTCAACGGTCATAATTACTCCAACACTCTCTTTAATTAACAACGTTTGCGCTGCTCTTTTCTCTGTTTACATCGCTCTATAATCTGAGTTTTTTCTGCGTCTGAAGACGCACTCCAATGAATGATTTCTTCTATAGTCCGAAAACACCCAACACAAACATCTTGTTCATCCAAACAACATTGACGAATACAAGGTGATGCGGGGGTATTGCTACTATCGGTAGTCGACAAAATCTACAACTCTCTTTGCATGATGTTTTGTGGACCTACAGGTCCGCCCGTATACAACTCACCACTATCCACAAAACCACATTTCAAATAACACGCATAAGCAGCCTTGTTGCGGCAATTTACCGTTAACTGCATGACTTCATAGTCGGGATAGTGCTCTGTCACATAGCTTGGTAACGCTTTAATGGCTTGGGTCGCAATACCTTTACCTTGATATTTCTGGTCAACCAGCAACGCTCTTACGCCTATCGCCTTGTGCTGTCCAAACTGATATTTCTCAGAGTAATTCAGATCGAGCAAAAAGAAGCCGACCGCTTTACCTTCAAAAATAATAAGGTGGGGATGTTCAGACTCTTTTAAGTCTTTAACCACTTGGGGAACATTGCTGACCGTAAATTGTGCTTGGTCGCTTAGAACACTCAACAGACTGGCTTCTTCTTCCCTGATTGGGCTGTATTTTTCAATCGTTACCACAACTATCCCTGACCCTTTTACTTCTTGTAATCAAGACAGATGCTCTCTCTTTGGAGTGAGAACATCATCGTTTACTGAACGTAATAGTTATGCAACAAAGATTCAACAAGAAAATAAATTAACCTGTTGATTTACCGTTATTCATAAGACGTCGAAGAGATAGTTTCCTGCCCCGTGGCTTGTCCCTGCTGTGGTAAAACCAATCATTTGTACATGACTTCACTGCCAGCGTTTAGCCGTTATTGTTCGCCTAAACCTTCAGACCAAACAGCAAACTCATTGCCACTAGGTTCTGTAAAGTGAAAACGGCAACCTCCGGGAAACTCAAAGATAGGACGCACGATATCTCCCCCATTGAGCAGTACTTTCTCTAATGTCTCCTCAATGTTGGCACTGTAGAAGATCAGCAGCGCACCACCATTAGCACTTTGGCTACAAGCATCTGCTTTGTAAAAGCCACCATCAATCCCTTGGTCTGAAAACGCAGCGTAGTCTGGCCCGTAATCAATAAACTCCCAACCGAAAACCATAGAGAAAAAAGTCTTAGTGGCGACTAAATCTTTCGCTGCATATTCAACGTAATTGATTTTCTCATGTTGTTTCATTGTTATCCCTTCCTCAAATCGTTGCTTGTTATCACGGCATATTGTCAAACAACAATCGGCAATAGCTTGATTCAATACTTTATTTAAGCCTAGCACTCTATTGGATTTCAGGAAGTGCCAGCAAGGGAAACTCGTTGAAAATTACAGTTGAAGATCAGCGATATAAATAATGGTTGGGATTGCTTTAGTTAGTTGGGCAAATAAACACGACTATCATTTGGAGGTAGCATCGATTTCGAAGTGACAATGTCACAACAGCAATTCACAAAAAGCAGTGTTTGCACTGGAGGTTAATTGGAAAATGAAAAACTGAGAGGAAAGATACATAGAGCATGCACCCTATGTATCGAATTCAAATGGCGATTCGTAATGGCTCGCCAAAGATAAGAGCGGCTTACTTGTAGAAAGCTTCTACTTCACCTTTTAGAGTGATTAGCATTGGGTTACCCCAACGGTCTTTTGCTTTTGGTGAAGGAATTTTTACCCAACCTTCACTGATGCAGTACTCTTCAACATCAGTACGCTCTTTACCGTTAAGACGAATACCAATATGGTGTTCAAAACACTCAGCAACGAAATGTGGGCTGCGTGGATTGCCTGATAGATGATCTGGTAAAGCTGGTTTAGAGTTGTTTTCGCTCATTTTTATGACCTGATATAAAAAAAGTAGGCCATTTTAAACAATGAGAGCCACAGGCTCAACAAATAACACCCAGCATAACGCTGTGGTCAATAACAACCGAGGGTATCTTCAGCTATTCGGTTGTCGAGCTAGCTATTGAGTTCTAACTGCCAATAACCAACCGAGATCGGCTGTTCAAACTTAAATCCAATATTGTTGAACTCGCCTACTTTCTTAAACCCCATGCGCTCATGCAAAGCCACACTTGATTGGTTAGGCAAAGCAATCGTACCGACCGCATTCTTGTAACCTGCGCCCTTTAACATTTCCAATAACTCACCATAAAGTGCACGACCAACGCCTTTACCTGTCATTTCATGAGCAACGTAGATTGAGGGTTCAACGGTATAACGATATGCACTGCGGGCTTTCCACTGGTTAGCGTAAGCATAACCTCTTACTTCACCGTCTTGTTCTAAGACAATCCAAGGCAGCCCCAGACTCATCACGCTTTCTACGCGGTTGGTCATCTCTTCGGTACTTACGGGTTGTTCTTCGAAAGATATGGTAGTGGTAGCAATGTAGTGATTATAGATCCGTACAATTGGATCAATATCTGAATTCGATACTTTGCGAATGAGCATACGTCCTCCGTGACGTCGTTTGATTGTTAATCTGCACTTCAACTGATAAACAAATTTTGCTCAATTTAAAACAAATCTTACTTATTTGACATAGTATTTTCGGCTGTTGGTTCAACAAAGACCTTAACAGAAGGTTCGAATATAAAGGGCTTCTACCTTGTCTCTCGCCCACTGAGTGCGACGTAAAAATTTCAGAGATGATTTGATGGAAGGATCGTTGTAAAAACAGTTCAAATGAATCTCAGCATCTAAACCTTCCCAGCCATAGTGTTCGACCAACTGAGTGAGAATTTTCTCTAGGGTTAGACCGTGTAATGGATTGTTAGCTTGCGGTTGGCTCATTTGGTGTATCTCAATAACAGAAAAATGGGAGGGGCAGTTTAACAGAAAGGTCAAACAAGACCTTATCTATCTCAGAGTTCCCCGAAAAATTATTCAACAATCTCATAGTAACGCTCGACATTTCGCGTCACTTCGCCCCAATAAGACGCTTTAACACGCTGCTGATGTTGTTCAAATGAAGCTTTGTCTAAAAACTCTTCATAAACATCAAACCTTAACGGGTTATCGGTATTTTCAACCACATCAAAGACTAAACACCCTTGTTCTTGCAACGTTAGCCTTTTGTGATTGATCAGTTCTTGTTTAACGGCATCCAAATCCGCTTCAGGAACAAGGATGAAACCTTTTAAAACGACTTTAGACATAACATCCTACTGTGTCTTTCTGTGTGATTAAGCGTTAGGGAGTGTTTCAAACGATGGAATGTCTGAAAGGTCTTTAGACCAAGTTGCACAACTGCCAACAAAGATTTTTGCTGTCGGCAATATGGACGGTGCCTCATCTAAACTCCCAGCGGGAACGACGACACTCTTGATGCTGTGCGCTACCATAGGTAATGCTGAACCGCAGTGTTGGCAGAAACTTTTGGCGTGTCTGGTGTTGGGATGAAGATACGTTTTCACATCGTTTTCTCCCTGCGTCCAAACCAACTTAGCTGAAGGCGCGAACAAGTTTGCAGCATGCGCGGATCCTGTATCTTTTTGGCAGCGTGAACAATGACAGAGGAAAAATGACTGAAATTCCCCGATGAGTTCAAATTTCACCGCCGAACATAAGCATGAACCTTGGTACATTTTTGTCTTTGCTTCAGTCATATAACCTCCTGATAATTCTCAATACCCAGTTACACTAAACACTTAGCGTAGCTGCCTCTGTCTATATCAACGATCTCTACCGTCAAAGAGGCCTCAGAAAGCGATAAAGACTTTAACTGCTCTAACACAGAATGCGACAGCTTCATCTTACTCTCTTCATTTCTCCCAGAGAGTATACGTATTGTCACGTGAATGAAGTCTTCACGCTTTGAACCCGTTTGATAGTGCTCATAGGCAATACTGCGAACTTTAATATCACTACCATCAGGCGCAAAAAGATTCGACGCCATCGCACCAGCAAATACTTTCTGATTCAGTTCGCCATTTGGAATAGTTGCAGAGTGTTCAATAATACAATGAGGCAATTTATGTTCCTTTTCTCAATAATGCTGGTAGTAGCTAAACGTCAATGGTGGTTAATTCATTTCCGCTCGATCTTTCACAAAGTTTAGGATGTTTTCAAAAGCGAGACGGAAATAGAGCTCATAGCTGTTTTTCTCGACATAGCCCAAATGCGGAGTGGCGGTGACGTTAGGCAGAGTCAACAGAGGCTCATTATCAGGAAGTGCAGGTTCGAGATTAAACACATCGACCGCAGCTCGCTTGGTCGGAACTGATAGTAATTCGTTATACAAGGCTGAATCTGCTACGAGTTCGGCTCGGCTGATGTTCACAAATAACGAATCAGGCTTCATC
The DNA here is from genome assembly GCF_013041605.1 of Vibrio plantisponsor. Lineage (GTDB taxonomy): Bacteria > Pseudomonadota > Gammaproteobacteria > Enterobacterales > Vibrionaceae > Vibrio > Vibrio plantisponsor. Next base: position 669,494 of record NZ_JABEQC010000001.1, on the reverse strand, counting down.
CGTTTAAGATCGTCCGCGGTAACACAGAATCGGGTGGCATCATTGAGTCGTAAGTGAAGAGAAACGATATCCGATTCAGCGAAGAATGCTTGTTTCGTTTCTGCTGCTTCGAAGCCATGTTCGATGGCGAGTTGACGCGACTTCTCACTTCCCCATACCTGTACAGACATTTCAAACGCCTTGGCATACTGAGCGATGCGCTGCCCAATATTGCCATACCCCCAGATACCCAGTTTCAAACCTTTTAAGGTTCTACCTAAACCCAAACTGTCTGAACTTTGCCACACGTTATTGTGCAAGTTGCGTGTATAAGTCGGTATGTGCCTTGATGCGGCCATTATGAGCGCCCAGCAAAGCTCAGAAGGTGCGATAGGAGAACCTCTCCCTTCTAACACTTCAACACCAAACTTGGCGCACAAATTCGGGTCAATATGATTGCTGACTTTTCCGGTCTGGCTAATCAACTTCAAATTGGGTAGCTGCCTGAGCAGAGACTCTGTGATCACAGTGCGTTCACGAATAAGAACAATCGCCTCGACATCGGTCAACTTTGCGACAAGCTCCGATTCAGAGTACGTCTGTGTAAAAACGGTTACTTCATGATTAGCGAGTAAGTTAAAGCAATCCAACGCTTTAACCACATTCTGATAATCATCAAGTATGGCTATTTTCACTACTCGCTCCTTATTTTACTCAAGGCCATTACCACCCTGTGGCCCGAACGGGTTATCGACTGACGCTTAGGGTTGTTAAGAATAAACAACCTTAAAACGCTCCAAGACCAGCAGCATGTCTTCAGTTGGTTCAATGCCTAATTCTTCACATTCCAAAGAGAAGAATCGCCAGTGAGCTTGACGCCACCAAGTCAGTGTTTTATCTCCTTCTCCTTCCGCAGCAGCCAACTCTTGCGTGACATCTTTATATCGGCATTTCTCAACTGATGTTATTTCAACGATGCATTTAGGCTCGCCTTGCCAGTCTGTTACCACCAGAAGATGCCCTGTTTCAGGCATAGTTTCACCTTTGTGGCTATACCAGTAATCCATGCTGCAAGATGCCGTCTTTTCTCCCTTGAGAATCAAATCCGCACAGACATTCGCGTTGTATTCATCGGCGCAAAAATAATCAGAACTAAAAGAGGTGTATTGCTGCGCTATCTCGACAGGCAAAGAGTTTAGGTACTGTTCTAGAAACAACTGGCTTCTGCTATCCATAATTCACTGTACTCAACTAAAAAGAGGTGAAAGAAGTAAGAGTAATTTTTAATCGACGTTTTTAATCATTAGGAAGTTCTTGAGTCTTTGGCCGCGCACTTCCATCAGTTGCTCTTTCGCAACGGAAAATCCCATGTGTTCGTAAAATGGGCGAGCAGTAATACTAACGTGAGAATAGAAGTGTTTGATATCTTTCTGTTTTCCCACACTAAAGACATGATTCATCAGAGCCTTACCAATCCCTCTGCCCTGATACTCATGATGGCAGAAAAAATGGTCGATTAATCCATCCAGTTGCAAGTCGGTGTAACCCACGATGACACCATCTATCGTCGCAACAAACGGGTTCAAAGCATCCACTCGCTTCTGCCACACATTGAGGTCGAAATTATCTGGAGCCCACGCTTCGATTTGTGCCTGAGAATAGTCACGCACATTGATGTTACGGATCGTGTAGTGATGGATAGCCCAAAGCGTCAGAGCATCTTGTTCTCGGTAGTCTCGAATGGTAATCACACATTTCTCCATAGTGTCAGTTTGTGTGAGACAAATGCGTCACAGGGTCAATATGAGTCATTCTTTACGCTGTTTTTGCAGGGGTATATTGCATCAAGTACTCGAAATCGGTTTCCCCTACTCGCTCAAATCCAAGTCTCGAATAGAGTCGTTGCGCCGGATTCGTTTTGACAACACTTAAACCCACCGTTGAACCTGATGCATCAGCTTTACTAATCAAATTTGAAATAAGACGATTCGCGATGCCTTTGCTTTGATAATCAGGGTGAAGTTGGATCTGAACCAGATACCACTCGTTAATATCTGGGTTGAATTGAGCTTTAAACAAACCAGCAGGAGCGTCATTGATAACGATGATTTGAGCTTGGTCAAAGGCGTAATGAACTCTTTCAAGATAAGCTTCTCTGCCCGTGGGCATTCCCACTTCTCTTAAGTATTGACCCATGGTGGTTTCACGTAGCTCGAGCAGGAAATCAACATCCGTTTCAACTGCTTTTCTCAATGAATATTCCATTATTCTTCCTCATCAACGTTTGCAAAAAGGCACTAGCTACCCATCGGTAGTATTTAACATACTAATAACACGACAAAAATTTTATACAAGTACAAATTTCAGACATAAAAAAAGGAGAGCTAATGCTCTCCTTTTTCAAAACTTGACTGCTAATTAAAGAGCAGCTTTCGCTTTTTCAACTAAAACAGTAAATGCTGCTTTGTCGAATACTGCGATGTCCGCAAGGATCTTACGGTCGATCTCGATAGATGCTTTCTTAAGACCGTTGATGAAACGGCTGTAAGATAGACCATTTTGACGAGATGCCGCATTGATACGTGCAATCCATAGTTGACGGAATTGACGTTTCTTAGCGCGACGGTCACGGTATGCGTATTGACCAGCTTTTGTAACAGCTTGGAAAGCTACGCGGTAAACACGTGAACGTGCTCCGTAGTAACCTTTAGCTTGTTTTAGAACTTTCTTATGACGTGCACGAGCTTGTACACCACGTTTTACGCGAGGCATTATGCTTCTCCTAAACTAAACGATAAATAAACTAAAAAGAATTAAGCGTATGGCAACATACGTAGTACTGCAGCCACTTCACATTTAGGAAGGATTGCATTTGGACGTAGTTGACGCTTGTTCTTAGTAGTACGCTTAGTCAGGATGTGACGTTTAGTCGCGTGCTTGTATTTAATACCACCAGCAGTTTTCTTGAAACGCTTAGCAGCACCTTTGTTGTTTTTCATCTTAGGCATGATGAATAACTCCGCATTGTAGTAGTTTAATAAACAACGTAATTAGGGCGAATAAAACCCAGCCTTGTGCCTTTACTTGAAAGGGACGCGGCTAGGTTCATTACTTGTAAGCCGTTAATTACTTCTTCTTAGGGGCAAGCACCATGATCATTTGGCGACCTTCAATTCTCGTTGGGAAAGATTCAACAACAGCAAATTCTGCAGTGTCCTCTTTCAAACGATTTAGAACGTCAACACCGATCTCTTGGTGAGCCATTTCTCGGCCACGGAAGCGAATTGTTACCTTCACTTTGTTGCCTTCTTCAAGGAAACCGGTCAGGTTGCGTAGTTTTACCTGATAGTCTCCGATATCAGTCCCAGGACGGAATTTTACTTCCTTAATCTGGATCTGCTTTTGCTTCTTCTTCTGCTCTTTCGCAGCTTTACTCTTCTCGAAGAGGAACTTGCCATAGTCCATCACACGACAAACTGGTGGCTCGGCGTTAGGGCTGATCTCTACGAGATCCATACCAGCTTCTTCGGCAGCAGCTAGTGCTTCTTGGATTGACACAACGCCAACTGATTCACCATCAGCGCCTGTTAAACGAACTTCACGAACGCCACGAATTTCACCGTTTAAACGGTGCTGGTTTTGCTTGGCCGGAACTTGGCCACGTCTTCCGCCTTTAATAGTTTATTCCTCCAGATTAAGCTTACGGCTTTCAACTTCGGCGTGGATGTATGAAATAAAGTCATCCAACTTAAATTTGCCTAGGTCTTTGCCCTTACGAGTACGTACTGCAATTTCGCCAGCTTCCATTTCTTGGTCGCCACAAACAAGCATATACGGTACACGCTTCAAAGTGTGTTCGCGGATTTTAAAGCCTATCTTCTCATTTCTCAAGTCCGCTTTTGCTCTAATGCCACTTTTTTGTAGCTTTTGTGCTACTTCTTGAGCGTAATCAGCTTGTTTGTCAGTAATATTCATGACAACAGCCTGTTCTGGCGCCAACCAAGTTGGGAAGAAACCAGCGTACTCTTCAATAAGAATACCGATGAAGCGCTCAAGAGAGCCTAAAATAGCGCGGTGAATCATTACAGGCACTAAACGCTCATTATTTTCACCTACATATGTCGCACCTAGGCGAGAAGGTAGGTTGAAATCAAGCTGAACAGTACCACACTGCCACGCGCGATCTAGACAGTCGTGTAGCGTGAACTCAATTTTCGGACCGTAGAACGCACCTTCACCTTCTTGAATCTCATAAGCAATGCCCATAGCTTCAAGTGAAAGTTTTAGTGCTTCTTCAGAGCGATCCCAAATTTCATCGCTACCTACACGTTGTTCAGGACGTGTAGAAAGTTTTACTGCAATGTTATCGAAGCCAAAAGTAGTATATGTGTCATATACCATCTTAATGCACGATGTTACTTCTTGCTGAATTTGGTCTTCAGTACAGAAGATGTGAGCATCATCCTGAGTGAAGCCACGAACACGCATGATACCGTGTAGAGAACCTGATGGTTCGTTACGGTGACATGAACCGAACTCAGCCATACGTAATGGCAGATCACGGTATGATTTCAAACCTTGGTTAAAGATTTGAACGTGACCAGGACAGTTCATTGGTTTAATCGCGTATTCACGGTTCTCAGAAGAGGTTGTGAACATTGCGTCTGCGTATTTGTCCCAGTGACCAGAGCGTTCCCAAAGAACGCGATCCATCATGAGTGGACCTTTCACTTCTTGGTAACCGTATTCAGTCAGTTTTTGACGGATGAATACTTCTAGATCACGGAATACTGACCAACCATTGTGGTGCCAGAACACCATACCCGGAGCTTCTTGCTGCATGTGGAACAAGTCAAGTTGCTTACCCAGTTTACGGTGGTCACGCTTCGCCGCTTCTTCAAGGCGAGTTAGGTGAGCCTTAAGTGCTTTCTTATCGTGGAAAGCTGTACCGTAGATACGTTGTAGCATCTTGTTGTCGCTGTTACCGCGCCAGTATGCGCCTGCAACGTTCAACAGTTTGAAGTGTTGACAGAAGCCCATGTGCGGTACGTGTGGACCACGACACATGTCGATGTATTCTTCATGGTGATAAAGACCTGGACGATCATCGCGAGATACGTTCTCATCCAAGATTTCCATCTTGTATGGTTCTTGACGAGATTCAAATGTATCGCGAGCTTCCTGCCAGCTAACGTTCTTTTTCACAACTTGATATTTGGTTTTCGCCAAATCTTGCATGCGAGCTTCGATCTTCTCTAAATCTTCTTGAGATAGAGGTTGTTCTACATCGATATCGTAGTAGAAACCGTTATCGATCGTAGGACCAATCGCCATTTTTGCTTCTGGGTATAGCTGCTTAAGAGCATGACCAAGCAAGTGAGCACAAGAGTGACGAACAATTTCTAGGCCATCAACTTCGTCTTTAACCGTGATGATTTCAAGGCTTGCATCGTTTTCGATCAAATCGCAAGCATCAACACGAACGCCATCAACGCGACCTGCAATCGTTGCTTTAGCAAGACCAGGGCCGATAGATAGAGCGACATCCATTGTAGAAATTGGGTTATCAAATTGACGTTGGCTACCGTCAGGAAGAGTAATAATAGGCATGAATTGTCCTTACAGTGGTGTTGCACACCAAGCAACACTTGTTTAAATATTGTGCTTAAAAATCAGAATGATAAAAAACAAGCACTCGATAAATCATTTCTTAACGCATTAACTCAAAGCGCAAATACGGATGCACTATCGTTAACACGAGCTGAGCATTCTAACGGATATGGGTGAAATCTCAAGCAATCATTACGTTCAAGCCTGATTAGACTGAGTTTATTAACCCAATCAAAAAAAGAAACCCATGGTTTTCACCATGGGTTTACTCAATCAAGCTTTAGCAGCAGTCAATTAAGCTTCTTGGCTACGACGGCTGTGACCACGTTCACCACGGTAGTTACCACGGTTGTCGCCACCACGGTTACGGTCGAAACGACGCTCACCACCTTCACGGCTGCCACCTTCGCGGTTACCACGGAAACCACCTTCACGACGAGGTGCGCCATCACGGTTACCACGGAAGCCACCGTCACGGTTACCACCTTCACGACGTCCGCCTTCACGACGACCACGAGATTCGCGGAAATCATCAAAATCACACACTACCGCACCCACTTCTTTTTGACGGATACGCAGTTTACGTAGTTTGCCAGTTACTTCAGAAGACATAGTCTTAGGAAGCTGAACAAATGTATGACCTTGAGCCAGTTTAATCGCACCGATAGAACCTTTGGTTAGACCTAGTTCGTTTGCAAGAGCACCAACGATGTCTTTAACTTGTACGCCTTGGTCACGACCAACCTGAAGTTGGTAAGTTTCCCAATCAGCGTTGTCACGGCTACCGAATTCACGACGACCACCTTCGCTACGCTCACCGCGATCATCACGACGGTCACGACGACGTTGCTTATCACGCTCTACTGCTGCGATCATTGGATCTTCACCAGTGTAGAACAGTGGACGCTTACCTTGTTGACGTTTCAACAAGATTGCACATAGTGTTGCAGCATCCATTTCTAGAGACGCTTGTAGCTTCTCTACTAGTTCTGCAAACTTATCAAGAACTGTGTTGTTTTCTTTCTCAGCCGCTAGCTCAGCAGCAAGTAGAGAAAGACGAGCTTCTGCTACTTGATCACGGTGTGGAAGTTGAATTTCTTCCATTGATGAACGAGTAACGCGCTCAATAGTGCGAAGCATGCGAAGTTGGTTAGTACGAACTAACAGGATCGCTTTACCTTTACGGCCAGCGCGACCTGTACGACCGATACGGTGTATGTACGACTCAACATCGAATGGAATATCGTAGTTAAATACGTGAGTGATTCGTGGCACATCAAGACCACGCGCAACAACGTCAGTTGCAACAAGAATATCAATAACACCTTGTTTGATGTGGTCAACAGTACGCTCACGTAGAGACTGAGGAATATCACCGTGCAGTGCAGCAGCTTTGAAGCCACGAGAGCTTAACCAGTCTGCAAGACGCTCAGTATCTTGACGAGTACGAACGAATACGATTGACGCATCAGTTTCTTCAGTTTCAAGCAGACGGCTCATCGCTTCGTCTTTCTCTACGCCTTTTACAACCCAGAATTGCTGTTCTACTTTCGCAACAGTTTGGTTTGAACCAGCAACGTCTACACGAGCAGGATCACGTAAGAAGCGGTCAACAATGGTTTTAACCATTGGAGGCATAGTTGCAGAGAACAGTACGCGTTGCGCAGATTCAGGAGCTTGCTCCATGATCCAAGTAACGTCGTCAACAAAGCCCATCTTCAACATTTCGTCTGCTTCATCAAGAACGAAAGTATGACATTCGTCTAGGTGTAGGCGCTCACGAGTGATCAAGTCTTTCACACGACCAGGAGTACCAACAACAATGTGAGCACCTGAACGTAGAGAACGCATTTGATCAACGATAGATGCACCACCGTAGATTTCTAGAACTTTAAGGCCAGTGATATTTTGACCTAAGTTTTTAATTTCAGCAGCAACCTGAATCGCTAGCTCACGAGTTGGAGCCATGATGATTGCTTGAGGTTTATGCTGAGATAAATCAATTTTGTTTAGTAGCGGTAACGAGAATGCAGCAGTTTTACCTGTACCCGTTTGCGCTTTACCTAGTGCGTCACGACCTTCCAAAAGGAAAGGAATAGCAGCAGCTTGGATTGGAGTTGGAGAAACGAAGCCCATTGAGTTAAGGGCAGAAAGAACAGCACTGTTAAGTGCTAAGTCACTGAATTGAATCACAGTATCAGACATGGGGATCCCACTAAAATAATAAATAACCAAGGTCCCATGTGCTCCACCATTTCCAACCAATCCTGCGATTGTCTGATTCCGTTCAGATACGGATAAGTTTTGTAACGCATCAAGCCACTAGGGACATATAAGGGAGGCGGATTATTCCTTAAAAGCATAAAAAAAGCTAGAAAAAATTGAAATTCATCACAATTTATTCTCTTAAAGGATAAAAAATCATCAAAGCCCCGTTCCAACCCTTTTATTAGTAAGCAATTTGCACCAACAAACGTACAAATAGCATTGGTCAAATTGCCTGAGAAAGGTCTTCGCTGGGTAGTAATCATTGCCTGTAATGATTATAGTGTGCGCAATTCACTAAGCTAGAAATAGAAGACATGTTCCAAGACAACCCGTTACTTGCTCAACTAAAGCAACAAATTCAAGAAAACCTGCCAAAGAAAGAAGGTGTGATTAAAGCCACCGATAAAGGTTTTGGATTCTTAGAAGTCGATAGTAAAAACAGTTTCTTTATTCCACCTCCGTACATGAAGAAATGTATGCACGGAGACAAAGTGATTGCCATTATCCGCACCGAAAAAGAGCGGGAAGTTGCAGAACCACAAGAACTTGTCGAACAATCTCTGACTCGCTTTATTGGCCGAGTAAAGTTATTCAAGGGCAAACTCAACGTTGCACCTGATCATCCTCAACTGAAAAAACTGCCACTAAAAGCAAAAGTTAAAAAAGGGTTGAATCCGGAACACTTCCAAGAAGGTGACTGGGTTGTTGCCCATCTCGTTCGTCACCCTCTAAAAGGCGAAGACAACTTTCTCGCAGAAATCTCAGAAAAAATTACGGATTCTGACGATAAAATCGCACCTTGGTGGGTAACGTTGGCCGAAAATGATCTGCCTAACAGTGAACCTGCAGGTATCGAGAACTGGCAGCTTAAAGATGATGCCGACCTTGAGCGTTGTGACTTAACCCATATCCCGTTTGTGACCATTGATGGCGCATCAACCAAAGACATGGACGATGCGCTATACGCAAAAAAACTGGATAACGGTAACTTTGAGCTAACCATTGCGATTGCAGACCCTACCGCCTACATCACCCCTGATGATGAGATGGATAAAGTGGCACGTGAGCGTGGTTTCACTATCTATTTACCGGGTCGCAATATCCCGATGTTGCCGCGAGATTTAGCTGATGACTTATGTTCTCTGATTGAAAATCAAGTGCGCCCTGCCCTTTGCTGTACTGTCACAGTAAGCGCAGACGGTGTTATTGCGGACGACATTCGCTTCTTTGCTGCGAACATTCAGTCACATGCTCGTCTCGTTTACGACCACGTATCTGACTGGTTGGAAAACAGTTCTTCACAAGATTGGCAACCGACAGATGTTATCGCCGATGTTGTGCGCACCTTGTATGAATTCTCTCAAGCTCGTGCAAACTGGCGTGAGAAAAATGCGGTAGTGTTCCCAGACCGCCCTGATTACCGTTTCGAACTGAGCGAAGATAACGACGTTATCGCCATTCATGCTGATATGCGCCGCACAGCAAACCGCCTTGTTGAAGAGGCGATGATCACGGCAAATATTTGTGCAGGTAAAGTCCTTCAATCAACCTTTAATGCAGGCGTCTTTAACACTCATGCAGGCTTTAAAGCTGACAAGATGGCCGATGTAGTTGAGCTGATGACCGCGAACGGTGCTCAGTGCGATGCAGAAAGCCTAGCAACACTTGAAGGTTTTGCTGCGCTTCGTCGTTGGTTGTGCGATCAGGAAACTTCTTACTTGGATAACCGCATCCGTAAATGTCAAAGCTACAGTGAAATTGGTAACCAGCCACTTCCTCATTACGCTATGGGCTTAGAGGTTTATGCGACTTGGACTTCTCCAATTCGTAAGTACGGTGACATGATTAACCACCGCATGCTTAAAGCACACATCTTGAATAAAGAGCCTGTGCAGCAGCCAGATGAAACCGTAGGCGAAGAGCTTGCGCTGCATCGCAAACATCACAAGATTGCAGAGCGTAACGTTGCTGATTGGTTGTACGCAAGAACTCTTGCAGAAGAGCCAAGCAAGCAAACCCTGTTTAACGCAGAGATCTTTGATATTAATCGTGCTGGTGCTCGTGTGCGTTTACTCGAAAATGGCGCAGCGGCGTTCATCCCTGCTTCATTAATCCTTGCAAACAAAGAACGTTTAGATTGCAACGGTGACCAAGGCATTATCACCATCGATAAAGAAGTGGTATACCGTTTAGGTGATACGCTTGAAGTGGTACTGACAGATGTCAGTCAAGAAAACCGCAGCATTGTCGCCAAGCCAACACAGGTATTTGCCGATGAGCCACAACCAGAAGTTGAAGCGCAAACTGAGAACACTCAGCAGACGGAAATAAGCCAAGAAGAGAGTGCGGAACAATAAGTTTCGCAACTTCATTTGCTTCAAACAGAAAAGGCATTCCATTGGAATGCCTTTTTTATTCAACACACTGACTCAATTTACGACCAGAAGTAGGATTTCGGATCTTTTTCAATTTCACGCATCACTGCCGTTAAATCAGAGCTTTTGGAGAGAAACGGGTAAGGAACCCACATTTCACTATTATCCTCTCGGGTCGGGATATAAAGCTCCCAATGGCGTTTATCTGCATCCCAAACGATACGAGCAACCGGACTTGAGTACTCACTATGCACAGAGTCCAGCTTGTAGTGCTGTTGTATAAACTGAACACCATTATCTATCGGTTCAAAACTCGATTTTCCTAAATCCACAGGAAGACTGCGATTGCGGCTATGGCACACAAGTTCTGCCCTGCGTTCAATTTGACGCTGTAACAAGTTTACGACCGTCATGACCTTGGATACCCCATTATCTTGTGACCGAATACAGCATTAAGAGCCAGTCAATCCAAGTCTCTTAAAGTTAACTCAGTATAACTCAATAGGCTCTGTTTATCCTTTTACGGCTTTTTGCTGTGAAAAGAATATTTATAATGCGAACAAAACTAAACTTCAAAGATAAACAGACTCAACGTCACACTAGAGATATTCCGCCTATATTTCTATGCGTACTATCAAACACTTTCATAAAACTGTCATTTATTCGCAATATGATGTGCCGCTGAATCTGTACTTATTTTTGCTTGGAGTTCCATTATGTTTCGAGTTGCGCTAGCCACTCTTTGCTCGCTTTTTCTAGTTACCTCTTTCGCACATGCTAGCGAAATCAACGTTTCTGGATCGACCTCTGTTGCACGCATCATGGATGTGATTGCAGAAGAATATAACGCTAGCCACAAAGATACCTATATTGCGGTTCAAGGTGTGGGTTCTACCGCTGGTATTACATTGCTAAAGAAAGGCGTTGCAGACGTAGCGATGAGTTCTCGTTACCTGACGGACGATGAAGTAGAAGAGTCATTACAGACATTCGTCATTGCATTTGATGGTCTGGCCGTTGTCGTTAACCAATCCAACCCAATCGCGAACTTAACCCGTGAGCAGCTATACGACATCTACAAAGGCAAAATTACCAACTGGAAACAAGTGGGTGGCAACGATCAAAAAATTGCGGTGGTAACACGCGAAGCGTCTTCTGGTTCACGCTTTAGTTTTGAAAGCCTGCTTGGACTCACCAAGGTAATTAAAGACAGATTGGTTTCAGACATCAGCCCAAACAATCTGGTCGTCAATAGCAACAGCATGGTGAAAACGCTGGTAAACCATAACTCACAAGCGATTGGTTTTATTTCTACTGGCTCAGTTGACCGTTCAATCAAAGCAATTAAGTTTGAAGGCGTCGAAGCAACTCCAGAAACTATTGCTAACCACGAATATCAACTTTCTCGTCCATTCTTGCTACTCCACTACCCAGAGAAAGATAAGCAAGAAACTAAAGAGCTGTTCAGATTTATTCAGTCAGACAGAGTGAAAAAATTGATTGAAGAGTATGGATATATTCCAACAACGAAATACAAGTAAGTACGACAAAAAAAGGAGAGCTGATGCTCTCCTTTTTTAAAAAAATCAATGTGTTAAAAATGCAATTGAATAACAGATGTTACGACACAACCTGGGCGGCGAACACCTTCAATTTCAACTTTGATTTCACGCTCAATCTCTAAACCTTTCTTGATTGGCGTTACTTTTGACAATGTGCTTACCGCTCTTACACGGCTATCTACTTTTATTGGATAAGGGAAACGCACTGAGTTTAAGCCAATGTTCACCATCATTTTCGCGGTCGGAAATAGCAATTTGTCTTCATCAACGCTGTCCGTCAATTTAGGCAATAGTGCTAATGTAAGAAAACCGTGTGCGATAGTGGTTTTAAATGGTGACTCTGCTTGAGCTCTTTCAGGATCCGTATGAATCCACTGCATATCTTCCGTAATTGCGCCAAACTGATTGATTCTGTTCTGATCAACCAATAACCAATCCCCTGTATGGATAACTTCACCTAACTTCGACTCAAGTTGGTTATATACCGCCCGAGCTTCTGGTTTTAATACGATAGGTTCAACAACAGGAACATCTTCATTTGCTGGCTGGTGAAAATCCTTCACCCATGAAAAAAGCTGGCGGCTATTGGTTTTATCCAATAACTCTCCCCAGTACTCACGCACTGTTGGAGGCATCAATTGTTTAAACTCATTATGCTTAACTAAGTTCTCAGCATGATGTTTAAAAATATCCGCAACTTTCATCAAAACCTCATTCTTAACTAAGAAGAAATACTAATTCGTTAATTTTGAAGCACTTCACAATAATCCGCAATAACTTTCGAGCGTACATGCGTATTCCGAACGAATCATATTGCTTAAAATACAATCACTTACCCAATAAAACATTATTTTATTAGGATTTATGTCATTAGAACAATTGCTCCAGTTAATAAAATTGTCAGAATTCCAAATTCTTTATTTTTCAATCAGTAATATTACTTTAGATAACCGCTTACATATTGACCAAGTGTGATTGGAATTTTGTATAGCGGCTCACACATTACGTGCCACTTTTATAAAGTCCGACGATCAATCCTGTAAAGCCCTCCTAAAACCATAAACTCTTGCTCCCCTTGCAGACTGCAAGGCAACAGAGAATCGAAGTAAACGATTTTGTAGAGAGGAACAGACACCGCAAACACTTTTGACCCGAAACGTAGGGCACTTTCCGGGTCCGCAGTGAACGAACTCAAGTTATTAAACAGTTTCACATTTTCGCCATTAATTATGTACTCCGGCTGTTCACAACATCCTCGGTACAAAGTTAAGCACTCTGCCCCCTGATAGCGTAAACCAAGTTCTTGTTGGCAAAAGAAATACAACAGATCGAGCTGGGCATAGAGCTCATTGGTGTTATAAGTGGCGCGAGAACACACCTTCCTGAAATCTAAATACTCAGGAGTGTCGGGGCCATGCAGTGACACTTTATGAAAGCTGGTAAGCAGACCAAATCTGGACTCTACCCAACTTCGCCAAGCGGCTCCCTGTTCATTGTCAGAATCAAACAACCAGCCTAATACTAGCCGGCGATAGTTAAGCTTTTGCCTTGGTGGAGGGTCTATATACTCATTCGCACTCTCATCCATACAAGAGAGATGAAAGTGTTGAGACATGAAGTTTATGAAGTTCTTGGCTCTTTGTTCGTAATTGCCAGCCTGTTGCAACAACTCATGTAGTGTGGGGTACCAGAGATGTAAACCATCAATTTGCAACAAAATGGGGGTTTGTTGATAACTCAAACTCGCCAAAAGTTTAGACGGTACATTGCAGCGGTTCAGAGGCAATGATATCTGTTCAAGGATCTCTTCCTCTTCTGCGCTATAGCCATATTGATTCGATTTGAGCAGATGCAGTTCAGTCATAAACCAGCGCCACCAATAAGTTAGACTCAAGTTAAAGGCACAACGGCTCAGGTTGCAGAAGTATGCTTATGAGTATTGAGCTTACATTCAACAAGCAACTAAGAGGCGCATTCCGTTCTTACTTGGAAAGCGGACATCAGCGTTCGCAACGCATTTGCCTGTACAGCTAATCCTTCACTAGCCATCGCTGTTTCTTCCGTACTTTGTAACACCCGATCTCCGGAATCTTTAATTCCTATTAAGTTCTGGCTTATTTGGTCCGCAGTAACCGCTTGTTCTTCGCTAGCGGCTGCAACCTGAGTGTTGGATTCCGATAGTTCAGCCAATGCGGTAGCAATGTGGTTCAACTGATTCCTTGCTTGTTGAATACATTCGGAAGTTTGATGCACTTTTTCGTTGCTCTGGTTCATCGCGTTATGGGCATGATCTGAACTCTTAACTAGCATTTCAATCAAGTTGCCTATTTCGTTTGTGGCTTGTTGGCTGCGAGATGCAAGAGCCCGAACTTCATCAGCGACAACAGCGAACCCACGACCTTGCTCCCCTGCCCGCGCGGATTCTATTGCAGCATTTAGGGCAAGTAAGTTGGTCTGCTCTGAGATTCCATCCACGACTTTGACGAAATCTTGTATTTTTTGCGTGCTGTTCTTTAAATCAAGAATCATGTTCTGCGATTGACTTGCTTGCTCCACCAGCATAGCGGATAGCTCTTGTGTCATATCAATCGTTGAACAGCCTTCTTTGACATTGGTTTCAGCGCGAGACGTAGCAAATGCTGCGCTATCCGCATTACTCGCCACCTCAGTGATGGTTGCGGCCATTTCAGTCATGGCTGACGCGACTTGTTCGGTGTTTTCTTGCTGAACTTGCATTGCCTGCCGATTACTCTCTGCCACAGCCGACAACTGCGTCACTGTTGCTGCAATTGCATCGGTTCGGCTCATAACCTCTCCGATCATCTTACTTAATGAACTAGCCATCACATTCATACTCGACATCAGTTGACCAATTTCATCATTCGACTTCACTTCAATCATCTGATCAAAGTTACCTTGCGCCATACTCGCGGCAACATTTCGCGCCCGGCTCATGGAACTGACAATTCTGCGACTAAACAGTATGCCGACAGTTAAACCAAAAATAATCGATGCGATAGAGAGCGTCGCCATACCAATCAAGGCTTCGTGCTCTTCCTCTTCCGTCACCAATACAGCATTCTCTGTAGCATTTTCTAAACCGACTAAAAAATTGGCCAGCTCTTTGTTGAGTAGCTGTTGACTCTGTTCAAATTGATGAACGACTGAGGCCATTGCCTCACTGTTTTGTTTCTCTTCCAATGCATCCAAAATAGAAAACAAGGTTTTCTCATAGCCTTTGTGATGTTCTTCGAGCTGAGCCAAATTACTCGTTAATTGAGTAAGATGGTTAACTTGCTTGCTTGTAACTGCCTGTTTTTTTGCTTCGATAAGAAGTGACTTAGCATTGACGATTTCCTCGTCAAAATAGGTAGATGATTGCCTGACTTGGGAAACAAACTTAGCCATAGCCTGCTGGTTTTCTCCCGAAGGAATTTCCGCTAATCGAAAAGCCTTCTCTAACAAAACAGCGCCTTCCAACTGTTTTATGGTGATATTACTTGCCAGCTTTACAAGAGGTAAATTTTCATGGGCAATACCTTCAATTTCTTTGGCAACACGTTCCATCTTGATGACCGCATAAGAAGAAACGATTAAGGTCAAAGCCAATAACGTGACAATCAGTCCGATCAGTTTCTTGGTGATTGTTAGGTTTCCCAACCAGTTCATAGACACCTCTGCATTGTTAGCAAACAAATTAAGAATAGCTGATACAAAAATTTAAGATAAAAATTGTACCGATATTAGATCTAGCCCACCTTTGACGTGTGAATGAAGCTTACTGAGGAACTCTTAAGCATTCCTTAAGAATTCTTCTCCAAACTTAGCCTTGATCGTTAACCGAGATTCTCTAGGAGAGAACATGACTACTAACGCAATGCTTCGTTCTGGTTTATTCGTAACGTTAATGGCTGCATCCTCATTAGCAATGGCTGACCCTGTTTGTACCAAAGAACCTGAATCTAAATGGATGTCTTTTGACCAAGCTAAACAGCAAGTTCAGGATATGGGATACAAAATTAAGAAATTTAAAAAGACCAGCACTGGCTGTTATGAGTTGTATGGCTATAACGCCAAAGGGAAGAAGACTGAAATCTATTTCAACCCAGTGGATATGAGCAAAGTTAAAGAGGAAGAAGATGACTAAACCTTACGTTTGGGACATTGTTGTACGTCTTACTCACTGGACAGTAGCCGCGATGTTTGCTGCGAATTACTTTGTCACTGAAGAAGGTAGTGAGACGCACGAATGGGTGGGGTACATCGTTCTGGCAGCGCTAGCCATTCGGCTTGTGTGGGGCTTAATAACTCAGTCTCCTGCACGTTTATCCGCATTCAAACCGTCAGTGTCTCAGGCTGTGGAACACTTACAGCAAGTCTTACAAACTAAGTCAGATGAGCATCAAGGTCACAACCCTGCTGGTGCAGTAATGATATGGGTGATGTGGACATTACTAATCATTACTGGCGTATCAGGCTGGTCGACTCAGTTAGATATGTTCTGGGGTGAAGAGTGGGTAGAACAAGTTCATGAACTGTTTGCGAACCTTACTATGTTCGCAGTAGCGATTCACATCAGTGCCGTCATCTTTATGACCCACTGGACCAAACGTTCTTATGTGAAGAGCATGCTATTCTCTCGTCATACTCGCTAAGCCCATCATTTTCCTAATTATTTTAAACAGCCTGTTAGTTGAACTATCAGGCTGTTTTTCTTTATCTTTCGCACACAACACGCCGCTCAATGTAATTTAATTACACCATCTGATATTAAAATCTTAAATACTGAGAAAATGATTAAAAATAACTACATGTTTTATTGATCTATGTCATTTAACGGAGTAAAGTGTGACCAATATCTCGTTAAACTGTTAATAAAAAAGGTGACATCATGTTTGATAAAAAGAAATCGTTACTAAGCAACGTTCGTGAACTTGGCAGCATTTTAGCGCTATTCTCAGTTTCATCACTGACTGTACTATTACTAAGCCAAACTTGGGTTAACTTCTAATTCTGAGTCAATCACAGAGACACTGAGAAATATCGAGAAAACGAATCGTTGATAAGTACTGCTCTACGATTGCATGCAATGTTTCCCTAAGCTTTCTAACTCGAAGCTGGAAACAAAAAAGCACATCACAGATGCAGTTAAGATTAAGGTTCTATTGGAGAGTTTTGATGGTTTGCTTGAGTTCAGATAACCCAAACAAGGTGTCATTTCACCGCTAGTATTTCACATCGAGTGAAATGACACACTTGCAAAACAGACAATCATCGAATTACTGTCTGTTCCCTTTCTTAAGATTTAGCGTTCTTTTCCACGCTGTCCCAAACACCAAGAATATACATAATGCCTAGTGCACGGTCGTAAAGCCCGTAGCCTGGACGCGCCCACTTTTCTTCACCCCAGATATGACGACCATGGTCAGGACGCACGTAACCGTCGTAGCCGTGTTTATGCAGAGTCTGAACCACTTTTACGGTATCAACCGAACCGTCACAAGCACGATGTGACGCTTCAATGAAATCACCGTTGTCATAACGTTTTACGTTACGGATGTGCATGAAATGAATACGGTCATGGTACGCATCGATAATATCTGGAATATCGTTATTTGCTGAACCTAAAGAACCAGTACACAAGCTCAAGCCGTTGTATGGGCTGTCAACTAGGTTAAGGAAACGGCCAATATTCTCTTTATTGATGATCAAACGTGGTAAACCAAAAATTGGGAATGCAGGATCATCAGGGTGAATACCCATCTTAATGCCCACTTCCTCACACACTGGAATCACTTGTTCAAGGAAGTACTGCAGGTTGCGCCACAAATCTTCAGCAGTAAAGTTCTCGTACAGCTTAAAGGTTTCCTTCAAACGAGCTAAGCGCTCTGGCTCCCAACCCGGCATAGTCACGTCAACGTTGGTCGACAGTTTTTCAATCAACTCGATTGGATCGATATTTTCGATTTTGCTCTTCTCGAAGAAAAGTGCATTCGAACCGTCTTCCATCTCTTTGTAGAGCTCTGTACGAGTCCAGTCAAACACTGGCATAAAGTTGTAACACACCACTTTTACGCCCACTTTCGCTAGACGACGCAGTGTTTCTTTATAGTTCTCGATGTATTTGTCACGAGTTGGCAAACCAAGTTTGATATCTTCGTGAACGTTGACACTCTCAACGACATCAATATGAAAACCCGCAGCTTCGATGATCGCTTTTTCTTTCGCGATACGCTCTTCGCTCCACAGCTCACCCGCAGCCATATCATGCAGTGACCAGACGATACCTTCTACACCAGGGATCTGTTTAATGTTGCCGAGAGTAACTTTGTCGTTACCTTCTCCGTACCAACGGAATGTCATTTTCATCTATTATTTCCTCTGTGCTACGAAGCTGGCTACCGATGCTTTGGCACCGTTTGCAAACAGTGTTTCTAACGCGGCTTGCAGCTCTACTCTAAATGTTTGATTAGTCGCTAGATCTTGTTCAAAGACACTGCGAAGAGATAAGAAGCCATCTAAGGCTTTTTCTAAATCTGAACCAGCTTGCTGCCAAACTTGAGCAAGCTGCTGTTTGAGCGGATCTTGAACATCAATCTCCTGCCCTTGTTCATTAACACCGCTCACATAACGAATCCAGCCCGCCAACGCTAGGCATAAGCCTTTGATTGAAATGCCGTTGTTTAATGAATAGCAAATGGTTTGTAAGAAACGTTGTGGGATCTTCTGCGTTCCGTCCATTGCAATCTGCCATGTTCTGTGTTGCAGACCTTTGTTCTCGTAACGCTCGATCAATTGATCTTTGTACTTATCGAGGTCAATGCCTTCAATGCTTAGCGATGGCGTAATTTCTTCGTCCATCAGATAGCGAACAAAGGTTTTAAAATTCGGGTCTTGGATGGTTTCCGCAATGGTTTCATAACCAGACAAATAACCAAGATAAGCCATCGTTGAATGAGTACCGTTAAGCAGACGCAGTTTCATTTCTTCAAACGGCACAACGTTGTCCGTTACCTCAACATTGGCAATCGACGTCTTTTCCCACGCAGGGCGTTCATTGACAAATTTGTCTTCAATTACCCACTGTAAAAAAGGTTCGGTAATCACGCTGGCTTTGTCTTCTAAGCCTAAAACTTTCTCAACACGAGCAATATCGTTTTCCGTGGTACGAGGAACAATGCGATCGACCATGGTACAAGGGAAAGTAATTTGCTCTTTAATCCATTGGTACAGCTCAGCATCCAGATGCTTAGCAAACTGCAACACCACTTTTTCTAATACATGGCCGTTTTCAGGCAAGTTGTCACAAGTCAACGGTGTAAACGGTTGAATGCCTTTTAGGTAACGACAACGCATAGCTGAGACCAAGAATCCGATCGCAGATTTTGGTGTATCAATATTTTCTAAATCATGCTGAATCAGCGGATGTGAAAGGTCTAAATCACCTGTTGCAGGGTTGTGGCAATAGCCCTTTTCTGTGACGGTCAGCGAGACGATTTTCACCTCTGGGTCACACATATAACTTAATACTTGCTCTGTCTGAGCTGACATCAACACAGTTTCAATAGAGCCAACAATGTTGATATCTAATTGATCGTTGTATCCGACACCGACCGAATAGAGGCTGTCTTGTGCGATCAACTCTTTCTGTAAACCAGCATCGCTCCAAGTCACACCGACAATTTTCCAGTTACCGCCAATTTCTTTTATCACAGTATCTGTAATGAGTGCCTGATGAGCGCGGTGAAAAGCGCCAAAGCCCAAATGTACAATCCCAACTTTTGCATTCTTGTTATTTTCGTTGGGCTGAACTAGGGCATTAGCCGCAGATAAGTGAGCTTGACTTAATCTCATAATTATTAGAACCAAATGATGTTAGTAGACGCAAAACGAACTCGTTGCGTAGGAAATTTTGCGTGAGAAAGTGACTCATAGCGCAGGGAGATTTCCCCGCGCTATAGAGACATCTCTAATTACATAGATTGAATCTTGTCTAGAAGAGGTACTAGGTCTGGGTTTTCCTTACGGAATTTTTCATACACAGGCTTAACCGCTTCTTGGAACTTAGGAATATCACTTTCAACAAACGTTACGTTTTGATTAACCAGTTCCGCTTTCGCTTTTTCTACGTAGTTTGCCCAGTTAGTGTCTTGCTGCTTAACCGTCTCTTTCGCGATTTCACGAATTTTCGCTTGGTCTTCTGCAGATAGGCTATCCCATACGCCTGTTGACACTACTAGTACGTCAGGAACCATAGTGTGCTTGTCGTAAGAGAATGTTTTCTTCACTTCGTAGTGACGAGAAGAGTAGTAAGACGGAATGTTGTTCTCCGCACCATCAACAACACCTTGTTGCAATGCAGAGTAAAGCTCACCGTATGGTAGTGGAACCGGAGTACCGCCTAACGCTTTGATAGTATCAATAGAAAGCGCTGAGTTTTGTACACGGATTTTCAGACCTTTCAAATCTTCTGGAGTACGAATTGGTTTGTCGGTGTAGAAGCTACGTGCACCTGCATCTAGGAATGCAAGACCGATAAAGCCAGAGTCTTTAGAAGACATCAGGATTTGCTCACCAATAGGACCTTGAAGTACAGCATCGTATTGTGCGCGATCACGGTATAGGTAAGGCAGAGAAAGTAGTTTGTAATCTGACGCGAATGCAGTCAGTGGTGCAGCACTCACCTTAGTGAAGCCGATAGTGCCACCTTGTACCATTTGCAGTAGTTCAGTTTCATTACCTAGAGTACCGTTTGGATACACTTTTACGCGCATTTTCGTTTCTTTAGACACTTTGGCAGCAAACCAATCCAAAGATGCGTGAACTGGGTGCTCTGTTGGTAACGCATGAGCTAGCTTAACAGTCGCTGCATAAACGTTGCCGGCCATCAGTGCAGAAAGAGTACAAGCAAGTAAAAGTTTATTTGTTGTTTTCATTTTATAGTCCTATCAATTATTGAGGTTTATAACCAGCTAGTTCCGGTAGCCATAATGAAAGTGAAGGGAACAAGGTCACTATCGTCAACGTGATAACCATGAGGACGAATAGCGGTGCCAACTTAGGAACAACAGCGCCCAACTTGGTGCCTGTAACACTACAACCAACAAACAAGGCAGTGCCCACAGGTGGTGTACAGATACCGATACATAAGTTGAATACTAAGATGATCCCAAAGTGAATCGGGTCGATACCAAGCGTGATAGCAATTGGTAAGAAAATAGGTGTAAAAATCAGTACTGCTGGCGTCATGTCCATGAAGGTACCAACTACCAACAAAATCACGTTCATCAAAAGAATAACCATGATTGGGTTAGTCGAAGTTTCAAGCACAAACTCAGCGATATAAGTTGGAATATCCGCATTCGCCATCGCCCATGACATTGCAGAAGATGTCGCCACCATCAGTAATACGATAGAAGTAGTGATCACACTGTCCACAAGCACTGGGAACATGTCGCTCATTTTCAGTTCGCGATAAGCAAAACCAAGGATAAGAGCGTAGACAACGGCTATAGCAGAGGCTTCAGTTGCGGTGAAGATGCCGCCCAAGATACCACCCATGATGATGATAACCAGGGTCAAACTTGGAATAGCATCCCAGATAACTTTGCGTTTCTTCTCTGTTGAAATAATTTTCTCACGAGGAATGTTGTAACGTTTTCCAAGTAAGAAAATACCAATCATTACGCTCAAGCCCATTAAGATGCCTGGGATATAACCCGCAATGAAAAGGTACTGCACAGAAGTGCTACTCACCAATGCGAACAAAATCAGAATGTTCGATGGCGGAATGAGAAGACCAGATGGACAAGACGCCACGTTAACCGCAGTTGAGAAATCCATTGGGTATTTGTGCTTCTCTTGCAGCGGTTTCATGATACCGCCTACCGCAGCCGCAGAGGCAGCAGCAGAGCCTGACAAAGAACCGAACAACATGTTCGCCATCACGTTTACATGCGACAGTGAACCCGGTAAACGGCCACCAAAGATCATTGCAAAGTTAATCAAACGTGAAGCAAGACCACCACGGTTCATCAAGTTACCGGCCACGATGAAGAATGGCAGAGCGAGCAGACCGAAGTTGTCCAAACCGTTCGCCAATTTCTGAGAAACCAGAATGGTTACTTGTTCCACAGGGAAATCAATAAAAACAGTAAGTAGTGCAGCAATACCGATAGCAAAGGCAATAGGTACACCAATAATCAGCAAAACACCCAATACGCCGAACAACACTACCGCAGGAAAGAAATCGTAAAATGCATCAGGAGCGTTCGCCAAAAAGTCCTGAGAAAACAGTAAATCAATCAGAGTCATTTTGAATATCCTTCTGCTGTCACTCGCTCTTCTTTATTCACAAGCGAAATAACTGAAGCAATAACATCGACAGTACCGAAGTAAGAAATAATGTAGCCAGCAAGTGGTACAACAACATAAACATAACCAATCAATAAGTGGTGACCACCAATCACGATCCCTGGCGAGATCTGACCATGTTTAAGTGTGTTTGTTACCAGAGCAGTACCGCCATAAATAAAGGCGACAGCAGCGAAAGCAATAATGATTAGGTTGATAATGATCCCTAACACCAATTGCCCGTTGTGGCTCAATCTTGGCGCTAAAAGTTCCAACGCTAAATGACGTTTGATTGCGAAGGTGTAAGCTCCACCTAACACACCAATCCAAATTAACAAGTAACGTGAAAGTTCATCTGTAAAGGCAGAAGGATCTTGTAAGACAAAGCGAGTAAATACTTGCCAAACAACCGCAACAATCATTACGGTCATAAACATGCTCAAAACAACACGCAGTAAGCTGTTAATAAAAGAGTTGATAGACTTAATTATCATAGTAATTAATCTCTAATTAGTTTTTTGTGCCTCCGGACTGAACAAATAATCCATTACATTCCCGTTCAGTTGGCGACGTTTCCCTGAACAACGTGTGTCGCTTGCAATCATCACAATTCGTTATTCGTAAACTTAATCATCGGTAATTCCGATGACGAAGTAATCCTACATTTGGTATAACAATAAAAAATTGGTCTAGATCATAAAACAAAACGGGCTTTCATTTTTTTACTTAAAGTATGATCACCTTTAAACTTTTGACAAAAATCACTCAAATTCAGTTTAAATTTCAATCAAAACTCTACTTAAATCGTGTTTCTTTGGCTTTTTTGAGTTTAATATCACACACAAATGGTAGAACACATAAGGATTACTTGTATGACATCTTTTCTTTCGGAGGATTTTTTACTCCACAGCGATTTCGCTAAACGCCTTTATCATGAAGTCGCAGCCGATTTACCTATCATCGACTACCACTGCCACCTGCTACCGCATCAGGTTTCTGAAGATTACAAATTTCAAAACTTAACCGATATCTGGCTTCGTGGAGACCACTATAAATGGCGTGCAATGCGTATTAATGGTGTAGATGAGCGTTTCTGTACGGGTGATGCATCAGATAAAGAGAAATTCTTGGCATTCGCACGCACGGTTCCCTATACCATTGGTAACCCAATTTATCATTGGGCGCATTTAGAGCTACGCCGTCCGTTTGGTATCTCTGACATTGTTTTAAATGAAAACACCGC
This sequence comes from Vibrio plantisponsor, assembly GCF_013041605.1. GTDB lineage: Bacteria > Pseudomonadota > Gammaproteobacteria > Enterobacterales > Vibrionaceae > Vibrio > Vibrio plantisponsor. The sequence continues at coordinate 646,104 of NZ_JABEQC010000001.1, read as the reverse complement.
AGAACGTGTGTGGAACGAAACCAATAAGATGCTAGCAACACCTGAGTTCTCTGCTCGTTCGATCATGCAAAAGATGAATGTGGAAATGGTGGGTACAACCGATGACCCAATCGATGACCTCGCGGCACATAAAAAAGTAGCAGAAGACAAAGACTTCCCAGTACAAATGCTTCCAAGCTGGCGTCCTGACAAAGCATTCAACATTCATCAGGATACCTTCCCTGCTTATATAGAGGCGTTATCAAAAGCTGCGGATGTTGAAATCTCTCGCTTTGCAGATTTGTGCTCCGCTTTAGATAAACGTCTACAGCACTTTGCAGATCACGGCTGTTGTATATCAGACCACGCTCTAGATACGGTCTGCTATGAAGATTCAACCGAGCAAGAGTTGGATGCGATTCTCAGCAAACGTCTAAGCGGCGGAACAGTCTCCGAATTTGAAACTGCACAGTTCAAAACGGCAGTATTGGTATACCTAGGTAAAGAGTACGCGAAACGCGGCTGGGTTCAGCAATACCATATTGGCGCTCTGCGTAATAACAATCAGCGTATGTTCAAGCTTCTTGGTCCAGACACAGGTTTTGACTCTATCCATGATGGTTTAGTTGCCTTGCCTTTATCACGTCTGCTTGATGCGCTTGACCGCGACAATGCATTACCGAAAACCATTCTTTACGGTCTAAACCCACGTGACAACGAAGTTCTGGCAACCATGTGTGGCAACTTCCAGGACGGCAGTATCGCTGGCAAGATCCAATTTGGTTCTGGTTGGTGGTTCAACGACCAAAAAGACGGCATGGAGCGTCAAATGACTCAGCTTGCACAGCTTGGTCTATTAAGCCGCTTTGTCGGAATGTTAACCGATAGCCGTAGCTTCTTGTCATACACCCGACACGAGTACTTCCGCCGTATCCTTTGCCAAATGATTGGCAAATGGGTTGAAGATGGTGAAGCACCTGCGGACTTCGAACTACTTAGCCGTATGGTTCGCGATATCTGTTATTACAACGCGAAAAACTATTTCGGTATTACTGCTAAATAATCTGACACTCTGCGGCTGTTGCTTATTGGTGAAGAGCAATTGACAAATATGTTCTTCACCGACCTTCAGCCGCAGCCTATCGATAGGTAACTTTTATGAAACAGCTAAACCGAGATACCTTTCCCGGCCCTTCTTACCCAACCAAGATCATTCAATTTGGCGAAGGTAATTTTTTACGCGCTTTTTTAGACTGGCAAATTGACCAACTCAACGAACACACAGATCTCAATGCTGGTGTTAGCATTATTCGTCCAATCGATACCGATTTCCCGCCAAGTCTCAACACTCAACAAGGTGTGTATACCACTTTGATTCGTGGTCTGGATGAAACAGGCCAAGCGCTCTCTCAATCACGAGTTATCTACTCTGTGAACGAAGAGCTGTCTGCTTACCAAGATTTCCAAACCATTCTTGAACTTGCTCGTAACCCAGACATTCAATTTGTGTTCTCAAACACAACGGAAGCGGGAATTGCATTTGTGGAAAGCGATCAGCTTGATGATTTGCCACCAAGCAGCTATCCAGCCAAGCTGACGCGTATGCTGTGGGAACGCTACAACCACTTTGAAGCCGATGAAGACAAAGGTTGGATCATTGTTCCTTGTGAACTCATTGATTACAACGGCGAATGCTTGAAAGAAATTATCGGGCGCTACATTGAGGCTTGGGCTCTTCCTGTTGAATTTAAACATTGGGTAGAAGCCGCAAATACATTCTGCTCAACCTTGGTAGACCGTATCGTTACTGGCTATCCAAAAGATGAAGTGAGCACGCTGGAAGCGGAGCTAGGCTACAAAGATACCTTTATGGTCAGTGCCGAGAACTTCTATCTGTTTGTTATTCAAGGTCCACAATGGTTAAACCAAGCACTGTGTCTGGATCAACTCAGCGCGGAGCAATCGCTTAACATTAAAATTGTTGATGACATAAAGCCATATAAAGAACGTAAAGTCGCGATTCTTAACGGAGCGCATACCGCTCTTGTACCAGTGGCATTCCAATCTGGTATTGATACGGTTGGTGAAAGCATGGCTGACGAACAGATGGCAACTTATCTCAAAGAACTGATGTTCTCTGAGATCATCCCTACTCTTTCACTGCCAAAAGATGAACTGCAAACTTTTGCTCAGGATGTGGAGTATCGCTTTAAGAACCCTTACATCAAGCACCTGCTGTTATCTATTTCGCTTAATGGTATGACAAAATTCAAAACCCGAATTTTGCCGCAGTTACTCGCGTATCAACAAAAGACCGAACATTTACCTCGTCACATGAGCTTTGCACTCGCAGCGTTAATTACCTTCTATCGCGGCGAACGTGAGGACGGAAACTACCCTCTTAATGACGACCAACCATGGCTAGATTTCTTCGCTGTCGAGTGGCCTAAGGTGTCATCAGGGGAGCAAAGCTATGACGCGTTAGTTGAAGCCGTGTTGGGTAATTCTGTGCACTGGGGACAAAACCTCAATCAGGTGCCGGGACTGACAGAATGCGTAACCGCGTACGTCGAACAAATTTGCCTAGTGGGCATGCGACGAGCGTTAAATCGCTGCTAAGGAAATAGCATGAACTCTCTTATCAAAATACATCCAGCCGACAATGTTGCAGTTGCATTAAAAGACTTAAGTGCTGGCACAACATTAGTTGTGGACGAGCAGGAAATAACGTTGCAAGAGGACATTCCTCAGGCACACAAAGTGGCGCTGCAAACTTTTGCTCAAAATGACCAGATAATTAAATATGGTTGCCCTATCGGACATGCTTTGCAAACCATAGAGCTAGGCTACCGTGTTTATCAGGATAACATTCGTACCAACTTGAATGATTTAAACGAATACCAATACCAGCCTGAATTCCAAAACGTACATAGCACATTGGAGAACAAGCCAGTAAACATCTACCGTCGTGCGAATGGTGATGTCGGTATTCGTAACGAGCTTTGGATCATCCCAACCGTTGGCTGTGTAAACGCTATGGCTAACATGATGAAAAAGCAGTTTGAGTCTGAAGTCGACATGTCAGCTATCGATGGCGTGCAAGTGTTCACTCACCAATATGGCTGTTCACAGCTTGGTGATGACCACAACAACACTAAAATTCTGCTGCAGAACTTAGTAAAGCACCCTAACTCTGGCGGTGTTTTAGTGGTGGGATTAGGGTGTGAAAACAACCAAGTGAACGCGTTTAAAGACACACTCGGTGAATACGACGAACAACGTGTTCAGTTCATGATCTGTCAAAAGCAAGATGATGAAGTGGAATACGGCGTTGAGCTGATGAAAAAGCTGTATGAAGTGATGTCTAAAGACCAGCGAGTTGCAGGCAACCTGAGCGAAGTTCGTTTTGGTTTAGAGTGTGGCGGATCTGATGGCTTCTCTGGCATCACTGCTAACCCTCTGCTTGGCCGTTTCTCGGATTACCTTGTCACACATGGCGGCACCACAGTACTGACTGAAGTGCCAGAGATGTTTGGTGCAGAGCATATCCTGATGAGCCGCTGCGCAGATAGAAGCGTGTTCGACGATACCGTATCCATGATCAATAACTTCAAACAGTATTTTATCGATCACAAACAGCCTATTTATGAAAATCCATCTCCGGGTAACAAGGCAGGCGGCATTTCAACTTTAGAAGAGAAATCTTTGGGTTGTACGCAAAAGGCTGGCTCAAGTCAGGTAATGGATGTCTTGAAATACGGTGAACGCTTGACCAAACCAGGTCTAAACCTACTAAGTGCGCCGGGTAACGATGCTATCGCGACCTCGGCTCTTGCGATGGCTGGTTGTCATATGGTGCTGTTCAGTACTGGTCGTGGCACACCTTATGGCGGCCCGGTACCGACTTTGAAACTGGCAACCAACAGTGACTTAGCCCGCCGCAAGCCACACTGGATTGACTTTAATGCCGGTACGCTAGTAGAAGGCACCTCAATGGATACCTTGCTTGAAGAGTTTGTCGACAAGGTCACCAGCTTCGTAAATGGTGAGCCAACTCGCAATGAAATCAATGAGTTCCGAGAAATCGCCGTATTCAAAAGCGGTGTAACGCTTTAATAAGATGTGTCGAAAGACACAAAAGGCTACCTTCGGGTAGCCTTTGTTTTTCAGTTCTTTTATTGCGTTTACTGTGAAATAACGCGACTTCTATGACGTCGTAATCGGACTTTCTGAGAACAAGAAACGGTCGTAATCATCATTTGAAGCATCAAACAGCATGATCTTAGTATTTTCAATGTGCTGCCAAGCAGCCTGACGTGCAGCTACCGCATCTCGCTTGATTAACGCTTTTACAATTTCATCATGATCGCTGCACCAGCTGCGAATCTTATTGTCTTCAATGTGCTCGTGAAGCTTCTTCCAATATGGGTTGTTTTCACGATGTTTCGACAACATCTCCGCAATATGTACCACGACTGAGTTTTGTGTACAGCGAGCCATCTGAATATGAAATTCAATATCCCAGTAGGAATCACGCGAGTAATCGTCTTGCTTCGCTTGTTCTTGAATCTTCATCAGAGCAACCAGATCTTGTTTGGTCGCTTGAGTCGCGGCAAATTCAGCGATATTGCTTTCAAATAACTGACGAGCCTGTAGCAGTTCAAACGGACCACAAGTGAGCATGAAACCTAAATCGCCCACCGCCTGCGCGATGTCCGGTACTACATTATCAACCTGCGTGTTAATCACTCGAATACCCGAGCCTTTACGCACCTCAACGTAGCCTTCCACTTCAAGCATTATCATTGCTTCACGAATCACGGTTCGACTCACTTCCATCTGTTCAGCGATCACTCGTTCAGCAGGAAGCATATCCCCAACCTTGTAAACGCCATTAAAGATTTCCGTTTTAAAGTGATTGGCGATTTTTTGATAAAGCTTAATATTCGGTTCCATATTAATCTCTTAAACCACTTGTTATACCAATTTAGCGCCAGCTTACCATAGATAGTATTCCAATCGATAGCTAAAACTATGGTCTGATTTCAAAATTTTTAAAATGACTCGCAACACGCCCTATCCTTCTTTCGCGTGCCGATCGTTTATCCCTTTGCTAGTATTTATTTCTAAAACTAAACAAGAGCCTTCAAACATGACAGTCGAAAAATTTTCATCTATTTATCAACGAGCCGTCGATCGTAAAGGTGGCGAAGACCAATTAGAAAAACTGCTTAGCACGCCATTAAGTAAAACTGAACTTGCTGCGATACCTGAAGACCGTTGGTTATCTGCGTTCAGCATGAAAGTGTTTCAATCGGGTATCTCTTGGGATGTGGTGAGAAAGAAATGGCCAAACTTCGAAGAGCTTTTCTTTGGCTTCAAAATTGAACCTCTGTTGATGCTGTCTGACGAAGTGTGGGAAGAAAGAGCGCAAGATCCGCGCATCATTCGCCATTTAGTCAAAGTGATGTCGATTCCGCGCAATGCCCGCATGATTTATGAAGCCCGAGCCGAGCACGGTTCTTTCAGTGAAATGGTGGCAAACTGGCCGCTAGATAACATTACCGGTCTTTGGGAACACATGAAAAAACACGGTGACCGCCTAGGTGGCAACACGGGGCCATACACACTGCGTACGATGGGGGCGGATACTTTTATCTTCTCTACAGATGTTGAAGCATACCTTCGTAACACTGGCGTTATTGATAGCGCGAAGACAACCAAACGAGCCATGACCGCAGCCAATCAGGCATTCTGCCAATGGCGTGAAGAATCCGGACGTAGCCTAAGCGAGATAAGTCAGATCATCGCTTATAGCACTGGTGAAAACCGAATCTAACGTGATTTATACACACAGTAATCATGCAAAAAAGGGAGAGCCTCTACAGACTCTCCCTTTTGTTTATCAACACTGAAATGGTTACTTAGGCTGCTTACTCAATACCGCGTCAATGTCTGCTGCGCTGTGGCGCTCTGCGACTTGTTCCCACTCTTCACCAAAAGTGCGGTTTACAATTCGACCACGTTGAACCGCAGGGCGTTCTAACATCATTTTCGCCCAACGCTGAACGTGCTTATAAGACTCAACATCTAAAAACTCGCCAGCATTGTATGCTTTGCCTAGTGCTAGGTTGCCGTACCAAGGCCAGATCGCGATATCAGCAATACTGATTTCTTCACCAGCAATAAAGGTATGTTTTGCCAGTTGCTTATCGAGCACATCAAGCTGACGTTTCGCTTCCATTGCAAAGCGGTTAATCGGGTATTCAAATTTCTCTGGCGCATACGCGTAGAAGTGACCAAAGCCACCACCAAGATAAGGTGCTGAGCCTTGAAGCCAGAACAACCAGTTCATTACTTCAGCTCGTGCCGCTCCTTCTTTAGGTAGGAAATGGCCGAACTTCTCAGCAAGATAGAACAAAATATTCCCGGATTCGAACACGTTGACAGGTTCATCACCTGAACGATCAACCATTGCAGGAATTTTTGAGTTCGGGTTTACCGCAACAAAGCCGGAACTGAACTGGTCACTTTCGCCAATTCGAATCAAAAATGCATCGTACTCAGCTTCTTTCACACCCAGAGCAAGTAGCTCCTCAAGCATGATGGTCACCTTCTGACCATTAGGTGTGCCCATTGAGTAAAGTTGAATTGGGTGAGAGCCCACTGGAAGTTCTCTTTCAAAACGAGCACCTGAATCCGGTCGGTTGATACTCGCCCATTGACCACCATTTTCGCTGTCCATTGTCCAGACTCTTGGTGGGATATATTCACTTGCCATGGTTGATCCTTCTCTTGGTTTACGTATTCGATTTACGACTTCTTAAGATATAGGGGCAAATTATTGCAGATAAAGTCTTTTACGAATTTTTAGTTATAACAATAAATTATTGCAAGGGAGAAGAAATTATATAGGCAGAGAGGAATAACCGAAGTGGAGGTTTGACTTCCCGCAGCAACAGACGTTGCTACGGGAATCCGGGCAATTAGAACGCAGGTTCAATCGTGCCATTGAAGGTTTGTTGCATGAAGTCACGAATCGCTTGTGACTGGTAGATTTCTACGAACTTTTTGTACGCTTCGTTATCTTTGTCTTTCTCACGGCTTGCAATCACCATCACCGCTAGAGGTGCTTGCCTCGATTCTAGGTAGATACCTTGTTTCTTAGGATCAAGACCCGCAGACATTACGTAGTTCATCGTAATAGCCGCAGCATCAACGTCATCCAAAGTACGTGGAAGTTGCGCCGCATCCACTTCCAAGAACTCGAAGTTTTTCGGGTTTTCAACGATATCGTTTAACGTCGCTTTAAAGCCAGCATCCGCTTTCAAGGTAATCAAACCAGCGTCAGCAAACAGCAGTAAGCCACGACCACCGTTGGTTGGATCATTTGGAATGGCAATACGCGCGTTCTCTGGCAACTCTTCTAACGATTTGTATTTATTCGAATAAATACCCATACGCATCAGGATAGATTCGCCAATAGAAACAAGGTGAGAACCTTGACTATTGTTGTAGTTGTTTAGGAAAGGAAGATGCTGATAGCTGTTCAAATCAATGCTGCCATCTTCCAATGCCGCGTTTGGCGTAATGTAGTCAGAAAACTCGACCACTTTTACTTTTAAACCTTGCTTAGCTGCCTCTTTTGCAACCGCTTCCACTACCTGCGCGTGAGGGCCAACTGTTGCGCCAACAGAGATTTCATCACTCTCTTTCTGACCACAAGCTGCTAAGCCGAAAACCAACGATGCTACTAAGCCCAACTGAGAGAGTTTTTTATATCCGTTCATTTTATTTATTCCTTACCTAAACATAGAGACGTATAGCCGTCTAAACAGCTATATTATCGATGACGAAGTAATATGCAACTAAAAATTTGCTATAAGTTAGTTCCCGCTGTCCTTTTCTTAAGCGCAACAAATAGCGATTGAACTCACATTTCGTTTTCACTAAATTAGCCAAAGTAGCAGGAAGTCAGAAAAAGGAATTTATGAAAACGTTACTGATAATTAATGTTGGTCAGGCTCCTGAGCAACAACTCAAGAAATACGGTGATTTTGAACACTGGGCACAAAGAGCCATCAGTGAGGTCAATATCCCTGTGACTTTCCTAGATGGTACTCGCAACGCTTTACCTGCTTATGATTCTTTGGCAGGTGTCATCATCATGGGTTCACTTTCTATGGTGACGGAAAAGACCGATTGGATGCTGAAACTGTCAGACGACATCATTGCCCTCACTGAAAAGAGAATTCCTCTTCTTGGCATTTGCTTTGGTCACCAATTAATCGCCCAAGCTCTTGGTGGTGCTGTGGGTTATAACCCGAAAGGTCTGGAAATTGGAACGGTAGAGTTGGAGCGTTTACCGAGCGCAAGTAATGACCCTTTGTTTGAGTCACTCCCAGCAAACTTTGCAGCTCAAACAGTACATTTCCAATCGGTGCAGCAGCTTCCACCGAACGCTGTTTGTCTAGCCAGAAGTGATTTGGATGAACACCATGCCTTCCGAGCTGGCAGTTGCACTTGGGGCGTGCAATTCCATCCAGAATTTACCAGCGACATCATGCGAGATTCTGTCGAAGGTTTGAAAGAAGCGATTGTCGATAGCTACACAAGCAAGCTAGAACAGGTCGCTGAAACAGAGCAGGCGAAACAAATTCTGGTTAGATTCGCCAGTATGTGTAAATCACGTATAGATCACCCTTAGACTTTAAAAACATGAGCTAAAATATCAACAGTTGTGCCACTTTTGTTATGAATGTGAGTGGTTCAGCCTATGATTAGGCCTATTGGAAAGGGTTGGAACTACGTGAAAGTAGAACATACGGATAGACAGTGTTATGAATGCGAAGAATACGCTGCGGTAATTTCGGCTCTGCCTGATTTGGTTTTTGTTCTCACTGAATCTGGTCGCTATGCGGCGATATTTGGTGGTGAAAACTCCGATCTTTACCATGACGGCTCATCTTTAAAAGGACTAACCCTCGACAATGTTCTTCCAGCAGAAAAGGCATCTTGGTTTAAAGATCGAATTAAAGAAACGCTTGATTGCGATTGCGTAAAGGTTTTCGAATATTCATTATCAGCAGATGATGTAGATACGGTCGATGAAGCAACGGGCCCGATTGGGGAACTGCGTTTTGAAGGACGTGTCAGCCCTCTAAAATCATTACGCTATGGTGAAAGAGCGGTGGTGTGGGTAGCTCGCAATATTACCGCTCGATACCATATTCAGCAGCAACTGCTTTATCAATCTGAAGTGGATGATTTATCCAAAACACTCAATCGAAGAAAGCTGTTTGAAACGCTTAACGACGCGTTTTATGCGTTCAAGCGTTACCATGAAAACTACTGCTTCCTAGTCGTCGATATCGATAATTTCAAACGGATTAATGACTCCTACGGGCACAGCCTAGGCGATGAAGCGATCCGTAAAGTCGCAGAGATATGTAAACTCAAAGTGCGTAAAACTGACGCCATTGGCCGGCTCGGTGGCGATGAGTTTGGCATTATTCTCAAGCATACTGACGAGATTTCTCCAGTCGCGTTTGCAGAGCGACTGGTAGATGCGGTATCCAACACACTGTTACACGAAGAGCTTTCCGATACACGAGTCTCCATCAGTATCGGTCTAAGTTATTTCGCTGAAAGTGATACGGGGATGGAAGACATTTACCATCGCGCTGACCTTGCACTTTATGACGCGAAGCGCCGAGGTAAAAACCGAGTCTCCACCAAAATCAATTAATTGACTTAATCCAACTTCTGCATTTCCACCAAATACAACAAAGGCACGCCAGAGAACTGTCGTGCCTTTTACTGGTTACGGTTTGTACCTTACAAGTGGTCAATGACCGCAGGAATAGCGGCCAGTACATCTTGACCAAAGGCCACACTGCGCTCAGGAGACCAGCCATAAAGCTCATCAGGATGACAGCTATGATCTTTGAACGGCATCTCTAAGGTGTAAGACAAGCACTTAAATTCTTCGGCAACCCAGTTCGAACCAACGGTCAGATTTGCTTTACCCGGTTCATCTTTATCGTAACCAAATTCATCCTGAAACTCAGGTGTGATAAAGGTTAACGCTTGCTTAAACAGAGCTTCAAGGTTAGCCATTTTCTCGTTGTAACTTGGAACACCTTCTGCACCAGCCACAAAGTTATAAGGGATTGCTTCGTCACCGTGAATATCAAGGAACATATCCACACCAGTTTCGATCATTCGCTGACGAACGTAGTAAACCTCAGGGCTTTTCTCTAATGACGGTGATTGCCATTCACGGTTAAGGTTAATGCCAATCGCATTAGTTCTCAGGTGACCACGAACGCTGCCATCTGGGTTCATGTTTGGCACAATGTAGAACACCGCTTTTTCAAGCAGAGCATTCGCGACTGTGTCAGTGTTATCGAGCAGGCGTTGCAGCAAACCTTCCACAAACCATTCAGCCATGGTTTCACCCGGATGCTGACGTGCAGTAATCCAGATGTTTTTCTTCTCAGAACTTGGTTCACCAATCGTTAGCAGGCTGATGTCACGGTTATCCAGTGTTTGACCTAGCGTTTGAAGTTTGGTTTGCGGGTGCATTTGAGCTTGATGCAACAAGTCCAAATGACGTTCATAGCTGTACGGCGCAAAATAGGCGAAATAGATCGAATCGTACTCTGGCAGAATCGAAAAACTCAGGTTGTCGCCGTCGTAAGAAGCAGGCACACGGAACCACTCTTCACGATCATAAGAAGCCACCACATCGTAACCGTCCCAGCCTTCTGGATAAGCCGATTTTGCAAGGTTCATTATGCGGAACTTATGCTCTGTGTTTGCTTCACTTTCTACTCGAAAGAAAAACCATTGAGCAATTTCAGTCTCGTTATCACGTTTAATCGACAATTGAATATCTTCACGATTTTCAGCGTTGATAACTTCAATGTTGCCTGCGTCAAAATTACTAAATATTTTCATAAAGTCACTATATTGCTCTGTGTCTTGGCTGTTCGGTGTTTTGTCTAATTTATCAATATAAACCATGAGTTAAAAGAATGTTCTAAAGATTACAACTTTGTATCTGGTTGATTGTTTCTAAATCGCGCAAATAAATGGCTTATCCAGTCAATAAACTCTCGTATTCTTCTTGGTTGCTGGTGTCGGGATTCGTAGAGCACCGACATTGGCATCGGCATACAGACATAATCACTCAGTACTTCAATCAACTCCCCTCTGGCGATTTGCTCCTGAACTCCCCATTTAGGTAATTGGATAATACCCAAACCATTAAGACACGCAGACAGATAGGCATCTGTTGTACTTACCGAGATAAGGCTCTTGGTTGACACAAAATGCGATTTGTTATTTTTGACGTACTCAAAACCACTCTGTTGTGCACTCTGCTCAGGCGCGTAATCCACGACAAAATGCTGATCAAGCTGATTCAATTGAGTTGGCAACCCATATCTCTCAACATAACTAGGACTAACACAGTTAATCATTTCAATGTCGCCCAAATGCCGCGCAATCAAATTGCTGTCTTCCAATACTCCACCACGAATCACACAGTCGATGCGCTCTTTGATTAGATCAATTCGATAGTCTGCACCGACTAATCTCAGCTGAGTTTTCGGGTGAAGTTCGAACCATTGATGAAGATTGGGAGCAACGACAGTAGAAAAGAAACGGCTTGGCATATCCACTTTTATCACACCGCTCAGTTCATTACTTTCACGTTGAAACTGATTCTCTAACCCTTCTAGCTCGTCAATCAGTCTCTGACTTTGAGACAAATAGCGTTCGCCAGCCTCTGTTAAAGAAACTTGCCTCGTACTTCGTCTCAATAACCTCGTCTGTAGATGCTCTTCCAAACGGCTAACCGACATGGAAATCGCTGATTTCGGCACGCCAAGTTGATTGGAAGCCTGAGTAAAGCTGCCAGTTTGAGCAACAGCAATAAAACGCTTCATCGTTTCTATCTTATCCATCAGCCTTATTTACCCACTGGTTATTGTTCACGTGATACGAACAGTGTTGTCTGATTACCATTATTTTTCAATCCAATACGTAGGTGTAACTTATAAACGAACCCAACAACTGAACTCAAAAGGTAAAAACATGAACAAAATTGCACTGATAACTGGTGGTAGCCGTGGTTTAGGCAAAAGCGCTGCGCTTAAATTGGCAGAGAACAAGGTCGATATCATTTTCACCTATCACAGTAACCAACAAGCAGCGCTGGATGTCGTTGCCGAAATCCAACGCATGGGACAAAAAGCAGTAGCCTTACAATGTGATATACGTGACACCGCATCGTTCTCTACATTTGAAAGTTCCCTTTCAAAGATCCTACAAGAGCAGTTTGCGCGTTCTGATATCGATTATTTACTAAACAATGCGGGTACTGGTTTGCATGCCACCATCGAAGAAACGAGTATTGAAGATCTCGAAGAAATGTTTAACACCCATGTGAAAGGCCCGTTTGTTTTCACACAAAAGATGCTTCCGCTAATCAAATCTGGCGGCCATATCGTGAATGTATCTTCTGGCTTAACGCGATTTTCTTTCCCCGGATCTGCGGCCTATGCCATGGCTAAAGGTGCTGTGGAAGTAATGACTCGCTATATGGCGAAAGAGTTTGCGACAAAAAACATTCGAGTGAACACCCTTGCTCCGGGGGCTATCGCAACCGATTTTAGAGGCGGTGCGATTCGTGACAATCAACAGGCACAAGCGATGGTGTCATCGGTTACCGCTCTCGGACGTGTCGGTGAAGCTGACGATATTGGAAAAATCATTTCATCAATGTTTAGCGAAGGTTTTGACTGGGTAACAGGGCAACGAATTGAGGCTTCAGGCGGTATGATTCTTTAATTTCTGATACGAAGGGCATAGTTTCACTGTGCCCCACATTCTTCAATCCCAGTTATAAATTAGACATGGTGCTGCAGTTTCAAACGTTGTAAACATAACGACATAAATCTCTCATGCAACTGACATATCAGCCATCTAGCGTGTTCGGCTAAGTCTTAAATAACTAGGAATAAGGCATGGAAGTCAAACATTTAAAAACCACATTACTTGCGGCAACGATTGCAGCAGCTTCATCTTTTGCGCATGCAGAATCATTTCAACGTATCGCGACGTTTGCGGTAGCGGACAACATCCCCGCAGGTAAAGCGAAATCATCGGTGACTTCATCAGAGATCATAACCGCATCGGAAGATGGCAATACCTTGATCTATTCTGACAGCCCGATGGGTGGTATTGGTTTCATCGACATTAAAAACCCAAATCAGCCTTTAGCTGCGGGGTTCCTTGATTTACAAGGTGAACCAACATCAGTCGCAGCAATCGGCAAAATGGTGATTGCGGGTGTCAACACTTCGAAAAGTTACACCGAACCTTCTGGTTATCTGGCCGCTGTTTCTATCGCGAGTCATAAACTGATTCAAAAGTGTGATTTGGGCGGACAGCCTGATTCTGTGGCTGTATCAAAAGATGGGCGTTTTGTTGCTGTTGCGATAGAGAATGAGCGTGACGAAGAACTTAACGATGGCGAATTGCCACAAATGCCTGCGGGTTATCTTTCGATTGTTCCGATCACAAACAACAAACTTGATTGCGCGAGCATCAAAAAAGTGGATTTAACGGGTATCACAGAAATTGCACCCACCGATCCTGAGCCGGAATTTGTCGCTTTCAACGATAACAATGAAATAGCGCTGACACTTCAGGAAAACAACCACATCGCCATCATTGATGCGGAATCTGGCAAGATCATCCATCATTTCTCGGCAGGCACCGTTGATCTCAACAATATTGATACCAAGAAAGATGGCGCACTGACTTTCAACCAATCGCTAACGAACGTACGTAGAGAACCCGATTCAGTAAAATGGCTAGACAATGACCGTTTCGTAATAGCGAACGAAGGCGATTACAAAGGCGGTGCTCGCGGCTTTACCATTTTCAATAAACAAGGCGAAGTTCTGTTTGAAAGCGGAGCGAGTTTTGAATACGAAGTGGTCAAAACAGGTCATTACCCAGAAAAACGTTCAGGTAAAAAAGGCGCTGAGCCAGAAGGGATTGAAGTAGCAAAATTCGGCAATGATACGTACATTTTTGTTATGTCTGAACGTGGCTCAATTATGGGTGTCTATCGTGATACTGGAGCCGATCCAGAACTTGTTCAAATGCTGCCTTCTGGCATCGCACCTGAATCCGCAATTGCGATTCCAAAACGAGGTCTGATTGCGACTGCAAACGAAGAAGACATGGTGAAAGACAAAGGTGCCCGCTCTCATGTGATGATTTATCAATGGACGAAAACAGCACCGACCTACCCTATGATTCAATCCACAATGGACAACAACAATCGTCCTATTGGCTGGGGAGCACTGTCGGGGCTGGCGGCAGATTTAAACCAAGCAGGCACACTCTATGCCATCAGTGACAGTTTTTACTCTGCTCAACCCGCTATATTTACTATTGATGCCACACAGTCTCCTGCGCTGATTAAAGACAAAATCATTATCACTCATGGCGGCAGAGCCGCAGAAAAACTTGACTTAGAGGGTATTGCCGTTGACCCACAAGGCGGATTCTGGCTCGCTTCTGAAGGTAACGCTGAAAAATCCGTTCCGCATCAACTTCTACACGTAACCAAACGCGGTGCAATTGACCAAACCGTTCCTTTCCCTGCTGAGTTGCTTCAACATCAAGAACGATTTGGCGCTGAGGGTATCGCTATTCAGGGTGATTCTTTATGGGTCGCGATTCAACGACCTTGGAAAGATGATGAGAAAAATACCGTCAAATTGCTTTCCTACAACACCAAAACCAAACAATGGGGCGCGGTCAGATATCCATTAGAAAGCGCGCAAAAAGGTTGGATTGGTCTGTCTGAAATCACTATCTACGGAGACAACGCATACATTGTTGAGCGTGATAATCAGTTGGATAGCGATGCGAAAGTCAAACGTCTTTATAAGGTTGCACTTTCAGAGTTAAAACCAGCGCCATTAGGCTCTCAGTTACCAACGGTAAGCAAAACCTTGGTTCACGATTTCCTGCCTGAACTAAAAGCAGCGAAAGGCTATGTGGTCGATAAAATCGAAGGTTTCACTATCGATGCATCCGGTCAGGGTTATGCAGTTACCGACAATGACGGTGTAGACGACAGCAGTGGTGAAACGCTGTTCTTCAAAGTAGACAAGTTCTAAGTTCTCTTCAGAGTCAGTATTCTACTCTCCAAGCGAGCCCTAAGCGGCTCGCTTTTTAATTCGTTCACTCCCAAAGCAACACTTTAGTATTAAGACCAACCTCACACTTATTAACTATACTATCAGTAACATTTAAAAGACGTTTAAGGTGAGCGGTCATGAATATCATGCGCAATGTTTTGCTTTTAATGCTAACAACCTTCTTTATATCAACGAGCTATGCTCAAAATGCCGACGTTTTAAACAAATATATTGTTGTACTCAAGCCAAGTACGATTCCTTCTGCAGTGGCTAGTGACATTGCACAGCAAGCAAATGGTCGTGTTGGCTATATTTATGAAAATGCCATACGAGGTTTTTCTATTTCAATTCCAGAGCAAGCGTTAAGAGGAATTCTAAACAACCCTAATGTGCTGTATGTGGAACAAGACCTACCGATAACAGCATTTGCGCAAACATTCCCCACTGGTGTTGAGCGAATTTTCGCAAACGACGTAACTCTGAGCATCAACAATACCGATGATCAACATGTAGATGCAGATGTCGCGGTACTTGATACGGGGATTGATATTGACCACCCAGACCTTAACGTGGTTGGCGGTGCGAACTGTCTAAGTTACTCAGGGAAATCTCCATGGAATCGAACTTACTATTGCGATGAAACCAAAAGCTATGATGACGACCACTACCACGGTACACACGTCGCAGGAACCATTGGTGCCTTAGATAATGATTTTGGAGTTGTCGGTGTCGCGCCAGGAGTACGTTTGTGGGCGGTTAAAGTTTTGGATTCAGCGGGTTCAGGTTCGCTTGCTGGAATCATTGCTGGTATCGACTGGGTGGTAAAACAGGGCAATATCGAAGTTATTAATATGAGTTTAGGCGGCAGCGGACAAAGCAACGCAATGGATAGCGCCATTAAAACAGCCTTTGAAGCAGGTGTATTTGTTGTCGTAGCGGCAGGGAACTCAAATGCCGATAGCGCAGACTTTACCCCAGCAAACGCCCCGTTTGCATTTACAGTTTCCGCTCTGGCTGATTTCGATGGACTAGAAGGCGGCTATGGCTCTGCTACATGTCGATCAGACGAAGATGATACTTTAGCCAATTTTAGTAATTGGGGAGCATCTGTAGACATCGCCGCCCCTGGTGTATGTATTACCTCAACTTACCCAATTGAAAAAGGAAGCTACGGTACGATTAGCGGAACATCAATGGCATCCCCCCATGTTGCCGGTGCAGCTGCCCTATTAGCCAGCAAGGAAAATGAACCAACTCAAATCGAAAATATCCTTATCACAAAGGGAAATAGTAGCTGGGTAGATACCAGCCCCGACGGTGTCAAAGAGCCTCTACTCGATATTCAAAGTGCCGATTTTGTACCAACATTAATTGATGTTAATAGTAGTAATGAGAACTCTCCACCAGCGGCTCAATTCAATGCAAACTGTACCGATCTTACCTGTACCTTTGATGCTTCTGCTTCAACGGATAGTGACGGTACGATTGTCTCTTACGAGTGGAATTTTGACGATTCTTCATTTGGGTCTGGTGATATTGTCGTTCATGTTTACGGTGCTTACGCATCCTATTACGTGACTCTCACCGTTACTGATGATAAGGGAGCCGTGGATGTGTATGAGAATACTGTCAATGTCAGCGAATCTCCTGCAATCGTGACAGAAAGTATTAGTATGGGTAAAACTTGGATTGCTAGAGTCTCATATAGCTCCGGTGCAAATATTTCAGGAACATGGTCTGAATCTGGAGGCTCATGTACACAAACACAATGTGAAATTGAACTCGCTAAGAAGAAAGCCAGCGTGATATTTACCAGTGACCAAAATGAGTCAGTGATCATCTACAAGCCTTAATATTCTCGATGGATAATTAAGGTCAATGATAAGAGAAAGCCCCTGAAATCAGGGGCTTTCTTATTTGTTGTAAAAAGAGTGCAACTCCGATGAATTATGCGAGAGCTTCTTGCTCTTTAATTTCAGGGACAAAAGTAGCTGGTTGCTCTTTCTCTTGTTGTTTTACCAACTCTTGTTTTATTTCACCCAACTTTTTGTTGTCGAGTTTATAGAACAACATAAACACCGCTAGCGACGCAAAGAACACACCAGGTAGCACGGTAAACAGAAGATTGATGGCATTAACCGCTTCATCAGTTTGCACTTCTGCACCACCTTGATAGCCAGCCCAAGCAAGAATCCAACCCACGCCTGCTCCGCCAATAGCAATACCAAGTTTGATAGCGAACAAGTTGGTTGAAAACACCATTCCACTCAGTGAACGATTGCTGCGCGTTTTCTCGTAATCAACAACGTCAGACATCATACTCCACAGAATTGGCGTAGTTGCCATCTGTACTATGCCGAGCAAAATTACTAATGAGAAAACCGCTACGATATTTGATGGTTCAACCAAGTAAATCATCGCAGAAAGAATGCCGGATATCACAATAAGAATTTTGTAGACCGTTGGCTTGTCATACTTGCCTAACAGCGGAGCAGATAATATAGCGCCAACGATGTTTGCCAGCATGCCACAAACCATGAAAGTGGTTGCCAAGTCAGCTCTGCCCATCACAATTTTCACGTAATACATTGTTGATGCGCCTTTAAGTACAACGCCCGTCAGCAGAACTACGTTAACAACGAACAACACTCTCCATTGGCTATTCTTCGCCAGCAATTTTAGATCTTTAAATACAGACTGTTTTTCTTCTTGAGGTACATAACGCTCTTTGGTGTTTGAGAAACTAAAGAAGAACAACGCAATTGCGCCAATACCCATAATAGCCATGGCACCAAGGTAACCTTTTTGCTCATCACCTTGACCAATGATTTCTACCAGTGGTAATGCCACCATAGCAACAACAAGGCCACCAGCCGTACTTAAAGCAAAACGGTAAGACTGTAATGACGTGCGCTCTGCAGAATCATTCGTCATAGCATTTGCCATTGCACAGTAAGGGACATTGATAGCGGTATACATTAACGTCAGGAAGATATAGGACGCGTATGCGTATACGATTTTACCCACTTCGCCAAAATTAGGCGTGAAGAAAGCGAACATACAAGCAGCGCCAAAAGGCACAGCCATCCATAACAGATAGGGTCTGTAACGCCCATGTTTTGACTGAGTTCTGTCAACGATAGAACCCATAACAGGATCAGTGACGGCATCAATAAAACGAACGATCAGAAACATAGTCCCCATGTGCGCTGGGGATAGACCATAAATGTCGGTATAGAAGTAAGCTAAAAAAAGCATGACAGTTTGCCATACAAAATTACATCCCGTGTCGCCTAATCCGTAGGCGACCTTTTCCTTTATAGATAATTTATCGGTATTGGTCATATTCATTTTTATATTTACTCCAGGATACATTTTCACCAATAAATATTTTGTTCACCCACAAAAATATAATCAATTCGCACAAATTAGTAATGCTTTTACGATATTTCACTTATGTGAACAGCACAGAAAAAATCTTTAGTTCAACATCATCAAATCAATGAGTTACGTGCATATTAGAGATGAATTAATGGTATTTCTGGGATATCTAACACACTTGTAAAATAGAGGAATAGCAGTATTAAAAAACATAATTGATAGAAAAAACAAAACCTTTAACTTTGTCAGAGAATAAAGCCCATATGAAACTATTGGAATTACGCAATGACTGAATACTTTAAAGGTATAAATAAAATCCAGTTCGAAGGAAAAAATTCGACTAATCCGTTAGCATTTCGCCATTATGATGCGAATAAGATGGTTCTTGGAAAAAGCATGCAAGAACACCTTAGATTCGCTGTGGCTTACTGGCAC
This sequence comes from Vibrio plantisponsor, assembly GCF_013041605.1. Lineage (GTDB taxonomy): Bacteria > Pseudomonadota > Gammaproteobacteria > Enterobacterales > Vibrionaceae > Vibrio > Vibrio plantisponsor. Next base: position 627,079 of record NZ_JABEQC010000001.1, on the reverse strand, counting down.
AACTTTGGCTGGGGCGGCTCGGATGTTTTTGGTACTGGAACCTTTGAACATGAATGGTTAAAGAGTTCAAACTCAATGGAAGCTGCTTATGTAAAAGCAGACGCTGCATTTGAATTTTTCACAAAACTCGGCGCTCCATACTACTGCTTCCATGATGTTGATGTAGCTCCTGAAGGTAATTCACTGAAAGAATACGTCAATAACTTCCAAACAATGGTCGACGTACTAGAACGCAAACAAGAAGAGACAGGGATCAAACTGTTGTGGGGAACGGCTAACGCATTCTCCAACCCTCGCTATATGGCGGGTGCGGGTTCAAACCCTGATCCGAAAGTATTCGCGTATGCAGCGGCTCAAATCTTCAATGCAATGGGCGCAACTCAACGACTAGGTGGTGAAAACTACGTATTGTGGGGTGGTCGCGAAGGCTATGAAACTCTTCTCAACACCGACCTTCGTCAAGAACGCGAGCAACTTGGTCGCTTGATGCAAATGGTGGTTGAACACAAACATAAGATTGGCTTCAAAGGCTCTATTCTCATCGAACCAAAACCTCAAGAACCAACCAAGCATCAGTATGACTACGACACTGCTACCGTTTATGGCTTCCTGAAGCAATTTGGATTAGAGAAAGAAATCAAAGTTAACATTGAAGCAAACCACGCAACGCTTGCTGGCCATAGTTTCCAACATGAAGTTGCCACTGCAACATCGCTAGGCATCTTTGGTTCTATTGATGCAAACCGAGGCGACCCTCAACTTGGTTGGGATACAGACCAGTTCCCGAACAGTGTCGAAGAAAACACTTTGGTGATGTATGAAATCCTAAAGGCTGGCGGTTTCACTACAGGTGGCTTCAACTTCGATGCACGACTACGCCGCCCTTCGACAGATTTAGCAGACTTCTTCCACGGTCATATTGGCGGTATGGACACTATGGCTCTGTCACTAGAGCGTGCGGCAGATATGATTGAAAATGATCTCTTATCTAAGAACATCGCTCAACGCTATGCGGGCTGGAACACGGATCTTGGTAAGAAAATACTTTCTGGCGATATGTCTTTAGAAGCGGTGGCAAACTACGCTGTTGAAAACTCTATTGCTCCAGAAAAAGTATCTGGCCGCCAAGAGTACTTAGAAAATATCGTTAACGGTTTCATTTACAAGTAACTGTAACGCCTGATTAAGACGGTCTGAGATGAATTTTTGCAGCTCAGACTCGTCATCTCATGGTATTTTTTATCAATTCCAATAAGAGAAACCAATTCATGACGGACCAAACAGTAGAACATCCTGAACTGAGCGATGCCGAACGCATTACTCAACTTGATCTTGCCCGAGCCAACTCGCTAAAACCGATATCGCCTCCGCTGGTAAAGCACATGTACACGGCCGACCCATCAGCCCATGTGTTTAATGACCGTATCTACGTCTACCCTTCCCATGACGTTGAAACCGATCAGCCACTTAATGACGATGGCGATCATTTTGATATGTCTGACTACCACGTATTCTCTCTTGATGAGTCTTTAGAAGAAGTGACAGACCACGGCCTTGCTTTGGATGTGAAAGATGTAAAGTGGGCAGAACGACAAATGTGGGCACCCGATGCAGCTGAAAAAGATGGCAAATATTACCTATATTTCCCAGCTAAAAATGCGCAAGGTGTTTTTCATATAGGCGCAGCCGTATCGGATTCTCCAGCAGGTCCTTTCAAAGCAGAAGAAACGCATATTGAAGGCACCTTCAGTATTGACCCTGCGGTATACCAAGACAACCAAGATTACTATTTGTACTTCGGTGGAATCTGGGGAGGACAACTGCAACGTTGGACTCAAGGTGAATATGGTGAAGACAACTACCCTGCAGATGACCAAGCTTCTCTAATGCCTAAAATGGCAAAGTTAGCCAAAGATATGGTGAGTTTAGAAGAGCAACCAAGAGACGTACTAATCGTTGATGAAAACGGTGAGCCGCTAAAAGCAGGTGATACAGAACGTCGCTATTTTGAAGGCCCTTGGGTTCATAAGCATAACAATGTTTACTACCTCTCGTACTCCACGGGAGATACACACAAGATTGTCTACGCGACAAGTGATTCACCATATGGGCCATTTAAATATCAAGGCGTGATTCTTGATCCCGTACTAGGCTGGACAACTCACCACTCGATTGTTCAGTATCAAGGCAAATGGTACTTGTTTTACCATGACAGCACGTTATCTGGCGGTCAGACTCACTTGAGAAGCATCAAAATGACCGAGCTTCATCACAATGCAGACGGCTCAATCCAAACCATTAAACCCTATCTGGATTAATTCGCTATTAGTGATACCCCTTCACCACTTTCAAGAGTGACTGGTTAAGCTGGAAGTAAAAAGCGAGCCGCCAAGGCTCGCTTTTTTATGGGTTATCGGTTTGGGTTTAGTTCAAAAATACCTAACGATCACTAATAGCCACTTTACTTGCTAGCCCAATAAGCAGGACTCCAGAGACTCCCTCAAGTGCTCGTGAATATCGCTGAGAGTTTGGACGGCTAAATACCCAGCTACCAACGGAAGCGTATAGAATGTTACACAGCGTAGCTAATGCACTGAACACCAAACCAAGCACTAGTAGTTGCATTGATGCAGCGCCTGCTGATGTATCGATAAATTGAGGCAGGAATGAAAGGAAGAATAGCGCGACCTTCGGGTTCAAGACACTAACAATAACCCCCTGTACAAACACATTTTTATTGCGTTCAACATTCTCACTAACCTCCAATTTGCTCTCACCGCGCCACATTGAAATTAGCGACTGAACACCTAAATAGACTAAGTAAGCAGCGCCCAGCCATTTTACCGCACTAAAGGCGACAGCAGAGCTGAGGATTATTGCAGATAAACCTAAACACGCGGCGAGTGTATGAACAAAGTAGCCCACACCCAACCCCATTGCAGCTTTAAACCCTGTTGCTAACTTACCTTTCATTGTATTGGAAACGATGTAGATAACGTCTGGCCCAGGTATCATGTTGATAGCCAGACAAGCGACCACAAATAGTAGCAATGAATTTAATTCCATTTATTTTTCTCCAGAACCAAAACCATAATATATCTGACCATCCACGCCTGATTCGTCACACGCAACATGCCAGATCAACTTACCGTTTTGCATCTCACCTCCCGTTTACTAATTACTCGAAAGCAAATCCCAGCTTCGGTATAGCATCCCATATCAAACTAAGGACATATTTATCCATTAACAAAAGTTGGTCAATTATTGATAAACAGGTGTGGTGTAAAGCGTGGACTAGAACACAATGGGCAGTGCTTTTTAGCTAGAAATGACTAGATAGGCAAAAGGCAGAATCAACGACTCTGCCTTTCTAAATTGCCATACAGCTAAATGTTAGACCTATGTCTTTTCTGAACTTCAAGACTAAGATGCTAAACACTAGTCTGTATAGAAGGGAGTAACTCAAATAGAACCGTTATCTTTCATAGAACTCAGTATCTACGGATAAATGTCTTGACCTAGTTTGCTTAAATGACTTTTTATTTAATAGCTTAAGGATCATTTCAATAAATTCATCTTTGCTATACCCAATCGTTGAAAAACAATATCCCCCCATTTGAGAAAATGGAGTGTTATCAAAACCATAAATCACTTTTCTTTGTATTAACTCTGGGTATTTAGAGCGGGAGAAATCTACTGCCGCCATAGCCATTGCATCTGAAGTACAAAAAATTCCTAGATTACTCGTATCGGAGTACGTCTGATTTTGTAGATGATTAAATGCAGATTCATAAGAGTAATCACAAAATGCAACATGAATGGAGTCAATATTGAAGCGCTCCATGAACTTATGATAACTCTCGATTCTTTGCCGTTCTGTCACTGAGGTTTTACGACCACATAACAATATGGCTTTAGTAACGTGATGATGATTGGCACAAGCAACGGCTTTTTCTATCCCCAATTCTTCATTGATAGTTACTGATAAACCTGTATCCGCTTTTTTCCCATTTAGCATGATCACTTTGTCAGTAAAAAATAACGTCGGTGCTTCTTCAGGCTCAATTAAATCGGAAAAAATTAATGCCGCATCCACTCTATGTACAAACGGATTTCTCTTAATTTCGGCTATATCATCTTCTGAGCGTAGACGTATAAATAGTGCTTGCTTGCCCAAACTTTGGATTGCTTGAATTAGTGAATCAAAAAGTGTCAGGTCACTAAGGTCTGCAATGTGGTTAACAACAATCGCGACAAGTCCTGTTGAACTTTCCCTTAAACTTTGAGCAAATGGATTGGCTACATATCCTAACTCTTCAGCAGCTTGTAGAATTCGGGCTTTTTTATCTGAGGCTATCGGGCGATTTTTACCAGAAAGCGCTCGCGAAGCCGCAGATTTAGACACTCCAGCTAACTTGGCAACATCATCTAAAGTTGGTACAGCAGGTTTAGTTCTCATTAAGTTGTGTCACTACATCTTTAATTATGTGGAAATCAGTTACCTCTAAGAAGTTATCGTTCTCCGAATTACTTCCCATGGTCGCAGAATGTTTTGAACGTTTCATTAGACTAGGCACTGACTTTTTCCCTGACAAATGTATCTCAGTCGCGCCTGTTGATTCAATTATATGTTTTACGTTCGTATTATTAACGCCACACCCCGGCATGATAGAAATTCTGTTATTAGCTTTACTGACGAGTTCTTTTATACGAGGTATTCCTTCGAACGCTGTGGCACAACCTCCGGATGTCAGTATTCTCTGACAACCTAAGTCAATGAGTGTTTCCATTGACGTTATCGGGTCTTCAACTAAATCGAATGCACGGTGAAAAGTAATACCCATGTTACTCGCACTGTTAACCCACTTTCTTACAGCCTGTACATTTATCTCTGCATTCTGAGTTAGAGCGCCAATCACTACGCCCTCGACACCCACATCACGAAAGAACTGGATTTCATCGCACATCATGGCAATTTCATTATTGCTAAATAGGAAGTCTCCGCTTCTAGGACGTACCATCGCATAAATGGGAATTTGCGCATTTACCGAAATTGTTGTTAATCCATACGTTGGTGTTATACCTCCCAGTAATAAGGAGCTACATAGCTCAATTCTATCAGCACCAGCATCAATCGCTGTTTCTAAAGACTGTAGATTATCAACACAAACTTCTACCGTAATTCCGTTCACCGTTAACTCATCCTAAGTTGATATAAAAAATTTGCCCCTCCCACAAAGGGGGAGGAATTGTGTGAAGGGGCAAATATCTAAAGGGTTAAAGGATTACCATGAACCCGTTAATGTTGGAGCATTTGCATCTTCGCCCCACCATTTACGGTAAGCTTTTTCATAGTCTCCAGAATTAATGTAGTCAGAGACAAACATGTCCATCCAACGTAAAAATTCAGGGTCGCCTTTACGAATACCAATCGCGATAGGATCGTTTGAGTAAAGCCCTTCTAGAGTTACTAACTTGTCATCTTTCGTGGCAAGGTAATCAACCAATGAGCTATCTTCAATACCTGCGTCAACACGGCCTTGACGTAACAACAATACTCCATCAGGAGCAAAGTTATCTGTGTAGACCAGTTCAGCACCAGGTACCGCACGCTTCAAAAATGCTTCGCCTGTCGAGCCGCGGCCTACAACAACTTTCTTCCCATTGAGATCTTCAAGCGACTTAATATTCAATCTTTTTTGAGCAACAATTCGCAGACCCGCACGGTTATATGGGATGGTAAAGTTAACAGATTTAGCACGAGCTAAAGTGGCAGACATATTACCGATCACCGCGTCCAATTGATCAGAGAAGAGCATTGAAACTCGCGCATCCCCATGAACATCAGTGAATCGCGGTTCTACGCCTAACTTTTCAGCTAAGCGATACGCCAAGTCCACATCATATCCAGCAGGTTCATTCTTTAGATCGCGAAACCCGATAGGTTCACCACCTAAAGAAACACCTATTTTGATATATCCGCGCTCCTGGATATCTTCCAATTTGCCAGCCACAGCGTTTGCTGTGCTAAGTGCCAAAACACTACAAAGAATTGTAGATGCTATATTTCTGAATTTCATATAGTTACTCCATTGTTAACATTTTTCCGCCACACAAAGTTGCGGACGCTCCATTCCTGTTTTGTATACCCAGTATTTAATCTCTTCTTCGCATCCAACATTGACCACTCGATAATTATCATCTTTATCAATTGCGTGGATAACAACGCCAGCTAAGAATCCTCCTTTAAGCGATTTCAGTTCAGCGATAGCCATATCAACAGCTTCATGCAACGAATATCCAAGTCTCATTGCCATAACAATTGAGTAAGAAGTGTTAGCTCGAATAGTCATCTCTCCGGTATGCGTACATGCCGCTGCACCAAAACGACTGTCGGCGTAAAATCCAGCACCAACAATAGGAGAGTCACCTAAACGACCTGGGTATTTCCATGCCCATCCAGATGTACTGGTAGCCGAATAGATACTGTTGTTTTTATCCTTGGTAAGGAAAACCGTTGTGTCTCGAACTTTTTCTGGGTCCGTGATTAATGTGTTTAACTTTGCTAAAGGTCGAGTAGACATGTCTGGATTCTGCTCGTTAGTGATTTCCTGCAGTTTTTTAAACCAAACCTCTTTCGATTCCTCCATTAATGGAGAACTGCATTTAAAACCCATCTCATAAGCAAAACGAGTAGCGCCTTCACCGACAAGGATTTCATGGTTCAGTTCTTCCATTACTTTTCTCGCCACGCGAGTGACATGGAAGTGATCTTTAACTGCACCCACTGCGCCAGTCCTGAGATCGTCCCCATCCATGACTGCACCGTCGAATTCCATGTCACCTAATAGATTTGGCCAACCACCAAAACCTACGCTACGAACTTTGGGCTCGGCCTCTACCTTTTCTATGCCGTAAATAATTGCGTCTAGGCCATTTTCGCCGCGATCCAACATATCAGCGGTATCTTGAATGCCAGGCCAAGCTTCAGAATTAGAGAGAACAATCATTATTTACTATCCATTTTGTCTAAGAATCTTTTTATACGGGGATCTTGCCTTCCACCGTCGTTTGAGAAAAATTGCTCTTTCTCCATATCTGCTCTTACTTTTCCCTCATCGAGGAAAACAATTCGGTTTGATATTTTTCGAGCAAACGCTATTTCGTGGGTGACAAAAATCAAAGTTGTTCCACTCCTAGCTAGATCAGCCAGTACATCGAGAACTTCAGAAGTCATCTCTGGATCAAGAGCACTTGTTACTTCATCCAGCAGCAAACATTCAGGCTCCATAGCTAATGCACGACAGATTCCAATACGCTGCTTTTGCCCGCCAGATAATTGTGATGGATAAGAATCAGATTTATCCTGTAAGCCAACCAAATTAAGCAATTCAGTAGCTTTGGTTATTGCTTTGCTTTTCTCCCACCCTAAGACTTCAATCGGCGCTAAAGTTATATTGTCCAATACAGTAAGGTGTGGATATAAATTAAAGTGTTGAAATACGGTTGAAACTTTTTTTCTTATTTCATTGAGTTCAACTTTGTTTTTTACAGAATTCTCACCAACTTTAATATCTCCACCATTTAATCTTTCTAATCCATTAATACAACGAATCAGTGTAGACTTCCCAGAACCACTTGCTCCAAGAATAGAGACAACATCACCTTTATTAATAGTTAGAGACACGCCATCAAGTATTACTGTATTACCAAAACTCTTCTGAACGTTATTAATCGAAATCATTGTTTATCCTTAAATGCTGACCCAACTTTGATGTTTCTTTAAACGGTTTTCTAGAAGTAACCCAGCTTTAGATAACACCCAGGACAAAATAAAATATGTTATTCCAATAACAGGCCACACCAAAAAAGGCTGCCATGTTCGTTGATTTAGTATTTGACCAACTTTAGTAATATCCATAACTCCAATGACTGAAATTAATGACGTTACTTGTAGCTGGTTAACAGCCAATCCTACTAGTGGTGCTATTGCTACCAACAATGCCTGAGGAGTAACAATTTTGGTTAGAATTTTCCATTCTGAAAGGCCAAACACTCTAGCGGCTTCAATCTGCCCCTTATCTATAGAGGCGAGTGCTGACACTACAATCACAGAAATAAACGCGGCTGTATTTCCTGAGAGTGTGATCGTCGCAGCCTGTCGCGCATCCATATCAATACCAAGAAAAATAGGAAGGCCAAAGTAAATTAAAAATAACTGCACAATCACTGGTGAGTTTTTTAAAAACTCACTAATAAACGTTGATATAGAACCAATAATAGTGACTCTATAATGCCGTGCTAATCCAAGCAAACAACCCAATATTACCCCAATAACACTTGATATTATAAAAACTTCTAGGGATACGCCTATCCCTTTTAGGAGTACAATCAAATCATATGGCACAAATCCATTATTAGACATAATCAGTTCTCCGTAACAAAGTGTCTATTTAATCTTGCGTGAACTCTAGATATCAAAAATGACAATATATATGTTAAAACACAATAAAATAGCAGTAAGAAAAAATAGACTTCGAATGGCCGAAATGTCTCTGCCGCTATTATTTTTGCTGCACCTGTTAGTTCATTCAATGTAACTGTGGATAATATTGAAGTCGTCAATATTAAATTTATAAAAATTGAACCTAATGGTCTTATAGAATTTCGTAACGCAATAGGAAGAACTATTTTTTGGTAAATTAACTTTCTTGATAAGCCAAAAGACTGTGCTGCTTCTATTACTTCATTATCAACTTGCAATACGCTAGCTCTTAGCACATCAGCACAATAGGCTCCGACTGCTATGGATAAAGCTAAGACTCCGGTTGTGTATGGGTCTATAAATATCCCTAACTCAGGAAGTCCGTAAAAAATAAAGAATACCTGAACGATAAACGGGATATTTCGAAAACAATTGATATAGGCGTATCCAATGTTGCTGACCAGTTTGTTGCTACTAACGCAAGCAAACATAACCATTAGCCCAACAAGGAAACTACCAATAATCGACAAAGCACTTACTGAAGCTGTGATTTCGAAGCCATCAATAAACGAACCCAAGTACTTATAAATGATGCTCAAATCAAACATAAAATCGCAATCCATTCGCAAAGTGAAATCGATTTCACTCTATTCCTTTACATGGCAACGTCAAATAATATTTACGCTATCGTGACAAATTTCACATTTATGCATCAATTTGTCTGGTGAATTGTTCGCTGATTGAAATAAAAGATCTGAATGGCAGTCAAGGTTAAGAACTGTTGAGTAGACGAGAGAAAACTCTCGCATTTGGCTTGCCGTATCAATTTCTGAGTAGCGTATATACTTTAGGTAAGTAAACGCTATTGAGGTGGTCGATAATGGAAATATATCAACACGGTATGCCGGAGCTATTTAAGCAGCTTGGTTTAGGGCATTCACCTAAAGAAATCAAAGAGTTCGTGAAGAACCACCGGCATACCCGAGATTCAACTCCAATACATAAAGCGAGTTTTTGGACAAGGTCACAATCGGATTTTTTGAAACAAGCTATCGAACAAGATGCCGACTGGGCAGAGGTAGTGGATCAGCTCGACATTATGTTGCGAGACTAACTGAATCCTTAATAAATCCGTCAATGAATTCAAAAGCTTATTAATATTCAGAGAACTATTTTTACGCTACGGGCACAGTTATTCTGTCCCGCAGTTTCGTTTATACAAGACCGGCACTCGTTAATGTTTTAGGATCAAGATAGTGCTCTAATTCTTCACGGCTCAAATCGGTTTCTTCTTCCGCGACATCAATGACAGCTCTGCCCTCCTTATAGGCTTTTTTCGCTATTTCGGCTGCTTTCAAATAACCCACCACCGGATTTAACGCGGTAATAAGGATTGGATTTTTGGCAAGAGCCTTATCAATATTTTCCTGACACACTTTGAACGGCTTAATCGCTTTATCTGCCAGTGAAATGCATGAATTGGTGAGCAAATGTATCGATTCAAGCAGGTTGTAAGCAATGACGGGCAACATAACATTAAGCTGGAAGTTGCCTGACTGACCGGCAACTGTAATGGTTGTATCGTTGCCTATTACCTGTGCCGATGCCATTGCTACGGCTTCGGGGATCACTGGGTTTACTTTGCCCGGCATGATTGATGATCCCGGTTGTAAAGCTTCCAGCTCAATTTCACCTAGCCCAGCAAGCGGACCTGAATTCATCCAACGTAAATCATTGGATATTTTCATCAAGGCAACAGCCAGCGTCTTTAACTGACCAGATAGAGATACAATTGAATCCTGACAGCTCAAATTAAAATAGAAGTTGTCACTTGGGTTAAAGGATAAGCCACTAATCTGACTTAAGTTATGACAGAAATCTGTAGAAAAGCTTGTATGAGCATTGATACCCGTCCCTACTGCGGTTCCTCCCTGCCCAAGTGCTCTTACCGATTCCAAAGCTGAGATAATTGACTGCGAAGCATGTTGTATTTGTGCTTCCCAGCCACTTAGTTCCTGACTAAACGTTATTGGCATCGCGTCCATTAGATGCGTTCTGCCCGTTTTAACAATCCCGTCCAGTTCGTTCTGTTTGCTTCTGAGTGTTTCAGCTAAATGAGTGAGTGCCGGAATCAACAATTTCTCACATGTGATGACAGCACTCACTTGAATGGAAGTTGGAATCGCATCATTACTGCTTTGCCCCATATTAACGTGGTCGTTGGGGCTTACTTTCTCGTTCAATATTTGGCTTGCCAGAGTCGCCAGTACTTCATTGGCATTCATATTTGTACTGGTGCCTGAACCAGTCTGAAAGAGATCAATCGGAAACTGGTCATGATGCTGACCATCAATAACGCTTTGCGCAGCTTTAATTATTGCATCAGCGACGTGGCTGTTTAATGTGCCTAACTTGGCGTTTGTCTTTGCTGCCGCCTGTTTGATATAAGCTAACGCCACAATCAAGTCTTTAGGCATCTTATGCTCACTGATGTTGAAGTTATCGATGGCTCTTTGTGTTTGAGCCTGATAGAGGGCATCAGAAGGAACGTTAACTTCCCCCATACTATCTTTCTCAATTCGATATTTCTTATTCATAATACATCCTTGAATTAACCTGAAATCGGTTTTTGTATACCGTAATTCTAGTATGTCCTGAGATCACTTTATGTTTATTGGTCGGTCATCAACCTCAAAACAAGCATCTATGGTGAAAGCTCTATAAGAATTGATAGGAAAGATGGTTGATTAGAAAAGCGGGTTAGATAAATCCAATGAAAAACGTCCCCAAGATACATAAACCGTGGGGACGTTTAGTTTTAACAGCAGCTATTCGCGCAATTTTAGTTCATATCTTCGAACTAAAATTAGAAAGAGCCTTGGGTTGCATTAGCGTTGCTATCAAGTTGGTTATTACCCCCTGATTGCCAAACTACGTTCAACTCAGGGTTGGTTTCATCCCTTTTTAGACACTTCCACTCGATGTTTTGCGCTGCTGGTACATCAATGGTTGCACTCCAAGTTGGATACTGTGCAGGGTCGAGCTTAACCGCGCCTGCCGGAGCCCAACCGCCTAACTGTGCAACACTGCCAACGGCATAAACACTTTGACCAAGATTGGTGTAGCCGTTGTAGCATGTGAACGCGACGGTTTTCAATGTCGGGTCGACGCTACCGCCACCACTGCCATGCAGCACCACCGCTTGGTTTTGGGCCAAATGGAAAGTCGCTTCGCCACCGCTCACGTTTACAATGTCATCACCAATTAAACTGGTGTGGCTGCCATCACTAAGTGCCAAGTTACCTACAGTAACTGATGTTGCTGAGCCGCGATTAAGTGCGACAGTCACAACATCCTCTCCTTCTTGGCGCTCATAGACCAACACATCGTCATCAACCCATCGCTGCGTGTAGCTACCGCGTTGAATCGCTAGACTATTTTGGCGTAGATAAGTCAATGCTTGGATGATCTTAAACGCTTGTGTGTCTTGGCTAAAGCTTGGCATTTTCTCACGATTGTACGGGTCACTGCCTACTTGACCAAAAGCGTTCTGGGTAAAGTCTGCCGAATAGTGTTCGGTACCATAGTAAATAGCTGGGATACCACGTACTGTCATAGTCGCCACTAGCCCTAAGTTAACCCGCTGCTGGGCAAACGCTTCACTCTGGTTGCCGCCCGCCTCGTTGTTACCAGGGCCAAACGTGGAGGCACTAGAACGCAACGCAGTTGAGATACGCGCCATATCGTGGTTATCCATAAACACCACTTGCCAATCGTCACTGGTGAAAACTGATTTACGCGTTTCCAAGTAGCTATTTAGCGTTTTCATACTATTGCCGACACGGTTTGCCAACACTCGCTCTAAAGTATCGCGAAAACCGAAGTCAAGCAGCGCTGAACCGGAAGTGTTAGCGTAATCTATCGCGTAACCGTCAATACCCGTGGTGGTGTTAGCGCTAGCACCAAACCATTCTCCGAAAAAGTAAAAGCCATCACGACCAAGGCTCTTACTGTAATCATAGATGTCCGTCGTCCATTGCTGAATAAACGACTTATCCATGTGTTTGATCGCATCAATTCTTATCGCATCTACCCCTGCATCGATCCAAAATTTAGAGCCATCAAGCAAGTATTGATACACATTGGTATTCGATTGGTTGAAGTCAGAGAGGTTGAACAAATTAAAATTGCGTACTTGATACCAATCGTTCCAGTTGGTCACACCACCGTTGTGGTGATACCAGTCAGTGCCTGCCGCGACATCGCTGTTGTAGTCCGTGATAAATTGCCCATCACGATATAAAGCGCCGTATTCGTTTTCATCGTTCCCATTGGAATGGTTAGGTGCATAGTCGAGAACCAGCTTCATATTGTATTCTGCGCTGTGCATTTTGCTGGTCAGTTCTTTGAAATCATCCAAGGTGCCGAAGTGCTCATCCACACGGAAGAAATCACGTCCCCAGTATCCGTGATAACCAGCCCCGCCATTGGCATCGATATTATCGGCGTTATCCACTGGCGGAGTAATCCAAATCGCGGTTACACCAAGTGATTTTAAATACGGCAGTTTGTCAATTAAGCCACGAAGGTCTCCCCCAACATACTTTTTCAAGTTATTCGGATCGTAAGTCGCTGGGTTGTTGCCCGTGTTGTTGCTTGCATCGCCATCGCTGAAACGATCTAGAAAAACAAAGTAAATCGTTTCTTTGCGAAAATCGAGATAAGTGCCAGTTTCCGTATCAGCACTGGTCGCAGCGTAAGTTGTTGGGCTAAACATCAGTCCATTTGCGGCAATAGCAGCCAGCAGCGCACTGCAAAGCAAAGTGCGTTTTTTCATTGGAGACTCCCCCGTGGTTTGTGAAAATTAACCGGGATTCATTCCCGGTTGTTGGTTAAGTTCTTTTCACTGTAGAAATCGAAGATATGACAGAAGGCAGTGTTGAGATTGAAGCGCATCGGCTTGCCAATATCTGCGGTGGTGATGGTTTGATCATTAACGCGCGCTATCACTTCTTTCCCTCCTACTTTGAAGTAGAGGTACTTCTCATTCCCCATATTTTCCACCACCGTCAAAACACCTTCAAAGGCGTTAATGGTGTCGCCAGCGTCAGCAACACCAATGTGTTCTGGGCGAATGCCGAAGCACACTGGTTTATCCACGTATTCTCTCAATGCTTCCTGTTTTTCTACTGGAATAAACATGCGAATACCCGAGCCAATTTCGATGTAAAGCTGTCCGTTTTCTTCCCGGATCACGGTATCAATCAAATTCATCGCGGGTGAGCCGATAAAACTCGCCACAAACTTGTTGGCTGGGTAGTTGTAGAGGTTAGTAGGCGTATCCACCTGCATGATTTTGCCTTGATTAAGTACGCAGATGCGATCGCCAAGCGTCAAAGCCTCGGTTTGATCGTGCGTGACGTAAATCATGGTGGCGGGAGTGCCTTCTTCTTTCAATGATTGGTGCAACTGAGCAATTTTAACTCGCATCGACACACGCAATTTAGCGTCAAGATTCGATAACGGCTCATCAAACAGGAACACTTCTGGTTTACGCACAATTGCACGTCCAACCGCAACACGCTGACGCTGACCTCCGGACATTTCCTTCGGCTTACGATGCAGCAGTTCTTTGATCTCCAGTTTTTCCGCTGCTTCTTCGACACGACGCTTAATCTCATCTTTCGGCCGCTTTTGCATTTTCAGGCCAAACGCCATGTTGTCGAACACGGTTTTGTGTGGGTAGAGCGCATAGTTCTGAAACACCATCGCAATGCCGCGATCTTTCGGCGGTAAATCATTCACCACTCTATTGCCAATGCGAATCTCGCCACCAGTGATACTTTCCAGACCAGCAATCATGCGCAAGGTGGTTGATTTCGCGCAACCCGACGGCCCGACAAACACCATAAATTCGCCTTCGCGAATATCCAAATCGATGCCATGGACAGCTTTAAAACCGTTGTCATATTTTTTTTCTACTTTACGCAAACTAACCGTCGCCATGAATCTCTCCACTTACCAAAAGGGTATAAAAATGATCCTCAATTTACCGAGGCAGACTGGTTGGCAATCTGTCTGGGTAAATCAGGCAGCCGAATACCGTTACGGCTGCCAACTGTATGTTTTCTTAACTACTTACATTCGCTAACCATAGCAAATAGTGGTGCTTTGTCCGGTGCAAGCTGAATGGTCCACACATACTTGCCATCTTTAGGCAAACTCACTACGGTGTTTTTCGCAAATCCACCACGTTTTAACTCATTCACTTGTCCCACGGTCATCGACATACCTGCTGCTGTAAACTGAGGCGTCCAGCTCATCGTGGCAAATTGCAAACTGACATTACCCGCTTGTTCGTCCGAGACCACTTGATAGATTCCATCGCCTTTGTAACCCATTTTGTGAGTATCTAGGTGAATCCATTGACCTTCAGGGAAGGTGCCTACCACAAACAGTGACGGCTTGATTGGACCACGGTCGTCTTCCAGCGTCGGTAAATTACAGTCAGAAAAACGTGCATCGGCATTGGTCGCAGCAGGCTGAGATTGTTCAGTGGTGCTGGCACAACCTGCCAGTAAAGCTGTTGCGGTCGCAGCAATCAAAAGTGTATGTTTCATAACAAATCCTTGATTATTTCGTTCTCGTTTCATCCAGCGGAGACCGGCTTGCCTGCTCCGCGTGTCGGTTAATTCGCTTGTTAGGCCGATCTCTTTTCAAACAGTCGGGCAAGCCAGCGCTTTTGCTCTGGTTGTGACGTTTTCAATTGCTCATAGTGCTGAGTCAGTTTGTTCAGCACCGCAAGATTACGGTAATACGCTTTGGACTCTTTAGCTGGGTAACCAAACAGATCGCTACCTGGAGGGCAAGAGTGGCTCACGCCTGACTTAGCCTTAATCACCGAGTGGCTACCGATATTAATGTGTCCAGCAGTGCCAACTTGTCCATGTACCACTACGTGATCGCCCAGCACGGTGTGTCCGGCGAAGCCACATTGAGAGATGATCAAACAATGTTTCCCAATGCGGCAGTCGTGACCAATTTGCACTTGATTGTCTATTTTGCTGCCTTTACCAATTACAGTGTCACCTAGAGTGCCGCGGTCAATGGTGTTGTTACAGCCAATCTCGACATCATCCTCAATGATGACTCGGCCAATACTTTCCACACGTTGATAGCTGCCATCTTTGCCAGACATATATTCAAAGCTGTAGTTACCTATTGAGTTATTGGAATCGATAATGACGTTGTTGCCGATCACGGTTCCTTCTTTGATCACAGTATTGGCATGAATTGCTACATTGTTACCAATCGTCACGCCATTCATGATGCGTACTCCGGGCATGAAATGGCAGTTCTGCCCTATCTGACAATGTTTGCCAATGTAAACCCCATCAACGGTCGAGGTATTTCCTTGGTCAAACAGTTGGTATTTATGCACTTTGTAATAGCGTAAAAGCTGATTGATTTTCTCTACATCTAAATGATCAATCACAATGTGTGCTTTGGCGGGGCTTTGCAAAATCGCCGCAGGCCCCACCAGCACTTCCGCTGAGGTTTCAGAAAGCTGTTTAAGATCAGATCGGGCAAACACAACGGCGAGTCCACCCTCTACATCACTGACAACAGGACGTATGGTGTCCACCACTAGTGAGCCATCCCCCTCAATTCGACCTGATAAACTTTGCGCAATTTCTGAAACACTCAGCATGTTGACCTCTTAACTCGGGTTAGAAACGGTATAAAGCTTGAAGATAAACCGTGTGCTGTTTTAGCTCACTTTCATTCTTCGCTTCCCATCCAGCCAGTTTACTTTTTTCTTCTACTTCATTCGCGTACTCATACTCGCCTTTTAGCAACCAACTATCACCAACAGCTTGTTCATAACCCAAGGTTGCTTTACGAATGTCTTTGAAGTAATCGACGTCAGCGTTACCACCGCCACTGTTAGAAGCATTGCGAGTTTCGTTTTCACCAACACGAACGCGCGCATAAAGCACACCGGCATCATCAAAGCTATATTGCACAATAGGTTCGATGTATTTCTCTGTGAAATCACTGATTTCATTGATAGCACCACTGGTTTGGTGATCTTCGTTGTCTTTGATTTGGTAGTACAACTCGACACCCAATTCCCAGTTACCAAAGCGCTTATAAGGCTTGAAGAGTAAGCTATAACCTTCTTCAGTACGCTCACCCCATTCGCTTTTGTCTTCTGCACTATATAGATACTCTAGGTTTGAATAGAAACCCCAGTTATTCTCGTTGCTGAAGTAAGTCAGATAAGGACGGAAGCTGTGCTCTGCAAGCGATTTACGCAGGCCGCTAACATAAGGTGAAAAGACTTTACTACGCGTATATTCCAGCTCATAGATGGCACCCGTTGCCCAACCATTGCCTAAATCAAAGCCCTTGTTAAGTGAGAAAAGTTGCTTAATGCCGTCTTCATTTTCGAAATAGCTTGGCTCTTTTTGCTCTCGGTTTTCTAGTTTGAGACCATACAACGCACTGAGATTCCAACGCGCATTGTTGTAGTACACGCCGAATACTTCATGGGTTGTTGTTCTCTCCTTTTTCTTAACGCCGTTGAAACCATCAGTCACTTTGTCCTCGTATTCGAGTGAAGTACCAACATGGCCACCAAACTGCATTGCTTCGTCAAGGAAACCAACATCGGCATCCAAGCCACGCTCACTAGCTGCTAGTGTAGGGAAAGATAAAGCAAGCGCCGCCGCTACGGAGACGGAAATTAACGTTCTTTTCACGATAGGTCCTTATCAACCTCTTGGTTGTAAATCGTAGATATAATTAAAATGAATATTTAGTAGTTCACTGTGAACGCCTACTTATTCTTCTGCATGTTGATTTGTTTTTCCTCATCACTTTTATTCAAATGAGACTCCCATCACTCTCACCAGCTCATTTAGGTGACATTTATCACACTTTTATATTTAACAGGCGAAGACTCATTCTAGTTGTGTACGCTTTTTGCTCTAGACAAAAACTTCCCCAAACACATCTAAATGCATTACCAAAAACACTTACCACAGCTACATTTGTTGATTATCATCACACTTAATATCAAAATTAATTGGATAGTAGTTGACTTAAAAAGAGGTAGATTTAACCTAGTAGTATATTATGAACTACTACAGAGCTATCACGATGAAAAAGACATGGATAAAAGCAGCGATAATCGCTACGTTCGTTAGTCTGCCAGCTGTTACTTTCGCTGAAGATATTCAGCCAGAACCTGGTTCAAACCTGCTGATATGGACGGACACCACAACACTGGATTACATGAAATACGCTGCGGAGTCATTCAACAAAGATTTCGGTTATAAAGTGGAGTTTTCATTTCGTGGTTTAGCTCCAATCGACTCAGCATCACGCATGATTCAAGATGGTGGCTCAGCTCGAGTTGCTGACATCGCTGAAATCGAACACGATTTACTTGGTCGTTTGGTTGTTGCAGGCGGCGCGATGGAAAACCTCGTTTCCGCCGAGCGTATTCAGTCAACATTCTTGCCGAACGCAACCTCTGCGGCCAAATATGCAGGCACCAGCTATGGTTTTCCTGTCAGCTATGCGACTTTAGCACTGTTCTACAACAAAAACTTGCTGCCAAACGCGCCTAAAACTTTTGAAGAAATAATCGATTTTGGCAAACACTTCAATAATGCCAAAGAGAACAAATATGCACTGCTTTGGGATATTCAAAATTACTACGAATCGCGCATGTTCTTAACCCTGTATGGCGCTTATGAATTTGGTAAGGGTGGCACTGACGCCAAAGATCTTGGCATTGATTCACCGCTCGCTCAGCAAGGTATGTCAGCGATGAAAACGCTGAAAGCGGCGAACAACTCCAACCCTGTCGATATGCGTAACCCGCAAGTTCGCCGGGGCCTATTTGGTGAAGGTAAAGTAGCCGCGATCATTGATGGACCTTGGGCAATTCAGGGTTATGACAACAGTGGCGTAAATTACGGTGTAGTGCCTATTCCGACTTTCGAAGGTAAACAACCGAGAACATTCTCAACCGTACGTCTGGCCGTTGTGTCTGCGTACAGCGACTACCCGAAAGCGGCGCAGTTGTTTGCTGACTACTTATCTTCAGACAAGATGTTGATGAAACGCTATGAGATGACCAAATCGATTCCACCAGTACAGGACTTGATGGAAAAGATCATTGTCGATGCGGATGAAGCGACATACGCAATTATCGCTCAAGGCTTCCATTCAGACGCTATGCCATCAATTCCTGAGATGGGTTACTTATGGTCTCCAATGGCCAGCGCCATCACAGCAATGTGGGTCAATGATCAATCGCCAAAACAGGTACTTGATCACGCCAAAGCGATCATTGAAGAGCAGATCGCGTTTCAGGAGTAGTTATGTTGTTGTCGCAAACTGTCAAAGCGCCGAAAGTGCCAGCCTCCTTGCTTATCATGGGGGCAACACAACTGGCGCATAAACATTGGGTTACTGGCGGGGTTTTCCTCGCCATCCAATGCCTTTTTATTCTCTTCTTGCCTGATTTAGCTAACGCGATCAAGGGGTTAGTCTCACTTGGCGACGTGGCACAAACTCGCCAAGGCTTTAAAGTCATTCAAGGGGACAACTCAATCTTTTTGCTGGTGGAAGGGGTAATAGCCGTTTTGTTCCTTTTCCTGGCAATTATCGCGTACGTAACGAATGTTCGACAGGCGCAACATTGCGAGCTTTGCAGGTTGAACCTGCGTCAGCAATTCAAAGCAATCTACGACGAGAAATTCGCCTTTATCGTTTTGTCGCCTGCGTTTATTGCCAGTATCGCTTTCATTATCATGCCGATTGCGATCACTGTGTTGGTCTCTTTCACCAACTACTCGGCACCACACCATATTCCACCGAAAAATCTGGTCGACTGGGTAGGATTTAAAAACTTCCTTACTCTGTTTGAGCTGAAAATATGGTCGAGCACCTTTATTGGTGTGGCGACTTGGACCGTCACTTGGGCAATTGCAGCAACTGTTTGTACCTGCGGCTTTGGTTTTGTTCTCGCTTTGGCACTGGAAAATCGCAATATCAAAGCGAAGAAGTTGTGGCGTTTTGTCTTTATCTTGCCTTATGCCATTCCAGCGTTTGTTACCTTGCTGATGTTTCGCTTGCTGCTCAACGGCATCGGTCCGGTCAACGCCGCACTTAATGCTTGGGGATTCGAATCTGTCGCCTTTCTGTCTGATCCGCATATCGCAAAACTGGCAGTCATTGCCGTGAGTGTTTGGGTCGGCGCACCTTACTTTATGTTGCTGATTTCCGGTGCATTAACCAATATTCCTCGTGATCTATACGAAGCAAGTGAAGTGGATGGCGCGAGCAAATTCCAGCAGTTTCGAGAGATCACGCTACCGATGGTTTTGCATCAAGTCGCACCTTCTCTGGTGATGACGTTTGCCCACAACTTTAACAACTTCGGTGCAATTTTCTTGCTCACTGGTGGTGGACCAATCAATCCGGAATATCGTTTCGCCGGTCATACCGACATTCTGATCACTTGGATTTACAAACTGACGCTGGACTTCCAGCAATACCAAATCGCTTCGGTGATTTCGATTGTTATTTTCTTGTTCTTGTCTGGCATCGCTATCTGGCAGTTCCGCCGCATGAAATCCTTTAAAGACGATGTAGGAATGTAATCATGGATAAACTACTCAGCAAACTGGCAACCGTCATCGTCTATCTGTTCCTCGCAGCCAACGCAATTATAGTGCTTGGGCCTGTAATCTGGACGGTGCTCGCCTCTTTTAAACCCGGTAACAACCTGTTTAGCTCCTCATTTGGCGAGTTCGCATTTACGCTAGATCACTACAAAGCGCTGTTTAAAGACACACCTTATTTGCAGTGGTACAAAAACACTTTTCTACTCGCCACTGCGAATATGTTGATCTCACTTGTGGTGGTCACCATGACGGCATTTGTCTTTTCCCGTTACCGTTTTCAGGGAAAACGCAATGTATTGATGAGCATCTTGGTACTTCAGATGTTTCCAGCCTTTTTGTCGATGACAGCTATTTATATCTTGCTGTCGAAAATGGGCTTAATTGATACCTATATTGGCTTGTTGTTTGTCTATGTTACCGGCTCACTACCGTTTATGACTTGGCTGGTGAAAGGCTACTTTGACGCCATCCCTACATCGCTGGATGAAGCGGCGAAAATTGATGGCGCAGGCCATATGACCATCTTCCTAGAGATCATCTTGCCACTGGCCAGACCCATTTTAGTGTTTGTTGCCTTGGTTTCATTTACTGGGCCATGGATGGATTTCATCCTTCCGACGCTGATTTTACGCAGTGAAGAGAAAATGACCTTAGCGATCGGTATCTTCAGTTGGATCACCTCTAACTCAGCGGAAAACTTCACCCTATTTGCCGCCGGCTCACTGCTAGTTGCTATACCGATCACCTTACTGTTTGTCGCCACACAAAAACACATTACAACTGGCTTAGTCAGTGGCGCGGTAAAAGAATAATTATCAGGAACCATCATGATTACAAGAAGCTCATTAACTCACTTGGCGAAGAGTGCAGACAGTTACGCCTATGACAACGATACCCTTCACATTCGTTTTCGCAGTGCGAAAGGCGAAGTTGATCGCGTAACACTGTGGATAGGCGACCCTTATACTTGGGCTGAAGGCGGTTTAGACGGCGGAAACTTAGGTGGAAGCGATGCGCACGGCTGGACTGGAGGAACAGAAGTTCCAATGCAATTGGAAGGACAAAGCGAACACCATGATCATTGGTTTGCTACTTTCGCACCACCGAAAAAACGCACTCGCTATGGCTTTATTCTGTATGGAAAAGATGGTGAGAAATTGCTGTTTGGCGAAAGGCGTTGTGTTGATATTCAAGACGAGCAACGCGCAGAAGTTGAGTTGAGCAACTTGAGCAACTTTTTCTGCTTCCCTTATATCAACCCGAAAGATGTGCTGAAAACACCTGAATGGGTTCGCAACACCATCTGGTATCAAATCTTTCCAGAACGTTTCTATAATGGTCGTCCGGACATTTCCCCAGCCAATGTACAACCTTGGGGAAGTACGCCCACTAGTGACAACTTTATGGGTGGCGACTTGTGGGGCGTAATTGAGAAATTGGATTATTTGCAGGAACTCGGTATCAACGGGCTATATTTCTGTCCAATTTTCACAGCAAATGCCAACCACAAATACGACACCGTCGATTATTACAATGTCGACCCACATTTTGGTGGTAACGAAGCTTTTCGTGCCTTAGTACAAGAAGCCCATCGTCGTGGGATGAAAGTGATGTTGGATGCGGTATTCAATCACATCGGTCATCAATCTCCACTTTGGCTGGACGTGATTGAAAAAGGCGAACAATCTCGCTACGCCGATTGGTTCTGGATAAAGCAGTTCCCCGTGTATCCGGATAAGCCAAAATCTGAGTGGGATTTTGACAACCTTAACTACGAAACATTCGCCAACGTATCGGAAATGCCCAAACTCAATACCGAGAATCCAGAATGCCGTGCATATCTATTGGACGTTGCGCGACACTGGGTACAGAAGTTCGATATTGATGGCTGGCGCTTGGATGTCGCCAATGAAGTTGATCACGAGTTCTGGCGCGATTTTCGACGTTTAGTGAAAGGCATTAAGCCAGATTGCTACATCCTTGGCGAAATCTGGCATGAGGGAATCCCGTGGCTACGAGGTGATCAATACGACTCGCTGATGAATTACCCGTTAACTCAAGCCATTACCGACTTTTTCGCTCTTGGGCTCGATGATAAAACAAGCTTTATGAATGCGGTAACTCGCTCTTACCTTTCCTACCCAAGGAATGTCAACGAGGCGATGTTTAACCTGTTGGAAAGCCACGACACTACTCGCCTAATGAGCCTGTGTGGTAACGATAAGCGCAAAGCAAAACTTTCGTATTTGTTCATGTTTACCCAAGTCGGTTCACCGTGTATCTACTATGGCGGCGAAATTGGCATGGATGGACAAAAAGGAATGGGACTTGAGCTTAATCGCAAATGCATGATTTGGGATGAAGATAAGCAAGATCTCGATTTCAGAACCTTTATACAAAAGCTGATTAGGCTTCGCCAGACTTACCCAGAGTGCAACCAACCTTATCTTGAATGGTTAGATATCGATCACCCACATGTGGTCGCTTTCAGAAAAGGAGCTCTACAAATTGTACTCAACAACAGTGATGAAGAAGTGCAATGCAGTGCCAACGGACTTCAACTCACTTTGTCACCATTTGGCTATGAGATACGCGATGTTGTCACTCAGGAACAGCTATGAAGCTTGGTCTGTCTGTTGACTCAAAGTGGATATGGGGCGTTGTCATTGACGACAATGACAAGTCCCACTATCGCAATCAGCTCAAGACGCCTGTGAATGCGCAGCAAACCGCTGCGCTCATCTCCAACATGGTGACAAGCATACAACGTATGTTCGGACCACTCACGTTGGTCGGCATTAATCTGATGCCAGACTGTTGGCTAGGACAACAGCAATCATCCAATGCTAAAGAGTCGTTGTCTCAATGGTTAGCAAAACAACTACCCATCCCGTATCAGTTGTTCGACCCGGCGGTGATTGCTTTGTCACAACTACAAACACTCCCCGTGGGAAATGTGCTCAGCGCGATACTGGATGATGGTTGCGAGCTGTGCGTCACTGACCAAATTTGCCCAACCAGGCCATACCTCAATGTGCTCGACTTGGGCTGGGCGCATAAGCCACTGAAAGGCTATCAAAGCTTAGTCGATGGTTTGACGCCATTGTGCAGCTGTGGAAGTGATGAATGCGTTCGTCAATATCTTTCAAGGGAAGGGATAGAGCGTCAATATCATCAGCTCTCGCTGCAGCATCGTGATGCCAACGACATCATCCACGGTATTGAAGAGAACCACAATTGGTCAACTCGGGTCTATCGCATCTGGATTGATCAACTCGCAAGAGCCCTCTCTGACGCCATTATTCGCTTCAAGCCCAAACTTCTGGTACTGAGCGGTAGTCTAACTTCGCACCCAGACTTGGCTCTGACACTGAAAAGCACCTTAACCCGCTACTGCCAGTATGACTCTCTGCCGGAGATTATTTGTCTGCATAACAACGAGTATGGTTTTGCTCAGGGCGCTATCTCAATGTGTACCGTAAATTGTGCACAATCATCTACATTCATTGCATAAGGAATGGTAACCTTGACAGGAAATTTTGCGTGAACAATTACCGAGGAACTCCCGTGACCGAGCTGGTAACAAAACTGATGGACTTTGGCTTTACGAAAACTGATGCTTTGGTTTATATCAACTTGCTTAAAAATGGCCGATCCAGCGGTTATAAAATAGCCAAAGAGATTTCCCTCTCTCGTTCATCTGTTTATTCGTCGATTGATAACCTGTACAAGAACGGTTGTATCTTTATGTCCGACGGAGATACCAAAGAATATGAAGCCAAATCTCCGGATCTGATATTCAGTCAGATTGAGAAAAAAACGATAAAGAACATTCACATCCTGAAGAAAGAGCTTTCACGCATGATGCTGCAGGAAGAGAAAGAATTTATCTATAACGTTACAGGGTTTGAAAATCTGATTCAGAAAGCTAGGGAAATGCTCAATCTGGCGCAAATGGAAGTTTATCTTAATACGGATTTTCATCTCGAATTGATTGCAGACGAGATCTGCCAAGCCATAGAACGCGGAGTACGGGTGATTGTGTTCTCTTTTAATCGCTTAGATTTGCCACACCCAAAAGTTGAACACTATTCTCGCTCAGAAAACCCTGAACAGCGCTATCCTTCTCACCGTTTTATGCTGGTGGTAGACATGAAACAAGCGATGATGTTCTCCCATCGTGAAGAAACTCAAGGCTTGTTCTCAAACAACCGCTTAATCATCAAAATGATGGCTGAACACATTCACAGTGACATTTACCTGACTGAATATGAGAAGTTGGCATTAGAAAAGCGTTTTCGAATTGCCACCATCCATGAACTAGAAAACAACATGGTAAGCGATGACCGATTAAATCTGCATTCAACGTCGGAGCTTCAAAGTAATGAGCTTTAGCGATTAAGCACCGCATCGCTCTGGAAAGTTGTCGGGCAGCTTCAGGTTACGCTGCCCTATCGACCTAAATAGCTAATTGCTTCGTTCAGATAGCACTTCTTTAAAAGCAAACATTCCATTTAATGCTGCTGGGAACCCAGCATAGACTGACATTTGTATTATTACTTCTTTCAGCTCTTCCTCTGTACAACCAACGTTAAGGGCAGCGTGCAAATGTACTTTTAGCTGTGGCGTACAATTCCCCATCGCAGTCAATGCAGAAACAGTCGCGATCTCTCTTGATTTCAGGTCTAAGCCCTGACGGGTATAAATATCACCAAACGGGTATTCAATGGTGAATTTGGCTAAATCAGGGCATATGTCACGCAGGCTTTCTATAACTTTTTGACCAGCCTCACCATCAATTTTTGATAACTGTTCTAACCCAGAATTAAATCGTTGATTTTCCATTTTGTGTGCTCCTATAAATGACTACCAGCACACCTTACAAGTTAGAGTTCACTCTAAGTCAACTCACTTTCCCACTTTTGTATAAATCAATTTTTACTTCTAATGCGTCCAGATGCTCGACCTGTTGCTGGATATGTTGTTTCAGTTTTTCTCGGTGTTTCTCTAGTAGTGCTTGGCGATCTGCTCTGGTTTGAGCACCTATATCCCTCAATGACGCATATTTTTGAATTTCTTCTAATGGCATTCCCGTGTCTTTCAGTCGTTTAATAAAGTTGATCCAATCAATATCCCGATTTGAGTAGACACGGTGACCACTGCTATTTCTTTGCACATGTTTGAGTAAACCAATTTTTTCATAGTATCGAAGCGTGTAAGACGAAAGCCCAACGAGGTCCGAAAACTTTTTCATATTCATCTTTGTTACCTTTCTACTTTAATTGTCTCGGTCAACGCCCTACTGCCCAGTTCTCGTAACTGCTAGGGCGTAATGATTTAACCAAACTCAAAACGAAAAAAAGCGAGCACTGAGCTCGCTTTTAGCAATATGGTTTTGATTGTTACTACAGCAATTCAACCGACTGTTGAGCAATAACAAATTCTTTGTTGGTTGGGTTTCTATTAGTATCGCACCTACTAACGAGAATTTGGACAAAAGCGTTTTAGGTCATCGGTTGTATCAGGTGAGTTTCGGATAAAAATTTCTATGGGTTAACACTGCCATATACGGCGCGAGCTTGCGAGCTTCCGGCGACTGTAGGGAGCGAATTTAACAGCTTTGCTATACGGAAGTGATTGGCGAACACTTAGAGAACCAAGCATGAACAAACCCAGCCTGGTAAAACTGGACAGGTGAGCCAAAACCACCATTTTTTATAATTGACTTAACCTCATCAGGGGGCAAAATCGCTACGTCTTTTGCCCATGCAGAATGTGTTTTTTCTATCGCATCCTTGGGGACGTTTGCAGCATGAAGCATACTCACCCATACCTTGAGCAAGGCGTCATACTCCGGTGTTCCGACAGATGAAGAAAGATCAGCACTAACCAAGATAGCGTTGTGTTTCAATCTTTCTGATATGGCTCGGAAAAAGTTTGAACGCGCCTCATTGTCGAGGATAAATTGTGAAACCATAAAACAAGTACCCGCGTCGTGCTGCTCAATATCTGGCAATGATTCCACATACCCCTCGTGAAACGTACAGCGAGAAATGTAACCTTCTTTCTCTGCTCTTTGGCGGCATACATCGAGCATCGCGCCAGAAGGTTCAACAGCAGTAAATCTCCAGTCTGGGAACCTGCTAGCCAAATAAGAAAGTTCAACACCAACACCTAGGCCAACACAAAGAATTCGGGCAGCGCGCGGTAACTCCGATAAAATCCATTCGAGTTGAGAGTAAAGACCATCATGAACAGGCGCCAGCTTCTTTTGCTGCTCTTCATAGCTTGTAGCCTGTTTATCAAAAACAGCTTTGAGTTCATCTTGATTCATATAACATTGGCTCCTAAGCCGTATAACCGCTCTTAAATGGACAAAAACGTTTTAGGCTTGTTGATCTAATACTCGGATTTCTAATACTAGAAGTCATTTATTTCTCAAATACTTATAGAGAAGAGTTCCGGGTTCCTACTTTTTACAAAATCAGTGACATTGATTATCTACTCGAATGAGATCGTAAAGAGACTTCATCGAAAATCCAGCAAGCATAATAGCACTGTATAACACGCAGTTTTTCATCGCTAACACTGGAACTTCATACAAATCCAACGAAATGAAATAAATCTGCCCAGCTATACCAATACCTATTGCCATGCCGATATGTTGTAATGCTTGCATTGCACCAGAAGCAGTACCAGAGTCTTCCCTATCTACATTGCTCATAATGCTCTGAAATAATGCAATTATTGCACTTCCCATTCCAATTCCCCCAATGAATAAAGGAAACGAAACCCAATATAGCTCATCAAATGCAGAAACATAGTTAACAGTAAAATAGAGCATTGACCATGCAATAGTCAGGCTGAAACAACCACCTACGACTCTGTAGCGTTGCCATGAAATAGGGCTGCTTTTTAGTACTGATGAAGAAATAAGAACCCCTAAAGGGAATGCCAAAGTCACGACTCCTGATTCAAATGGACTAAAGCCTAGAACCCCCTGAATGTAATATGCAAGAACAAAGAACAAGCCCGGAGTCGTTGCACCAAATAACATCATAAAGAAAGCTTGGTTTGTGAATATATGGTTTTTGTATAGGCTAATTGAGATTAATTTGGTTTGGCTACTATCTGCTGTAGGGCTCTTTAACCAACAGTTAAGCCCCCAAATACTAGGTAGAGACATTGCCAACATAATCAGTAACCACGGTTGCCAACCCAAGCTGTAGCCTTCAATGAGCGGTACGATAAGGGAAATACTGATGAATATAATTAGACTATTCCCAATCCAATCTATTCGTTGCTTCTGAGTTTCCACTTCACTGTCCAAATTTTTTTTCGCACCCCAATAGGCTATTGCTCCAATAGGTATATTAATGGCAAAGATGATTCGCCAATCAAGACTCAATAGATTGAGCGAAATCAACGCTCCCCCAACGATGGGACCAAGTATTGATGCTAAGCTTCCTACAATTCCCACATACCCAAACATCTTTGTTTTTTCATCGACAGGAAACATTGATACTGCAATGGCTAACACCTGTGGGACCATCATCGCGCTTGCAAGACCTTGAAACAGCCTGCTGAACATCAATATCTCGATGTTAGGCGATATTGCACATATCAACGATGTCACAACAAAAGCAATTAACCCCATTTTGAAAAATCTTACTTTGCCGTACATGTCCCCGCACTTTCCAAAAGGAAGTAAGAAAGCAGCAAAACTTATCAAGTATATGATTGATATCCATTGTGCTTGAGAATGTGAAATTCCCATGTCGTCGTAAATACGCGGAATTGCGACATTGACGATAGTCACATCCAAAATGTTAAGGAAGTTAGCAAGCAATAAAAAGAAAAGTGCGTGCCATCTGTTTGGTGGGTATTGTTCGTTCTTCATAGCTTATTCATGTAACTTCAAATGTATCGTGATAAGCATTCTATTTTCATGTATCTTTAAAAGCAACATAAAAAGGAGTCGACGATGCGAACAGATTCTAGGCTATCGAGAGTTATCCATGCCTTATTACATATGCATGATACGCAGCAACCTTTAACCTCAGAAGTTTTAGCTAAGATGCTAAACACAAATTCATCTGTAATTCGAAGAACAATGTCAGGGCTACGTAACAAAGGTTATGTCATGTCAAACAAAGGCCATCATGGAGGCTGGATATTAACGAAACGCCTAGATGAAATTACACTACTTGGGCTTTACGAAGCTTTGGGGATGCCTCGATTATTTGCAATATCAAGCGAAGCCGAAAACTCGACATGTTTAGTACAGCAGATTGCAGACGAGTCTCTGAACAAGGCGTTAGAGATGTCTCGACATGTGTTTATATCCCAGCTTGAAAGAATGACACTTGCTGAATTGAATGAAAAATTTAAGTATCGCTTAAATAATTTGGATAATGAAAGTGTTGAAACGCTAAATACATGTGCACAAGCAGAAGAATCAAGTTAACTCGGAACCATGCCAAATTCACATTAGTACAATTATGCAAACCGCTCGCCAAATTGCCTAATGCTTGGCGAGACATCTAACTTGTTTGGGGCATAAACAAGTCAACACTAACATTGATAACTTAGGGGTATTGCTGAAGTCAGTGAAGTTGGTAATAGGTGTGTCGCCATACGCGGCTTAGCGAGGGTCTATCCAACATAAAGAACAAAAAAGCGAGCACTGAGCTCGCTTTTAACAATAGGGTTGTGATGTTACTACAGCAATTCAACCGACTGTTGAGCAATGACAAATTCTTCGTTGGTTGGAACCACCATCGCTACTGCATTTAGCAGTTCAGATTTACCGATGATACCTGCGTTACCAAAACGAGCCGCTTCATTGCCTTTCTCGTCTTCAACAAAGCCTAATAGTTTAAGATTGCTTAAGATCTCGCGACGAATATCCAGTGAGTTCTCACCGATACCACCAGTGAAGATGATTGCATCTAAGCTGTCTAATGGGATCAGGTATGAACCGATGTACTTAGCTACGCGGTAAGTGAACACTTCAAATGCGAGTTTCGCACCTTCGTGACCTTTCGCCATCGCTTCTAAAATGCCACGAGCGTCAGAAGTTAAGCCAGACACACCTAAGAAACCTGATTTCTTGTTCAGCGTGTTGAAGACTTCTTCTTGAGTCCAGCCTTTCTTCAACAGGAACTCGATAATGCCTGGGTCAAGGTCGCCCGAACGCGTACCCATCATTAGGCCAGCCAATGGGGTGAAGCCCATTGATGTATCGACTGATTTACCGTTACGAATCGCACACACTGATGCGCCGTTACCGAGGTGAACCGTGATGAAGTTTGATTCATCAATCGATTTATCCAGCATTTTTGCTGCTTCACGGCTAACAAAGTAATGACTAGTGCCATGGAAGCCGTATCGACGAATGCCGTATTTCTCATACAGTTCATGAGAAATTGCACCAGTGAATGCTTTTTGCGGCATTGTTTGGTGGAATGCGGTGTCGAATACAGCAAATTGAGGAAGGCTTGGGAAAGCTTGCATTGCAGCACGAATGCCTTTTGCGCCTGCCGGGTTGTGGAGCGGTGCTAGATCCGACAAGTTTTCAATTTCAGTCAGTACTTCATCATCGATGCGAACCGTTGAAGTGAATTTCTCACCTCCATGAACGATACGATGACCTACTGCAACCAAGTCTTTCGTAAATCCCAAGCTTTCCATCAAACCTACAATACGATTAATGGCGTGTTGGTGATGATTGTCCGGAGCAGTAATTGCCTCTTCGGTTTTCTCTCCCTGATATTTCCAACCTAGAACTGCTTCAGGAAGACCGAAGCATTCCCCTAAACCTGTAACTAACGCTTCACCGTTGTTTGAATCTATGACTGCAAATTTTAGTGAGGAGCTACCAGAGTTGATAACCAACACATACGAGTTCGACATGGGGCTCTTTCCTGTATCCGACAATGAGTACGAAGCTTAAACTTCGTGTATTTGTTTGCAACCATTATTCAATAATTTTTGAATCTTTCAACTTTGTTTTAATTTTTTGGTGTCATTCTCGCGTTTTTTATTGATCTCTCGCAAAAACTCATTTCTTTTACCTAACGAAATATTTAATTTGCGCCTCACACCAACTATAGACCACTGAACGAAAAAACCGCCTACAATTGCTTGTAAGCGGTTGAATTACCTAGCCTATTATTTTGTTAGTGCACTTAAGTCGATATGCTATTAGTTACATTTAGTACTTAAGTGGTAGGACGTCGTTAGAACTGATAAGCCGCCGAAATCTTATAGCTTCTTCCAGGTTCATAATCATCCGTGGTCGCGCCACGCGCTGTTCCCAGACGTGATGCGTGAGAGACGTAAAGCTCATCGAAGATGTTTTCAATACCCACAGTTACGATCAAATCAGGGATTTGATGAGGGATCCACTGTGCATGCATGTTGTGTACGTCGTAGCCTTGTTTGATGTCTGCGCCTGTCATCACGTTATCTTCATCAAGAACAACAATCGACGTCCAACCGAACATCGTATCAATAGAATCTGCTTGATAACCTAAAGTAAGAGCAAAGCTATCGCCCATGTCAGCGCTTGAACCATATGAATTAGGCATTGGACCACCATTCGTGACATCATTCGCTTCAGAGCGCGCATAAGATAGCTTGGAGCTAAACATGTCGTAAGCGTATGTCGCGCTGACCTCCAGACCTTTGATTTCCATATCACCAGCATTGCGGATCCTATAAGTACTGGTAGCGTTATCCCAATCTGTTGAGATGTAGTCATCAATTTGCGTCTTAAATAGCGTAATGTTCATGCCCAAGAAGTGATCGTTCAATTTCTTGTCGAACCTTACACCTGCTTGAGTATTCAAGCCCGTTTCCGCTTTAATATCATCCGCTAAGTACGCCACATCCTGATATCTGACAAAAGTTTCCAATAACTCAGGCCCTTTGAACAAAGAACGAGCGTTGGCAAATAAAGTCCAGTCTTTGGTTACGTCCCACTCGGTTCCTAAAGACCAAGTCACATCATCAAAACTGTTGTCAGAAGTTACCGCTTTGCGCTCAAAATCGTCAAAACGCAAGCCTGCAGTAACAGACCAAGCATCTGTCACATAGAGTTTATTTTCCGCAAACAAGGCTGTTGATATTGCCGACTCTTCCATAAATTTAGAGCCACCGTAGGCACTCTCACTGGTCTGATCGATATAATCAGCACCGTAGGTCACTTGGTTATTTAGGCTTGCGACTTGGTAATCTGATTGGAATTTTATGTTTGCACCAATATTTCTGTTGGTTGCGGTGTTTCTTGAATGGCGTACAGTAGCCCAGCGGCTGGTAATCACAGATTCATCACGATCAATTTCTGTTTCGCTGCTATACAGCGTAATTTTTCCTTTGTGATGTTCGGTGTCCAGTTCATAAGAGCCAGTAATAGTGTCGCGATCGTACTTAGTCGGTACAAGCTCATCACCCGTTAATGTAAGGTTGGCACTACCGGCCATATCTGGACGAGGGCTGTAATCACCTTTGTCGCGGTACACATCATAGGAAAGCTGGAATCGATGCCCCAACGCAGGTTCGAAACCAATTTTACCCAGCACGTTGTATGTATCTCCATCCGCTCCGATGGTTTCATCACCTTTGCCATCTTCAAAGTTGTCACGCGAAATTTGCTGCCCATAAATCATGGCATCAACCTTATCGCTTAATTGACCATAGACGGTGACAGAACCCTGTTGGTTTGCGTTAGACGCATAACCTGCAAATACTCGCGCCCCAAATGACTCGTCATAGCGAAGCAGATCTTTGGCGTTTTTGGTTTCGAAATAAACAGCACCACCTAGACCGCCAGAGACCACTGAGTTATTACCGACTTGGATATCTGCTGATTTGAGAATATCAGGGTTTAAAGTCAGGCTGCCGATATGATGGAACATGTTCGCATGTTGCGAAGCACCATCTAAACGGATATCTAGGTCACTTTCACCCAACCCACGAATATTGATACGTTGGTTTACCGAGTGCGTCCCGCCAACATCGACACCGGGAATATCACGTAACAAGTCGGACATATGATCCGCTTGTTTAACCGAAAGATCATCGGTCGTTAGAGATTCGGAATTACTCGATACTTTTGTGCCCCAGACAACAACCTGTTCTTGCGGAGACTCTTCCTGCTGGGCGAATACTCCTCCGCTCAACACAGATGTAATCGCCAAACATACCACTGACTTCTTATTCGGATACATATCCTTTAGTTCCTTTCACTTATGTATAAAATACAAATGATAATCGTTATCAATAATGTTAATATGTATGCGGTAAAGTAGGAACCTGAATAGCTTATGCAAAATCGCATAACAGTTATGAGAATTGATGATGGAAACGAATGTAACTGCAAAAAGCCAGCCCGGAACGAAAGTCGTTCTGACTCAGAAGATTCGAGATAGCGAACAACAAACCATAGTGACACAGCGTAAGAATTCCCCACTCTCACTAGCGCGAGGAGAATTTATCAGCCATACCTGTGAAGGCATATTTTCCCTTCACGGCGGAGCCAGCTATGAGTTACAAGACTCGCAGGTTGTTTGTACCAGTGAAGCTTCGACTATCATCACCTTGCTCATTGAAGGAAACCTGCAATTTGGTTACGACGATTTAGAGTTCACCTTAGACGCCAGCGCTGAGCCTCAAGCTCTTATCGTCAATTTGGCGCAACCTTGTAACTTCCATCGCCGCTTAGTCAAAGGAAGTCATATCGTAAAACTCAACTTAGTCATATCACCGCAATGGATAGTAAATCGAATCAAAGAGGCATGCCCTGCAAGTCAGTTTGTCTCCACCCATAAAGCAGCAGCAATGGTAAATTTTACCGGCGAGATGCTTGAGGCAACAAAGAAGGTACTTTCCCTGTCTGCACCTAAAACACTCAACGATTATATTCAGCTCGAAGCCAGCAGTTTTGCATTGATTCAGATGTGTATTGAACAGCTCGCCGACAAACCCACTTCTGAATCCCCTGCTTGCTGCTCCACCTATAATGATTCCATCGGCAAAGCGATACATTACATTGAACAGCATCTATCAGAAGATATCCGGCTAGAGAAGCTGGCTCAACAGATGGCGATGAGTGTTTCAAGCTTACAAAGCAAGTTTAAACAGCAACTTGGTATGACAGTGGCAAGCTATACTCGTGACCGTCGTTTACATATCGCTAGAAAGCACTTGGGAAAAGGGTATTGCAGCATTACCGAAGCCGCATATGAGGCGGGTTATCATCATCCGTCAAACTTTTCAGCGGCATTCAAGAAAGCCTTTGGTGAATCACCGCAGGCTTTTATGCAAAATAAGACAGAATAGAAGAATGACGTTGTTAAGTGTGATACAGGCACATCAGTTTGCCTTCCATTTTTACCACCCTAAATGGTGTTTCGTAGATATTACTCAACACCTGCGCTTGGATGACCTCTTCAACACTGCCTGATGCCACCATCTCACCTTTTTTCATCGCGATAATCCGGTCGGAATAGCAGGAAGCAAAGTTGATGTCATGGATAACCACAACAACCGCTTTGTCCAATTCATGCGCGAGACGCTGAATAGTCGACATGATTTGCAGTGAGTGCTTAATATCGAGGTTGTTGAGCGGCTCATCCAAGAAGACATAGTCTGTATCCTGAGCAATTACCATGGCAATAAACGCAAGTTGACGCTGACCACCGCTGAGTTCATCAAGATATTTGTGTTCGATATCAGACAAGTCCAGATACTCAATAGACTGATCAATCACTTGCTGGTCGTCTTGAGTCAGTTTGCCTTTTGAGTAAGGAAAACGTCCAAACGAAACCAGTTCCCGAACAGTGAAACGCATGGTTAAGCTGTTCGCTTGACGCAATACAGAAAGCTTTTTAGCCAATGCTTTGGTATCCCAATCCACCAGCTCTCGGTTATCTATCCAGACTTCACCTGCATCACGATTGATTAACCGGCTTGCCATCGATAGCAGCGTACTTTTCCCTGCACCATTAGGGCCAATAATTGAGGTAACTTTCCCTTTCTCAAATTGAGTACTCGCAGCGTTGACTACCGTTTGTTGACCAAACATTTTGGTCAGATTTTTCAATTTGATCATTGCTAAACCACTTTGTTACGAATTAAGAGTGAAAGGAAATAGATACCGCCAATAAAGTTAATGATGACACTTAAGGTGGTACTGAAATGGAACACTTTCTCGACCATCCATTGCCCCGCTAACAGCGCAGCAACCGACATTGCAGAACAGGCCAGAAGCAGCACTCGGTGCTGATAAGCTTTGAACCACTCACGAGTCAGGTTGGTTACAAGTAAACCAAAGAACATGATGGGGCCAACCAGAGCTGTCGAGATCGAAATCAAGAAAGCACTTAACAAGAGAACATTGCGCGTCATTTTACGCACATCTACACCAAGGCTGATGGCGTTGTCCTTATCGAGCCAGAACACATCCAAAATCCGGTTCATACTAAACAGCGCAACCGAAGCCAGAATGAGCAAAGGTGTGGCAAAGTACACCAGATCAACATTCACATTGTTGAAACTGGCGAACATCGTGACTTGCAAAGAGGCGAAATCGTTCGGGTCCATCAACATAATGAAAAATGAAGCGATGTTGGAAAATAGCTGTCCAAAAATGACGCCCAATAGCAGCAACATCATCAGGCTCTGATTCTCTTTACGGAAATAGAAAGCAAACAGCAAACTGGAAAAAAGCAGCATCACTGACACAGACAATGAGAAGTTCAAATACGCATTCAAGATAAAGCTACTTAAGCCGCCAAATGCAACCACAATGCAGGTTTGAGTCAGCAAATAGAGGGAATCAAAACCCATTATGCTTGGCGTTAATATCCGGTTATGAGTAATGGTCTGGAAAGCCAGTGAAGACTGAGCAATCGCAATACCAGCTATCACTATCGCCAACACTTTGGGTACTCGGCGCGAAAGAAAATACTGGTAATTGTCAGCGGTTAAACCCAAACCAATAAACAATCCAATAAATACCATCGACACTAAAATCAATAAGGCTAATTTAATTCTATCCTGCATGACGCATACCTTTTGTAATCAGCAGAATAAACGCGATGCCACCCAACATACTGATGATCATAGAAATCGGCACTTCATAGGGGAAAATAATCACTCGGCCAGCCAAATCGCACAGCAACACCAGAAGCGCGCCGAAAGCAGCGGTGCGCGGAATGTTTGCCCGAAGATTGTCGCCATAGAAATGGCTCACCACGTTCGGCACAATTAACCCAAGGAACGGAAGTTCACCCACAATCATGACAACACTGGCAGACAACACCGATACCAGACAAACCCCGATCACCAGCACCTGGTTGTAGTTCAAACCAAGGTTTACAGCAAACTCTTTGCCCATACCGACCGCAGAAATACGCGCCGCATATAAGTAACTAAACACCGCAATAGGAATAGCGATATAAAGCAGTTCAAAGTCACCTTGCAGAATGTTGGCAAAATTCGCTACTTTCCATGCAGATAGGTTTTGGATTGCATCGTATTTGTAGGCGACAAAAGTGGCAGTTGAATCCACGACATTGCCAAATACGATACCGATTAAAGGAACAAAAATGGCGTTCTTGAACTGAATACTCTGGATAAACCAGACGAAAACCAACGTACCGAACATAGCCACTGAAAAAATGAGCCACAAATGTGTGCCATTACCAAATAAGACCAAGCTCAACACATACCCCAACATGGCGCACTCGATAGTTCCCGATGTGGAAGGCGCAGCAAAACGATTTTGACTCACCTGTTGCATGATCAAACCAGCGATACTCAGACCTGCGCCCGCCAATAGAATAGCAAGTAAACGAGGTAAGCGGCTCGTCCATAGTAACTGCCATGACATAGGATCATGATTGAGAAGAGAAGTGAGAGAGAGGTTACCGACGCCCACAAACAGTGATGCAACGCTAACCAACATTAAAGCAAGCAATAACCTTTTCAAAGTTAACCTCAGCTATGAGGCATGCTCCCATAACCATATTAAGGTAAAGAAGCCGCCTCTCTTATAGTTTAAAAATGACGCTGAGTCAGACTAAAGACCAACAGATTTTTCCATATCAGAGATCATCTGCTCCGTGGCTTTCACACCAGCAATAGACAGATACCATGCATTCAAATCAAGAAACGCAATACTGTTGTTTTTGTACGCTTGAGTCGTTTTGATTAAGTCGTTGTAAAACTCTTTGCTGCCCTGATCATCATTTGGGTTGGTCAGCTTGTTACGGTCGATAACCAGCAACACTTTCGGGTCGTTTTCACGGATAAACTCGTAGGAAACCAAGTCTCCGTGGCTGCTGTTCTTTTTGGTTGGAACGGTCTCTTTGAAGCCAAAATCTTGATAAATAGAAGAAAAACGTGAATCCGCGCCAAATGCCGTAATGTTGCCACCGTTGGTCATTACCGTCATCGCATCCAAATTGTGGTTTTGGTTGTAGGCACGTACCGCTTGGAACTTCTTATCAAGTTGGTCAATTTTTTCATCGACTTTGTTTTCGATGTTGAACACTTTACCTAGGTTTTTCCATTGCTCCTGAGTGCTTTGCCAGTAGCCTTTGTTAGCATCCACGGCAAACACAATCGTTGGTGCTATTTTAGTTAGCTCGCCATAACTCTTTGCTGCACGAGGGCCAATCAGAATCAGATCTGGTTTAAGTGTGTAGATTTTTTCAAAATCCGGTTCAAACAATGAACCCGCAGCGCCATATTTTTCTGCTTTGTATTTTTCCAAGTAGTTAGGAATTTGTGGCACTTTAGAGATCGCAATCGGCTCAATACCAAACGTGTCTACGGCATCCAATACGCCCAGCCCAATAACAACTACTCGTTGAGGATTCTGCTCTAGCGTGGTTTTACCCATGCTGTGTTCAACAGTTACTGATTCGGCGTGTGCCGTCATAGATAGGAGAATGCCAACAGTAGCCAAACTGATACGCTTTTTCATTCGGGTTCCTTTTTAATTGCGAAGATTATTGATAATCATTTTTATTTGCACCGAACTATAACGTTCAAAAGATTGATTGGCAACTGTAATCACAGAGACAAAAAGGACGTGAAATGAGCTTTAGAACAACTTCAAAAAAGTAGCGATGAAAAGGGTTCCTTCAAGAAATGCTTGAGCGGAACCCTTTGAAAATGAGGAATTAAATTTGGTAGCTTTGACAATGATTACCCAAAACATGGGTAATGGTTTGAGGCGCTACGCTCTCCCAACCGGGTTCATTTGCCAGAGGCTCTGACGCTAGAATGATATCTTCGCCTTGCTTCTTTACGAATACCGTTGGTGGTTGTTGATCCGAGCTATAGCGAACCAACCAGAATTGCTCGCCATCTGAGACACAAATGGAAGCTTTAAAAGGTTCGGTTACCCCTTTTTTGGCCATCGTTTGCTCAATGTCGTAGATCGTTTTACGAATGGCTGCCACAGGCTGTTCAAACAAGCCATTCATAATCATCAACAAAAAGATTAACTCACTGTCAGTGCTGCCATGCTGCTTAATATAGATTTCTTCCGGCAACATGTGCTCTAACGAGTATTTCACCTTGGCAAATTCGCCAATCTGTCCGTTATGCAAAAACATCCAATTATCGATGATAAATGGATGACAGTTGCTACGTGAAACGCGACTCCCCGTAGACGAACGTACATGGGCCATAAATCGGTGCGAGCGAATATGATGCGCTAGAGAGCGCAAGTTCTCATCGCCCCATGCTGGTAACACTTCATGAAACTGCCCCGGTGTAGAACGCTCGGTATACCAGCCTAATCCAAACCCGTCAGCATTGACTCGGGTAACCGTTTTTCGAGCTTCGATACTTTGATGAACAAGAGAGTGTTCAGGGTGGAAAATAAGCTCATCTAAATAGATAGGGCTTCCCTGATACGCGAGCCAACGGCACATAAAACACGCAATCCTATAACGACAAAAACGATAATTAACCACGAATTTTGTGAGGCTGCAATGATCACATATAGGACAAAAGTGCTTGCTGTATATAGCTTGTGAGAGGATCTAAGTTTGCATTCTGCGCTCTACAGAAGTTTTGAGCGCAGAATATAAAAACCACAATATTAGTGCAGTTTAAATTGAGCCATTTCGCTATTTAATTCGGTTACACGATCCCGAATTTGCAGTGATGTTTTGTTTGCATTCTGGCTGATGGAATCCACATCTTTCATCGAAGTCGACACGTTCTGCATATGTTCGGTAATCAAACGCGTTGCTTCAGATTGCTGATTAGCCGCAGCCGCTAACTGTAACATTTGTTCATTCAGAGCAGAAATTTGATCGGTAGAGTTAACCAGCTTGATCACCGCTTCTTCAATGTGTTCTGAACCTTGTTCAGCCATCTCCTGACTGCGTTGAATTTCTTTCACTACAGACCCAGTCGCACTCTGAATTGCATTAACAATACTATTGATTTCGGTGGTTGACTTAGTCGTGCGAGACGCCAGCATGCGAACCTCATCAGCAACCACGGCAAAACCTCTGCCCGCATCACCGGCTCTCGCCGCTTCAATCGCTGCGTTAAGCGCCAGTAAGTTGGTCTGCTCGGCTAATCCTTCAATCACTTCGGTGACTTTACCAATCGCTTGGCTTTCGAGATTCAACTTCGCAACCAGCTCGCTGGTGACTTCAATCGTTTTGTGCAAAGAAGCCATGGTCGCTTTGTTTTGCTCAAGCGACTCACGTCCTAAAGTTAACTCGTGTTGACTGTCCGACAGGGTTTCTACCGAACGCTGCGCCTGATCAAGCGTATGTTGCGTTGACTGAGCGACATCTTCCAGCTCCGTCTCCATTTGCTCGATACTCTGTTCCTGATTTTTCACTTGGCTAAGGGTTTGCTGGCTGGATGTGAGTAACGCTTGCATACTGTCATTCACCTGCCCCGCTTTATCTGTCACACCTTTAACGATATCCGATAAAGCGCGATTCATGCTGTTGATTGAAACGGTTAATGCTGACAACTCATCGCTTCCTTTCACTTCCAATGGTTGTTGGGAAACATCGCCAGAAGCAATCAGCTGTGCTCGTTTTGAAATTTGCGCCACACGGCGGCCAATGCTGCGTCCCATGTAGGTTGAAACCACCAGCGATGCAATCACCACTAAGATCAGCGCCACCACCAGAATCGTCAGAACCTGGTGAACCGATTGATTGATACCTTCACCACTCTTATCCGCTTTGCTTTGCTGAGCCGCGACCACCGCTTCCAAACTGATATCCAACTGTTCAGCGGCAGGCACCAGAACATTCGCCATCTCTTGGTTAACTAGGTTCCAATCTGGCGACTGACGAAGCGCAATGGTTTGATCAGCCAGCGGAAAATACAACTGCTGCATCTCTTTAAACAGTTCCCAAAGTGACTTGTCATCTTCGTTCAACAAATCGATCTTACTTTCTATCTCACTCACAGACTGCTTATGGGCTTTGATAAAATCTTGATACTTTGTCAGATAGTCAGGATCGCCGTACAAAAGAAAATCACGCATGGCAGAAAGCGCATTTGCCAGCGAGTTATAGCTGTCGGCATAGACTTTAAACAGACGCTTGCGCTCTTCACCCTCTTTGTTTGAAGATTCCGCATTCAGCAGCCCTTGAATCTGATCCAATGCCACTTCAGCAATTGGCGCCGCTTCACTGGTGAACAGATTATGTGCAGGCAAGTTCTCAGGTGTATGAGTCATCTCGACGATTTTGTTTACCGAGGCTTTCACTTCATTCCAATGCATAACTACATTCTGGTAGTCCTGCTGTTGAATGAGCGTTTCTAAAACTGGCAGGGATTCATCTGTCTGAGAAATTATCGTATTGATTTTAGTTTTGAGGTTTTCACCCGTCTGCTCATCACTTCCCAATAGCATATAGGCGCGAACAGTAGAAAGTGTTGCCTGAATAGATTGCTGAATCGCTCGCGAGGTATCAACGGTTGGCAAATCAGACTGAAGAAGTGAATTGGTATGAGTCTCTAATACTGAGACATTTCGGTAGGTTACGACCGCAGAAACCGTAAATAATACGGCTAAAAGCAAAAAACTTAACTGCAACTTCCCCGAAATCGTTAGCTTCATCCTTGAGCTCCTGTACAACTTTTTTGAGACTATAACGTTAATTAAAGGTTAACGGTATTCACAAATAAAACTTGAGGAGTGTTTGGTTAGTGTTTGTACAATTTACGTATGATATCCGGTATTTTGACAGAAAATGACGTCATTGCTGGAACTATGCGCCCAATGAATACATCAAAAGTGACGGCGCAAGCACGCAAACCACAAACGCGGGATGGGTTAAAGCAGAATAACGGAAATGAATCAGCAATGGGGCTGCAACAAACAGAGTGATCAACACAGGAATGGTATCAACATCAATCACAAAGTGAATTATCACCAAAAGCAGCGCAAGACTCAGTATGGACAGGTAAGGCACAAGTACTTTTTTACCTAAAAGAAGCATGAAGAAAAACGTCGCGAAGAAAGAGAACATCATGAAAACCTCAATTAATAATAATTATCATTTAGATTTAAATGATATGTTGAGTCTTGAGGTAAATCAAGCAGCAAAATGGGTTTTACCTGTCTTGTTTGAGTGACTGAAAAGAACGGTAGAAGAATCGATAGCAAGTTCGTTCAAAAAGAAAGCTCGATCAAAAAGAGCAGCGGTTTGTCGCTGCTCTTAGTATTTAAACTCGTATTGAAAACTTTGCTTTTGCTAAAGCTTCAATGGACGTATCGATTATTTCGCTGACAATGCCTGACCAGAAAATTTCACACCTGCCCAGCCAAAACGAATGAAATTACGGATATTTTGATGGTCATCGTTATCTGGATTTTCTAGTACATCTTTACGATAGAAATCACCAAAGCACGTCAGTGTTTGTTCCACTGACAGTTCTTGCAACTGCGCAAAAGCAAAAATTTTGCACGAACCGTTATTTTGATTCTCAGCATTGACTGTTTCGCCATTAACGAATGCGGTTGGCGTGAATTCAAAATTCTCATCGATGGTTGCGATGACTTCCTGAAACTCTACTTGCTCTGGCTGTAGGGTTAACTTTTCAATTAGGGCTGCAATTTCCATATGTTTCGTTCTATCCAGTTAAAAGTGGTATCTAGTTAACGTTCTGTCTAAAAAACAAAAGGCAGTCTAATGAAAAACGGCCTTGATGCAAACCCACTTAACTCATAACGGCTGTTTAAACACTACCAGTCTACCGCTTTCCAACCATTAGGAGGCGTAAGTCCCCAGCGCTTAAATTCTTCTGCGCTGTAAATTTCCATCCCTTGATGACCGGCTTGAATCGGGAAAGTGCTGGCGTCTAAACCTTTATCTAAGATCTCACGCGCTATATTACCCGCTTGTATGCCTTGAGAGCGGCCATCCAATATCGCACCGCCAGCCGCTTTGCCTTTACCTATCGAGAAATCCCAGAAACCGAACAAAGGCACTTCGCTGTTTTTGGATGTCCAGTCCAGCAGCTCTTCGGACGGGACACTCTCGCCATTACTATCTACAAGAGTTTGAAATAGCCCAACCAAAATCGCGCTTACGCCATTGCTTTTAGCGTTCAGCACGGCATCACGCCACTCTCTTTCTGTCGAAAAGGTTTGTACCTGAGTATCAATGCTCAGATTCTGCTTAATTAGTGCCGTTTGATTTTCTATGGTTCGTACTGCGATTTTTGAAGTATTGCCCGAATCAAACATCACCAGCACCTTAGGATTCGTTGTTGGACTGTCTAATACTTCGCCAACACCTGCCATGGTTTTCGTATAAAAAGGCCGCTCAAGAATACCTGTAACTCCCGCTTTCCCCGAATACTTGGTCAGCAGTTCTCTGGGGTTGGAGTTAATGCCCAAAAACACAATAGGAATGGGTTCCTGATACAACTTAGGCAACATATAACTCAATGCATTGTCATCACCGATGACCACTAAGTCCGGTTTCAATTCTAGATAAGCTTGATGAGCGAGCTCCGCTCTGTGTTCATATTCCTTACTTGGAACACGTTTAGTGTCCATTTCAAA
Source organism: Vibrio plantisponsor (assembly GCF_013041605.1). Lineage (GTDB taxonomy): Bacteria > Pseudomonadota > Gammaproteobacteria > Enterobacterales > Vibrionaceae > Vibrio > Vibrio plantisponsor. The sequence continues at coordinate 584,811 of NZ_JABEQC010000001.1, read as the reverse complement.
AAAAGTCAGTTGATGATCGGAAGCTAAGCTTTCATTCAGTCCCTGCCTGTACCCCGCATCCCAGCCAAATCCAGCATGATAGCTTTCTATCACCAAAATGTTGGCTGCCATTACAGGCGACGATAACAAGCTGAGAAGCAGTGCAATTCGAAACATAGTTAACGCCTTCATATCTTATAATTTTTTAAGTTTAGACGAACTTCGCCAATTACCAGAGTCAGACCTTCTATACTGGGATCATCCTTTAGTTAAAAACTCAAAATAAAACTACTGCAACTTTAGGTAGATCGGACTTCAAGTAGAAAGGGAATGCTTAATGAATAAGAGCCGGCAGTTCATCGAAAGTGACAACAACCCGTTTTATAGCCGTATTGGCCGAAGAATTATCATTATCTTAGTTTTGCTCAGCGGTGCTGTAACACTGGTTGCGACTTTGGCGCAGACCTACTTTGACTACAAAAGCGAATTTAATGATGTTGACCAGCGACATCATGAGATTGAGATCATCCACTCCGAACTGCTTTCCGCATCCTTATGGGATTACGATTTGGTGTTGCTACAACAACGTTTGGATAGCCTAGTAGAGCTGCCCAAACTGAATTACCTGCGAATAGAATCAGGCAAATACAAGTTTGAAGCGGGAACGCCCGTTGTCGGTAGTGTAGTCACCAGCACCTACCCTTTGTATCACATCAATCAAGATAGCAACCAAATGGAGGAGCTTGGCACCATTCACATCGAGTCGAGCGCACAAGAAATTTACAACGACCTCATCAAGCAGTTCATCATCACGCTGCTAGTGAATGCGGCTAAAACCTTGTTTGTTTGTGCTGTGATACTCATGGTCTTCCATGAAAGCATCAACCGCCGAATTTTTTCTGTTGCTCAATATTTGCGTAAATATAACCCTCGTCATCCTGCAGAAAAGCTCTCACTGGAACACAAAAAATGGATCATGGAAAAAGACGATGAGCTGGATTGGCTGGCCGAAGAGACCAATGCCATCACCAGTAATGTGACGACTCTTTATCGCAATATTAAGTTCGAGCAAGAACGCTTTGCCGATTTTACCCAGGTGTCCTCAGACTGGTTGTGGGAAACCAACATGGAAGGGTATCTGACTTACATCTCTGAACCTATGCGTGAGATGCTGGAAATTGATGAGTTTACTCGCCCGACATTCGCTCAGATCCCATGGTTTGTTGATGTCACAGAGCTGCTTCGCGCTTTAGAAACTAAGCAAGATTTTTCCAAATGTGAACAGCACCTTAAAATTGATGGCTATGATATCTACATGATGTTTCAGGGAATTGCCCGTTATGAAAATGACCGGTTTATCGGTTATCGCGGCACTACCATCAACATTACTCAGCTCAAATCAACTCAGTTAGAGTTACAAACGCTCAACTTCAACTTGGAAAAAACCGTAGACGAGCGAACTAGTGACCTGAAACAAAGCATGGAACACCTTCAACGCACACAAGACCAATTAATCGAATCTGAAAAACTGGCGGCTTTGGGTGGCCTTGTCGCAGGCGTAGCACATGAAGTAAATACACCGCTAGGGATTGCAGTCACTGCCACCTCTGTGATTCAGGAAGTGAAAAATGAATTAAACTCAGCATTCGCCTCGCAAACCCTGACCAGTACTCAGTTTAGCGAACTAATGCAACGTCTCGCAGACAGCAGTACCCTGTTAGAGAGTAACCTGAATCGAGCAGCCAAATTGGTCAGAGACTTCAAACAAACCGCGGTGGATCAAGTATCTGAGCAACGCAGTCAGTTCCGAATCCATCAGGTTATTGAGGCTCTGATAGCTAGCTTGCATTCAGAAACGAGGAAAATACCGGTTGAGCCTCAAATTCAAGGTAATGAGCAGTTGATGATGACCAGCCTACCCGGCGTGATGACGCAAATTCTGACTAACTTGATTATGAATAGCCTGAACCACGCCTTTAAAGACGTTTCGCAACCAAGCATTGTTATTCATTTCTACGAACAGGATGACAACATCGTTTTGGAGTATCGGGACAACGGCTGTGGTGTTGCCCCTGAGTTGCATCAGAAGATTTTCGAACCTTTCTTCACAACTAAACGGGGCGTGGGCGGCTCGGGACTGGGGTTAAACTTAGTCTTTAATCTGTTGAAGAAGAAGCTTAAAGGCGATCTTCATTTTGAATCTGACATTGGGCAAGGCGTGCACTATACCTTTACCATGCCCAAAGTCCTGATTCAGGAATCGAAAGATTAATCCGGCCAGGTCGATCTTATTTCTACGAATGCATCCCAGTTATCGAGGAGAAGATCGACCAGTTTAGGTTCAAAATGCTGGCCTCTTTGCGCCAGCAACTCGCGCTTAATCTCTTCATCTGACCATGCTTCTTTGTAAACCCGCTTCGCGCCCAGCGCGTCAAACACATCCGCCAACGCAGTTATGCGTCCACAAATCGGAATGTCTTCACCTTTAAGCTGTTTAGGGTAACCTTCTCCATTCCATTTCTCATGGTGTGTTGCAGCTATCTCTTTCGCCACTACCATCAATGGTCGTTTCGACTTACTCAGAATATCAACGCCATATTCAACATGCTTTTGCATCTCTGCCCATTCTTCAGCATTCAGTTTTCCGGGCTTATGTAAGATGCTATCGGGAATAGCCACTTTGCCGACATCATGCAATGGCGAAGCATTGCGAATGAGCGTGGCTTCGGACTCAGACAAACCATATAAGAGCGCAAGCTTTTCACAGAACAGAGAGACCCTTTGCACATGTGCCCCGGTTTCTTTGCTGCGCGCTTCGACTGCGTTCGCCAAGTTGTACACCAACTCTTTAGATGTCTCTTTGAGATCTTCCATAAGGTTAATTTTTTCGAAGGTTAACCCTATGTTGTACATATAAATTTGCAGCAGCTGTTTATCCAGTTCCGACAATTCTTCATTCAGATTCACATAGAGGAGGTTATCAGCACCCCGCTCATCGTGAAGATAACAAATATAAGCTTTGCCGAAATCTTCAGACTGCTTAGTTTCCAGCACTTTAAGGCAACGTTTTACAACATCTTGAGGTAACACATCGAACGCACAATCTTGGTAGCAGTCGACGTACTCGCCGGTCGCAGCCAATGTAAACGGGCGAGCTTCTTCTCCTGCACTACGAGGTTTAACGATACAGTAGAAAGCCGAAGCATTAAGTTTCAACAAAGAGGTCATTTGACTGAGAACGGAGGAGGCGTAGGTTTTAAGGGTGGTGGTGTTTTGCACCTTGGCCGACGCTTCAATAACACGGCTAAGCCCTTGTTTTTGTTCTTCAATCAGGCATAAATCCCGATAGGATCTGAGCATTGAGTAAAGCAGCGTACGTAGCTTCTGCGTGGTCAGCTCGGTTTTCTCTTTGTAGTCATCAATCTCATATTCTTGAATAACTTTATCTTCCGGTGCTTGACCCGCCTGCCCCGTCCTTAATACCAGACGAGTCATTTTATTATTGAGATGTTCACGGATGTAACGAACTAATTCGAGGCCTGCGTGTTCACTTTCCATTACCACGTCGATCAAAGCTAAAGCCACATCGTCACGCTCTTCCATGACTTTACGTGCTTCATCGCCAGATAAGGCTGAAATTAATTCAAGTGGGCGATCCTGAAACAAGAAACCACTGAGGGCTAATCTGGTGACTTGATGCATTTCTTGGTCATCATCCACCAATAAAACTTTCCACGTTTTAACAACCAGTTGGGGCTCTTTTTTCTCAGACACCGAGCTGCCACGCATGTCAGCAAATAAATCCATTTACAGCCTCATTATAATTATTTCTAAATGCAAGTTTAGCGTAGCACATTCCATATAGTCGCAATGTTACCTATGGCACTTTTTTGCTGAACATCATTCAGCTCCAACCTCTAATTTTTACCGTACAGCTGTATAAATGCACGTGAGTGCACAGCAATTATTTTACCTTCATCTAAAATAATAAGTTCAGTCAGTTGAAACTCTATATTTCTAAGGTAATACAATGAAAAAACTGCTAAGACTTTTTCCTTTGTACCTAGTAGTAACCGTTATAGCTGGGGTCCCAATACTCATAGCGTTAACATTAGCCGTGTCGAACATTCTCGATTTAAATAAACGCGTAAGTATTGCTGAGCATGATCAAGAGACAGTCCAACTCATACTTTTATACGATAATCTCGCTCATAACTTGGCAGTCGAACGTGGATTGACCGCTGGCGTTTTAGGCTCAAAAGGCCAAGGAGCTCAAGTTGAAGCGTTGAACAAGCAGCGAGTTCAGTCCGACACGCACGTTAAAGCCCTGCAAAATTTCAATCCGACTTACATTGCAAAAGCCCTCACTGACAAGATTAAATCCGACATAAACACCCAGCTTCAATCATTGACTGAAGTTCGAAAGCAGGTGGATGCGCTTCAGCCTAAAATCTCACCTTTTGCTTATTATTCGAATCTTAACCAGCTCGCAATTGATAATGCGCGAGTGCTGCTGGGAACGATTGATGACGCCAACGTATCCGAGCTAGGTAGCTCACTGATTTCAGTAGTCATAATGAAAGAACGAGCAGGACAAGTGCGTGGTGCGCTGAACGGAGCGTTTGCCAGCCAAAAATCGAATGCCGCTCAATATACCGCCATTAGTGACTATATCTCCTCAGGTAAATACGCCGAGCGCTCAGCATTACTGACGATGCCTTCTGAGTTTATTCAGCAACTCAGTGATGCCAAAAACTCGCCTATTTGGAAAAATGTAGAACAAATTCAACAAAGCTATCTGAGTCAGGCCAATCAACTGGATAACTTACAAGGACCTAAACCAACGGAGTGGTTTGGTGCTGCAACAGAGCGAATTGGTTTGATAAACCAATTAAGAAACACCATCCAAGGCCAGATGATGGCGATATCAAATCAACAATCGACGCAAGCCAAAACCAACGAAACCATCATTATTGCTCTGAGCATTATTATTGGGTTTATTTTGGTATTCGGCCTCTACACATCGGTACACACTCTAAGAGCCCGAGTGGGAAGCCTGACTAAGAAACTGGCGCTGATGTCCAGCAACAGGGACTTGAGTGTGTCGCTGGCATCAGACGGACAAGATGAAATTTCGCATATATCTCAAAGTGTGAATGGCTTAACCACCAGCATTCGTAATCTATTAAGCGACGTTACCGATGCCAACGATCATAGTGCTGAACGTTTGAAACTGATCATTCAGAGCTCCAAAGATCTTTCGCAAAGCAGTCAGGCAACCACTGCCAAATGTGACAACATTGCTGCGGCAATGACTGAGTTGTCTCAATCGAGCGTAGAAATTGCACAATCGTCTGAGCGTGCACTTGATGAAACCAACACGATGACTCAGAAAGTCGTCACTTGCCAAAACCAAAGTCAGTCTTCGTTTAAAGCAGTAGAGGCGTTGGTTGAGCAAATTGAACAAACTCAGATCTGTATGCAAAACCTAGAAAAAGACGCCATGAGCGTGAGTAAGATCGTCGATACCATCAGCGGCATTTCAGAGCAAACAAACCTGCTTGCGCTTAACGCTGCTATCGAAGCTGCACGGGCTGGCGAGCACGGCAGAGGTTTTGCGGTTGTTTCTTCAGAAGTTCGCGATTTGGCGCAACGAAGCAAAGAAGCCACCGAACACATCAGTCAGCTATTGAGTAACATGTCGAGCAACACCAATACGGCTGTGAGCTATATGGAGAAGAGCCGTCAGGCGACTCACACCACTTTCGAATCCGTTTCAACGGTAAACACCAGTGTCGCTGAGCTGGAAAGCGTGATTGAGGAAGTGAACACTCACATTACCAGTATTGCTAATTCGACAGTTGAACAATCTAAGGCAAGTGAAGCCGTAGACCGCGATGTTGATGTGCTGGCAGAGATTGCGCAAAACACGGGCGCACTTGCGACTCAGTTAAACGAAATAGTAAGCAGCTATCACAAAGAAGCAGACTCAGTGAAACAGCAACTCGCCGAGTTCAAACTCACATAGCAACATTTGGTTTAAACGGATTTTATTTAAGCGGATTTAGCTTAACCAGATATAAAAAAGAGTCATCCTAGGATGACTCTTTTTCGTAAACTCTAAATTAAAATGGCACTTCTATGTGCATCATTAGATCGACTTCGTAGTCTTCATGCCAACGATAATCCATTCGCATGCGTGGTTCGCCTTTTTTCTTACTGCCAAAGCCTAAACTCAGCAATAAACCATGGCTTTTTAACCACTCTTCCGTTGTCATCTCTGCCTGCTCTTTCAAAAGCTTTGTGGGCATCCATACACCGACACCGATGTAACTTTGGGCAATCTTATGGGTAAACAACGGTTCATCTTCTTGTTCGAATCCCCACTGTCCCCAGTAGTCATTAATGATTTCTTTATCTTTAAAAAAATCTAATTCAAAGAGTTTGTTAGACGCATACTCCAAACCGTGGATAAACGAAATACAAAGTACGCGACTGTCTGATAGCTCTACAGTTTCAAAAGGTTTGTGCGATGGTTCTTTATACACAAAAGATTCGCATGCACTCGCCAAATTTGAAACCAGTAACAGCATTATGCATGCAGCAAAAGATTTCATTAAACAGCAGCTCCGACCTCTTGGAGCGCTGATTTTCTAATAGACTTTTAAACGCTTCAATAACCCTTCAACGCTTGGGGTCGTTAAACCGCTAATTTCAGAGTTATCTGACAATCGACGTCTTATCTCAGTACTACGAACAGGTATTCTTTCCGGACAAACCATGATCGACCAGCGCTGCAAAATCTCGGAGGATTTGTAGAACTTGTCGAAGTTGAGCAAATTATCAGGACCAATCACAAACGTGATGTCAGCATGCGGAAAGATTTCTTCAACTTTTGTCAAAACTGCATAAGTTGTGACGCTGTTACCCGGCGTAACCAACTCCTGTTCGATTTTGCACAGCTCCACTTTGCTAGAACCAATATCGTTAATGAAGGCTTCGATCAATTGGCAACGGATATCGTAGTCCAACATTTCCTTGCCCCAGGCATGGGAAATACTTGGTACCAGTAAAATGCGGTCAAAGTGATCCAAAGAATCAATGACACTTTTGTGTCCCAAACTCGGTGGATTAAATGCACTGCCAAACACAGCAATTTTTTCCATCTTCACCTCTACTAAGAATGAAATCTCTATTCTCGGTTTTCTAATTGCATGATTGAGGTATGATACTACGAAAGTTTGTTAATGCTTGCAGGAAAAGGAAACCCAATGGAACAAATGATTCGAGATGAGATGCGAGTACTTCCTAGCATCGATCCAGAGTTCGAAATCGAACGTCGTGTCGCTTTTCTAAAACGTAAACTACTAGAGTCTGGCTGCAAATCTCTGGTACTTGGTATCAGTGGTGGTATCGACTCTACAACTTGCGGACGTTTGGCTCAGCTTGCTGTTGAAGCGCTGAATAAAGAAAGCAACTCGAATGATTACCAGTTTATCGCTGTGCGTTTGCCATACGGCGTTCAAAAAGACGAAGACGAAGCACAACTGGCTTTATCTTTTATCAAACCAACGCACTCTGTTTCAGTGAACATTAAAGCGGGTGTAGACGGTTTGCATGCAGCTTCTCATGAAGCTTTAGCACATACTGGCCTTCTTCCGGCTAACGCAGAGAAGCTTGATTTTGTAAAAGGTAACGTAAAAGCACGTGCTCGCATGGTGGCTCAATATGAAATCGCAGGCTACGTCGGCGGCTTAGTATTAGGTACTGACCATTCAGCAGAAAACATCACTGGTTTCTACACCAAGTTTGGTGACGGTGCATGCGACATGGCACCACTTTTCGGCTTAAGTAAACGTCAAGTTCGTCAAGTAGCAGCGGCCCTTGGTGCGCCTGATTTATTGGTTCACAAAACACCTACCGCGGATTTGGAAGAGCTTGCGCCACAAAAAGCGGATGAAGATGCACTGAATCTGACTTACGACCAAATCGATGATTTCTTGGAAGGTAAACCCGTATCTAAAGAAGCTTCTGACCGTTTGGTGGCCATCTATAAAGCAACGCAACATAAGCGTCAGCCTATCCCAACGATTTACGACTAACAAATTGCTCAATAATCGTGCAAAAAGCCAAGCAAATTGCTTGGCTTTTTTACATCCCTTAAGAGATTACAATACATTCCAATAACACTTCATTTATCTATTCATCACTTCTATGACTAATAATGTGCTCCACATCAGATTCATATAATTCAAATACTTGAGCACACTTTTCTGTGAACGGCACTCCATACTTTGATTACATTTGGTTACACAATGTAGCCATTCAAAAGTCAATTTTAGAGAGCGCCGATATGTTATATGTCGAATTTATGTTCCTGTTGCTGATGTTATACATCGGTTCACGTTATGGCGGTATAGGATTAGGGGTTGTATCCGGTATCGGTCTGGTTATTGAAGTCTTCGTCTTCAAAATGCCACCGACTTCGCCACCTATCACCGTTATGCTTATCATTTTGGCAGTGGTTACCTGTGCTTCGATTCTTGAAGCGGCGGGCGGTCTCAAATACATGCTTCAAGTGGCTGAACGTCTACTGCGTAAAAACCCGAAACGTGTCACCTTGATTGCCCCATTTGTGACTTACACAATGACCTTCATGTTAGGTACGGGTCATGCGGTGTATTCCATCATGCCAATTATCGGCGATGTGGCACTAAAAAATGGTATCCGTCCTGAACGACCTATGGCAGCGGCATCTGTTGCTTCTCAAATTGCGATTACGGCATCACCAATTTCAGCGGCAGTGGTGTATTACCTTGCACAACTATCAGATATCAACCACAGCATCACTCTCGTTTCAATTCTGATGGTCACTGTGCCTGCGACCTTGTTTGGTACTCTGTTGATGTCTCTGTACAGCCTAAGACGCGGTAAAGAGCTTGAAGATGATCCAGACTACCAAGAACGTTTGGCTGATCCGGTATGGCGCGACAAAATTCTTAATACCACCGCGACTTCACTTGATGAAACGCTACCAGCGGCAGCTCGTAACTCTGTATTGCTGTTTATCCTTTCACTATTAGTAATTGTCTTGATTGCAATGGTTCCAGAAATCAGAACCATTGGCGAAGGTGCAAAACCAATCAGCATGGCGGTTGTGATTCAAATGATGATGCTCTGCTTCGGCGGTATCATTTTACTGGCAACTAAAACTGACCCTCGTGGCGTGCCTAATGGCGTAGTGTTTAAGTCTGGTATGGTTGCGGCGATTGCGATCTTCGGTATCGCATGGATGTCTGACACTTATTTCCAATACGCAATGCCTCAGTTTAAGTCCGGTATTGTGGAGATGGTAACCAACTATCCATGGACATTTGCGCTAGCGCTATTCATCGTATCCGTAGTGGTTAACTCTCAAGCAGCGGTTGCACGTATGATGCTACCAGTAGGTTTAGGTCTGGGATTAGAGCCTGCGCTACTGATTGGTTTGATGCCAGCATTGTACGGTTACTTCTTCATTCCGAACTATCCATCAGACATCGCAACAGTGAACTTCGATAGTACAGGTACAACGAAAATCGGTAAGTGGTATTTCAACCACTCATTCATGTCAGTTGGTTTAATAGGTGTTATCAGTGCAAGCTGTTTGGGCTATGTACTAGGCAAAATGATTATCGGTTAAACGATATAAAATGCGTAAGTTAAGGCATGGGTTCATACCCATGCCTTTTTTATTTATCACTTTCCTAGAATGAAAGAGTTAGCTTATTTACATTTGAATAACTGCTTTGTATTTGTCTCATTTTTAACACACATTTATGTCTAGTAAGGCGTTAACTCACAGGCTTGGATCACATATAGTGATAACTCAATCAACACCCAATTCCAGTAGTAGCCAATATTCGCCATGGACAATACCGCTCTGAGTGAAACGTCACCAATACCTTCTCGGCAACATCTATTAGACCGGTTAAGTGTCATTACACCTGTGCTTATTATCTTCGCCATCGTTTTTACTTTGTCTGCGATCAAAAACATCTATGACACCAGCACAAATGCGATGTCGTTAGGCTCTAGCGCGATTGCTACTTTGGAAAATTACATAGATAACACCACCAGCGAATTGGCTGAATTGAATCGCCATGTCAGCAGCACTTGCAGCGTCGAGGATACGCAGCGATTACGTCAGTATGTTTTTCAGTCTCCCAAGGCGAAAGAAGTGTCTTTATTTGATGAAAATGGGCAGGTTTATTGTTCGAGTAGTGAAGGGAAAACACGCTTTGACGTTGGGAAAGCTGCGCTAAAGCAAATCAATCAGACACCAACGCTTACAACCATCGCACTCTCTGAATCTCGCAGTCATGATAAGGCGATTTTCATTTATTCAGCGAATGAAGATCTAAGTGGAATCAACGCGTTATTGCCGCCGAACCTTTTTTTAGAGCTGATTACACCAAAATTTGAACAGCAGTATTACGACTATCAGGTCAACATTCTGCAACACTCGCTTGAGCACAAAACCGGCTCAGAGAATCAAGCATACCGTTCTTACAACTTTAAATCTGAACGCTACCCTATTTCACTGACTATTCATCTCACGCCACACTCTTACTTCACCAATTTCGGGCAGCACATATGGCGAGTCATATTGCTTGCGAGCGCCATTGCGGTTCTGTATCAGGCTATTCGTAACTATAAACTGACGCGAAACAGCCTCGCTTTCTCGCTTAAAGAGGCGATTAACAACCACGAGTTAGAGCTGAATTTTCAACCTATCGTCGATATCCACGAACCGAAAATTGTCGGTAGTGAAGCACTGATCCGTTGGAACAATCCCGATCATGGCGCCATTTCACCAACCATTTTTATACCGCTGGCAGAACGGATTCAGGTCATCGAGCAGATCACTCATCAGGTGTTCAAACTTGTCACGGAATTCGTCAACTTGAACCCTCATCTGGTTCAGAACCAATACATCAGTATCAATGTCAGTCGCACGCTGATCATCAAAGCCAAATTCGTCGATTACCTTGAAAAATACGCCAAGAAAAACCCTGATATTCTTCCTCTATTACTACTCGAAATCACCGAGGATAACGATTTTTCACCTGAAGAATTAGAGGTCGTAAGAAACAACCTTGGTCATCTCAAACAGCTTGGATTCAAGATCGCGATGGACGATTTTGGCACAGGTTACTCCGGCTTAAACTTCATTCATCAACACGCCTTCGATATCATCAAAATCGATCAGGTGTTCATCAAGAGCCTTTCTCAAAACTCAGCCATCGATTCCGTCATCACTTCGATGATTAAACTGGCAAAGCAGCTCAAAATGCGAGTTATCGCAGAAGGCGTAGAAACTCATGAACAAGTCGAGCACCTACGAGGGCTAGGAGTACGTTATATCCAAGGCTTCTATTATTCAAAGCCACTCCCCGCTGAAGATTATCTGCTGAAGCTGACAGCGCAAATGGACAGCTACTGAGATAGTCCCCCCCGCTTCCCCGATATTTAGCGGTCTATTGATATTTTTCGCGACTTGTCGTGGAAGAAAATGTCAACTTGCTCGGTCTATATCAACTCACCACATATTTAGGTGCGACAAATTTCTGTTGGCACCTATAATTGTTTACACGGATAACATTTAATACTCTGAAATTATTATAGATTTCAAAGTAAATGAGCTTTTGGATAACCACTCTAAAGGAAAGACGTCGCAGTGAAGGTTGCGCCGACTCGTTTCAATAAACACGGATCATTTATGAAAAAGCTACTCACTACTTTAGGTATTTTCGCATCTCTCTTTACCGCATCTGCACTCGCAGAAGACTGGAAAACAGTAGAGCAAGAAGCGAATGGCGAAACTGTTTACTTCCATGCTTGGGGCGGAAGCCAAGAGATCAACCGATACATTCAATGGGCAGCCAATGAACTCAAAGCCCGCTACAACGTCACGCTTAAACACGTGAAAGTGACCGACATTTCAGAAACAACGACTCGCCTGCTGGCGGAAAAAGCCGCCGACAAAAACACGGGTGGCAGTGTCGATATGGTTTGGATCAACGGCGAAAACTTCAAATCGATGAAAGATGGCGGATTGCTGTATGGCCCATTTGTGCAAGATTTACCGAGCTGGCAGTATGTCGATAAGTCACTTCCTGTCGATAAAGATTTTTCAGTACCGACTGAAGGACTAGAAGCGCCTTGGGGTGTGGGTCAACTGGTCTATATTTACGATAAAGCTAAGCTCAACAATCCTCCAAAATCTTTTCAGGAGATGCTGAGCTATGCGAAAGCGTTCCCAAATCGTTTAAGCTACCCTCGCCCGCCAGAGTTTCACGGTACCAGCTTTTTAAAATCGCTCTTGATTGAACTGACCAACAACGATCCTTCTTTGATGAAACCCGTTGATGAAGCCAGCTTTGCTATGGTGACTCAGCCTTTATGGAACTACTTGGATGAATTTCATCCGGTAGCATGGCGTGGTGGTCAACAGTTCCCTTCTGGCAGCAGCGAAATGCTTCAACTGCTGGATGACGGACAGATTGACCTAACGATCACTTTCAACCCAAATGCCGTCTATTCCGCTCAAGCCAGCGGCAAATTATCTGAAAGCACCAATGTGTATGCCTTAGATTCAGGTGCACTTTCTAATATTCACTTCCTAGCGATTCCTTGGAACGCGAATGCAAGTGCGGGCGCAAAAGTAGCAATTAACTTTCTGTTAAGTCCTGAAGCACAGTCTCGTAAAGGAGAATTAACCATATGGGGAGATCCATCTGTATTAAGTAGCCAATACTTAACAGGTAGTGCAAAAAATACTAAGCAGTTCAAATCGATCGCCGAGCCTCACCCAAGCTGGCAAGTGGCACTTGAGAAAGAGTGGCTTAAACGTTACGGAAACTAAGACTCACCCATGTTACGCGTTTTATATTTAGTCATTATCGCTGTCTGTGTCTTACCGACCATTCCGGGGTTACTCGGCGTGGTCGTGTCGGCGTTTGGCTATATTCCAGCGATTGGGTTGTCTGCCTTTTCCATCGCTGGTTTTGCTGAGGTGTTTGACTGGCATGGTGTCTGGCTATCGCTGGCTTTAACTCTTGGCTCAGCCGTGGTGAGTAGTTACTTAGCCTGCCTGATAACCTTTGCCATTCTTCAATCGTGCTGGAATACGAAACTTTGGCGCAAAATAGAAGTTTCGCTCTCACCTCTATTGGCAATGCCCCATGTGGCATTTGCCATTGGTTTTGCTTTCCTTTTTGCTCCCACAGGCATGGGAGCTCGCGTTGTGTATGAGATGTTTGGTTACGACCTCAATAATACGGATGTAGATAGCTTAGCTCTGCTGGTCAAAGACCCGTATGCGTTGGGTTTAACCTTAATGCTAACGTTGAAAGAAGTGCCTTTTTTGCTGCTGATGAGCATTCCTATTCTTCAACAGTTAAAAGTCGATCAAATCGAAAAAATCAGCCATTCGCTCGGTTACAGTTCAACTCAATGTTGGTGGAAAGCAATACTTCCTCAATGGCTAGCAAAGCTTCGCTTCCCAATGTTTGCGGTTATCGCCTATAGCGTATCCGTGGTGGATGTCGCGTTGATTATTGGCCCAACCAACCCGCCAGCCTTCTCCGTATTAGTATGGCAATGGTTTAGCGACCCTGATCTGTCATTACTTCCCCGAGCAGCCGCTGGCGCGGTGATTCTGTTCCTTGTTGCCAGTTTGCTGCTTGGATTTACACGCTTAGTGGAATGGGTTGCAACCAAAGGATATAAACATTGGCAATTTTCGGGAAGAACAGGATTACCTTTACCCGGCAAAGCGCTGTTTTATGTCACCACAACACTAGCGGTTGTGATGATTCCATTGATGATCATCTGGAGCTTCGCGCAACGCTGGCGTTTTCCTGATCTGCTGCCAAGCCAGTACACGACTCGTTTCTGGCAATATGAATCACAAGGTATTGCGGACACATTAACTCAAAGCATTATCATCGCAATCGTAAGCGCCACCATTGCGCTTATTCTTGCGCTCATCGCCCATGAGTACCGTTTGCGTTTTCGAATTCAGCTACCCAGCTACATCATCGCGATTCCAATGTTGATTCCTCAGTTATCTATTCTGTTTGGCATTCAAATCGCCACGCTGTACATCAATAGTGAGCTATATCTGTTTTGGGTTTGCTGGGCGCATATTTTCTTTGCTTTTCCCTATGTTTATTTATCGCTTGATGGGCCATGGCGCAGCTTTGATAATGGCTTAACGCGAATTGCACTGAGCCTTGGGAAAACACCCGTTCAGGCTTGGCTTGGCGTCAAACTGCCACTTCTTCTGCCTGCAGTAACCTTCGCTTGGGCTGTTGGTGTAAGTGTCAGCTTGGCTCAGTATTTACCAACTCTAATCCTCGGAGCAGGGCGAATCAGCACGGTAACCACTGAAGCGGTTGCGCTTTCTAGTGGGCTTGACCGCCGTGTTTCAGCCATCTATGCCATTTGCCAAGCATTGCTGCCGTTATTGTTTTTCTCATTTTCCATTTTACTTAGCCGTACACACGGCAAGTATCGTAGGTTGTCTATTAAAGGTTTACTGACCAATGAGTCTTTGTCTCGAAAACCTCGCCATCCGTAAAAATGATGGTGAAGCATTGTTTACTGCATTTAACCTGACCGTTGAGAAAGGTGAAATTGTTACCCTCATGGGCCCAAGCGGATGCGGTAAATCCACTCTGCTTGATGCTATTGCCGGTCATTTATCACAAGAATTCCAGTACACAGGCAGCATCAAGCTTGATGGTACACCGTTGGATGGACAACCTGCTCATAAACGTCAGGTTGGCATCTTGTTTCAAGACGACCTGCTTTTTCCTCACTTAACCGTTTGGGAGAACTTAGCCTTTGCTCTGCCGGATTCCATCAAAGGAACACAACGAAAAGAGCAAGCGATAACTGCATTGAAAGAAATTTCTTTAATGTCACTGGCGGACTCTTTTCCAGACCAAATATCCGGTGGTCAGCGTGCACGGATAGCGCTCACGCGCATGTTGCTTGCCAAACCAAAAGTTGCTCTGCTTGATGAACCCTACAGCAAGCTGGATAAAGATCTGCGCCAGCAATTTAGAACGCAGGTAGAAGACCAACTCAAGGAAGCGAACATTCCGGCACTCATGGTGACTCATGATGAAGAAGATGTTCCGCAGGGCAGTCGCTGCATCACATGGCCTTGGGAGGACAATTATGCTCGATAGATTCAGTATCAAAGCCATTCGCTGGCCATTAGCGCAAAGCGCAAAACTGTTAGACAGCATAGGGATTACGGCTAACCAAACGACTCTGTTTGGTTTTGCTCTTGGCTTTCTTGCTCTACCTGCACTGGCGTTAGAGCAGTATTACCTAGCACTGGTGCTTATCTGTTTAAATCGCCTATGCGACGGACTCGACGGCGCGTTAGCGCGTATTCAGGGCATTAGCGATGCTGGCGGCTTTCTCGATATCTGTTTGGATTTCCTGTTTTATTCTCTGATTCCATTCGGTTTTGTACTTGCTAACCCTGAACAAAATGCCATTGCTGGTGCATTTTTGATCTTCTCTTTTGTCGGAACAGGCTCTAGCTTCCTAGCGTTTGCCATCATGGCAAGCAAACAGGGAATCGACAATCCGGTATATAAGAATAAGTCACTTTATTACATGAGCGGGCTAACCGAAGGTACAGAAACCATCTTCTGCTTTATCGCTTTTTGCCTACTCCCTCAACATTTCGCCATCATCGCCTACGCCTTTGGTGCAGCATGCTGGTTTACCACGTTCACCCGTGTTTATTCAGGGTTTTATACGCTGTTAAATAAGTCGTGAATTGAGTATCGGTTTAAAAAGTTGAAGCCAAAAAAAACCCTAGCGTCCAAATTGGCCTAGGGTTAGATAAAGACATCTAAACTCAACACAAACTGTTTAAGATTTAAAACCCGCCATTGTCATCAGGAAGCGGAACCCTATAGAAACAATACCAAGTGCAATAACACTCGCTGCCCAGATACCGATCATCCAGACCCATTGTTCTATTCCTCGTTTAATATTCATAAGTTGCCCTCAAATATTTACTTAGTGGTAGGATTCACCTTCTTTTACCTTTCCAGAAAATACGTAGTAGCTCCAGAATGTGTAGGCAAGAATCACAGGCAAAATCAGCACGGCACCAAACAACATAAAGCTCTGGCTGATTTCAGGAGATGCCGCATCCCAAATAGAAATGCTAGGAGGAACAATATTTGGCCAGATACTGATCCCAAGCCCTGCAAACCCAAGAATCACTATGATTAACGCCATAATAAACGGGCTGCGCTCTCTGCGTTTTTTCAACGAATTAGTAATTTTCAAACACGCCAGAGTGGTAATCACAGGCACAGGAAGTAAGTAGTACAAGTTAGGAATCGAAAACCAACGTTCAGCTACAAATGGGAATGCAAGTGGCGTCCACGCGCTAATAATGATCAGCGCAGCGACCATGAAAAGCAGTGTTTTATTGGCAAAGCGAAACATGCTTTGTTGCAGCTCACCCTCGGTTTTCATAATCAACCAAGTGCTACCCAACAAGGCGTATGTCGCGATGAGTGCGAAGCCACAAAACAGTGGGAATGGAGCTATCCAATCCAATTGCCCGCCAACAAACGTTCGGTTTTCAACGTTAAAACCTTGAATGACGGCCCCCACAACAATCCCTTGAAAAAACGTGGTAAAGATAGAGCCGAGCATAAATGAACGATCCCAAAACTTAAGATGGTTCTCCAAAGCTTTAAAACGAAACTCAAATGCAACGCCACGGAAGATCAAAGCGACGAGCATGAGTGTCAGTGGAACGGTTAACGCTTCGATGATCACCGAGTAAGCTAACGGGAATGCGCCAAAAAGTGCAGCGCCACCAAGAACAATCCACGTTTCGTTACCATCCCACACCGGCGCAACGGTATTGACCATTACATCTTTATGTTTTTCATTTTTGATGAACGGCATCAGGATACCAATGCCTAAATCAAAGCCATCCATCACAATGTACATCAGCGTGGCAAACACGATGATCGCAAACCAAATCACGGATAAGTCAAAATGCATATCTATTACCTTCGTTGTAATCTTGTGACGTTAAATACGGCCAGAAATAGTGTTCATTTCGTGCGCTTCATGATCGACGGCATCAGGACCTTGCTTGATTTGTCTGATCATGTAGTAGTAACCGAAACCAAACACCGAGCTGTAAACCACAAAGAAACAAATTAAGCTGATGCTCATTTGCAGATCTCCATGTGCAGAGACGGCATCACGAGTTCGCTGTAATCCGTATACCACCCAAGGCTGACGCCCCACTTCTGTGGTAAACCATCCGGCAAGAATGGCAATAAGTCCGCTAGGTCCCATTAATAGTGAAAATTTTAGGTACCAACTTTGGGTATACAGTGAATTTTTACGACGTAGCCATAGCCCATAGAAACCCTGAAGAATCATAAGCATGCCAAGAGCAACCATAATTCTGAACGACCAGAAAACCACCAGAGAATTGGGTCGCTCATCTTTGGGAAAATCTTTCAGTGCAGGAATCGGCTCTGTCAGGCTATGACGAAGAATCAAGCTGCCCAATACGGGGATCTCTAACGCGTAATCGGTTCTCTCGTCTTCCATATTTGGCATGCCAAACAGAATTAATGGTGTCGGTTCACCATCTTCGTTTGACCAATGCCCTTCAATTGCTGCGATTTTAGCGGCTTGATACTCTAAGGTATTTAAACCGTGCGCATCGCCGACAACCGCTTGAATAGGTGCAACAATCAACAGCATCCACAGCGCCATGGAGAACATTTTTTTCACTGCAGAACTGTGATTGCCTTTCAGTAAGTGCCAAGCTGCTGATGAACCAACGAACAAAGCCGTGCTCAGAAATGCCGCGATTCCCATATGCACAAGGCGGTAAGGGAATGAAGGGTTGAATATGACCGCAAACCAATCGACAGGGACAATGCGTCCGTCCACGATTTCATAACCTTGAGGTGTTTGCATCCAACTGTTTGAAGCTAGGATCCAGAACGTAGAGATGATTGTCCCCAACGCCACCATGGATGTGGCAAAGAAGTGCAGTTTTTCTCCAACACGATTCCAACCAAAAAGCATCACACCAAGAAAACCCGCTTCTAGGAAGAAAGCGGTTAAGACTTCATAAGTCAACAGCGGCCCTGTGATGCTTCCAGCGAAGTCAGAGAAGCCACTCCAGTTAGTCCCAAACTGGTATGCCATTACCAAGCCTGACACAACACCCATACCAAAGTTGACTGCAAAAATTTTGGACCAAAAATGGTAAAGCGTTTTGTAATCAGGATTGCGAGTTTTGAGCCATAATCCTTCAAGCACAGCCAGATAGGTGGCTAAACCTATAGTGATGGCGGGGAAAATAATGTGGAAGGATACAGTAAAGGCAAACTGTATCCTTGCCAGCATAAAGGCGTCGAGACCAAACATAAACTTCCTTTGAGCTTAATAAGTATTTATGGAAGTGATAATAAAGGCTCAAGCCAAGAGGCAGTAGATACAAAAAACAACGACTATTGTATAACAGATTTATTTAATAAGTGTTATTATTTAGCCGTTGTTAATCGTTCAATCGGGGGCTAATTTGGCTAAGTATCAGAATTTAGTAGATCAACTCAAACGACAGATTCAGTCTGGGATCTGGAACCCCGGCGATAAACTGCCTTCACTAAGAAAACAGTCTGAACACTCAGGAATGAGTTTAATGACCGTTTTACACGCATACCAACTGTTGGAGTCACAAGGCTGGATTACCTCTCAAGCTCGCTCTGGGTATAAAGTCGCACCTCGTTTCAAAAAGCAGCAAATTGCTCAGGTGGCAGTCTCCAGAACTGAGAATGTTGATGTGAACGAGTTTATATTCGAGATTCTTCAAGCCGGAAAAAACCCATTGATGGTTAATTTCGGTTTTGCTTACCCTAGTCCAGATTTATATCCACGCTATCACATCAATCGGGCGTTAGCTGCGGCGGCTCGCAACATGCCTATTTCAAGTGCATTTAACAACCTCCCACCCGGCAATGAACAATTGCGTTCAATCATTGCCAAGCGTTACACCACAAGGGGAATTGAAATATCACCGGATGAAATCGTCATTACGGCTGGCGCATTGGAAGCCTTAAACTTGAGCTTACAGGCCTGTACCAAACCGGGCGATTGCGTAGTGGTAGAGTCGCCGACCTTTTATGGTGCCTTGCAATCATTACAACGTCTTGGCCTAAAAGCACTTTCCGTGCGCACAGCCCCCACAACAGGTATTGATATCGATTCGTTAGAACGAGCCTTACAAACTCATGATGTTAAAGCGTGCTGGCTGATGTCCAATCATCAGAATCCTCTCGGTTTTACATTGTCAGATGAAAAGAAAAAGCAAATTGTAGAGCTGTTGCAACGCTACAACGTCGCGTTAATTGAAGATGATGTGTATAGCGAATTATATGAAGGAAATGAGCCTGTTAGCTCAATGAAAATGTATGACCAATCTGGGAACATTATGTTGTGTTCTTCGTTCTCAAAATCTCTGGTAGCCGGTCTGCGTATTGGCTGGGTGGTTGCCGGAAAAAGATCTTTCGACATTCAGAAATTACAGCTCATGAGTACCTTAGCAACTAGTGCCCCCATACAAATGGCTCTGGTTCACTACTTAACCAGCCGCAATTATGAATCGCACCTCAAGCAACTACGTAAAAAACTCCATGAACGTAAAAGCAAAATGGCGGATTTTCTTAGCACACTGCTACCTAAGAGTGTGAAAGTGGTAAACCAAAAAGGCGGATATTTTCTCTGGTTAGAGCTGCCTAAAAATATTGATGCGATGCAGATATACCAAGACATGTTAAAAGCCAATGTCAGCATAGCTCCTGGCAAAATGTTTGATTTAACCGAACAATACAATCATTGCATTCGACTAAATGCATCGTTTGAGCTTGACCAGCAAAGAGCAGATGCATTGACAAAGTTATCTAACAGTATCATTCAGCATATGAACGAATAATTTAAAGAAAGAAGATAAATATTTTCAATTATGCATATACTCCATTTGGTGTATATGCATTTTGTTTTTTGTTATCAATAAATTTAAAAACCCTTTATTTTCAGAACTAAAAATATGAATAAAATAATATATAAAATCTGTTATATATAAAAATTCAAATCTGTATATTGATTTTTTATATACTCATCATAATTAAACGTCCTTCACAATTCTAATAATACAAATTAATTATTTCTATTCTCTAATTAATTTCATATATACATTTATTAGCGAATTAATAACCCCGAGATATGCAGCATGGATATTATTAAGCATAAGATTCTACTTAGAACTTCTATAGCGTTAGCTATGTTTCCAATGATTTCATTCGCTAATATGGATGTGGATTTGGCAAGCGACACTGTAAAAACTCTAAACGTCGATGGTAAGTCTTTTAAAGATTTAAATAAAAATGGAAAACTGGATTTATATGAAGACTGGCGTCTCACTCCAGAAGAGCGAGCTAGAAATCTAGTATCTTTAATGACTGTAGAGGAAAAAGCTGGGCTGATGATGCACGGTTCTGCTCCAAGCTCAGGAATTTTAGGACGCGGTTCAAGCTACGATCAAGAGAAAGCCAAGGCATTGATTAAAAATAATCATGTTTCCTATTTCATCACTCGGCTTAAAGGGGATGTCCCTAGCCATTTGGCGGAACAAAACAACATACTACAGAAGATCGCAGAAGCGACTCGCTTAGGGATTCCAATTACGATTAGTTCAGACCCGCGAAACTCATTCCAGTATCTTGAGGGAGCCTCTATCGCTTCTGGGAAATTCAGTAAGTGGCCTGAAACGCTTGGTATCGCAGCAATTAACGACGAAGCGCTAACAGAAAAATACGCGAATGTAGTACGTCAAGAATACCGTGCAGTAGGTATAACAGAAGCTTTATCTCCTCAAGCAGATCTCGCTAGTGAACCTCGCTGGCCTCGCATTAGCGGTACTTTTGGCGAAGACCCTAAAGTGGTTGGCAACATGACGCGAAGCTATATCGCTGGCATGCAGTCTGGCTCGGAAGGTATTAATAAAGACAGTGTTATCACGATACTGAAACATTGGGTTGGATATGGCGCAGCAAAGGACGGATGGGATAGCCACAACTCATACGGAAAATTTGCAGATTTTACTTCAACGTCATTAGATACCCATATCGCGCCATTTGTAGAAGCATTTAAAGCTAGCCCGGCGGGCATCATGCCAACATATTCAATATTGCAGGGAGCCACACACAATGGCAAAGAAATCCCGCAAGTTGGCGGAGGCTATAGTCGCTTCCTACTGCAAGACCTATTGCGAGATACCTATGGTTTCAAAGGCGTTATCTTGAGCGATTGGCTAATAACAAGAGACTGTCAAGAAGACTGTATCAACGGTTTTAAAGAAGGAGAGAAAGTACTTCCTAGGGGTATGCCTTGGGGTGTTGAAGATCTCTCAGTTGAAGATCGTTTTGTGAAAGCAATAGAAGCCGGCGTAGACCAGTTTGGCGGTGTTGTTGACTCAGACATAATCGTAAATGCTTTCAACAATAAAAAAATAACCGAAAGTCGTTTGGATGATTCAGTTCAACGTTTGTTGGAACAAAAATTCAAAGTCGGCTTGTTCGAAAACCCTTACGTCGATGCGAAAAAGGCAGATGATATCGTTGGTAACGAAGAGTTTTCTGCTTTAGCCAATGTTGCTCAATTTAAGTCACTGGTACTACTGAAAAACGACAAGATTCTACCAATCAAAACTGGCCTGAAAGTTTGGTTGCATGGTGTGAACAAAGAAGTTGCAGAGAAATCTGGTTTTAACGTTGTTGAGCAATTAACAGAAGCAGATATTGCCCTTATAAGAGCAACGACACCTTTTGAAAGACCTCACAATAATTATTACTTTGGTAAAAAACATAATGAAGGTGCACTAGATTTCAAACCTGATAACAAGGATTACTTAGCGATTAAAGAAGCGACGAAACATGTACCAACTATTGTCACTATTTACCTCGATCGTCCTGCCATTATGACCAATGTGCTAGAAGATGCAGATGCGTTAATTGCCAACTTTGGTGTTAGTGACGAAGTATTATTTGAACGATTAACCTCGAATGAAAATTATACTGCCAAAACACCATTCGAACTTCCAAGAACTATGCAGTCTGTTTTATCACAAGACCCTGCTAATCCGCATGATTCTAATAACCCATTATTTAAAATAAATTATGGGCTGAGTCATTAATCCGTATATTTATTGAATATGTACACCTGAACATTTAAAAAATGTTCTCTAAAAATAATAATCTCTAAACTAAATCCATCATTGTTCCCCCCGACAATGGTGGATTTACCTTTTTACAAAAAATAGCATCTAATTCCCTCTATTGTTTCACCGAACAATATAATACTTTCTATTTAATAACCCCGTTCTCCAGCGCTTTAAGCTAAGTCCATGCTCTCACTAGATTCAACTTGTCTCATGAATAACTTCGTTGAATGGATGACGATCCGCACTTATCTGTAATCCGCATTTATTCTTTAGCTTGCCATCTCTTTATATTCAAACTCTTTCGCAGAGCCATAAAATCATATGCCACTCGTCACATTATTAGACCGAACACCGCTTAGGCAGGAAGTAATTTGAGCGCACAAAAACGAATAAAAGCCACAGCAAGAGCGACCAATAGTTAGACACATGCAACATATATCTTTCACGCAGTTGTTATAGTTTAAACAATCATTAGAACAAATGATTATTTAGACTAAGCATTGGAAGGGATAAAACCTATGAGTCTGACGTTAAAAACAAAGGTCTTGGTATCAACACTGATTGCTATTGCCATTACTGCTATCGCTTTGGTTATCGTGAGTTATCAGTCCAGCAAAGAAGAAAGTTGGAAAAACATTTACAGTGAAAGTCACAACACACTTAAGGCATACAGCAGCGGCATTGGTGTTTGGTTTCATGACAAACAGCTCGCTGTTGAAGGCATGAAAAAAGAGATTGAAGCTAACCCAGACTTAGATTTGGTTCCTCATCTGCGACAATTGATGACTTCAGGTAGCTTTGGCCTCAGCTATTACGGCAACGAACAAGGCGAAATGTTCAGGCAAGATCCCTCGCTTAATAAAGCGGGTTACGATCCTCGAGTGCGCGATTGGTATAAATTAGCCATGCAGGAGAAGAAACCCGTTACCACAGACCCATACGTCAGCGTCACGATGAAAGCTTTAGTGGTGACACTCGCCTCTCCTGTAACGGTTAATGGAAACATTATTGGCGTAGTCGGTTCTAACTTAGCGCTAGATAAGCTGGCGAAGGATGTTTTATCGATATCCGTTCCCGGCAATGGCTACGCTTTCTTAGTGAACTCTAAAGGTAATATTGTTGCGCACAACAACGCTGATCTGGTGTTAAAACCGATTGCGGATATTCATCCAGACCTGACATGGCAACAACTAAAGAACTCTTCAGACAACCGTTCGCAATTTGAAATTCAATTAGATGACCGAGCAAAAATCATCGCCAGTAAATCGATTGAGAATACGGATTGGATGCTGGTTGTTGTTTTAGACAAGAAAACTCTAGAAGAACCCATTTTTGCTACCTTGCTCAATCAGTTACTGATTGCCGCAGGTATTCTTATTGTTCTAGGTATAGTGGCATCAACAGTTGTCTCCAAACAGCTTCAAGGCTTGTCTCATATCACTAAAGCGCTAACTGACATCGCAGAAGGTAACGGCGATCTCACTCAAAGACTTGAGGTGAGGAGCAACGATGAAGTGGGAATCTTAGCTGAGAAATTTAACCAGTTTGTTGGCAGCTTACACACCATTATGGTGAACGTTCGCGATATCACCTTATCCATCAACCGAAATGCTGATCTATCTGCGAAATCTGCATCAACTCGTAGTTCACGAGTCAGTATGCAGCAAGACGAAATCACTATGGTAGCAACGGCAGTGACAGAGATGGCTGCAGCAACCGCTGAAATCGCCAATAACGCAGAAAGTACGGCGAAAAATGCCAATGAATCGGTCACACTTGGGCAAGCGGGTTATGAACAGATGCAAAAAAGCATTGATTCAATTAACCAATTGGCATCAGAGCTCAACAACTCCACCAAAATCATTGGTGAGTTGGAGAATCACACTCAAGAAATCTCAACCATTCTTTCCACCATCCGATCGATTGCAGAACAAACTAACCTACTCGCTCTTAACGCAGCGATAGAAGCAGCTCGAGCGGGAGAACATGGACGAGGCTTTGCTGTGGTTGCCGATGAAGTACGTGTTTTGTCGCAAAGAACACATCAGTCAACAGAAGAGATCCAATCAAAAATTGAAGGATTACAGAAAGTGACTGGCGAAGCGGTATCAGCAATGACTCATAGTCACTCGTTAGTGACAACCAGCGTTGATGACGTTCAGCATATGGGTGACCAGCTCCAGCAAATTAGCCAAGCAATAAGCATGATCAGTGATATGGCAACACAAATCGCATCTGCCGCAGAAGAGCAATCGCTCGTTACCTCTGAAATCAACACAAACACAGAGTCTGTTCGTGAACTCAGTAACGGCCTAGCACAAGACGCAGCAGAAGGTGAAAACGAAGCCCATACGCTCCGTGACTTGGTTGTTCAGCTAGAAAAACAAATAGGACGCTTTAAGATCTAACCCCTAAAGCCAAAGCGCACAAAAGGATATTGGTTTCTTTTGTGCGCTTAAACTTGATAAGGTCTTTGAACGTTAAAATCAACGATTTCTATAATGCCAACTTGCAGTAGTTCGATAAGCAGAGAGCGTCTTACTCTGTAGATTTTAATCATTGGGATCTGTTAGTAATAGAATGACAATCTTAGTTTTTTCAGCAGCTTAAATACTGACGCATTAACGATACTGGGACGGTGTCTTTTTAGTAAAGCGTTTAAACTTAGTGCTGAAATAGTTGCTGTCTTTGTAGCCCACTTCAAACGCGATATCAGTAATTGATTTGTCCGTACTTTGCAGCAGATCCATCGCATTATTAATCCGCACACGATGCACATAGTTGTTAAAGGACAGATTGGTCACTTGCTTTATTTTTCGGCTCAATGAACGAGAAGAAATCTTAAATTTGTCTGAAATCTCGTTGATACAGACATCTTCACTGTAGTTTCTTTGTAACCAGTCAATCACTTTAAGAATGATATTGTCGTTCACATCATTGGATTGTGATGTCAGACGCCCACGGGAAATTTCAACCACTAGGTGTTGAAACAACACTTCCATCATCAGACGCGATTCCACCGTATTCGAACGAGACTCGTGATCCAATTGCTGCAATATTTGCTCAACTTTGGACATGGTCTGATTAGTGATAAACCAGCTCTTCGAGTCAGAACTTTCGTTAGGCAAGAAGTTCTTCAAAATCGGACTGTATGAGAGACGATTTTTCTTAAACAGAATATTGGTTAGATGCAGGTTTTCGACTTGCTCATACATATGACGATCGCTAGGTGTGATGTAGCAAATGTAGTTTTGCGCCAAGTTGGTGGGCGTATCATTCAAGATATGCTGCCCTGCTCCCTTAGTCACAATGATCAATTCGTGGAAGTCATGAGAATGCTCAGGATAATCCGCTTGAGGTGCGCGAACTTCAGTGCAAACTGCAGAGTCAGAGTGCTTAAAAAACTCTTCACCACTAAGTTGAAACATTGTTTTACCTCCATTGAACACCAAGTTCATATTGAGACTGCATCCAAAGAGGTGCAATAAACTGATATAAAATGTGTGATTTCTGTGCAATCTGTCCTAATCAAATGTCGGACGACTCACACATTAAAAAAGCCCCATCAGAACAATGGGGCAAACTTCCACTACCAAATTAAACGGGAGGATAGATTTTAATTACAGATAAGTACGTAGGTATTCAGACAAACATAGAATTGCCATAGACTGGCCGTAAGGCATTGAAGTCAATGGAATTGTACGGTAGTAATCCAAGTCCTGCCCCATCGCAGTACCGAACGAAACATTCACTAGCTCGCCGGATTCATTGATGTAATCTGTGATTAACGCATCCACTGCTTTGTAAGCCATTTCTGCGTATTTTGGATCGATATAGCGCTTACGTACCGCTTTCAAAATGCCGTATGCAAAACCAGCCGTTGCGGATGCTTCAACATATGAAGATTCATCATCCAACAGTGTGCACCACAAGCCATTCGCTTGTTGGTATTTCGCAAGCACCTCAATTTGACGCTCTAGGATGTGAACCAAGTGACGACGGAATGCATCGTGCTCTGGTAGATCTAAAAGCTCAAGGAAATCAGGAATAACAATCGTTACCCAGCTGTTACCGCGAGCCCAACGAGCATTCGCAAAGTTGTGGTTACCGTCGAATGTCCAACCATGGAACCATGCACCTGTTTCGCGATCTGTTAAGTATTGAATGTGCGTTAGGAACTGGTATTTCGCTTCTTCAATGTATTCAGGGCGGTTCAGCAACAAACCAATCTTAGTTAACGGCATAACACTCATCATCAGTGTGTCATCCCACATTTGCTCGTGGTTTTCGCTGTTATAAACAATGTGCTGAATACCGCCGCTCTTAGTTTTCGGCATTTGGTACATCACGTAGTCTGCCCATGTTTCTAAGTAAGGGACTAGAGATTGGTCTTTTGTTTCTTCATAACGGTAAGCCAAAGTTAAAAACGGACATACCGTGTTCACGTTTTTAGTTGCTTGCTCTTCAGAGAAACGGTCTTCAAACCATTCATCAATGATGTTCACTACACTCTGGTCATTGGTTTGTTGGTAGTACTTGTACATACCGTAAAGACCAATACCGTGCGTCCACTCCCAACCAGCCCAACCTTTAGTATCAATAGTACGTCCATCGTCAAGGTGAAGCAGGAACTCACCCGTTTCATCGTGAATGTTGATGAGGTTATTGATTAGGCTTTCAATTTTATCGACCACAACGCTGCGTGGATGAGTGCGTTCTACGCGACGAAGCAAAGCGCTATGTTTTACAGGAAAGATTTTCATAATAATAAGAGTCCTTAAATTCGATTACATAACACCAAGTAGTCTTGGTAAAAATAGAGTTAGTTCAGGGATATAAGTAATTAGCATCAGTACACAAATGATCGCAATATAGAACGGAATCAGTGGTTTAATCACATCTTCCACTTTCACTTGCCCTACACTCGCCCCCACATACAAGCCGCTACCTACAGGCGGTGTAATGGTACCAATCGCTAGGTTGAATACGATTAAGATGCCGAAGTGTACTGGGTCAACGCCAATTTTCTGCACGATAGGAAGAAGAATTGGTGTGAAAATCAAAATTGCAGGGCCGATATCCATGAAGGCACCAACAATCAGAATAAACAGTGTGATAACCAACATGATGATCGCAGGGCTATCAGAGATACCAAGAATTAACTTACTCAGTGCCGCTGGAATACCTGTCATAGACATCGCAAATGACATTGCAGATGATGTCGCCAGCAGGAACATGATCACACCTGTCATGACAAAGGTCTGAATGATGATTTTTGGCATGTCACGTACAGAGATTGTTTTGTAGAGAATAAGCGTCAAGTACGCGGTGTACACAACCGCAATGGCTGATGCTTCAATCGCCGTGAAGATACCTTTAACAATACCGCCCACGATAATCACTACCAGTAGCAAACTTGGCAGAGCTTCGCGAGTCACTTTTAACGCCATGCCTTTTTGCAGCGTAAAGAAGTTGGTGTAGTTGTTACGCTTAGCGACGATGTAGGTGATAACCATACAGCCTACGCCCCACAAGCTACCCGCGACCAAACCACCAGCAAATAGTGCCGCAATGGATGTACCGCCACTCGCCAGCGCATAAAGAATGAATGCCGTCGTTGGTGGAATCAACATACCCGTCGGCGCCGATGCAATGTTTACCGCTGAAGCGAAACTGCGGTTGTAACCTTCTTTCGCACTCATTGGGATCATCACACCACCGATAGAGGTTGACGCTGCTATCGCAGAACCCGAAACCGCGCCGAAAAGCATATTGCCCGCGATGTTAGTGTAAGAAAGAGAACCTGGAATTCGACCAGTAAACAGCTTGGCGAAGTTCACCAAACGGGTCGCTATGCCACCATTATTCATTATCACACCAGAGAGAACGAAGAACGGTACAGCAAGCAGTGCAAAGCTATCTAAACTTGAAAACATTTTCTGAGCGGTTGTGAACATCGCAATATCAAATGGCAGCACCAACATGACTGTTGCGCCTGATGCGATAACGATACACAAACCAATTGGGGTACCTAACACCAGTAAAAGTACGAACACCCCGATCATGATACTGGCAGCAGTAATTGGATCAGTCATACTGTTTATCTCCTACTAAAGAACCTTTATCGTTGTCACTGGCTTTAACCGGTTGCGCTTTAAACAGATCGACGATGTTCATTACGCTGTAGACAATAATGAGCACGCCAGACAGAGGCAGTGCGTAGTAAACCTTCCCCATGGACAGTTGTAGAACTGGGGAAACTTGCATCATGGCGTTGCTTGAAACCTTCCAGCCACCAATGATCATGATGTAGATGGCAAAAAGGATGAATACGACCTGGATTAACATATTCCAGTATTTCACTAAGTTTTTAGGAAACTTATCTAAGAACAGTGTGAGGGCGATGTGTTCTGATTTACCGGCTACATAAGCCAAGCCAATCACAGATAACCATACTAACGAAAATCGAAGTAGCTCTTCAGAGAAGGTACTCGGGTCGTTAAAAACATAGCGGCTAATTACCTGCCAGCAAGCCACCAATACCATCATCGTCGTTACCGCGCAGGCAAACACTTCAATGGTTCTATCAAGCCACTTTCTTATAATTTTCATGGGAACCTCGACCAATCAATCGAGATAGAAGCCCGAGGGCTTCTATCCTTTGTTACTACTATTTTGCTTGTTCAACTTTATTGATTTGCTCATACAGTGCGTACACTTGAGGTTTGCCTTTCAGCTTTTCATAAATTGGTTGAACTGCAGCTTTGAAAGGTGCTTGGTCGATATCAAAGAACTCAACACCGAACTCTTTCTTCGCTAGCTCTTGAGTCTTAACCATCTCTTCTTTCCATAGTTTCTTCTCAAGTTCGATTGACTCATCGATTGCTTCTTGAAGTGCGGTTAGTTGATCTGGTGTGAGCTTGCTCTTAGTTACGTTACTCATGATCACTACGTCTGGAATGCGAGTGTGC
This sequence comes from Vibrio plantisponsor, assembly GCF_013041605.1. GTDB lineage: Bacteria > Pseudomonadota > Gammaproteobacteria > Enterobacterales > Vibrionaceae > Vibrio > Vibrio plantisponsor. The sequence continues at coordinate 555,516 of NZ_JABEQC010000001.1, read as the reverse complement.
ATGTCGTAGCTGTAAAATTTCGCTACTTCACCGTGACGCGCGATAGTGATAGCGAATTCGTTGTTTTCTGCGCCATCAAGAATGCCTTGTTGAAGTGAGGTATACACTTCTGCTTGGCTCATTGCGATTGGAGAAGCGCCTAAAAGTTTCATAGTTTCAATCGACGTTTCACTCTGCATTACACGGATTTTCTTACCTTTAAGGTCAGCAAGAGTTTTCACAGGGCCTTTGCTCATGTAGAAGCTACGCGCACCTGAGTCGTACCAACCCACACCAGCGAATCCTTGAGCTTCTGTTGATTGGTATACCGTTTTCATGATGTCTTTGTTATCCATCACACGGTAGAAGCTGTCTTGGTTTTCGAAAAGGTAAGGTAGTGAGAAAACACCGTAAAGTGGAGAGAAGCTCTCAAGTAGACCAGAAGACACTTTGGTCATATCGATTGCGCCAACTTGAGTCATTTCAACCAACTCGCGTTCGCCACCTAGTTGACTATCAGGGAAGTATTGAATCGTTACTTCACCGTTGGTTTTTTTAGCCACTGCTTCACCGATGTACTGAAGAGCATCTTTTACAGGCTGGCTGTTGTCTGCGTAGGCCATTTTTAGCACAGTTGCAGCGTGTGCACCGAATGGTAGTAACATGGCAGAAGCAAGTAGCGCTTTAGTAATCGGGTTGTAGAGTCGGGACATAATATCCTCCAAGTTGATTGTTATGCTTGTTATTGGTTTATCGATAACACTGTTTGGCAGCGTTGTTATTTGATGGGTCTATCATGGCGCTTTCAAAAACGAGTCACCTTTAAAATTTCGCCACCTTTAATTTTTGACCGTCTAATTCGTCATACCCTCACGGTGAAGGGTCACACTTTTGGTTTTTTAATCAAAATCCAAATGCCAGGGTTCAAATTGCCTTTTATATAGCCATCAAAACCTTTGTTATGCCTTAAATAGCGACTTCAAGAATATCGGCCGATATTTTCAAGCAACTTTAAATTTTTTGAATTGAAGCTTTCTTTTCTTTGCAAAAACTCCTTACCTCATTTTTCACTGGCTGAATTTTGAAGTTTTTTTAATTTGAAACCCGCTTTAATACTCCTAAATATTCAGAGGTATTAAGCATTATGAAAGCAGTAATCGCGATCGACCTAGGCGCATCAAGTGGACGTGTTATGGTTGGATATCTAGAGAGCGGAAAGATTCGTTTGGAAGAGTTCCACCGTTTCCAAAATCAACAGGTGGTTCATGGCAATGAGTCATGCTGGGATCTGTACTCAATCTTAGAAGAGATCAAGGTCGGGATTAATAAGGTTATCGCAACGGGTATCGAAGTCTGTTCGTTAGGTATTGATACATGGGGCGTGGACTTTGTTCTACTCGACAAATTCGGCAAACACCTAGGTGAATTTGTTAGCTATCGCGATGCTCGTACAGAAGGCGTACAAGACAAACTGTTGGCAGACAGCCAGTTGTCACTGCAAGACATTTACCGCACTACTGGTATTCAGTTCTTATCGTTCAACACCATTAACCAGTTAAAAGCGATTTCAGATCAGAAGCCTGAATGGTTCGGTGAAATTGATACCCTGCTGTTCATTCCTGATTACCTCAACTACAAACTCTCTGGCGTTAAGCATTGCGAGTATACCAATGCTTCCACCAGCCAACTTTTGGATTGCAAAGAGAAAGTTTGGAACAGCGAACTTATCAAAGCATGTGGCGCGAAAATGGATTGGTTCCTGCCACCGACAATGCCAAACCGCATTGTCGGTCAGTACCACGTTGGTGATGTGCAAATCCCAGTTTGTTCAGTCGCCAGCCACGATACCGCGTCAGCGGTTGCAGCAACCCCTATTGCCCATGAAAACATGGCTTACCTAAGTTCAGGTACTTGGTCATTGGTCGGCATTGAAAGCTTAGAACCCTATACAGGTGATCTGGCTTACCAATACAACCTTACTAATGAAGGTGGTGTGGATGGACGTTATCGCGTTCTGAAAAACATCATGGGATTGTGGTTAATCCAACGTATTAAAGCGGAAAATCCATCCCTCACCTTCCCTGATATCGCTGCATTGGCGCGCCAAGCACAGCCGTTTAAGTACATTGTTAACCCAAATGACAACGACTTCTTAAACCCAGCGTCAATGACGCAAGCGATTAAAAACTGGTTCAAAAAACGCGATCTCGAAGCGCCAGAAAGCTTGTCTGAAGTGATTCGCTGTATCTACGACAGCTTAGTTTTGGCTTACGACAAAGTGCTTTCTGAACTGGCAGAAGTGACAGGTAAAGAGATCAAAGAACTGCGCATTGTCGGTGGCGGTACTCAGGATAAGTTCCTTAACCAGCTATGCGCTGACGTATGCCAAATTCCAGTTTCAACAGAACCAACCGAAGCATCCGCACTGGGCAATGTTATCAACCAGTTCATTGCTTGTGACGTTATTCACTCGTTGGAAGAAGGTCGCCAAATTATTGATGCCTCTTCTGATGTGAAACATTTTTCAGCCAACCCAATTGAGGGATTAGAACAAATCAAATCCCAGTTCCAGCAGATTATTAAATAAGGTAAACACAATGAGCAAAGAGCAAATCATTGCAGCTTACGAGCAAGCAAAGTCAGTTTTCAAAAAATACGGTGTAGATGCAGATAAAGCTCTAGAGCAACTAAACCAGACGCCTATTTCAATGCACTGCTGGCAAGGCGATGACGTGCGTGGGTTTGAATCGCCAGAGACCACGCTAAGTGGCGGCATCCAAGCAACGGGTAACTACCCTGGTGCGGCAAAAACGCCAGCACAACTGCGTGCCGATATGGAGAAAGCCTTCTCACTGATCCCGGGTAAAAAACGCGTAAACCTGCATGCGATTTACATTGATGCTGATGAATTCGTAGAACGTGACCAAATCAAACCTGAGCACTTTGCTCGTTGGGTTGAGTGGGCAAAAGAGAAAAACCTTGGTTTAGATTTCAACCCAACTCTGTTTTCACATCCGAAAGCAAGTGATGGCTTAACACTTTCTCATCCAAATGAAGAGATCCGCCAGTTCTGGATTGAACACGTAAAAGCAAGCCGTAAGGTTTCTGAATACTTTGGTCGTGAACTGGGTACAACGTCATTTATGAACATCTGGATCCCAGATGGCATGAAAGACCAACCGGTAGACCGCCTATCGCCACGCGCACGTCTGGCTGACTCTTTGGATAAAGCACTGGCTGAGAAAATCGACCCTGCATTCCACAAAGACGCAGTTGAGAGCAAAGTGTTCGGTATCGGCGTAGAAGCTTACACAGTGGGTAGCAACGAGTTTTACCTAGCTTACGCGGCAACTCGTGGAACAGCACTTTGCCTAGACGCAGGTCACTTCCACCCAACTGAAGTTATCAGCGATAAAATCAGTGCAGTATCACTATATGTTAACGACATACAACTGCACGTGACTCGCCCAGTTCGTTGGGACTCTGACCACGTAGTGTCTTTCGATGACGAAACTCAAGCCATCATGCGCGAAATCGTACGCAACAAACTGCTTGATCGCGTAGCGATTGGTTTGGACTTCTTCGATGCTTCTATCAACCGCATCGCAGCATGGGTTATCGGTACTCGCAACGCACAAAAAGCACTACTGAAAGCACTGCTAGAACCTGTTGACCAACTAAAAGCAGCAGAGCAAGCGTTCGACTACACCTCTCGCCTTGGTTTGATTGAGGAAGCTCATTCTCTGCCTTGGGCAGCGGTTTGGGATTACCACTGTCTACAAAACGAAGTACCTGTGGGCTTTGACTGGATCAACGACGTCAAAGACTACGAAGCAACCATTCTGGCTACTCGTTAATACAAATTGCTCAATAACAGACAAGTCAGATTTTAGATACTCAAACTACTTGGAGTTGCAGGTAGGCGGCAAGTGAGTGAATCCCCATGAGCATAGATAACTATGTGATTGGGGTGAACGAACGTAGACAACACAACTGCGGCTTCAAGTAGGAAGAGTATATCTGGCTGGTTTAGTTAAACACATAAGGTACAAAAAATGATTCAACTAAACGACGCAGTAATGTGCGAAATCGAGAAAGTCAGCGAAGTTTCTCAATATCTGTGGCAACGTGAATGGGCAGAGCGTAACGGTGGCAATATCTCCGTTGATGTAACAGACCTATTCGACGAGATTCCAACGGTAGATGTGCCAGTGAAAGCACTACCACTTCAACTACCGATGGAAAGTGCGGGTCGCATCTATTACGTAAAAGGTACTGGTCAACGTATTCGCGAACTTCGTGAGCCTCAATATGCAGGTTGTGTACTTCAAATCAACGCAGAAGCGAACGGCTATCAAATTCTTTGGGGTGGTAAAGCAAGCGCAGATTTTGCTCCAACTTCTGAATTTATCAGCCACATTAAAATTCTGGTTGAGAAAAGAAAAGCAGGCTCTGACCATAGATCAGTGGTTCACACTCACCCGCTAGAGCTGATTGCACTGTCTCATCATCCTGATATCTCAAAAAGCAGTGAGCTATTCACTCACACGTGCTGGAAAATGTTGCCAGAAGTGCGCGCCTTCGTACCTCGCGGTATCGGAATGATTCCTTACTGCCTGCCTTCATCAGAAGAGTTAGCTGACGGGACTACAGCCGCACTGCTCGTTAATGACGTAGCGATTTGGGAAAAACACGGCGCAACCGCATCAGGTGCAGACGTACTACAAGCATTCGACTACATTGATGTAGCAAACAAAGGGGCAAAGCTGTACCTAATGTGCACATCAGCAGGTTATGAGCCAGAAGGTGTTACCAAAGAAAACATGGAAATACTGAAACGCGTATTTAACTTATAACTCTTAAATATCGAACTATTTAAGTTTGTTTCATCCCCAAAAAACAACTCCTTTATAGGTGCAGTTACTGCACCTATTGAGTTTCTACCTAATCAATACGGTAGCGAAAAAGGAGTGACTATCAGCAGCAAAACACATCACACCCAGTGATAGAGCATAGGAGAGTAAACTCGTGAATAATCTAATTCGCAAAGGCTTTGTCATGCAGCTAAATGAAGACTGTAAAGCAGAATACAAAAAACGACATGACGAGATTTGGCCAGAGTTGGTCGATATACTGAAAAGTCACGGTAGTCACAACTATTCGATTTTTCTTCATGAAGATACCAATCAGTTGTTTGGGTATGTCGAAATTGAGAGCGAGGAGCGTTGGCTCCAAGTTGCTGATACAGCAATTTGCAAAAAATGGTGGTCTTATATGCAAGACATCATGGCGACCAACCCAGATAACTCACCGCAATCAATATCGCTCAGCTCAGTATTCTACCTGGCCTAGCGTTTCGTATTTAGGTCCCTCACTACTGCTCTATGTGGTTCATTTTAGTGAACGATATAGTGCGGTAGCCAAACAGAGATAAAATTCATTTCAATATCCTACCAACTAGTAATTAGGATTTCATACACCTAAATTTACACTACATCATTTATATCTAGCGTGTGTCGGTGTGAATCTCGAAAAGTATCTATTTCATCAACGAAAAACTATGCAGGAACAGCAGCGCTTACCGCTGTGTTTGGTGTGACAGAACCGGCCATTTACGGCATTAACCTCCCTCTCAAGTGGCCATTTATTTTTGGCTGTTTATCCGTTGCAATTGGGTTCAGCGTCGTGGCTTATTTTTAAGCCAAAGTGTATTCCCTAGGAATGCCTGGATTATTTCTCATCGTTCAGATTGAGCCACCAACGGGTATCGATAACTCGGTCATCGTCAGCATTCTGGCTATCATCTTTCCCTTGGTTTGTGCAGCCGTTCTTACCTATATTTTTACCCCAATACTTATAGCCACTTAGGGTTCAGATACCGCAGAAAATAAAGACAAGCAATCATCTGCATCTTAGCCCAAACAAACAAGTCATTCGAACCACGATAAAATCAGCCAAAAGCACTTAAAGCGACACTAGTAATAAGCCATATTCTTTAGTGGTCCCGCTACGTCTTGGATTAATGATGAGACTCATCGTTAGCTAAATACTCGACCAAGTCGTTCAAGTCGACGTCACTCATCACCCAACGAGGCATCCTTGGATCCAATTCTTCGCCAGACGGCTCAATCCCGCTAGTTATGGCTTTTTTGAGACTCTCTCGCGTATAAGCCTGATGGTCATCATGATCGCCATGGTGGTCACCAAACAAGCTTTCACTGGTTAAAGACGGAGCAACAAGCCAAAATGTTGGGTACATTCTTAGACCACCTTCGCGCTGCAAACCATGACAATCAGCACAGGCGACTAAGTGCATCCGCGCGTGCATATTCCCGCCTAGGTTGGCTAGCTGGCGCCCGTCTTTGTTTCTTCCGGTGAAATAAATTTGCTCACCGTTTGTAGGATAAGTAATAGATTTATCGCTCCCAGAATACATAGGTCTAAATGACATATCGCATCCTGTAATTATCAGTGCAGCGAGTAACATTCCTAAGCGAGTTTGTTTTGGTAACATGAGAACACTCCTTTTAGCTCCCTGCTAAGTTAAACAATGCTTAGTTCAACAAAGGCGCTACAAAGTAAACTGTTACTAAAATGATAGGTTCTATTTGACGCTTTTGGTGTGTTATGGGTCATAAACCCACTTACTCTAGGTTTTTGTTTTTTAAACATAACCAATTGAAAATAAATAATAAATAATAAATAAAGCATACAAGAGAGTTAAAACAGTCGCCGCTTTAACTTTTGATATATAGAGAGGCATAACGAATTCTTTAACTCATTAATTAGCTTCTGATTAACTTGATTGGTGTAGCATTCAAATGTTCCATACTCCAATCCATTGCCCACATCAAAGCCATTGGACTGTGCGTGATTTAAAAATAACGATTTACCAAACCATTCAGGCCTAATCTCTGAATCATCAGGTCCGATATAAGGGCCCCAAGTGACCGTGATATAAGGATCATTCTCAAGCAACAAATGAAGTAATGAATTAAGCACATAAGAAATGGTGATGTTCTTTAGAAAAAGTTTCCCTTGAGGATCGATTTGTTCATGAAGTTCAATCTCAGACGGAAGAATATCTTTGACGACTTTATAGCACTGCTCCAGACTCATTTCACAGCGCTTTAATGATAGATCAATTTGCTCGCATAATTCGCGATTAGAAGCCGTAGAAATAAACTCTTTATACGCTTTTGAAGCACATATTCTTTGGCAGGCACTAGCGTCCGCCTCCGCTATCATGATACTCATAAATTTATCAGACTGGCGTAGAAGTTTAGTGGAAAGCATAGGAAACAATCGTCTCAGTTGCTCATGGTTAAAGCCTTTACCATCAAACAAACCAGAAAGCTCAACATTGCTTAACATGAGCCTCTCAACTATCAACTTTCGAATGTTATTTCCCATAAAAACCACTATAAAAACAGAGAGATAAAACATTAAGTAACGGTGCTATTCAACAGCACAATATGAGGAAAACAACCGTTGCCTTAAACGTGAATAGTTAACTCTTCCCTTACCACCAACTTCTTACAGGGTGGGTCAGCCATGTAATCACTTCAGTTGTATAGGCTTTTTGCAGCCAATCACCGAAACATAACCGAGTAACGGTACAAAAAGGTTCATCGAGTTCGGCGATATAACTTATCTATCACTTCAGTTTTGGAAAGTGCTGTGTCTAAAAACCAACACTCTTCGTTGAGTTGAACCGCCTTAGAGCCATTTAATACCTCTTCAATCACAGCTTTAGCCTGCTCATTCGACTTTGTTCCATAACTAATTGAATACACAGACATAGTTAAACCTATTAGTGTTATCGCCCCAATCATTGAACAATAAATCACCAAGCGGTCAGACAAAACCACTTCGTGCTTATTTAAGCGGCATCTGACAAGGATGTAGGTCTTTAAGAAAAACAGATGATGTGAAGCGCGGGGAGGAAGGTTATCTCGTCGATAAGTTGCGGATATACAACAAGCTAGACATGAGTGAACTACCCCATGATTTGGGCCATTCAAAAACAAAGTTGTCGAGGAGTGAGGTTACAACATGGGGAAGTATTTTCTATCCTCTATGAGAATGTGTTGAGTGACCATTTCGTACATGATGAAGTGAAGAAGTTCACTTTCGCTGACTTGACCATCAAAGAAAAGCTTTGATAGCCGTCTAGCTCTCTCTATAAGCTTTGCATGAAGTTCGATGTGATGCTTGCAGTCCAAATATCCGGCCTTTTGCAATATAGTTTCTTCATCATTGAAGTGCTGCTCTATAGCAGAAATCAGGCAATCCACTAACTTGGATATCCCTGATTTATCCCTATTATCCAAAATCGCCTGCAAGAGAATATTCGAATGTTCGAGTAGCGCTCTGTGCTGAGCATCGATCACTGCATTACCTGATTCGTAAGCAGGTCGCCACACTAACTCAACAATGTTGGTCTTAGAAGTATCGGATTGGGTTGGCGTATTCTCCACTTCAACACGATTTCGACCAGTCGATTTGGCTCGATATAACGCTTGGTCAGCGCGATCTAACCATGAACTCCAAGAATCCGAAGGTTGGCAACTCGCTATACCAATACTCGTTGTAACACTCAGCCCATAAGGAAACTCATGTTTTTCGACAGCCGACCTAATCCGCTCAGCTAAAGGCGCTGAACTCGCAAATCCACTATTAGGCAACAGGACAACAAACTCTTCCCCACCCCAGCGTGCCAGTATATCCGTTGTTCGTATACAAGACTGAACGACAGCACAGAATTCCTTTAACACCAAGTCTCCCGTTGCATGCCCATACTTGTCATTCACTTGTTTAAAATGGTCTAAATCGACCATGAGAAGTGATGTAGGGTGCCCATAGCGTTCTAGCTTTGCTATCTCCTGTGGAGCCTCTTCTTCTAGCCGAACTCGATTCCATACTCCTGTTAGTCGGTCTTTCATTGCCATCTGAAGGATGTGCTCATCTGCGCGCTCCTTAATCATCAAAACAAAGCCGTTAGACAAAAGAATTAATGACATGAATGCACCAAAGAAGGTTGCAACCTGAACAGGCGTTTGGTGCAACATACTAGAGATATCACCTGGTTTGATAATGACGCTGAGAACTCGCACCGATAACACAGCAATGATGACCGTAAGACCAGCAACCACGAGATATTTGCCTCGCCCACTAACAACCCTTTTACGATTCATTAAGATAGACAATGCCCAAGCACACTGAATACTGAAAATTAGGCAGCTAACGATGATTCGGGCGCTTATGTCATCCATGAGAAATGGAAAAATAACCGCCAAAACTAAAGGGGGACCAACCAACAAGACTTTGGAAATTCGGCGATGCAGGAATTCCCCAATCGCAGCAGTAAAAAAAGAATAGCTGGCTGATAACGCAGCATTAGCAACAAGAACAGAGAAGAACGCGGGGATTTGTCCTCGTAAAAAAAACAGAATATAAACCAAAGTGTGCAGTGCTAAACCTATCGTCCATAGCAACAGTTCTTTCTGCTCTTTTGCTCGAGTGACTGAGCCTACAGATAACGTCAACGTACCCGCAGTTGCGATGATTATTAAAAAAATAGTAGGTATGTGAATAGTCATCCGGTCGCCATGAGTATCATCTATGCCGCATTCCGTACTGCCATAGATAGAAATTAATCCAAAATGCTATCTACTAAGATCGATTCAACGCCAAAAGCAGAACTGAACCCAGTTAACCTCAAGTGTGATATGACTAAATAATTTAAGTAGATATAGCTAGCGCTAGATTACTAAAATAGTAAATGCCAATAAACCGATTAGTTCTCAAGCATGAGGTTTAGACAAAAGAAATATGTTTAGATAGATTTCAGTGATGACCTTATGGGACAATTTTTGAGGCTTGTCTTTAGACTAAATGGGGCGGACGTAGAAAGCTCATCACGAACGTGATGAGCTTTTTAATAGCTAGTTCTATCTATATTATTCTGTTTTTACGACGATAGATGTAAGTATGAAGGACAGAACAAAAACACCTACGATACCAAAGATAGCTTGGATAAAGTTTTGTAATCCGCCTGCTAGATAAGCTGGAACGCTGAATATAGAAGACAATATGTACGTTGTTAGATGAGTGTCAATCGTTGCGGAGATTGCACCGAAGACCCCAGCTGCAACACTCGCAGCCAGTAGAGCTTTAGTATATTTGGTAAGTACACCAAACAGAGCTGGTTCGGTAATTCCCAAAATTGCGGTAATCCCAGAGCTTACTGTTATAGATGACTGCTCTTTTGATGAATGTTTACGTTGTTTGTACCATACCGCCACTGTTGCACCAGCAATCGCCATGTTACCTAAACACATGATTGGCATTAGCAAATCTTTACCATACAACGCAAAGTTATTCAGGCTGATTGGTGTCATGCTATGGTGAATACCAAATACGATGGTTATTGGTCGAGTTAAACCAAACACAAATCCCGTCAAAGTCGGTGAGATTTCAAGAAGAGAACTCACTACCCATCCAGCACCGTTACTTACCCACATACCGGCAGGTGCAACGAATGACAGAACGACGGTAGATGTCACTGCGAAAGCCAGCAGAGGTGTAATTACTGGTTTAGCTGAACTAGGAACTAATCTGTCGACTAGAGGTGTTATCTTCGATAATACCCACACAGCTAGAATCGCTGGCACAATTGCACCACCATAGCCCATGAGTTCAATTGGCACGATACCGAACACGTTGAGTTCTGGACTAGAACCCGCGGCTTTCAACATCGCTGCTTTGTCTATCAGTTTTGGGGCGAGCATTGCAGAAGCTACAGCCAAAGCAAGGTATTCATTTACTTTGAATACCTTGGCTGACGAAAACGAAACCAACATAGGTAGAAAGAAGAATACTGCTACTGAAATTGATCTAAAAAAGAATACAGTATCTGAACTTTCAGAGATGACATTGGTTGCAATCAATCCCGAAAGCAACCCCATCAGCATACCTGCGCCAGCAATAGCAGGAACTACCGGTCCAAAGATCCCAGCAACCACACGCATTGCGTTCTGAAACAGTTTACGGTTTTCAATTTCAGAAACTTCATCGACTTGGCTAATGCCAGAAAGTTCGTTGTACCACTTTTCCACGTCCACACCGATAACTACCTGTGTTTGACCTTGGCTAAGAACGACGCCTTTGACGCCCTTTATCTTTTCTAACTCACTCTTGTTGGCTAACTCATCCTTTACCAACTTAAAGCGCAGCCTAGTCATACAGTGAGTGATGTTTACAATATTTTCTTGTCCACCTAGAGCTTTTATAAGTAATTGTAAATGTTCACTCATTTCACTGTGATTATGTACTGATTTAGTCGGTGCCATCGTATTGTTGTTTTCAGTTATTTCCATGACTGTACCTACAAGATGTTTGGTTATTTGTTGGTGTAATCATACCTACGGGTGTTATAAAAATAAGAGTTAAAAAAGTGAGTGTAATCACACAAACCATTTGGATTTTTAAAAAATACACTTATTTTGGCGATTGGTTTGTTTTTTTTAGCAAAAGAAGGCTCAAAACGAACCAGTTGTGTTTTACTTAAATTTAGCTCTTGAAATATTCTGTTTTTCAGCGTTATATAAAAATAGATTGAACTTGATTGAGCTTTTAATATGACCAAAAACATTATATCCAATATTGAGTGCATAATAACCAAACCCGATAGGCACAATCTGATTACAGTTATAGTTGAAACTGAATCCGGAATTAAAGGTTTTGGTTGTGCAACGTTCCAACAACGTCCATTGGCTGTAAAGACGATGGTGGATGAATACTTAAAGCCTTTAATTATTGGTAGAAATGCAGACAATATTGAAGATCTGTGGCAAATGATGATGGTTAACGCATATTGGCGGAACGGCCCAGTAATTAATAATGCGATATCCGGTATCGATATGGCTTTATGGGATATTAAAGCAAAGTTAGCCGGTATGCCACTTCATCAACTATTTGGTGGTAAGTCTCGTGATGCTATAGCAACATATACCCACGCTACAAGCGAAACTATGGACGGTTTATATGAGCAAATAGAGTCCTATTTACAAAAAGGATATAAACATATTCGCTGTCAATTAGGTTTTTATGGTGGTGTACCAAAGAATATTCATGTAACAGAGAATCCAACACCTGGATCTTATTATGATCAAGACCAATATATTGATAATACACTTAAAATGTTTAAGTTATTGCGTGATAAATATGGTAATAGATTTCATATTCTCCATGACGTTCATGAAAGATTGTTTCCTAATCAAGCGATAAGATTTTCTAAAGAAGTTGAGAAATATTCCCCATACTTTATTGAAGACATTTTGCCGATAAATCAAACGGAATGGTTAGATAATATTAGAAATCAGTCGTCTGTCTCTTTAGCATTAGGAGAATTATTTAATAATCCTGAAGAATGGAAATCTTTAATTATAAATCGTCGAGTTGATTTTATTCGCTGTCATGTATCTCAAATAGGTGGAATCACTCCTGCTTTGAAGCTTGGCCACTTCTGCGAAGCCTTTGGTGTCAGAATTGCTTGGCATTGCCCACCGGATATGACGCCTATTGGTGCTGCTGTAAATACCCATTTAAACGTACATCTTCATAATAGTGCTATTCAAGAGCATGTGCACTATGGTGAAAACACTATCAGAGTATTTCCTAATGCATCTGAACCAAAAAATGGCTATTTATATGCATCAGAAGAAATTGGTATCGGAGTGGAAATTAATATCGAGGCGGCAAAAGATTTTCCAGTCGAGTATAGACCACATGAGTGGACTCAGAGTCGACTACCCGATGGCAGCATTCATACACCTTAATAAAAATGGTCGCTTATTAGCGACCATTTTTATCTCTGTATTTAAGGCTTTCTGAGTTAAATTGAGTGTGGTAAGTACATTGATAATCGATGTCGATAATATCACTGACAACAAAGACTTCTCCCGAATCAAGAAAACCACGATTCGTAATGTTCATTGCAGCGCTAGAACGCTTACATCCGAATAATTCAGAATCTTCTTTTGATAAATTAATAGCTCTATATGTCGTTAAGTAACTATCAATATTCAGCCCTAATGAAATAACATGTTTCTGAAATGAGTTTTCTATGATTTTTTCATCCATTTTAGGAAACATGTTAGTAGGAAGCTTCATCGTTTCTATTTGGATGACTTTATCGTTTATCAGTCTAAGTCTTTTTATATTCCAAATATATTCATTATCATTAATAGAAAACACTTGCATCTCATGTGGTGTAGGAAGAGTCTTATTGAGCTTAATTTTTTTATAAGAGATGTCAAAGAATTTATTTTCAGTTATAGAGTTATATATTAATGATGAACCGATGATGGAAGTGTTAACAAAATAACCCGAACCAGCTTTTGATTTTACCACACCAATAGCTTCTAATTTAGCAAGGGATTTCCGAACACTAAACCTAGAAATTTTATATTTCTCGGATAGTTCACGCTCAGATAATAACTTGTCAGTGATAATGCCTTGGCGAATTTTACTGATGAGATCTTGAGTCAATTCATCGTTCTTTTTCAAGTGCTAACCCTTATTTAATAACGCTTTGAATTCTAACATTAGTATAAGAAACTTATATGTTTGATCCAGATTTTTCAAATGAAATATGCGAAACCAGAATTTTTGCTGAGACTAATACATAGAAACGATGCTGCTTTTTTTGTAGCAAAGGGTTCCTAAAGCTTATAGAGATATAAGAAATGATCACTTGGCTACCTAGACTAAGGAAATCTTTGGGGCGTTTTTTGTTATCTGAAAATGCACTAAAAGGAAGTTGGGGCGAAATTTGGGCTTTTTTTAGGGCTAAATAGGGCTATTTCTTCCATTTCGTATTTTTTAAGCACAAACAAAAAGCGCCCCAACAGGAGCGCTTCAGAATCAATATTTGATTATTCCCAGTCAAGGATAACTTTACCGGAAGCCCCGCTACGCATAGCGTCGAAGCCTTTTTGGAAATCATCAACCTTGTAGTGGTGAGTGATGATTGGTGACAAATCTAGACCAGATTGGATCAGGCTTGCCATCTTGTACCAAGTTTCGAACATTTCACGGCCGTAGATACCTTTGATAACCAGACCTTTGAAAATTACTTTGGTCCAGTCAATTGCCATATCTGATGGTGGAATACCTAACAGGGCAATGCGACCACCGTGGTTCATCGTGTCTAGCATTGATCTGAATGCACTTGGTACACCAGACATTTCAAGACCTACGTCGAAACCTTCAGTCATGCCCAGTTCAGCCATAACATCTTCTAGCTTCTGCTCAGCAACGTTAACTGCGCGAGTAACACCCATCTTACGAGCAAGTTCTAAGCGGTATTCGTTTACGTCAGTAATGACTACGTGGCGTGCGCCTACGTGTTTTGCTACTGCCGCAGCCATGATACCGATTGGGCCAGCGCCTGTGATCAGTACATCTTCACCAACAAGATCGAAAGACAATGCAGTGTGCACTGCGTTACCGAACGGGTCGAAGATTGATGCTAAATCATCAGAAATACCATCTGGGATCTTGAATGCGTTAAACGCTGGGATCACAAGATATTCTGAGAAAGAACCAGTGCGGTTTACACCAACACCAATCGTGTTACGACAAAGGTGAGTACGGCCGCCACGACAGTTACGACAGTGACCACAAGTAATGTGACCTTCGCCAGACACGCGATCGCCCAGCTCAAAGCCACGAACGCCTTCGCCGATGCCTACGACTTCACCCACGTATTCGTGTCCAACAACCATAGGTACTGGAATAGTTTTTTGTGACCATTCGTCCCAGTTGTAAATATGAACGTCCGTACCACAAATCGCGGTTTTCTTAATTTTGATCAGAATGTCGTTGTAACCTAGTTCAGGCTTTTCGACTTCTGTCATCCAAATGCCTTCTTCAGGCTTAAGCTTAGCTAGTGCTTTAATTTTCATAATGCTCACCAAATGAATCCTCCGAGATTGGAGGAAACAATAATCCTTAGATGATGTTCATCTCTTTACCGACTTCGATAAACGCGTCGATAGCTTTGTCTAATTGTTCACGAGTATGTGCCGCAGACATCTGAGTACGAATACGCGCTTGGCCTTTTGGTACAACAGGGAATGAGAAACCAACAACGTAAATGCCTTTTGCCAGAGAACGCTCAGCAAACTCAGCCGCAACTTTTGCATCACCCAACATAATTGGGATGATTGCATGGTCAGCGCCAGCCATAGTAAAGCCAGCTTCTGTCATACGTGAACGGAAGTGTGCTGCGTTGTCCCATAGGCGATCGCGAAGTTCACCACTTTCTGCAAGCAGATCAAGAACACGTAGAGACGCAGAAACGATTGCAGGAGCAACAGAGTTAGAGAATAGGTACGGACGAGAACGCTGACGCAACCAGTCAATCACTTCTTTTTTACCAGAGGTGTAACCGCCTGAAGCGCCGCCCATTGCTTTGCCTAGCGTACCTGTGATGATGTCGATACGGTCGATAACGTTATGGTATTCATGCGTACCACGGCCGTTTTCACCCATAAAGCCAACAGCGTGAGAGTCATCAACCATCACCAGTGCATTGTATTTATCAGCAAGGTCACAAATCGCTGGAAGATTAGCGACTACGCCATCCATAGAGAACACGCCGTCAGTAACGATAAGCTTATGACGAGCGCCCGCTTTATCTGCTTCGATAAGCTGCTCTTCAAGCTCTTGCATGTTGTTGTTCGAGTAGCGGAAGCGCATTGCTTTACATAGACGTACACCGTCAATGATAGAAGCGTGGTTCAGTGCATCAGAAATGATCGCATCTTCTTTATCAAGCAGAGTTTCAAACAGACCTGCGTTTGCATCGAAACATGAGGTGTAAAGAATCGTGTCTTCTTTGCCTAGAAATGTAGATAGTTTCTCTTCAAGGGCTTTGTGTGAATCTTGAGTACCACAGATAAAGCGTACTGAAGCCATACCGAAACCGTGAGAGTCCATACCCTCTTTCGCCGCTTCAATTAGCGCAGGGTGGTTAGCAAGACCTAGGTAGTTGTTGGCGCAGAAGTTTAAAACATCTTCGCCAGTAGAAATGTGTACAGAAGCGCTTTGCTGAGAGGTAATAATACGTTCTGATTTATAGAGACCTTCAGCTTTTACTTCATCAAGCTGGTCACGAATTTGCTGGTAAAAAGCAGTCGACATTGCATTTTCCTTCTTCGTTTTTCGGAGCATAAATAAGGGGGTTATTTACACTGTAAAAATCACTGCCAGTAGCGACAAAAAATGTGCACGTTTTCCCAAACGTTACTCGCTACAATTTATCCCCTAAGTGTAATCCACTCGTTGAAAAGCGATTATCCTACTTTGCGGAAAAGCATTCATGAAAATGAGGCACAAATAGAAGCTATTAAACCCTCGTTGCCTGATATCCATAAAAAAAGCGCCCCGAAGGGCGCTTCAACTGACGTTGTTTTATTTTTTAGAAGAAGCCTAATGGATTGATGTCGTAGCTCACCAATAGGTTCTTGGTGTTTTGATAATGGTTAAGCATCATTTTATGTGTCTCACGACCAATGCCTGATTTCTTGTAACCACCGAACGCTGCGTGCGCAGGATAAGCGTGGTAACAGTTAATCCATACGCGACCCGCTTCAATGTTACGTCCCATACGGTACGCAAGGTTGGCATCACGAGTCCACACACCAGCACCTAGGCCGTATTCGGTGTCGTTTGCGATAGCTAACGCTTCAGCTTCATCTTTGAAGGTTGTGATTGCAATAACTGGCCCGAAGATCTCTTCCTGGAAGACACGCATTCTGTTGTTGCCCGCCAGCATTGTTGGCTGAATGTAGTAACCGTTACTGATGTCGCCATTCTGGCTTGCCACATCGCCACCGAAAACCACTTGCGCCCCTTCCTGACGACCGATCTCCAAATAGCTCAAGATCTTGTCGAACTGCTCTTGCGAAGCTTGCGCGCCCACTTGCGTATCTGTATCTAACGGGTTGCCCTGCTTAATGGTTTTTGCACGCTCACTCAATTTCGCCACAAAGCGATCATAGATAGATTCATGGACTAGAACACGAGAAGGACAAGTACACACTTCGCCTTGGTTGAAGAAGCCCAATAGCGTCCCTTCAACGCATTTTTCTAGATACGCATCTTCATGATCGAAAATATCAGCAAAGTAGATGTTTGGTGACTTACCGCCAAGTTCCACGGTAGAAGGAATCAAGTTATCTGCGGCACATTTCAGAATATGGTTACCCACTTCGGTTGAACCTGTAAATGCCAATTTCGCGATACGGTTGCTGGTCGCTAATGCTTGACCCGCTTCATTACCAAAGCCGTTCACCACGTTGACAACGCCCGCTGGAATTAAGTCACCAATGGTTTCCATTAACACGAGAATCGACGTTGGCGTCTGCTCTGCCGGTTTTAGAACCACACAACACCCAGCCGCCATTGCTGGCGCAATTTTCCAAGCCGCCATCAGCATTGGGAAGTTCCAAGGAATAATCTGCCCTACTACACCAATTGGCTCAGGAAAATGGTACGCCGCTGTAGTAGCGTCAAGTTCAGCAGCACTGCCCTCTTGAGCACGAATACAACCTGCAAAATAACGGAAATGATCAACCATCAAAGGAATATCTGCCGCCAAGGTTTCACGAATCGGTTTTCCGTTTTCCCAAGACTCAACGTAAGCCAGTTTTTCGATATTCTCTTCGATACGATCTGCGATTTTCAGCAATATATTTGAACGCTCGGTCACACTGGTTTTTGCCCACGTTGCGCGAACCTTGTGTGCAGCATCCAGTGCGAGGTTGATATCCTCTTCGCTAGAACGCGAGACTTGGCAGAACTCTTTACCGTTAACCGGTGATGTGTTTGCAAAATATGCTTCTCGAACCGGTTTTACCCATTCGCCGCCAATAAAGTTATCGTATTGATTTTTAAAATTAAAAATCGCATTTTCAGTTCCTGGTTGCGCATAAATCATAGTTCAGTCCTTGTTACTTTACTTTCACGTTATCGTTAGGGTTTGCAGTGTTGCTATTCACACTTGCTGATAGTGCTAACGCAAATCACAAGCCAAACTTGTCCGGCTTGTTGTTAATAAGTTGTAAAGCTATGATTAACAAAATGATCACAAGCATTAAGTGGCGATGGAATCGCGGTTTGGGTACTGCCACCCATTGTTCCAGTGTCCCAAAATGACACACTGCTACTGTCACAACATGGAACAGTTATGCAAATTCAAACAGTTAAAGATTGGCTATCAACATCTTGGCATCGAAGCGAAGAAGCAGGACTCACTCAAAGAAGTCGTCCTGAGCATATTCGCTTGCCAAATTACGAGCTCAAAGAGCGCAAATGGTTAGCCACGTCATTAATTTCTGCGGTTGAAAGGCATGCTGTACCACTTTTCAATCAAATGTGTGGGCACAGTGACAGTCACTTAGTGTTAACCGATAAAGAAGGGGTGATTCTTTCTACTTGGGGACATCCCAGATTTAAGGAGCGTTTAACCGAAATTGCGCTGGAATCCGGTGCGTGCTGGCAGGAAAAACTCAAAGGGACAAATGCGATAGGCACTGCGATTGTGGAAGCCCGCCCGGTCACGGTTGTTGGTAATCAACACTACATTCGGCAACACCATTTTATCAGCTGTTCTTCATGCCCTATTTTCACTCATCAGGGAGAGTTGCTCGGTATTCTTGATATCACCAGTGAACAGCAAAAACACGATTTATCGATGCAGGTTCTGGTGCAGAACATGGTTCAACTGATTGAAAATCATCTGCTGTGCGAAATTCCTCAAGGCTCAACCCGAATTGATCTCGCTTGTGAACGCTCGCTGCTTAACAGTGGCTGGCAAGGCATTGTTATTGCCGATGAAGGTGGAAAAATTCTGGCGCACAACCACATTGCGGCTCAGCTGTTGGCGCAAAGCTCTGTGGTTGGACATTCGGTTGATGAAGTGTTTAACCAGCGACCAAAACCATTTGTGTTTGAGAAGCATCCGTTAACCGACCAACCTCGCCAGACTCACTACTCTTATACAGCTTCCTGTGAACTGCATTTTGGCGATACCACCATAGAGCAAGCATGGCAGCAGGCCAACAAGCTGATTGATAAAGACATTACATTAATGATCCTCGGTGAAACGGGCGTAGGAAAAGGCGAATTTGTAAAAGCACTCCACCAGCGAAATTCACGAAAAAACAAAGCGCTGGTCAGCGTAAACTGCGGGGCTTTACCGAAAGATCTGATTGAATCTGAACTGTTCGGCTATGTGGCAGGCGCTTTTACGGGTGCTAACAGCAAGGGGTACCAAGGAAAGATTCGACAAGCCGATAAAGGCATTCTGTTTTTGGATGAGATTGCAGATATGCCGTTAGAAGCGCAGTCTCGTTTGCTACACGTAATTCAGGATAAGGTAGTGATTCCTGTCGGTTCAAACCAAAGTTATCCGGTCGATATTCAGATCATTGCTGCCACTCATAAAGACCTAGAAAAAGCGGTTGAGGAAGGTACTTTCCGCCAAGATCTCTATTACCGTCTCAATGGTTTGATTTTGCATTTACCCGCTTTACGCGAGCGACAAGATAAAGCGGCGCTAATTGAGAGCATTCACAAAACTTATCGTATTGGAGCTCAGTCGTTATCGCCCAATCTGATGGAGCTTCTCACCAGCTACCATTGGCCGGGTAATATTCGTGAGTTAGACAACATGATGAAAGTGGCTTGTCTACTGGCCAGTGATGAGCCTGAACTTGGGCTGGAACATATTCCGGGGCATATCAGCAAATCTTTGCTCAATCGCGTTGTTGATATTGAATCTGAAGGCGACGCTGTGGATTTAAAAACCACCGTCGAAGACAAATTGCTAAAAGCGTACCAAGCTAATCAGGGTAACATCAGCCAAACATCAAAGATGCTTGGCATCAGTCGTAACACCCTTTATCGCAAACTTAAATCCATCGGCATTTTGAAATAAGTTCGAAAGAACTTTATCGATGGCTGATTAGATTATGCCAGATAATCCGCCACGTTGACTTGGTCTATCTGCTCAGGTTGTAAAAACTGTTTGGCGTATTCCATGTAAATACCCGAGTTAAGGAACAAGGCAAACAGATCAGCATCAATGTGATTATCTTTGACCATGAAACTCATAATTTTGAGCGACTCTGACAAGGTCTTGGCTTTTTTGTATGGCCGATCTGAGCTGGTCAGTGCTTCAAAGATATCTGCAATCGCCATCGCCTTCCCTGCAAGCGGAATTTCACTTTCATCAATACCTTGCGGATAACCTTTACCGTCCAGTTTTTCATGGTGACTACCAGCAATCAGCGGAATGTTTTTCATTGTGCTAGGGAATGGCAGTGATTCCAGCATCATCATGGTTTCGATGATATGGTCATTGATGATAAAGCGTTCTTCATCGTTTAACGTGCCACGTTGAATGCAAAGGTTATAAAGCTCACCCTGATCGTTCTTGTATTGCTTAGGCTGCAACTTGAAGCGCGCATCTCGAATTTTGCTCGATTCCCAAGGAATACGATGCGACGGCTTATCCACCAAAAGTGATTCAGTAACGGGCAAGTTATTGTCTTCATCACTATAACGTTTCGCTTCTTCCTGCCCTAATCCCAATCTTGAATCCAAGGTTCGTTGCCAAGTTTTACCCGCGATTGCATGAATGCGCTGTTGGTACTCTTCACTGAGAAACTCATTACCCTCATTCATTTGTGCAATAAACGCGAAATCTTCATCCAACTGACGCCATTTTTCATCCAGCTGTGCTTGCTGCTCATTCGGTAAGGTGCTAAATGCCGACTGATAAGCGTCAATTTGTGCGTCTCTTTTCAACACTTCAAAACGAGTTCTGATTTCATGGATGCGGTTGTAGATGGTTTCCAATTTGGTCGATTTATCCACCACATACTCAGGGGTTGTCACTTTACCGCAGTCATGCAGCCATGAGGCGATGTGCAACGCTTCCTGTTCGTCTGCTGTGAGCGAAAAATCTTTAAAGGGTTGCAAATCCGATTCAGCTGCAGCCGTGACTAAACGTTCTGTCAGCACTGGAACCCGCTGACAGTGATTTCCCGTGTAGGGAGACTTAGTATCAATAGCGCCCGCAATGACACGAATGAAAGCTTCCAAAAGTTCCTTTTGCTCTCTCAAGTGTTTTTTCGTTTCTATAGCAAGCGAGGTATAGCCAGTTAGCACCAAAGTGAGTGGAAGTGTTTCATCTAATATTGCTTGCTTGTGCTCGTTCAGATAAGCAAGGTTCAGACATCCAATGCATTCCTGCTCACGGTTATAAAGAGGCACCATGAGCCACCAGATCTCTTCTGGCAGACGGAGCTTCTTCGCGAACTCAGGCGAGTTTTCATAGATCAAATACTCTTCACCATTTACTTGCGAGTAAATGCTGAGAACCTTTTCGTTGCTATCCAAATAAGCAAGGGAGACATCATTCTTATCTTTGGTTTTACTGTCCCAATAGATATGAGCTTCTAAGCAAGCCTCCTTATCATTCCATATCGATAAGAAAGCGCCCTGAGCTTTGGTTACTTTCACCAAACCTTCACTAATCACTGACTGAATTCTCACAGAATCTTTCTGTTTCGATATGGTTCGGGTCAGTTCAAAGAAGTTGCGAATGGTAATGTTCATCCCTTTTAATGCTTTACTAAGATCAACAATCTCTCTGATTCGGCTGGGTTTATAGTTTGGTGCATCAAACTTGAAGTGACTGATGTCTAGAGCATTCTGAGTTGCCAAACGAATAGGACGGCTAATAAATTGCGCCATGATGTAAACAATCGGCAATACGAGCAGCGCAAGAATAAACGCGGTTGCTATCGCATGATGTCTTATGGCGGCGGCTTTATCTAACAGCTCTGTCTCTTTGATGGCAAACAGTAAGTAGAAATCTTTATCGCCTATTTTGGCAACAGGAAACACTTCACCAAACCATTTTTCACCATTGACTATCTCAGTTTTTAAACCATTGCCCACCATGCTTTCATCCAGAATTACTTCTCGGATGTTTGGAAACGGTAACTGATCGATCGTTTCCAACTTATCAACTGCGATTTTGTGGTTACTGCCTTCGCTAAAGGCATAAATATAACGCTGGTTCTTTTCAAACAATAATCGAGTAGAGGGGTGGCTTTCCGCACTGCCTGCTAATACGTTGGATACGCTAGACAGTAGAATTTCAGCCGCAATGACGGTTCCTGTTTCGGCTTTCTTTTGTACAGTAACGCCAATTTGCTGCTGAATATCGAAATATCTCGGTCTTGCTAAGCTCATTTCATCGCTCTTTGCCGCTTGATACCAAGTCTCTTTACGGGAATCTAAGTGATTGTTGGGAATAAGCTGAGAGCCAATCACGGTACCTTCTGCAGTAAAAAAGAACAGTGTTGCGGCACCGTCTTCGAATGAAGACACAACACCAAACAGCTCAGCGTTTTTCGGTACAGGAATATCTTTCATCCACGGTGACTGGGTATTTTTCAAGGCTGCAATCACATCACCATTTTCATACCCAACGAAGTAGGCATTCACACCAGGCTGGGTATGCAATAGCTTTTGCAAAATTGCGATATAAGAAAGTCTGTCTTCGGTAAATCTTTGGTCTGCAATTGGCGTGAGTTCTAGTGTGCTAATTGCGTCCATTGCTGGTTGAAATACTTTTTCAAAGTCACCTGTTGTGGTAGTGGCTATCTGTTCGAACAGGGTTTGATTGGCTTCAAAAATAATGTTGTCGATACTTTTCGATGATGCCCATATTTGCAGTAAACACGAACCTGCTACAACAGTTACAAACATCACAGACAAATGGATGTGTAGTGGCATTACAAACCTCGAATACCACCGCTTTTCAGTTTTCTTCATTCCAGCTTTCCCTAGCACAACATTTTGTAAAGATAGACGATTTCTACTTCTCATAAGTTAGAATTAGCCGAACAGATCTTTTGATTCTTGTGGTACAGTTCGCATCACGACTGCACTTGTACGATCATTGAACGCCTAAACACCATGCTAAACCCAAAGCTTATTACCTTACTTCCTGATTTAGCGACATTTATCTTAATTGTAAATGAAGGCAGTTTTACCGCTGCTGCTCACAAGTTAGGCGTTACTCCGTCCGCGTTAAGTAAATTGATTACTCGTTTAGAACAAGCTTTGTCGGTGAAGCTGTTTGAACGCACCACTCGAAAACTGATCATCACTCAGGCAGGGCAGAAAATTTATGACCAATGTTTAGTGATGATGAATGCTGCGCAGCAAGCGGTCGAACTTTCAAGCTCGGATCACACCGAAGCAGCAGGCACTCTCACCGTGGCCGCGCCAGAGGCGTTCCTCAACTCCGTGTTGCAACCACTGGTTGTGCCGTTTCTGAAACAGTATCCAGAGATCAAACTCAGACTTCGCGCCGCAGATGGTGAAATCGATCTGTTCAAACACAATGTCGATGTGGCATTCAAACTGACCGATAAGCCGGACGAAAACTTGGTACTCAAAGAATTGGCGAAAACCAATCTGGTGTTGTGTGCCAGCCCTGAATACCTGAAACAAAGAGGTACACCAAAACATCCAACGGATCTTTCAAACCACGATTGTCTCTATCTTGCAGAAACCGAGCATGACCATATCTGGAGTTTTCTAAAAGATGACGAATTCCACACCGTGGCGGTAACGGGTCGTTTCGCGGTTAACCAATCTCAGATCCGTTTAAACGGCGCAAAAAATGGTTTGGGTATCGGAATTTTCCATGACTTTGTGGTTCAAGATGCGATTGCCAACGGAGAAGTGGTACAACTGTTACAAGAGTGGACGATTAAGAGTAACTACCATGGCGCGATTGCGATGCAGTATGCGCAAACCAAATACATGCCAGCTCGATTGAGAGTCTTTATTGATTACGCACTTGAACATTTGCGTCCAAAGCTCAACCGCTAAAAGTTAAGAGGACATCATGTTAAAACGAATTCATCACGCTGCAATTATTTGCTCTGACTATCCCCGATCAAAAGCCTTCTATGTGGATGTGCTCGGGCTAGAAATCATTGCTGAAAATTACCGAGAAGCGCGAGATTCTTACAAGCTAGATTTAGCGTTGCCAGATGGTTCGCAAATTGAGTTGTTCTCATTTCCTGACGCGCCAAAAAGACCAAGCTATCCGGAAGCGCAAGGGTTACGCCATCTTGCCTTCTGTGTTGATGATGTCTCTGTCGCCAAGAAGAAGCTTGAACAGCAAGGCGTTGAAGTTGAGCCGATAAGAGTGGATGAGTTTACGGGCAAGCAGTATACCTTCTTCGCTGACCCTGACGGCCTGCCACTGGAACTATACCAGAGTGAATAACAGCACCAATGCAAGTGTTTAAAAAGGCGTTAAGTGTGACCACTCAACGCCTTTTTTCATTGGTATTTTTACCTAAACAAGCTAATTACATAAACACGTTAGGCCGCTTTTACCGAAGGTTTCGACTCTTCTTTTGACTCTTCTTTCTGAGCGATTAACTTCTGGTGCAAGGCACAAATGGCGCTGTTGTAGTCACTATCTTCAACCACGAATTGCACGTTAACGTTACGCATAGATGAGTACGCTGCCATAGGTGTCACATCTGCTTTATCTAACGCTTGCATACCTAAGCTCAATGCCGCATTGGTATTGATTGATGCGCCGATTGCAGAGATCAGTGCCACCATTTTTCCAGAGATCGATGCATTCGGATAACGTTTTTCAGCCTTATAAAGTACCTCATTGAGGTTCTCAGAACTTCCGCTGAGGAAATAAGTCATAGAGTTGGCATTCATCTCCTTTCCAACTAAATGGACTTTGGCTTCAGCGATGATTTCCATCAGATCATAACTAACGTTATCTACGTTGCCGACCATGCTTTGATCAAACATATGCAGAGCAAACACTTTATTTCGTCCCGCGATGATCTCAACCTTGTTGTGTTCAGGCTGATGATTGTTCGAAATCAGTGTGCCACCGTGTTCCGGTTCGAAAGTATTCTTAACTCGTAGCTCAATACCTTGCTTACGAAGACCCGCTGCCGCATTCGGGTGGATAGCTTCCATTCCTAAGTTCGCTAACTGGTCAGCAACATCAAAGTTGGTCAGTCCCATCGGGCGCACTTTATCCGGCCCTACCACACGAGGGTCTGCTGAACTTAAGTGATACTCTTTATGGATGATCGCTTGGTCTGCATTTGTTAGTGCCGCAATACGGCTGAAGGTCATTTCGCTGTAACCGCGATCGTAAGTTTTCATTAGACCTTCGTCACAGTAGGCATAACCAGTCACAATCGGTAGCTCGGTTTCCACATCGATATCTTCAAACGCTTTTTGAATAACCTCATCAAGCGAACCCTGAGCACCGTTGCTCCAACCCGACAAATCCACAAAACGTGCATTCACACCTAATGTTTTGAGCTTTAACGCCGTGTTATAAGCACTGTGCGCCTCACCAATCGAGGAAAGAAACTCTCTTACCTGTGGCAAATAATGGCGCAACGAAAACTGACCATACTGGCAGGTTTCTAAAATATTATTGATGCAGTTTACTGCTTCAGAAATTCGAGAGCGGATGAACTTATCTGCGCGCAATCGACTCATAGGATCGGCGAACAAGTTCTCATTGATCATCAACATACGTTGCTCAAGTTCGTATATTGCCTCGCGCCAAGCGTCGTCTCGTTTGGCGATCATTTTGTAGATACCTGACTTACCTGTGCGTTTGCACTCCAGTAAGGCGTCAGTCATCCCTGAATAAGCCGATACAACAAATACTCGACCGTATGGATTGCTCGGTTTTAGCAGAATATTATCAAGAACTGCGTCAAACGCAGACATAGAAGTACCACCGATTTTCTCTACGGTGTAATACATGATGTCTCCTCTTCTCGTTGGGTTAATAGTCACTTCTTATTTTGGAGTTCTCTCCTTCCTGCATTGTGGAAGGAGAATAGGTGCGTTGCGTTATTCAACAATCGGGTAAACACCGTCTTTGTCATGGGTTTCCGCACCGGTTAACGGCGGATTAAACACACACGCCATCACCATATCTGCGCCTTCATAAGCACGTAAGAAGTGTTCATCATGCTTATCGAGAATGTATAAGGTACCTGGCTTAATCGGATAAGTTTCACCACCAACAACTTCAATTTCACCTTCACCCGACATGCAGTACACAGACTCAAGGTGATTCTTGTAGTGAATATGGGTTTCAGTGCCCTTGTAAATGTTGGTGATGTGGAACGAAAAGCCCATCTGATCATCTTTCAGCAGCATGCGTACACTCTCCCAAGTTTCCGCAACAACTCGACGTTCACTCTGACGACATTCATCTAGTGTTCTTACAATCATGACTTTTCCTTATGACGCTTTTTTAATGTATTGAGATGCGATGTTTTCAACCGCTTGAGCAAAAATAGTTAAGCCTTGTTCAAGCTCAGACTCACTGATAGTCAGAGGACAGAAGAATTTCACTACTTCGTCATCCGGACCTGCGGTTTCAATCACCATACCCAAGCGGAAACATTCGCGGGCAATCTTGTCTGAAATCTCACCGCTCTGACACTCAATACCCTGCATCAGACCGCGACCTTTCAAGCAAGTAAACATGGTCGGATACATACGAAGCGCTTTCTGAATAGCTTGCGTTACCTGCTCAGCACGTTGCTGAATGTGCTGTGAAAATTCATCATCTGCCCAATAGGTTTCTAACGCTTTTGCAGCGGTGACAAACGCATGGTTATTACCACGGAATGTGCCGTTGTGTTCACCTGGTTTCCATTGGTCTAGTTCTGGTTTAAACAGCACAACCGCCATAGGTAAACCGTAACCACCGATAGATTTCGATAAAGTAACAATATCTGGCTGGATGCCCGAAGGCTCAAAACTAAAGAAGGTGCCTGTACGACCACAACCCGCCTGAATGTCATCGACGATCAACAGCACATCATGTGCTTTACAAATCTTCGCCAAACGTTGTAACCACTCATTTGACGCAGCATTCAAGCCACCCTCACCCTGAACCGTTTCAACCAGAACAGCCGCAGGTTTATCTAAGCCAGATGAGTTGTCACACAACATGGTTTCGAACAAGGCCAAGCCATCGATATCCGCATAACCTTCATAAGGTAGACGAGTCACACCCGACAGCCCCATGCCAGCGCCACCACGATGGTGTTGGTTACCTGTTGCGGCAAGTGCACCATACGAACAACCGTGGAAGCCATTGGTGAACGCAATAATATTGCTACGGCCCGTAACTTTACGCGCCAGCTTCATTGCCGCTTCTACGGCATTGGTACCTGTAGGGCCAGTGAACTGTACTTTGTAGTTCAAAGAGCGAGGCTCAAAAATATAAGTTTGCAATGCACTTAAGAATTCAGCTTTCGCTTCTGAGTGCATGTCTAAACCATGGGTAATGCCATCTTTATCGATGTACTCAAGCAGCGCCATCTTAAAAATGGCGTTGTTGTGCCCATAGTTCAGTGAACCGGCACCCGCTAAGAAATCTAGGTAAGCGTCACCATCTTTGGTGTAGAGCCAACTGCCTTTAGCAGTGGAGAAAACAACGGGGAAATTTTTTGCGTAAGATTGAACGTTTGATTCTTTTTTCTTAAAGATATCCATAACGTAGCGTTTTAACCTTCTTTATTGATTCTTGAATGAATAGCAGTGATAGCCTTTGGCTACTGCTGCTTTAGAGGAATTCGATACAAATATTCCGTATCGTGTTTACCTTCAAAATGACGGGTTTCATCGAGAAAAGTGGATACTTCACCACGTTCTCCATGCACTCTGTCTAATTTCTTAAACAGGCTCCATGACCCGAGGTTGTCTTTAGTAATCGTCGTTTCCAACACTTGGATGTCTTGCAGATCATCTCTGGTCAGAATCTCTTTCAGCATATGGAAAGCAAGACCTTTACCGCGCGCACTTTCATGCACAGCGACTTGCCAAATGAATAACTCACTAGGGTTATCCGGCTTGCGATAGGCTGAAACGAAACCAACGATCTCACCGTCACACTCAGCGACAACACAAGTACTTTGAAAGTGCGTTGATTGCAGAAAGTTGCAATAAGCTGAGTTTTCATCAAGCGGCGCACACTGAGAGATAAGCTCATGTATTTTTGCGCCATCACTTGCGGTGGGTATTCTAAAAACCCAATCTTCCTGAAGATTTTGCATAATTTCTGGGTATGCGACCCAAGGTGCTGCTGTAATCATTGTTCGCCACATAATCATTTAGAACTCTAAACAAATTCCTTTTATAAACTAACAAGACCAAAGATTATTTCAACCCTAAATATTAAGAGGAGATCAGAACAAACCCATAACTAGCTGTTTTAAAATGATTTATTAGATTTAATTAAATTTATAAGACAACGAAACAATAGTTAGCATTCTAACTATAATTAAAAATATGATGATTTAATGAAATAGCGTTTTAATATCAAGATTATCACTAGCAAATTGACTAAACTTTTGCATTATGCATTTGCAATATGCAAAAATATTTCGCAAAACTTTCATAAAACGCTCATTTAGGTTAATTATTAGCCAAATATCATGCCAAATAAGTTGGCATGCAATATGCTTTATATTAGTCGACCCTTATTAAGCCGAGGGTCACCTAGCCAACTGACGTTGTTAGTGAATATATTTTGTTCACATGTTATATCAGCCAATCGTAGTCATTACGGTTGGCTCTTTTTTTATCTATCCCCTACTGAAATCGGCCAACCACTTCATTCCTTAGCCAACACAAGCCAAACTATCTAACGCCATCGTTCTTTTTTTTCTTAAATATCAGTGAGCTGTTGTTTGACTTTGTCTAGATCTGCGTCAAAACTCTATTCAGAGCAAATTGAATAGCTGAGAGAGTTATGTCTAACGAAACCCCATTGTGGATACCCAGTGAAGAGCGAGTTCAAACATCGAATCTTCAGCAGTTTATTCAACACATTAATATGCAGGGTGAAGCGGTTGAAACCTATCAGCAGCTACACCAATGGTCAGTTGCGGATAAGAAGAAGTTCTGGCTGGAGATCTGGCAGTTCTGTGATGTGATTGGATTCTGCGGTAACTGTATCTACGGTGAAGGCATTGCTCGTTGGCAAAAATTTGTTCCTGCGCGTGATACGATTTGGTTTCCTCAAGCGCAACTCAATTATGCAGAAAACTTGCTGTCCTATGCTTTCCAAAAGCCGGAAGGCGTTGCTATCTGGTTTAAAAATGAGAGTGGACAAAGCAAGAAGCTGACATGGCAGCAGCTCAGTGATCAGGTATCGATTGTTCAGCAATGGCTGACACAGAATGGGGTGATAAAAGGTGATGTGGTTGCGGCTTGCTTACCTCATATGCCTGAAACCGTTGTGGCGATGCTGGCGACCACCAGCTTAGGAGCTATCTGGGCGTCAACTTCCCCTTCAGATGATATTGATGACACCATCGCTCGCTTTGAGCAAATTCAACCCAAAATCTTGTTCTGCTGTAACGGTTATAGCTTTAACGGCAGTAATCATCTGATGGAAGAGAGCAATTCTAAAATTGTTCAAGCGATTGAAAGTATAGAAAACACCTGCCAAATCGAATACTTACAGCAACGCGAATACAGCGTGAATTTCAATGATACCTTTTCCGACTGGCAATCACTGCTTTCCAGTTACCTTCCTCGCGGTTTAACTTACGAACGTATTGGTTTTAACGACCCTCTGTTTGTACTGTTTTCCGAAAGGGACGATGCTCCACCGAGATGCACTGCTCACAGTGTCGGAGGAACCGTTCTCAATCACTTGAAAGAACATCAGCTTCAGTGCGATACACAGCCCGATGATCGTGTTCTGGTCAACACAGAATGTGACTCTATGATGTGGAACTGGCATATCTCTGCACTGGCAAGCGGAGCGACCTTAGTCATTTATGATGGCTATCCGCTTTATCCTCAGCCCAGTGCATTATGGGAGTTTATTCAGGAGGCAGAGGTGACTCTGTTTGCGACTCCGGCAGATTATTTACGGACTCTCGAGCAAAAAGAGTTTTCACCCGGCAATTTTTACGCTTTAACTTCTCTCAAAACGCTCTGCTCAACTGGGCAAATGCTCGAAGCCAAACAATTCGATTATATATACGATCAAGTTAAACCCGATTTGCACTTGTCAGTCATGTCCGCAGACTCAGATATTCTTGGCAGCTTCGTGTTAGGCAACCCTATCTCACCTGTCTACAACGGAGAATGCCAAGGTGCGGCTTTGGGGTTAGATATTGATGTTATTGACCAAAGTGGAGAATCTGTCTCTCTTGCTGAAGGCGAATTGATTTGCAGAAACAGTTTTCCCAATCAACCGATCGGATTCTGGCATGATGATGGCGAACAGTATCATCTTGCATTTTGGGGCAGTGAAGATGGCGCTTGGCATCAGGGCAGCCAAGCAGAAATGACCAGCCATGGCGGTATGCGATGTTACGGCCGTAAATCTTAACGGCCGCAACATCACGAACACTATTTAGGAAGTACAACCAAAAACGTATTACGGCTCTCCGCACGTGGAAGCAGCTCAACGCTTCCTCCATGCAATCTGGCAATATCGCGGGTAATCGACATACCAAGCCCTGCTCCGTCGCCTTTTTCTGTGTTGGCACGATAGAAGTTATCGAACATTTTTTCCCGCGTTTCGGCAGAGATATTTTTCCCAGTATCACTGACGTAGACATTCACCGATTCTTCTTTGTCTTCCAGTCTTATGTTGATCTGAGAACCCTCCCCCGAGTAACGCATTGCGTTATCGAGCAGGTTCGTTAGCAACATTCTCAGTAACGCTTCGTCACCTAATACTTGGATTTCGTCACCTTCAAACGACACTTCCTGCTTACGCTTAAGAGCAAGCGGGACGCGTTCTGCGATAACTGACTGACAAAGCTTAGATAGATCAGTAACCAAGAACTTCATTTCATGAATGCTTTCCACTTTAGCCAGAGTCAAAAGCTGCTGAATCATGCGGTCAGTTCTGTCGATGCCTTGCAAAATATTGTTTAAATCTGCCTTTAGTTGTTGTTCATTTTGACTCATCAAAGCGTTTTCTGCGTTCAGACGTAGTATGGTCAGTGGCGTTTTCAACTCATGTGCGGCCATGCGGGTAAAGCGCTTTTCCCTTTGCCAAGCTTGCTCCAGTTCGCTCAACAAAGTGTTGAGGGCGGCAACTAAAGGGGACAACTCCTCCGTTGGGTTTGCGACATATATGCTGTCTAGCTTATTCGCACTGCGTTGAGCAATCGCCCGCTTAAGTTCAGTGATTGGCTTAAAATGTTTATCAATCAAAAGCACCATCAGTAGTGCCAGACTCGGAATTAAAACAAATTGCGGCACAGCAGCAGACAACGCCAGTTCATACATCATTTCATCACGAATCGACTCTTTCTCAGCGACAAAAATGTACTCATGCTTAGTATTCATCGCCTTTGGTAAAGGCAGCTGGAAATATCGCCACGGTTCATTCTCAATATCCATATAGCCAAATCCTGCGTACTTAGGATCATGGTTGAGGTTGCCGATCTCCGGAATCGAGCTCCAGATGAGTTCTCCCGCGATATAAAACTGAACCAGAATATGTTGCTCATAAGGGTGACCAAATGGTGTCGGGTTGTCATCCCCTTTTGCTTGCAGAGCTATGCGTTTCATCCAGTTATCAAATAAATCACGCGTTTGACCTGACTGCATAGGTTGTTCTGAAATCGGCATACTCAATAGCAGCATCTTGGCTGACTGACCAAGGCGAGCGTCGTACACCTCTTCAATTTCATGTTTTGAATAAGAGAAGCTGAAATACAAACAAATCAGAATTAAAACTGATGAAAGCGCGATCACTGATATCGTCAATCGCTTTTTAATAGAAAAAGTTTCTTCTACGTTATTTTTCAATGATGTACCCCACGCCACGGATATTCTTAATCAGGTTATTTGGAACTTTTTTACGCAAATTGTGAATATGCACTTCGATGGCATTGTCACTCGCCCCTTCATCCCAACCGTGCAACGACTGTTGTAGCTGGTCTTTACTGAGCACTCTCCCCGCATGGGTCATTAATGCGGTGAGCAATTTAAATTCGTTATTGGTTAACTTTAGCCTATTTCCATCATAATCAACGGCTTGTTCAGCTAAAGAGAGAGAAAGTTGTCCAACAACGATGCGTTCATCACAATATCCTGATTGACGACGAATGAGCACCCGCAGCCGCGCCATCAACTCTTCAAGGGCAAATGGCTTCACCAAGTAATCATCGGCTCCGCCATCTAATCCTTTTACTCTGTCTTCAATATCATCACGTGCGGTAAGAATTAACACCGGTAAGGTATAGCCAGCTCGGCGCAGGTTTCGCAAAACAACCAGCCCATCAATATCTGGCAAGGTAAGATCCAAAATGACGGCAGCGAATTGCTCGGTTCTCATAGCAACTTCAACGCCACCGCCTCTGTCTACCCAATCCACGGTATATCCATGGCGACTGAGTGAAGTCACCATGGATTGCCCGAGTAACGTGTCATCTTCAACTAAAAGTAACCGCATGGTTATTGAAGTTCTCCTAATAATTTTGCTATTTCTTGCTGACGCCCTTGATCGGCAAGAGGACGATCAGCACGAGGCGGCGCTTTTTGAGCTTTGGTTAGATACTGGATGGCTTCTTTTTTTCGTCCATCCTGCGCTAGGAAGTCCGCGTAAAAATAGTTTGGATCGATGCCATCCGGATTAATTTCTAATGCTTTGCGGAGCATTTTCTCAGCCATTTCATCATCACCGAATCCGATTGGCCACCCCGGCACTTTGTAGTATAGCGAACCTAAACTGGTAAACGCTGAACCATTTAACGTTTCCGGCGCTTTATCAATCACTTGTTCTAAAAGTGCTTTCGCTTCTTTCACCAACGAAAGAGCCCCTAAACCTCCATCAGCCCCTGCGAGCGACGACTTGTTGATTGCCAGCCACACTTTTAACTCTTGACGGTTTGGGTCTTGCTTCAATGCTTCTTCGTTTCGCTTGATTAAGTTTTCTAAGCAGTAAATCTGATTATCGGTATCTTTCGACTCATACTGACAGACTGCCCACTTTTTCTGAATCGTGACTAACGGGTCCGCACCCGCAGCAAAGGCAGATGACGTGGAAGCAAAACAGATAGTAGCAGCTAAAGTTGATAATAAAACTTTCATATTTCGTCCCTCAGTTACTTGCCATGGACTTGGTTAATAAAGTGATGAATGATGTCTTGTTGTTTGCGAATGGATTTAGAAACAACGCCCGGAAGGATCTGATTAACACGAGCAAACAGTTTTTCCGGCCAGCCGATCCAACGTGACGCTTGCTCTTTTTCCAGAATATCGACCACATGTCCAGCAACCACTTCTGGTGAGTCACTTTTATTACCAAGCTGTTGGTTCATTTGATTCACAAAGCGGTCGTTTAACGTGGTATCTGTTGCTCGTGGCGCAAGATACAACGTACGAATGCCTGAACCGTCTAATTCTCTGTCCAACGCTTCACTAAAGCGCTGCAACCCTGACTTCGCCGCACAATAAGTGGTGTAGCCAGGAAAACCGATGGAACCAAAGGTTGAGCCGACATTCAGAATAATGCCCGGACGACTAATCCATGAGAGAGCAGATTGGCTCAACAACATTGGCACTAGTAGGTTCAGACGCATCTCAAGTTCAATTGATGGGCTGCTTCTCTGCGCAAGAAAGCTGAACTGATTGCTGCCAGCATTGTTAATCAGCACATCGATACGTTGTTCTTTATGCGACAGGTTCAAACAGGTTTGTTTCACCTTTTCTAACCCCTCATCTGTAGACAAGTCCGCCGCCACAACTTCGTGCTGGTGAGGAAACTCTAAGCTGTTTTTCAGCGCTTCAAGCTTATTGCCATTACGCGCAACCAGAAGCAGTTTTGCTCCTTTTGCTTCCAGCGCTTTCGCGATCTCTTTGCCAATCCCGCCTGAAGCACCAGTTAGTAATACACGTTTGTCTTGCAGTTCCATAACTGTTCCTTAAGCCGCATTTTGCATTGCAGCTGGTGTCAGCTCTTGCAGCATTTGACCGTATAGCTGGAACACCATATTGGATGAATCAATAATCGCTCGTTGATCTTTCTCATCGGTAATTTGGTTCATCAAATTCTCAAACAATTGGATATGCTCTTGGTCCAGTACGCTATGTGACGTTAAGTAGCTCATTGCGTTGTCTGGCAGGTTGAGTGTCTGTTTGACCAGAGCTGCGACTTGACCACCGACACCCACACTGGTGCCTTCCAATACCCACACCATGCCGAAGAAAGCGATAGGGTTGCCACGGTCGATTTGGTTATATAGATACGCCACCATCAGCTCAATCGCAGAACCCACTCGACCATTGCCCGAGTTTGCTCGCACTGCGTCGGCATCCGCACCACATGCCTTGATGTCATTTAAGATCCATTCGTGATGGCCTTTTTCTTCCTCGATATATTCTCCGATTGCCTGACGTAGCCACTCGTACTTTTCAGGTAAGCGCCCACCACAAGCCATTAATAGAGGCACGGTGTGTTTTACATGGTGGAACGCCTGAGTAAGAAAGTTTACGTAAGTATCCAGTTCAATTTCACCACGGGCGCAAGCGGCGAATATCGGTGCTTGTAACATTTGTTGTTGAGCCACTTGGGTTTCTTTTTTCAGGGTTTCAAAAAATGCAGTCATGGTAGTTACTCCGTAATTCTTCTCTTCAAAAATATTTGGCGACTTTCGTTTATTCGTTAATTGGCGTAATGATTCGCCCGTCATCTTCATCGGTTTTACTCAGCATCCACTGTTCAAACTTGGATCGAATTGGGCGACCATTGCTGGTGTAAAATCCCGCCATCGAACTCAGCCCTTGAGCTGTAATGAAAGTCCGGATACGAGCGTAATCTGGCAGACGTTGATTGAGCTGCTTCAGTGCCGCTGTCACTTGTTCAACATTTGGGTTTTCTAAGATGGCACTCAGTGATTTTTCGCCGTCACCGACCAGAACCATGCCGTACAACGCCCTAAATGCCTGAGCCTCAGATTCCACCCACTCTGGTGAAATATTGCGGCCGAATGCAGTAATGATTTGATTCTTTTTACGACCGTTGATAACAAGGAAACCGTCTTCATCGAGATGACCTAAGTCGCCCGTGGCATACCAGCCCTGCTCAAAAGGCTGACCGATATACCCCAAGGCAACACAGCCAGTAACGTAAATTTCACCATCATTGGAAACTTTTACATCAATATGTGGCAGTGGTTTTCCACTGGTGCCAGCTTTATAAGCCGATGGAGTATTGAGACTGACGACAGATGCATTTTCAGAAAGACCGTATCCTTCAAAAGCAGGAATACCTAAGCTGTGTGCCATGTCTAAAAGCTGTGGTGAGACGCGAGCACCACCGACTGCAACGAACTCTAGATTTTTCGCTAACACCGGCATTGCTTTTACGACTTCTATCAAAGCCATCAACAGAGCTGGGGTCAGCACTAAGCTGTTAGGCAGATACTTCGCCAGCGCCAAAGCAAACTGAGAAGGATTGAAGTTGCTGGAACCACTCAACCCCACTTCCTCACCGTTCAACACGACAGACGTCGCCCCAATAATGATTGGGACATAGATACCTGTAATATTTTCCAGCAGCGTAGATAGCGGTAAAAGCACCAAATGCTTTTCACATTTCACTTCGGTAGCGATAGTATCAGCCAGTGCACGGCTGACCTTTGACAATTGATTCTGGCTCAAACAGACCCCTTTCGGGTGACCAGTAGAACCTGAGGTAAACGTGATTTTTCCGGTATGGGTCAGCAGCGGCTTTTCGTCCTCAACTGAACGTTTCCAAATACTCAGATTTCCGGCGTGTCCCACCAATCTCGCATCCAGCGAATGTGCATTCTCTGCTGTGTTCTCAACCCAGGCATCCCAATCTCCAACCAATAAATCCGCGCCGGATTCAACCAAAATATGATCGACCTGCTCAGGAGTAAAAAACAGCGGGACTGGAACATTAGGAATTTCGGCATACAGCGCAGCAAGATCAGCGATAACCCAGTCGAGGCTATTTTCGGCACGCAAAGCCATACACTTGGGTGAATACTCAACCAAATACTCAGCGACATCACGTACTCTGACGAGTAAGTTTTGATAGGAGATCTCTTCATCAGCGCCAATAAATGCAATTTTGTTTGGTGTATCAATGGAGTGTCGGATGAGAGATTCAATAATCATATTCACAGTGCACCTCCACGTGTACGACACACCTTTTCAGCAAACAGAGCCTCTAGATGCGCGAGCCCCTGTTTCAGGTTACCCGCAACAATACGCGGTTGATGTTGGTAGTAGTTGCCCCATGTGTAGGTCGCATCGGGAATTCTTGAAGGGTCAGCCTCAGCTAGCACTGTGGTTTCCAAACCGAGTCGCGACATCATGGCATACAGCGGATCAGTGGCGGTAAAAATGCACCATTCATAACCACTCTCCACCAGCTTTTGAGTCATCAGAAGAAAATGAAGCGTAGAAAAGCCTTTCGAAAATGAAGCAAGCTGTCCGAATTCGATAAGCTTGCTGCGCTCGATACGTGGTTGAGTACTGTTTTCTACTGGATGATTTGCGGATTGATCAGATAGAGAGCAATGAAAAACTTTGTTCAAAAGCTGATCTGCCGGTTCATCTAGATACTGTTCAAGAAATAGTGATTCGTCGCTGGCAACACGGAAACCGCATAGCGAACGAATTTCCTCACCCTCCATCAAAGCCATGAATGTGGGCATAAAGGAATTTAAATGTGCATCAAATGCCAAGGAATAACGCTGAGCAAT
This sequence comes from Vibrio plantisponsor, assembly GCF_013041605.1. GTDB lineage: Bacteria > Pseudomonadota > Gammaproteobacteria > Enterobacterales > Vibrionaceae > Vibrio > Vibrio plantisponsor. The sequence goes on along the minus strand of NZ_JABEQC010000001.1, from coordinate 518,638 downwards.
GTAGTTTTCAATCTCACTACGTTGCGGATGAATGCGGTCGATAATCTCAAGCTTAAATGGGTGAGATGGAAAGAAATCTGCCATACAAGAAGCCCTCTCTGCTAGCTATAGAGAGAGCTTAAATAAGTAAACTTAAGAGAAGCTTAAGGAAAATGAAGAATAGGACTTTTTTATCTCACCAGCTTTTAGATAGAGACATTGTGAATGTCGAAAGTGATAAAACAGAGTGTGACACAAACAAAAATGCCGCTGTTTAAGCGGCATTTTTTATCTAACTGATAATCTCACGGATTATTCTTCGTCTACTTTAGGAGCAACTTTCTTCTTAGGAATGAAGACATTGTCACCCACAGCAACGTTTTGGTAGAAGCTCTTATCGCGTTTCACTGGCTTCTTAGCCACTTTCTTCGCTTGCGACTTCACATTCTTGTTCGATTGTTCATTTGCTTTACGCACTGGCTGTCTAGGTTTAAGACCCTTAAACTTGCCGGTTAACCCTTCTAACTCATCGAACTGAATGTCTTGCTGCAAGAAGGCTTCTACACGTTTGAAGCTATCCCAGTCTTTAGGACCAACGAAAGAGATTGCATCCCCTTTATTACCAGCACGGCCAGTACGTCCCACGCGGTGAACGTATTCTTCGGTGTGTTTTGGCATGTCAAAGTTGATAACGTGCGTCACGTTGGCAATGTCCAAACCGCGAGATGCAACATCAGTAGTCACCAGAATCTTAAACACTGAACGCTCAAACTGGCTCATGATGGTGTTACGCTGCGCCTGATTCAGGCTTCCGCTTAAAGCCACCGCTTTCAGTTTCTTCTCATTCAGCTTATCGGTTAAACGCTCAGTATCTGCACGTGTTGCGGTGAAGATAATAACCTGACGATATTCGGAATCGTTCAACACTCGGTCGAGTAACGCTTCTTTGTGGTCTAGGTGATCACATAAGTAGAAACGCTGACGAATGTCTTTGTGCTGTTCGTTTGAAACACCCACTGAAATACGACGTGGATCATTTAACATCTCAGCGGCAATATCGTTAACTTCAGCGTGATCCAATGTTGCAGAGAACATCAGTGTCTGACGACGACGATGTTTCGCCGCTTTATGAATGTGACGAAGTTGAGGAGCGAAGCCCAGATCAAGCATACGGTCTGCTTCATCAAGAATCAGTGTATCTACACCATCTAAAAACAAAGAGCGGTGTTCAAGGTGATCCGCAAGACGGCCAGGAGTCGCAACGATGAAACGTGGGTAACGGTTCAGCGCTTTCACTTGGTCGTTGAAGTTTTCACCACCAGTAATAAGCGTACCTGTGTAGCTCAAACCGCCTAACATAACGCGCAGTTCACCATACACTTGCTTCGCCAATTCGCGCGTTGGCAATAAAATCACTGCGCGCGGATCTTTTGCTGAAAAAGCCTTTGTTTTTAAAGCTTTATGCAGAGTAGGAAGTAAGAAGGCTAATGTTTTACCGGAACCAGTTTTCGAAGACGCCAATACATCTTTTCCTGCAATAGCAACAGGAATAGCGATCTTCTGGATTTCGGTCGCTTGTTTGAAATCGTAGTGTGCTAAGTTTTTCAATAAGCGATTATCTAAGCCTAAATCTTTAAACTGCAAAGGATTCTCCAAATCAGTGGGGTAGCCGAACACATGTGGCTAAATGGTCAAAATCAAAGCGCAGTATGATACCGCGAATAGTACGCTAATAGATAGAGATCACAGAAAATATTCTCTTCATCACCCTTAAATAGTATATGCACTACAGTCAGAAATGGTGCTAAAGTAATTCTTAGCAGTAAGAATTCACACAATCATTTGATTCATTGACATTATTTTGGGTTATTTTGACTTTTACTAATTAGGCGAAGCGTAAAATAGTGTCTACACTATAACTCGTCACTATATGGAAAAGAATGTATAGGACGTTTTGATATTTACATAAAATCAAGGAGTTCATATGAACAAGATGTTAATCGCGGCAGCAGCGTCTTCTGTACTATTACTAGCAGGTTGTGCATCAGGTCCTGACGAAGCAACAACAGCAAAATTGGACGAGCTAAACAGCCAAGTTAGCCAGCTTAACGACGAAGTTGCAGCACTTAAGAGTGAGCATTCTGCTTTAGCATCAAAAGCGAACGCAGCATCTGATTCTGCAATGGCAGCTCAAGAAGAAGCTGCACGTGCAAATGAGCGTATCGACAACATCGCTCAGTCGTACACTAAATAAGATTTCAACCCAACTGCACGCAGATTGAGTTTCTTAAGCCTCCAGTTCCTCCTATGGAATTTGGAGGCTTAATTTTTTCGTCATTGCTCGCCGCAAGCGTCAGTGATTGACTAGCAACTCTCGGCAAAAATTCAATGCTCTTCTATCCTTCCACTAGCGCAACTGATATTTCTCTGCCAACACTCGTTTCTGCTCATATTGCTCAATGAGCGCTTGTTGTGATTTACCTTTGTTGCCATAAAACAAACCACCGTTATTGTTCAAACAATCAAAGTCGCTCGCCAGAACATCAAGCACCAAAGATATCCGTTTCAGGGTTAATTCGGTACAAGATTGGCCGTCGATGTCATCATCAATATCAAGCACATGAGAGCGGAAAGATTCTAGTTGAAACAGAAGCAAAAGTTCATCATCACTGGCTAACGCTCTCTGCCAACTTTCAATAACACTTTCAAAATGATTGATCACTATAGCTTCTGCATGTTGTGCTTTAAGCCACTCGATTTTTTGCTGATAAATCTCCACAGCATTTTGTTTCAGCGTCCGGTACAGCTCAAGTTGCTCAGCCAAAGAACAAGCATTTTTCAGCAGCCAGCCAAAAAAGAAGCGCGTTTCGAAGCGTTCAACCATGTGGAATAAAGGGTCGGCGGTTCCGTTGCTGTTGAAGTCTGCTTTGGGATCAAACGAGTACATGTAGCCGAAGTCGAACAGCCAAAGCTGCTGATGTTGATCCACCAGTAAGTTACCACTGCATAGATCCCATTCCATCAACCCGTGTTCTTCACACGCCTGCAATGTGGTGAACAACTGTTGAATCAATTCCGGCGTGAGTTGCTGAATATGGTGCCCTTCAATCCACGGCGACAAAATAATTCCCAGACGGTAGTTAGCGTAGATCGTTGGCACTATATGGCTAAGTCTTTGCGCAGTATCTGATTGCTGCTTGAGTTTTTGTAGGTCATTACGTCGCTGAACTTCGTTGAGAAAAGAATACTGACCGTCTAAGTTAGCTACTTTTGCCACTTGGCGACGCTTTTTCAGGTTGTACTCTTTACCATCGATTCTTAGGTGAAAGACTTCAGCGGTTAGCCCCGAGCGAATCACTCTGACAACCAGAGGCGAATCTTCGGTGATCTCAGCGAGGGCAGAAGGCTCTATAGGGCAGAGCTGTTCACTACCAACCACCAAGTTTTCTCCACTCTCATCAAACGCTTTTTGCAGTTGTTGTCTCAGGTTCATTGCCTTCTCTTCCCGTTATTAGCTCTGTTATTGCTTTGTTGTTATCTGCTCATAACACACGCAACTGGTGGAAAAAACATCATACTTTGAGTAATAACAAGGGGAGGATAATCAAAGAAGGAAGAGAAAACTAAGAGGCTGAGAAGCTTCGCTTTCCTCGCAGGGAAAGCGAATAAGGAGCTACTAAAACAAAGAGTTAACGGACAATACACATAGGAGTCTTAGTAATCGGACATGGATGAATTTGCGCATCCAGTTCGAATACTTTTGCAAGCAACTCAGACGTAAGTACAACATCCGGTGCTCCTTCGCTGATCACCTGCCCTTCCTGCATCACAATTAAATGGTCGCAATATCTACAAGCCTGATTGATATCATGCAAAACCGTCACGATAGTTTTTCCTTGCTGATTCAACTGACGCAGCAGCTTCATCAACTCCACCTGATGGTTCATGTCGAGATAAGTGGTTGGCTCATCAAGCAATATGTAGTCTGTGTCTTGCGCTAACGTCATAGCCAGCCAAACACGTTGTCTTTGGCCTCCGGAAAGATCGGTAACCGCTCGTTCTGCAAAACTCTCAACGCCAGTGGCTTTCATTGATTGATCAACAATCGCTTTATCGTGTGCAGACAATTGCCCCCAAAAACCCGTGTATGGGCTGCGACCATACGAGACTGCGTCACGAACAGTGACACCTTCGGGTGGCTCTTGAGATTGAGGTAAAAGTGCCAATTGCTGTGCTAATTGACGAGAAGATATCTGTTCAATCTTCTCTTCGTGCCACAATACCGCCCCACTTTGCGCTGACAAAATTCTCGAAAGCGCCTTCAACAAGGTTGATTTGCCACAACCATTTGGCCCCAACAGAGCGGTAATTTTACCTTCAGGAACGGTTATGTTTACGCCCTTTACAATTGGAACTTTGCCGTACCCGACAACAAGATTTTCAGTCGTTAACGCCATGAGTTATCTCATTTTGATTAATAGATATAAGAAGTAAGGAGCGCCGATAATCGCCGTCATAATGCCTGCAGGTAGCTCAATCGGCGGATCGATTGTTCGCGCCACCAAATCCGCAACAAGAAGCAAACTCGCGCCGACTAACATGGATGTTGGCAACAATGCCTGATGTCGCCCTCCCACCAATTGTCGAGCCAAGTGCGGAGCAACTAAACCAAGAAAGCTAATCGGTCCGCAAACCGCCACCGACACTGAAGTCCAGAGTACAGCGACAAACAGCGCACCCGCCCTCACCCAAGGTACAGAGATACCTAAGTTGCTGGCTCTTTCATCACCGAGAGAGAGTAAGTTCAGCGCATGACTTAACCACAAAACGACAGGAGCCAGAACGAGCCATGGCAATATCATCGAAAGTTGTGCCCAGCTTCTTCCCCACAAACTTCCCGTCAACCAAAGCAATGCATTGTTGATTTCTAGCGGCTGAGTCAGGATCAGAAAATCGATACCACTGCTGTATAACGCTGCCAGCGCAACACCGGTAATTGCTAGGCGAACAGGCGCGGTATTTACACCGCACACTAACGCAAGTAAGAACGCAGAACTTATTCCGCCAACCAGCGCCGCCAAAGGTAACCAGTAGACAGAAACCGACGGAAACAACGTCATCATAGCCACCGCAGCCAACCCTGCTCCGTGGCTTACGCCCAAAATATCTGGCGACGCTAACGGGTTTCGAATTACGCCCTGAATCAACACACCAGAACTTGCAAGCATTGCCCCCACCAGTATGGCAATCAGAGTTCGTGGTAAACGGTATTCGTGAATAGTGAAGTAATGCTCGCTGCCAGAAAATAGCCCTTGCCATACCTGTTGAGAGGCTAAGTTAACCGCACCAAAACTCAGGTTAGCAACAATTGCGATAGCAACAAAAACGGTCAGAAAGACTTGCGTACGTAGAACTGCATTCATCGCTTCTGCCTTACTAAATAGAGAAAACAAGGCGCACCGATAATAGCGAGTACTGCTCCAGCAGGTGTTTCGGCTGGAAAGATAACCGCACGGCTGAGAACATCAGCGCCGATAGTTAACACCGCCCCAAGCAACATAGTCACAGGCAATAGTATTCGATGATCGTAACCAACCAACAAGCGGGCGATATGCGGCACAATAAGGCCGACGAAAGCAATCGCCCCAACACTGCTGACACTAACGCCCACCAACACCAAAACGGATAGAGCAATCGCCGCACGTAACACATTAAGATTCACGCCAAGGCTCTTTACTCGCTCATCCCCCATAACTAACAAATTCACTTTGGGCGCAAGTAATAAGCTGAGCATTAAGGCGCTAGCCAATACCGGTGAGCTCCATGCCCATGTATCCCAGCTCGCATGAGCAAAAGACCCAGCCAACCACACCATTACGCTGGCTGCCTGATCCTCTACCAAAATCACGCTCGCTTTGGTTAATGCACCACATAATGCGGATATCGCAATGCCCGCTAAAACCAATTGACCTCGCTCGGCACCCATTTTCCAAGCACCGCCGAGCACCATAACCAGAACCCAAGCAGCAAGGCCACCAACCATCGCGGCAACTGGGCTTGAAATAATGTCCGTTGAGAAAACCGTGGTCGCCAATGCGATCCCTAAAGCTGCACCCGCGTTCACGCCAAACAAACTCGGAGACGCCAACGGATTACGGGTTAAACCTTGCATCAATGTGCCAGCACAGGAAAGACTTGCACCTACAATGGCAGCCTCAAGCACTCGTGGCAGCCGAATTTCTTGAACGATGACATGAGCAATAACATCAGGTTGAGGCGACCAAACGCCAGCAATCGCATCCATTGCAGAGACGGGGACGGCTGAGTAGCTAAATAAACCAAGCCAAACCATCAAAACAAGTCCAACAATGAGCGTGGTAACCACACTCATTATTCTCATTTTGACATGCATTAAGACTTAACCAACTTCAACAAGTCTGCTGCCATATATTCCGCAGCAAGAATGCCTCGGCATCGAGCCCACATGTTGCCATCAACATGAAAAACTTGTTTGGCTTTTACAGCATTAAGCACATTCCACAATGGCTGTTTCTGCCACTGTTTTACGATGCTGTTTTGAGTGTAATCACCAACAATCAGATAATTTGGGTTAATTGCCAGCAGCTGTTCAAGGCTAATTTGGCGAGAAGCGTTTTCATTTTTTAACCCTTCTGGAGAACTTAACCCTAGCGCTTGAATCACACCACCCGCGTAAGACTCCGACGAGTGTGCAAAGAAATAATTTTCGCGTGCAACACCAAATTGCACCGTTTCATGCTCAAGCCCGTGTAGCTGTTTTGCATAGTCCTGCATCAATTGCGCGTGCTGTTGCAAACGTTGCTGCATTTCAACATCTTTACCAATCACTTTACCGATAATCGCCGCGGATTTTAGGTTGTCTTGATAGGTCTCACGGCGCGAAGGAAGCAAAAGTGTTGGTGCAATTTTTGTCAGGTCGTTATACACCGCTGAGTGTCGGTCTACGTCGGCAATGATCAGATCGGGTTTGAGGGATGCAATCACTTCTAAACTTGGTTGAGATCGTGTACCTACCGATTTCCATTCACCCAGCTTCTCGCTGACTGCAGGGAGCAATCGGGTTGGATCGTTATCGTCAGCAATACCCACTGGGCTTACATCAACAGCCACCAGCGCATCAACAAATGAGAACTCAAGTGCCACGATTCTTTGTGGCGTTGACTGAATTGAGAATTCACCGTGGCTGTCCGTCACGGTGACAGCCGAAGCAAAGAAGCTCAAACAATAACTAACCAATACAGCACTGCGCGTAAGCCAAGAACACCATTTCATCATTAATACCTTTTCAGAAAACAACAAAGAGCCTCGCACAGCGAGACTCTCAAAGATTAAAACTCGTAATTAGCCGTCAGATAAATACGGCGCTGCTCGCCTGGGAAATGCCCTGTTCGATCGATAAAGCCACTCACCGCGTATTCTTTATCGAACAGATTCTTCACATTGAGCTGGAACTGCCACTGCTGCCAGCGTGTTTGCCATGATGCATCAAATACTGTGTAGGCTTTTACAATCTGACCGCTCTGGTTGTATTGCTCGCTCACATGATCGGCGCCAAACCCCACAGATGAATTCAGCACAGTAATGTCATAGCGAGTCCATAATCCTAACTGGTGATGCGGGGCATTTGCAAAGCGAGTACCAACACTGTTGGTAATGCTATCGTAAGCTTGTTTCACACGTGTATCGTTGTAGGCATAGCTCAGGTTTGCCGTCCAGTTTTCGGTTATATCCGCCAGCATATCCACTTCAACACCCTGACTGCGCACTTTGCCGTAAGAGACCAAACGAGTGTCATCATCGGGATCAGTTTGAAGAATGTTCTCTTTAACCATGTGATAAAGAGCCAAATTGACATTAAGTGCATTGTCAAACCAGTAGCTGCGTACACCAGTTTCGTACATCAGGCTCTCTTCAGGATCGAACGGACCGCCATTTGACTCAGCTTGATCAGAGGCATCTTGCGGAACAAAACCTGTCGCAACCACAGCATAAGGGTGCAAGTTCGAATTGATTTGATAAGTCGAGCCAAGACGGTATGACAGCCCAGAACCCTGATACTCACTGATAGAGTTTTCTACTAGGTCGTTAACCTTGTCTTTGAATCCGTCAACACGAACACCAGAAAGTACATTCCAACGTTCAGTAAGCTGCCATTGATCCTGCACGTAGGCTCCGTAACGTTCGGAACTCGATTCCGTCTGCTTTGACAGCGTGAGGGTATAACCCGAAGTATCCGCACCGTATTCTGGATCTGTCAGGCTGATTCCCGTTACGCTCTTATCAACGTAATAAACATAATCTTCATTAAGTCGATAGTAATCGCCACCAAACAGCACAGTGTGGCTACCCAACTCTGCAACTAAGTTAGCAGACAGAGAACCCGCTTGGTTCTCGCGCACTTGGTCACGGTACTGGCGCTTACTCCAGTCATAGACACCATCACCGTCAGTATCCACCAATCCCATAGGCTCATGGTATTTCTGCATCTCTTTATTCTCGTAATAGCGAGCCGTAATATCGCCACTTAACCAAGCATTAAAGTCATGCTCAACTTTAATTTGGTAAACCTTTGCTTCGAGGTCTTGATAGTCAGAAGCCTCGTTAGCGTTCCAGTTAATATCTGCAAGGAAGTTGCCTTCATCATCAGTTGGAATGCCCCTTAAACGAGCACCACCGTAATGTTGAATGATGTCTGTAAATTGAGTTGTCACTGTTGTGGTATCACCTAAGTCCCACGCATAACCGAGGTCGATAATTCGATTACGAACATCGGTGTTGTTGCGTGAAGGATTCTCGTGATCTTGATAAATCGCGACACGGTAGCGTTGAGTTTCATCCTCATTGGCAGGACCAGAAAGCTCTACACTGCCACTGGCGAAATCTTGATTTCCTGCTGTAACAGAAACACGACGATGAGCCTCGTAAGTGGGCTTCTTGGTCACATAGTTAATCACACCACCAGGCTCACCACTTCCCATCACCGCTGACGAAGGTCCTTTCAATACTTCCACTTGCTCAATATTGAAAAGCTGTGGAATGGAGAAACCATTAAACGGGTCCCCTCTCACACCATCATAAAGAATTTGATCCTGACGAAAGCCACGAAAAGTCACACCGGAATAAGAGTATTGGCTTACACCGCTGATTGAACGGTATAAATCCGTAATTTGACGAGCGCCTTGATCTTCGATCAATTGCTGTGGAAGAACCTGAATAGACTGAGGTGTATCGTCAATCGCCGTCGGTGTTTTGGTTGCAAGACTGGTTTCTTGTGAACGATACAAAGAAAGCGCGCGACCATAAACTGTCACCGTTTCAGCCTCATCAGTAATGGTACTTTGAGTGCTGTCATCTGCGGAAAAAGCGGGGGAAGAAACCGCCGGCAACATCGCTAAAAAAAGAGAAGAGTAGTTGAATTGAGCCTTCATGGGGTTGTGTTTATAGCTGATTTATATTTAGAAGGCTTGCGAATCTAACTGAGTTTTATTCTCATTACAAATGATAAATTAAGTACTAATACTTATTTAATATGAATAACTGCAATATACGCATCGTATTTGACGATACGATAAATCAAGGCTTTGACATGAGTAGCGGCATCATTATATTAACTTCATTGCATTATGAACGGCTAATTCAGGAACTCAGAGATAGCGTATGAAAGTGATTATTCTTCACGGGCTGTACATGCACGGTATTGCGATGTTGCCACTTAGCCAACGTCTTGAAAAACTGGGTTATGAAAGCCAAGTCGTAAGCTATAACACCGTGGCGATTGATGAAAACAAAGTGTTTTCAGCTATTGACAAAGCGCTCGATCACAAGCAAATCAATATTCTTGTCGGACACAGTTTGGGTGGTGTGGTGATCAAACGATATCTCGCTTCACGCAAACCAGATGCAAACTTAATTTCCCATGTCGTCGCCTTGGGGTCTCCGATAAATGGCGCTTCTATCGTTGGCAAAATTCAGCAGATGGGTCTAGGTATGTTATTGGGAAATTCAGCGAAGTTTGGGCTGCAAAAGCACGAAGATAAATGGGATTTCCCGCAAAAACTGGGAAGCTTAGCTGGCACTATTCCCATTGGCGTACGTTCATTATTAATGGGGAGAGATGCGGCTCATTCAGATGGAACAGTAACCGTCGAAGAAACTAAAATTTCGGGAATGACGGCGCACCATTTGGTACGAAACACTCACACCAGTTTGATTTACAGCTCAGGCGTTGCAGAACAAATTGATCACTTCATACGTCATGATAAATTCGAGCAAGAAAAAGCCCGAATAAAAGCGGAATGAATAGGCAAGTTTACTTTTATTCGGGAAGAAGTGCAGGTTTGGAACGAAATCTGTTTAAACGGTAAAAGCTCCTATGTACTGTTTTAAGTGTTCTGTTTGAGCTTGTACCGCGTGGTAAGTCTCAGTAGTCTCACTAGCGATGTTCTCAATATCTAAAGAAGACTGACTGATCGCTTGAACACTGTTGTTCACATTCACCGATAGCAACTGCTGATCTTGTGAAAGCCTTGCGATCTGGCTGTCCATATTAGCTATCTCCTCTGCAGCACTGACGATGGCATGGTAAGACTCACCCGCTTCCGTCACTTGCTGTAAACTCACGCCGATTTGTTGTTGGCATTGACTCATTAATTGCTGTGCGTTGGTGGCTTGTGACTGCAAATTGCCAATAATGCCGCCAATTTCATCAATAGAACTTTGCGTTTGCTGTGCAAGTTCTCGAACCTGATCTGCCACCACCGCAAAACCTCGACCACTCTCGCCTGCTCGAGCCGCTTCAATCGCTGCGTTCAAAGCAAGTAGGTTGGTTTGTTTGGTGATATTGCTAATCACATCGGAAATCACACTGATATCAAAACTGCCACGATAAAGCCCTTCAATGACTTCACCGGTTTGACCAATCAAGAGCGACATATTCTCAGTGCGCGAGATGGAATTCACGATGCTCTTTTCACCAATTTGCGCCTGCTGTTTCGCCATTCCACTCTTTTCTGATGCTTGCTGTGTGACTTGGTCGATAAATTGTGTGTTCTCAGTGAGTTCTTGAGATGCAGCGACGATCTGATCAATCTCGATTTTCTGAGCATCGACACTTTGCTGAGTATGAGCCACTTTCGCCGCTAACTCTTCAGACACTAGATCCAGTGAATGAACACTTTCTTTCACGGCAATGATGAGATTAAGCAGGTTCTGTTGCATGCTATTAAATGCAGTTGCAGCTTGGCCAAACTCATCATTATGAAATTCGTTCTTTGCCAACGAGGCATGCAACTGGCCTTGACCCACAACAGACATGTGTGCTTTTAGACGATTGAGTGGGTTCAAAACTCGTTTGGCTGTGTAGTAGCTAAATGCCACCAGCAAAATAACCACAACACTCGCTGCTATCACTGACCACTGAAGAGCATATTCGATGTCTGCTTGTTTGTTCTGTTTAATCAAGTTCGCTTCTTGTTCCAAATCGTTTTGGAGCTGGGTTAAACGATCCACGATGGCATTAAACGGAGCAAGCATTGGACCTAACATTTCTTGCCTTGCTTCATCTATATGGCCTTGGTCTATCAAGCGAATGTAATTCTGTTGCATTGCTCTGTATTCATCAATGCGACGCTCGAAATCGTACACTGCGGCCTGAATATCGCTGGTATCAGCGAGAGCTTTCATGCGTTTAAAGGAATCATTAACTTTCTTGTCATTCACTCCGATGGTATGAACAATCTGCTTATGCTGTTGTTCATCCGAAGTCAAACCGTAGTCCAACGCAAAACGACGATAAGTTACTGTGTAGTAACGAAGATCGGAAACCGTCGTCATCAAACTGACATTTCGGTCTACAACGTTACCAAACTGAGACTGCACGCGAGTCAAAGTAAACAAGAGATATATGGACAAAGCGACAATAGCGGCAACGGCTATGAACGCATTTCCCCGAACCAGATTTGTAATTGAAAAAGAACGCATAAAAATGCCCTAACGACCTAACAACGGGCAAAATTTAGCAGATACGGGATGAGAAATATGTCCGATTAATCCTATTACTTTGATAGAACAAACCTATAGAAAAAGCCCAAGAGTTCCCTCTCTTGAGCTTTGCTTTGCGTTGAATTGATTTGATTAAGCAGCGATACCAAAACCGTAAGCATCAAGAGCTAAGATTTCTAGATCAATAGCGCGATGCAATACTTCACCAATTTCATCTTCATAGCTTGTACCTAAGATACAAGGCAGAGGTAGATAATGATCCGGCGTTGGGTGATTAAACCTTGCGTGTGGTGCTTGATTTAAGTAGTCCAACAATGCACTGATATTACCTGATGCAAGCTGGTCACTCACCCATCCAGTAAACTGATTCACCTTCTCTACTCTATGCGGGTCTTGAACTGGTGCAAAAATTTCGCGTAAGTTATGGCTGATACCGCCTGAACCGACAAACAGCACACCCTCTTCACGAAGTGGACGCAACCAACGACCTATTTCATAGTGAGAAACCGCATCCATATAGCTATTGATCGACACCTGAATGATTGGCACATTTTTCTGTGGATACATGTATAGCATTGGTATCCAAGCTCCATGGTCCAACCCTTGGTTCGAATCCAGTTGAGCACTTATGCCTGCATCTTGCAGTAATTTCGCTGCTTTTTGTGCCAGTTCAGGTGCGCCTTTCGCTGAGTAGTCGATGTCATAAAGCGGTTTAGGGAATCCATAGAAGTCATGGATTGTTCCTAAAGTATGTCCGCTGGTAATTGTCACTGGACCACGGCGATCATAATGTGCTGAAAAAATCACGATTGCTTTAGGCTCTGGAAATTTATCGCTAAGCTTTTTAAAAAATTCTGTGGTTTGCGAATGTTCTAGCGCCATCATTGGAGAACCATGTGATAAGAACAATGCAGGCATACGTTGAGTTGATTTCATTTTATTTCTCCTGATTCGGCGGCTTTCGTTTTTAGTTTTAGTACTATGTCTGTCTTAACACTATGTTAGGCTTAAATCTAAGCTCACCTTGACTATGTAGGCTAATATACCTATCAACTCAGGCGTGATAAAATAGCGCCGTGTTGCTTAATTATAAACGTGGCATTTCCAATACAGGCAGAAGTTAATATGGACAAGATTGTTGCTATGAGAGCCTTCACAACCGTTGTATCGGAAGGAAGCTTCGTTAAAGCCGCAGACAAGCTCGAACTGTCGCCACAACTGGTCAGCAAATACGTCGCGCAACTGGAAGATGATCTAAAAATAAGGTTGCTCAACCGAACTACGCGTCGCGTAAATCTAACCGAAGCTGGTCAGGCCTATTTCGATCGCTGCCATCAAGTATTGATGGATATTGATGATATGGAAAATGCGATTTCTAACTTGCATACCCAAGTCTCAGGCACGTTGAGAATAAGCGCACCGATGTCGTTTGGGGTTTACCACTTGTCCGGCCCTATAGAACAGTTCCAGACCCAGTTCCCTGAGATCAAAGTTGAACTGTTTTTAACGGACAGGAAAGTCGACATTCTTGAAGAAGGGGTTGATATCGCCCTTCGTATCGGTCATCTCAAGGACTCAGCGCTTGTGGCGAAAAAAATTACGCCGATTAACCTCTTCGTCTGCGCCGCACCGAACTATTGGGATAAACATGGCAGACCAACTAGCTTTGATGAATTATGTCAGCTCAACTACCTGCGTTTTTCGTACTCTGATCCGCGAAGTCTTTTTACCCACTGGCCGAAACACCTATCGGTGCATGATTTCCGCAGTGATTTCGCTAGTAACAACGGTGATGTGATTGTCAAAACAGCGGTATTGGGACGTGGTTATGCCATTCAGCCTACTTTTCTGACCGGCTCTGCTATTGCATCAGGAGAGTTGGAGATTCTCGACAACTTCCCAATTGAACCTCTCGGACTTTATGCGCTGTACAGTCACAGGGAATTCCTTGCTTCCAAAGTTCGACACTTCATCGACTTTCTAGCTGGCTTCTACGGTGACAAGCCGTATTGGGATAACTACTAGCGAGAGCAACACTCTAGACAGAGTCCAAATTACTCAGCTGGGCTCATCATCAACGCTTTACCATTGAGTAAGCTATCCGCCACTTTTTTTCGGGCAGATTTCACCAAGTTGGCCAACGTTTGTCGCGAGACTCCCATCTCAACGGCTGCCTGTTGTTGTTGCATTCCTTGATAGTCCACCAGCCGAATCGCTTCAAATTCATCAGCTTCAAGAAAAACCTTTTCTAAACTTCCCATTGGAACGCCATTAGGTTTAAAACAGCTTTGAGCTGGAGAACCACAAATCTGACGAGGAATTTTCGGACGCGCCATAACGGCTCCTTCTTTGTTTCTATTCTGAATCTGTCGATATTGGATGCAGAACAAATTAGTTCGCAGCCATCGCCTGCTTTTCGATTGCTACTGATTGTTGAAAGCCAGAAACGAGCCAATCCTGAAGCGTATCTAGCATAGGATTATCACTCTGTTTTGGGTACAAAAAGTAATAGCTGTGGCCAGAAAGTACTGTCTGTTCAAAAGGCTTAATTAATCGATGCATAGCAAGATCTTGCTCGGCAAGCGTAATGTCTCCGACAGCAATGCCAAACCCTTGCTGCGCGGCATTCATGGTTTGGTCAAGGGTTGAAAAGTGCTGATTACTTTTGCTAAACAGCTCTCTTCTATCCATATGGTTTAGCCATAACTTCCAGTCACTTTGTTCTGTATTAGCATGTAACCACGTCAGTCGCGGTAATTCATCAAACGACAACTGTTGCCCCAAATCATCCAGCAGTTCTGGGCGACAGATAGGCGTTAAACACTCTTCGAACAATTGATGGCTCACCACGGAAGGAAGCTTGGGCGCTTTGCTGTACATAATCACTGCATCAAACAAATTAAAGTTCGGTTCAAGGTGATGCTTAATGGTTGAAGTCAGCTCCACATCAATATCAGGGTGTGCGTCCTGAAAAGCCATTAATCTCGGCAACAACCAAGATGTCACGCAGCTAGGCGCGTTGAGTTTTATAGTGGAAGGTGTCGACGACACCTCTTCAATCGCCGAGCGCAGACGGTTCAGTACATCTTCCGCATGAGGAACAAACTTCAACCCTTGTTGCGTGAGCGACAATCCCCTTGCATGACGGAAAAACAATTTCACACCCAACAACTCTTCTAATGAAAGAATTTGCCGACTGATCGCGCCCTGAGTCAGGTTCAAAGCATGCGCAGCCTTAGTAAAGTTCAAGTGTTCTGCTGTGGCGAGAAATGCCTGCAATGTTTTTGTCGATGGAAGATGCATCCCACACCTCGAGCTATGATTTTTTATCATGGCTAGTATGTGTTTATTTCGATTCTTTTTACAAATCCTTTTTGATTGAATAATCAAAACAAAAAGCGAATTGCAAATAAAAACAAATTAAATGCAATTTAACGAATAAAAAATCACTTAGTGCGACTAACTAGCACTAGCGAGAGGTCAACCATGTCTTCACTAGCCGCCTCATTGGTACCAGAGGTCATAAAAAAATTAATACCTTATCAGTCAGCAAGACGTATCGGTGGCTCAGGTCGAGTGTGGTTAAACGCCAACGAACTTGAGTTCCCAATCAAGTTCGATAATCAGGAGCAAAGCTACAACCGCTACCCTGATTTTCTGCCTCATGATGTCGCTTCGGCTTATCAAAAATACGCGGAGATTGACGCTCCAGTGCTTGCGGTACGTGGTGCAGATGAAGCTATTGACCTATTGATTCGTACCTTCTGCCAACCGGGTAAAGATAAGATCGTGGTTTGTCCGCCAACTTACGCTATGTATGAGTTCTGTGCGGATGCACTTGCGATGGAAACCATCAAAGTACCACTCGTTGGTGATGCTTTCGAATTGGACTGCCAAGGTGTTATTCAGGCAGCAAAAGAGGCGAATTTGGTGTTTCTATGTTCACCGAATAACCCTACAGGTAATCTCATCTCTCAAGCAGAGATCGTCAAAGTGCTTGAAGGAACACAAGACGACGCCATCGTGGTGGTTGATGAAGCCTATATCGAATTTGAAATGGAACACAACGCCGCAAGTCTGATTGCTCAATATCCTAACTTAGTGGTCATTCGCACTCTATCGAAAGCCTTTGGCTTAGCGGCAGTACGTTGCGGTTTTATTATCGCCGATAAGAGTGTGATGGATTTCGTCTCTAAGCTTATTCCTCCTTACCCAATGCCGGATTCAAGTGCAACGGTGGTATTAACGGCGCTGTCTGAAACGGGTCTAAAACAGGTAAAAGAGAACACTCAAACGCTCATTCGTACCCGTGAATGGTTCATCAGTGAGTTAAACAACTTACCATGTATTGCTCACGTCTACCCGTCATCCACCAATTTCGTGTTAGTACGTACACATACAGGTGAAGACTTGTTTGCGTATCTTCTAAAGCAAGGTATTGTGACTCGCAATCAAAGCCACGACCCTGCACTTAGAAACTGCGTACGAATCACTATCGGTAGCCAATCGAGCATGGAAGAAGTGATTAGTGTGCTCCGCAGTTACCCAACGCAATCGTAGATAATTGATAAAAGGAATTAACCAATGAAAAAATTAGCTTTAGGTTTAGCTTGTTGTGCAGCACTGTTCGGTTCAGCAGCTTTTGCAAAAGAAGTACGTCTTGCTTCTGACTTCACTTACCCACCGTTCAACTACAAGAATGCAGACGGCACGCCTGTTGGCTTCGATATTGAAATTGCGGACGCATTATGTGCTCAAGCAAAACTAGAGTGTACTTGGGTTTCACAAAGCTGGGATGCGCTAATCCCTAGCCTGCTTGCTCGTAAATCAGACGTGATTATGGCGTCAATGCGTATCACAGACGACCGTAAGAAAAAGGTTCTGTTCACAAACAAGTACTACCAAACACCCGCTCGTTTCGTGGCAGCGAAAAATGCTGACTTCACCATTGATCAAGCTGGTATGAAAGACAAAGTGATTGGTGTTCAGCAAGGTACGATTCATGACCGCTATGTAACAGACAAGTTTGGCGCAGTGGCTGAAATCAAACGTTACACAGGTCAGGATGAAGTGTACATCGACATGCAAAATGGTCGTTTAGACGCAACGTTCGGTAACGCAGATCAGCTATCTCTGGCTTTCCTAGACAAAGCTGAAGGCAAAGGTTTTGAGTTCAAAGGCCAAGCGGTAACGGATAAAGCCTACATCGGTGAAGGTACTGCACTTGCGCTACGTAAACAGGACCAAGAGCTGGCAGAAAAGTTTAACCAAGCTATCGTCGAAATTCGCCAAAACGGTACTTACGATAAGATCGCAGCGAAATACTTCAGCTTCGATATCTATGGTGAAAACCTATAAATCAATCTCTTCATCTTTAGACACGATTTATTGAGATGAAAGCCGGCAATCAAGCCGGCTTTGTTTTGCATGCCGCTTTGTTTGAGATGCGACTATGGCTTTTGGATGTGTTTGCTATACAAATTCGCCAACGGCTGAGCAGAAAAACCGTGGGCAAAAATGCTCATTAATACCGTTAAAGTCACAACCGCGAACAACTGCTCATAACCTTGAATAGAACCGAATTCATGAGCGACCAGCAGCGCATACAATATAGAAGCAATACCTCTTGGACCAAACCAAGCAATAAAGCTCATGGTTGAGAAATCAAGTTTACTTCCGAGCAAACAAAGAATCACAGGCAGCATTCGCAAGACAGTCAAACTTAGTAAAGCGTAAACAATCACAGGTGCTGAAATGTAGTCCCAAGTGACTGGCACAAAGGCAAAACCAAAAACAAAGAAGCTGATCAATACCAACAACTCCCCTTCGCTTTCAGCAAAATCTTCAATGTGGTCTCGGACACTCTCACTGGTGTTTCCTGCATATAAGCCCGCAAAAAAGGCTGCAATAAAGCCGTTACCAGAAACCACTTCAGCGCTGTAGTAAGCGAGAATGGCTAACGCTATCGGCACCAAGTTTCGATAAGTTTCGACCATCCACTCTTTTTTCAAACAGAGCAGCTGTGCTCGCGCGCCCAAATAACCAATCGCAGCACCCGCTAATCCACCGAAGACAATCTGCTTAGCAACATAAATCATCCAGTTACCTTGCGGTTCATGGTTAATGCCCGCACTGATGGCAGCAACTACCGTAATCAGAATAGGGAAAATAATTCCATCATTTAAGCCACTCTCCACATTGATGGTAGAGCGTACGGTCTTAGGCACAATAGGGTCAGAGACAACAGCCTTACCAAGTGCTGCATCGGTTGGCGTCAAGATCAAAGCCAGCAGCAGTAAATCGAGAAATGGCATATCAGGGAAAATGATTTTGCCCGCTATCGTTCCTGCGACCACAGTGATTGGCAGACCAATAAATAGAAGCCGAGCAGGGATTTTCCAAGATTGTTTTAGTAACCCTAGGTCCAACAAAGCCGCATCACTGAACAACACCAGAACTAAGGCAATTTCAACCAGTACAGTCACCATGTTGGCGTCAATGTTGAGTTCAGCAAAATGCAAACCTAGTGGTGAGAACAGTAACCCCAAGCCAGTAAACACCATGGGGCCTGATATGTCGTATCGAGCGAGAAAGTTTGAAATATATCCATAGCTCAAGATCACTAATGCGATAACGAGAATAATAATGTGTTCTTCCACAAGCTTATGCCTTTAGAGAGTTGAAAGCCTTTAATTGTTTGATTTAACGACCGAACAATTTACGTAACCCTCTAAGAATAGACGATAAATTAAGTGTTCCCTTATCCTTCGCTTCAATTAGTTAGACTTGCGAGCATGTGTCACAAATAAAAATGACTGTGATTTTCATCACATCTATTTACTTAGCGTGCTAACTAAACTATATTACTTAGCACGCTAAGTAAATAAGAGTTAATCATGGTACACGACATTGCAAGCCTCAAAGAATTGTCTCTCGCTGAGCAGTTAGCCCGCGTATCACGCCTTTGGAAAATGGTAGCAGATCGCGAATTAGCTCCGCTCGGTCTTACACACCCACGCTGGACTGCCTTATGGAAACTAAGACGTCTAGGTGACAACGTAAGTCAGAAGAGTCTCGCTGAAGCGCTTGAAATTGAACTGCCATCATTAATGCGCACTTTAAATCAATTAGAAGAGCAATCTCTCGTCACTCGTTATAGCTGTAAAAGTGACAAACGCGCTCGAATAGTACGACTGACCGAAGACGGAAAATCTCTGCTCAAACAGATGGAAGAAAAAATCGTCGAAGTTCGTAGCCAGATACTGAATAACATCAGTGATGAAGAGATAAAAATGCTTTCATCGATACTCGACAGAGTCTCACAAAGCGCGCTTGAAGCACTTAGTCAAAAGTCAGAAACCTTAGAATAAAAGAGAAGTTTTAAATCATGACCCCAGATCAAAAATTCGCTCGCTGGATTAAATACTCCTGCTTCGGGTTTGTGTTTGTGTTCGCCTATTTTCTCGTAGCGGACCTTACGATGCCATTGACACCCCAAGCAATGGCAACCCGTGTCGTCACCAAAATCGCCCCTCAAGTCGGCGGTCAAATTGCCAACGTCTATGTCAAAAACAACCAAGCCGTGCATAAAGGTGATGTACTGTTTGAAATCAACCCTGAAACTTACCAACTAGCGGTTGAACAAGCTGAACTCAATCTCAAACAAGTCATGCAAAACAACGATCAATTAGACGCATCCATTGCCGCTGCACAAGCAGATTTGAAAGCAAGCGTTATCGTTGCAGAACAAAAACATCGCGAAGCAAACCGTCTGAATACTCTTTTCCTTCGTAACGGCACATCACAGCAGCTGAAAGATGATGCGCAAAGTGCAGCAGTTGCCGCACAAGCGAACGTATCAGCAGCGCAAGCTCGCTTGAAGCAACTGCAAGTTAATCGTGGCGAGGTCGGTGACAACAACGTTAGGGTTCGCGTTGCTCAAAACCAGTTAGATAAAGCTAAGCTAAACCTTTCATACACTCGAGTGGTTGCTGAACATGATGGGATTGTCACTAACCTACAATTGGAAAACGGTACTTATGCGAGTGCTGGTAGCCCACTAGTAGCGCTAGTGGCTGATGAAGTAGATGTGATTGCCGATTTCCGTGAAAAAAGCTTACGTCACTTTGCATCAGACAGCCGCGCCTTAATTGCTTTCGATAGCAAACCGGGACAAGTGTTTGAAGCTCAGCTCAGCACATTAGACGCAGGTGTGAGTGCAGGTCAGTTCGCCGCTGACGGTAGTCTTGCTACGCCAACCACATCCAGCCGTTGGGTTCGTGATGCACAACGTATGCGCGTTCACTTAGCGATTGATAATAATCTAGTAGAGCAATTGCCTTCTGGCGCACGTGCGACGGTACAGTTGATTCCAGAAAACTCACTCTTTGCATTACTAGCGAGAGCACAAATCCACTTCCTTAGTGCACTCCACTATATCTATTAATTAGGAGGTGGCATGAGATTATGGGATCACCCACTGTCTGCGAACGACCTCAGACAGTGCCTGCGTATTGCCACTGGTGCAACTCTTGGTTTTACCATCAGTAAGATCTTTGGCTGGGATAACGGTGTATTCTTCACTGTTACACCCATGCTGCTTCTGGGTATGGTGCCAGTAATGAATGCTCACGCCGCGCGCCAGCTTGTCGCGGCGGCAGTAGTCTGTGGTTTGGAAATTGGCATTTTGGGCGGACTGTTCGGTGCTCATCCGGGCATGATGACTATCATTGCGTTCGGTCTGTTCTTAGTGAAATTTGCTTGTATGTCTAAGGGCAGCCTGTTTCTGTTTGGCGCAAACAGCATCATCAGCTTGAGTATCATGCTGCACTTTGCCAGCTACCCAACGACAGACATCAACAATTTAGTTTTTACCAACTTACTGGCAAGTGTGCTTTCCGTTGTCATCGCGTACTTAATGACGTTTTTGATTCCGGATGTTGAGCCAAGACAGCCACCACCAAGACCAACGGAACCGAAGAAAAGTCATCGCATGCGCCACGAAGCGATCATGGGAGCGACGATTGCCACCTTGTCATTTATTGTCTTTCAAGTGTTCAATTTAAGTGACTCTCTATCCGCGCAAGCTACAACGGTATTACTGCTTTTTCCTATGAACTGGAATGGCGCTATGGGTTATGCGCGTAAACGTGCGATGGGAACATTGATGGGCGTAACCTTCGGTTTGCTTGGGCAGATACTGCTGTATGACTGGTCAGATTTACTACTCTTCGTTGTTCCTCTGCTTTGGATCGGTTCGATGATCTTCAGCTACATGCACGTAAAAGAATCCAGCGGTTCAGGTGCAGGCTTTGGCGGCTTAACTACGCTTGGGATTTTATTTGGACAGTATCTTTCTCCAGGCGGTGACTTGGTTTACAGCGCTCTCTACCGTGTAAGCAGCATTCTGTTTGCGATTGTGGTGACACTGCTGGTGACCTACTTTGTTCATCGCTTGCTCAACCGTTTTGAGTCGACCCGATTCAGCCATGAGATGGCGTAGTTCCATTCACAGCAACTGTTCAATCTTTCACAATAGCGCCGCTAATATAGGCAGCCGCCTGTTGGCGCTATTTTTTAGGCTGATGGTGATTGAACAATATTCATTAATAGATACGAATTGTATCTGAGAGCGGTTATGCCGATGATGGAGTTGTGCTAAGGTGCGCAAAAACAAATCCAAAGGATAAATCATCAGCCATGTCTCTACACGCTCATAGCTTTATCGATAACGGAGTTCTCTACACTCCGCATACATTCTCTGTTCCGCTTGATTACCAGCATCCTGACCAACAAACCATTGAAGTGTTTGCTCGCTCAGTGACATCCGCACGCGGTGATGATCAACACAAGCCGTGGCTTGTTTATTTTCAAGGTGGGCCAGGCTTTCCCTCTCCGAGAGCAACAGCCACCAGCGGCTGGATGAAACGTGCGTTACAGCAATTTCGCATTCTTCTTCTGGATCAACGCGGCACAGGAAACAGCAGTGTCATTAACCATCAGACACTGGCAGGAATGAGCCCTGAACAGCAAGCGCAATATCTCAGCCATTTCAGAGCAGATAATATTGTCCGCGATGCAGAATTTATTCGTAAGCAGTGGAACGTGGATAAGTGGGCGATATTAGGTCAAAGCTTCGGTGGTTTCTGTTCGTTAACATATCTGTCGCTCTTTCCAGAAAGTTTACTGCGCTCATACATCACAGGTGGTGTGCCTTCGATTTCGCGCCATGCGGATGATGTTTATCGCGCAACTTATCAGCGTACTCAAGACAAAAACGCGGCATTCTTTGCTCAATTTCCTAGAGCACAAGAGCTCTGCCAACGTATTGCCGATCACTTGTTAACACATGAAGTTATGCTACCCACAGGTCAGCGTTTTACCGTTGAACAGTTCCAGCAAATTGGGATTAATTTCGGTGTTAGTGATAGCTTCATCCCTACCTACTTTACATTGGAAAATGCCTTTATCACGGTTGAAGGCAAAGAGACGCTACGTTACGAATTTCTGCAAGCAATGATGATGGAGCAGAATTTCCAGACCAATCCTATTTATGCGATTTTGCATGAGTCTATTTACTGTCAGGGATTTGCTTCTCTTTGGTCTGCGCATCGAGTCAGACAAGAGTTCCCTCAGTTCAATTATCAAACTGGGCAACCTTTCCTCTTTACTGGAGAAATGGTATTTCCTTGGATGTTTGACAGCTACACCAACTTGAAGCCACTGAAAGAAGCCGCTCAACTATTGGCAGAAAAAGAAGACTGGGTGAACCTTTATGATGCGCAAATTCTCGCAAACAACTCAGTGCCAGTGAGCTGTGCTGTCTACGCCGATGATATGTTTGTAGAGATGGATATCAGCCGCGAAACACTTAAGCATATTCCAAACAGCAAAGCGTGGATCACCAATCAATATGAACACAATGGGCTGCGTGCGGATGGTGAACACATATTAGATACGCTAATAAAAATGGGTGAACAAACCGCTGCCAACCTTAATCTACCGCTTCTCTAGTCTCTACGCCGTCAAGCGGGCTTCGGTTCGCTTGACTCTTTGCCGGCTCAATTCACAAAAATTGAATTTGACTCAAGCAGTTATGCAGATTATCTCGCTCAGTTAAGCAACCAATATCGCGAGCCAAAAGCCGAATTCCTCACCAGATACCACACAACGTATTGCATATATTTTACAAAAACTGCACTTTATGCTCAAAAAGCAAACAATATTGTTTCAAAATTCTAATTTTTTGTTAAATCTTAGTAATTTCATCCGCCAGCGAAGTGACCGTGATCACACTCGCAAATTTCACTCCCTTTTTTGATTTTTGATTTCGCTCCTTGGCTGATAACCTGCCGCCCTCTTCGAAATGATTATCGAAGTGCATAACTATAAGGAGTGTTCTCAATGGATACCAAGAAGCCGTTATCCTTAACCAGCCGAGTTATCATCGGTATGGTTGCTGGTATTTTAACTGGATTCATTATTCGAGCCTTGTTTGAAGGCAATACATTCGTCGACGCATACATCGTCAACGGACTGTTCGAAGTTGGTGGCAAAATCTTTATCGCCAGCTTAAAAATGCTTGTAGTTCCTCTAGTGTTCGTATCACTGGTTTGTGGCACAAGCTCTCTAAAAGACATCACTACACTAGGCCGCATGGGTGGTAAAACGCTCGCGTTTTACATCATTACCACCGCAGTTGCGATTACCCTTGCTCTGTTCATGGGCACGGTATTCCAACCAGGTGCAGGTGCAGATCTGACGGCTGCGAGCACCTTTACTGCAACTGAAGCGCCATCATTGGGTAAAGTGATCATTGATATGTTCCCAACCAACCCAATCAGCTCGATGGCAGAAGGCAAAACCCTGCAAATCATCGTATTTGCACTGTTATTTGGTATTGCAATCAGTGCAGCTGGCGAAGCTGGTGAACGTGTGGCAGCAATGTTCAACGACCTGAACGAAGTGATCATGAAACTGGTCGCTTTGCTGATGAACATCGCCCCTTACGGTGTGTTCTTCCTGATGGCGAAGCTGTTTACTGGCCTTGGTTTAGGTGCGATTGTAAACCTTGCTGAGTACTTCCTCGTACTGTCAGCTGCGTTGCTCATCCACGGGCTAGTCACCTACAGCGTGATGCTAAAGAGTTTTTCAGGTTTAAGCCCAATTACTTTCCTGAAGAAAATGGAAGACGCAGTGATGTTTGCCTTCTCAACAGCATCATCTAACGCAACCATTCCAGTAACGATGGAAACAGCAAAATACCGACTCGGTGTTGATAACAAAGTGGCTTCTTTCACGATTCCGCTTGGTGCAACGGTCAACATGGACGGTACGGCAATCATGCAAGGTGTCGCGACAGCGTTTATCGCTCAAGCCTTCAACATCGACCTGACTATGGGTGATTACCTAACCGTTATCCTGACGGCAACGCTGGCTTCTATCGGTACAGCGGGTGTTCCGGGTGTTGGTCTGGTTATGCTGGCAATGGTTCTGAACCAAGTAGGTCTGCCACTGGAAGGTATTGCTCTGATCATGGGTGTTGACCGTCTGCTGGATATGATCCGTACTGCGGTAAACATCACTGGCGACTGTTGTGTTAGCTGTATCGTAGCGAAATCAGAAAACGCGCTCGATGTAGAAAGATTTAACGACCCACACGCAGGCGAAAAAGAAGAAGAAGTTCATCTTCATAGATAAGCTGATGTGAATCTAAAAAGCCCCAAGTTGCTCTCGCACTTGGGGCTTTTTTGTTGGCTATTGTTATGTTGATTACTTTTAGAATCTGATTACTTCTTGATTCCAATAGGTCGGCAATAGACCCGTGTCGGTCTGCCCACTTTGCCATGCTCTAAAAATGCCGTCAGTTCACCACGATCAACCGCTTTATCAAGATAGCGTCGGGCCGTGCTTTTACTGATGTTCATCATTTCAGCAACACTGCTGGCGGTTTGTTCCACATGGGCATGAGCAAACTGAGCAACAACCTGCTTCAGAGTAAACTCGTCCGTGCTGTTGTTTGCTTCAGGAGCAGTTGGCGCTTGATAAAACAAGCTATCCAACTCACTCTGATGTAATTTATTAGCTTGAGATAAATGCTGGCGCACCTGAATAAATTTGTTAAGGCTCATAGATAGACGCTGGTAATCGACCGGTTTCACTAAGTAATCGAACGCTCCATAGCGATGAGCTAAGTTGACCGTTTGAGCATCATTGGCGGCGGTAATTAAAATACACTCTGGTTTGTGCTCCAGCTTGAGCCACTCATAAACCAAATCGACACCTCGTCCGTCAGGCAGATAGTTGTCAACGATGACCAAATCTGGCTTGGCTATTTCCATCATCTCCCTTGCCATACCAAATGAAACGGCAATCCCAACGAGTTTCAGTGAAGGCTCTTTAGCAATAAAATGTGCATGTAATGCTGCGATCTCACTGTCATCTTCAACGATCATGACTTTCAGCATTCGGCCTCCTTATTCTTGGGAAAATACAAAGTAAATGATGTGGCTTGCGCGTCACTGTCCAACTCCATGTGTCCATTGGCGACTTCGATGATGGATTGTGTTAAATAAAGCCCGATTCCGTGTTCTTTTGAATTCGTTTTAGTGGTGTAACCTAATGTGGTTAGATCATCCAGAGGTTGGGTAATCTCAGTGCCGTTGTTTGTGACAGACAAACCATACTCAAACGACGACTGCCACATTTCCAACTCGATTCTGCCGTTGTTTTGTCCCTGCACGGCGTCCATGCTGTTATCTAACAAGTTACCCACCACGGAACAAAGCTGATCCTGAGTCAGTTTGCCTGGCATCTGCTGCCAATGCTCGTCATTTGGCAACAATAGCTCTATCTTGCGCTCTTTTGCTTTGATTAATTTTGCCAGCAACAAGGCGGAAAGCTGAGGGAATTGAGCAAACGACTTGAGTTGATCAAGCCCTTGTTGATCTGCTCTTGACTGGTTTAACACCACATTCAACGCTTGCTCATACTGACCAAGTTGCAATAGTCCGGCAAGAATAGAAAGCTTGTTCTGATACTCATGGCGAGTCACTCTTAAGCTCTCTATATATTGTCCAACCTGACTGAGGGTTTCGGATAACGCTTGCAACTCTTCTGACGCACGGAGACTAAATACCGCGCCTTGCTCGCCACTGCGAGACATAGGGATGGTTACACGGGTCATAACGCAGTTTTGACCATTGATCCGCACCAGTCTATCGAGAAAGTCTTCACCGGATAAAGCAAACAAAGCGCTGTCATCCACCCAGTCATCAATGTTAGCCGTCAACATTCTCTGGTTAATACCGAGCAGCTTCTTGGCCGAATCATTGGCGACATAGACTCGACCATCGCTGTTCACTGCAAGCAAACCTTCGTGAGTTGCTTGCAATACCCCTTGTTGCGTCACCAGTGTCTGTTTTAGCTCCCACGGCTCCATATGCTGCATGTTCTGCTTCACGTAAGTGGAGAAACGCACCGCTAAGCCAATAGAAACAACGAGGATAAACAGACCGAACATCAATAATCCCGCCAGACGTTTGCTGTTCCACATCTCTAATGTATTGAGTAAATACCCAACCTTGATCATGCCGATGATCTGTTGGTCAGCATTGAAAATAGGAGAAATATAGCGAACAGAAGGTCCTAATGAACCAGAAGCATAGGAAAGATATGATTTGCCGAGCAGAAGCGCATCATCGATATCACCACCCGTAACCGGTAATCCAACTCGCTCAGATACAGGATGAGCCAATCGAATCCCCTCATGATTGCTCACTGTAATGAAATCCGCATCGCTTACCGAATCAAACGTCTCAATGAGCGCACTGACCTGTTGAGAATCGTTTTGCTCGACAGCGGCAATTAAACTCGGCATTTTGGCCAACTGCTGAGATTGAACTTGTGCGCGGAGCGAAATTTGGCGAGTAAGCACATCTTGCAGTTGATAGGCACTGTAAATCCACCAGCCAGTTGCGACAAGTAACAACGCAGCACTTAGCAACCAGAATAAATGCTTAGTAAATGTGTCCGAGATAAAGCGTACTGTCATTGTATTTTCCACTTAGACGCTGAAACAAATGCCAAACGTGCGCATTAGCCTGAAATAAGAAATGCGAGCAAGCTCACCGCAATGAAGTTAATGGTTTTTATGAATTTAAAACTTCTAATTTCAAACAGTTTACAAGGCAAACCAGAACCAACACCCAGGCTGGAAGTTAACCAAAAAACGAATGACTAGAAATTGATTTTACACAGTAAATGCCTCTGTTGAAGCGATATATATAGCGAAAACTTAGGAGGTAATTATGATTTCTTCAGCCAACTCAAGATTGCTATTACTGGCATTACTCGGCGTCATTTTATGGTTCGTTCCTGTACCAGATGGCTTAACAGATAACGCATGGCAAATGATGGTTATTTTCGTCGTAACCGTTCTTAGCCTGATACTTGCACCACTGCCTTTAGGTGCAATGGCTTTAATCGGACTGGTCGCTTGTACCGTTTTAGGTGTGCTGCCGATTAAAACCGCGCTCAGCGGTTTCGCCAACCCGACTATTTGGATGATTGCAGCGGCATTCTTTATTTCACGCGGCTTCATCAGCACAGGTTTCGGACGCCGTGTCGGTTACTGGTTTATCTCGAAGCTGGGCCACAACTCGCTGGGTCTTGCTTACGGTTTAGTCCTGACGGATCTTCTTTTTGCTCCAGCAACACCGAGTACTACTGCTCGCTGTGGCGGTATCATCTCTCCTCTCTTCCGTTCTGTTGCAGCGGCATATGACTCTGATCCTGAAAAAGGAACGGAGAACAAAATTGGTGCATTCCTTGTTCAATGTATCTTCCAATGTAACGCGATCACCTGTGCTATGTTCCTCACTTCTATGGCGGGTAACCCACTTGCTGCAAACTTTGCTAAGGAACAAGGCGTTGAAATTACATGGGGTGGATGGGCGTTAGCGGCTATCGTTCCAAGTGCATTATGTCTGTTCTTGATTCCGCTGGTGATGTACTACGTGTTCCCACCAGAGCTGAAGAAAACACCAGAAATGCGCGCGTTGGCAAAACAGCACCTTGCAGATATGGGCGCAATGAGTCGTGCGGAATGGATGGTCGGCATTACTTTCCTAGGCATGGTTACTCTTTGGGTTCTTGGTCCGACTTTAGGTTTACACGCAACTGTAACCGCACTGTTAGGTCTAGTATTCTTGCTGATCACTCGCACTATCACTTGGGATGCAGTGCTTGGCGAAAAAGAAGCATGGCACACCATTACTTGGTTTGCCGTGTTGGTAATGATGGCTGCGCAACTGAACAGCCTTGGCTTTATCAAATGGTTTGGCGATTACGTAAGCAGCTCTTTATCTGGTTTTGGATGGGTCACTACCATCGCGATTTTGCTGCTGGTTTACTACTACAGCCACTATTTAATGGCGAGTGCAATGGCACACATCAGCGCGATGTATTCAGCATTCCTAGCCATTGCTATTTCAGCAGGTGCTCCACCAATGCTGGCGGCTATTGTTCTGGGTATTTTCAGTAACCTTTACATGTCTACCACCCACTACTCTTCAGGCCCTGCTCCTATTCTGTTTGGTGCGGGTTACCATTCGCTACAAAACTGGTGGAAGATTGGTTTCGTGTTCTCACTCATCGTTATCCCGATCTTCTTCTTCGTCGGTGGCGCATGGTGGAAAATTTTGGGCATGTGGTAAGTCCAGATTAACGACCTAAACTGACAATGCTTATCAGCCCATCCATCGATGGGCTGTTTCATTATCACGTCACTGAATTCCATCAATATTTGCCCAACTTCACACTCCGGTTATTAATTAAGCACCTCTATAAACAGAATCTACTGAGTTCACATTCTAGCCATACAATCCTTTCTACACTGAGGCATAACATTTCAACAACGCGGTAAAAAAGTGCGAGGATCCATAATGAAAAGAATGCGTTGCTTGCCCCATTGGCTATTTGCCCTTTTCACCCTTTTATTTTCTGCCTCAAGCATGGCGTCTGGTGGCGCTAGTCATGGTTTGAATTTGACCCACTCCTATTTTGGCTACGCTGCTGTCATTATCTTCGTATTTGCTTATATTCTGGTCACGCTAGAAGAGTATTTGAAGCTCAGAAAATCTAAGCCTGTGTTGCTTGCCGCGGGTCTGATTTGGGCGATGATTGGCTATGTTTATCAGCAACAAGGGGCAACTGAGATCGCTCGTGAAGCGCTCGAATACAATCTTTTGGAATACGCAGAGCTGTTACTGTTCCTTTTAGTCGCGATGACTTACATCAGTGCAATGGAAGAGCGTCGGCTTTTCGATGCATTGAAGGCGTGGATGGTCAGTAAAGGGTTCAACTATCGAACACTATTCTGGATCACGGGTTTGCTGGCCTTTTTTATCTCCCCGATTGCTGACAACTTGACCACGGCGCTTCTGATGTGCGCCGTGGTTTTGAAAGTGGGAGGAAATCATCGCCAATTTGTCAATATCGCCTGTATTAACATTGTTGTCGCTGCAAACGCTGGCGGCGCATTCAGCCCTTTTGGCGATATCACCACATTAATGGTGTGGCAGGCAGGGCACGTCAATTTCTCTCAATTCTTAAATCTGTTTCTGCCTTCAATCGTCAACTACATGGTTCCAGCGTTAATCATGTCTTTCTTCGTCCCTAAAGAGACACCCGACACCGTCAATGAACATGTTGAGTTAAAACGGGGAGCTAGACGCATCATACTGTTGTTCGTTCTTACCATTGCCACAGCGGTCAGCTTCCACAGTTTATTCCACTTCCCACCAGTGATGGGGATGATGATGGGCTTAGCTTACCTGCAATTTTTCGGCTATTTCTTGCGTAAAACTTTGGCTGGTTCTCTGGCGAAGAAAACCGCTAAGGCAATCGCCAACAACGATGAAGCAGCACTCAAACGAATTGGTTCGGTAGTGCCTTTTGACGTATTCAGACGAATTTCACAAGCAGAATGGGATACGCTGTTGTTTTTCTACGGGGTCGTCATGTGTGTCGGCGGCCTGAGTCTATTGGGCTATCTCACCATGATTTCAGAAGTGATTTATACCCAGTGGGATCCTATGTGGGCCAATATAACTGTGGGTGTTCTCTCTTCGATCATAGATAACATCCCTGTGATGTTCGCTGTGCTTTCGATGGAGCCCTATATGTCACTGGGCAACTGGTTACTAGTGACGTTAACCGCTGGTGTCGGTGGTAGTTTGCTCTCTATTGGCTCTGCGGCTGGCGTGGCTCTGATGGGGGCGGCCCATGGTCAATATACCTTCTTTGGTCATTTGAAATGGGCACCTGTCATCATCTTAGGTTATGCAGCGAGTATTACTTTGCATCTAATGCTTAACCATTCGCTGTTCAATATTTTCTTCTGAACGAATGAAAGAACTTCGCTGTGGCAGTTAGAACACCTTGTTATTTGGATCGTTCTAACTGCAACAATTTTTCCTTGGTTTCAACGCCACCAGCATAGCCTGTTAGTTTACCGTTCTTACCAATTACGCGATGACACGGAACGATGACCGAAATAGGGTTTTTGCCATTGGCTAAACCGACTGCCCTCACCGCATTAGGATTACCAATTTCATCCGCGAGTTGCTGGTAGCTCCAAGTCTCTCCGTAAGGAATTTTGCAGAGCGCTTGCCAAACCGACTGCTGAAAATCGGTACCTTTTGCTGCCAGTGGTAAGTCAAACTGAGTGCGACGGCCTGAAAAATATTCCTCTAGCTGAATCTTAGCTTGATTCAAAATAGCATGATCATCGCTGTATGCGCCCAGCTCCTGCGGCTGTGTGGTCTGTATTTCAAACCAAACGCCGAGCAAGCCTGTATCATTGGCTTGTATCGTCATCTGTCCATGCGGGCTTTTATAGTAGGTGTAGTAGTTCATGTTATTTGGTTCCAACAGTGAAAAGTTGCGTAGCTTCCCCAAGGCGCTACTTGTTGTTTGTTCAGTTGCGGGTATCCAGCTAGCGCCTTCTTAACCACCAGATCAGTATCCAGAAAACAGTTGCTGTCCGATAACCCTCTTAGACGTGCATAACTGACTGTCCATGGGCCGATGCCTTTTAGCTTGAGCCAATGCTCAACGTCTTCATCAAAATTGTCTTGCATGTATTGAGCAAAGCGACTCAAGGTATCTTTGCGGCTTTGAGGCATACGCAAAAATGAAAGATCGGCATTGGCTACCTGCTCAGGTGATGGAAAAACGGCACTCTCATCTGGTTGTTTCAGATGAGCAACCAGCAAATTAAGCTGCCCAATCGCGGCTTTAATCGAAACCTGCTGACCTAATATCGCTCTCACACCCGCTTCCCATACATTCCATACTCCCGGAATTCGAATACCCGAAGTTTTAATTAGCCCCGGAGCAGCCTGCTCTATTTGAGTTTCAACCGCGACGATATCGACATCTAAGTCAAACAAACGTCTGAGCTTCACCACCAACTGCCGCAGATCCGTCATAGATTCCAGTTCAAACTCAACATCTAGGTGTGTCTCTGAGTTTTTCGTAGCTTTAAACCAGCCCTTTCCTTGGCCCAATCTAACGTGCCGAGCGTAGCTGTTGTCATCAACCGTTTCTAGCTCCTGAATCGCTCTCAGACGATAAAATGCCAACATATGTGCCCAATCAAAAGGCCCTCTAAAAGCCAGTGAGAGCTGATTTTTAGCCGTGATTGTGGCGCGTTCTTTACGTACCTGAGAAGGCGCCAGTTGCAATACTTTACTGAAAGCATCATTAAACCGCCGTGTGCTGTTAAAGCCACAAGCAAAACCGATATCGGTTATCGACATTTTGCTGTTGTGTAGCAGTTGTTTGGCAAACATCAGTTGATGATACTGCGCATACTGCTTAGGAGACATTCCGAGATGTGTTTGAAAGAGCTGACGCAAGTAACGATCGGATATTCCTAAACGATCTGACAGCTCACTAAGCTTATGACTTTGCAGCTCACCACTGTCAATCATAGATAGAGCGCGAATGAAGGTGGTTTCCACCCCCTTCCAAGCCCAAGAGCTTGGCGCACTGTCTGGGCGACAACGCAAACAAGGCCGATATCCCGCCTGAAGCGCCTGTGCTTGGTTTAGAAAATACTCGACATTTTCTTCTTTCGGTAAGTTAGCCGGACAGATAGGGCGGCAGAAAATACCCGTGGTTTTCACCGCAACATAAAACTGACCGTCAAAACGAGCGTCTCGACTTAGTCGCGCCTTTTGGCACTGCTCTTGAGTTAGAACGGCTTCCGCTACTATCGACATGAACTATCCTTAATCTTGAAATCAACATTAGTTTACGATGCTCTCAACATAACACTAGCCATATTCGGAACTGAATGCTCCACAAACTGTTCATTGATGCGTAACTAGGCTAAAAGTTCATTCGAATTTTTCAAACAACAAAGTCAATCAACAGCGATTATCAAATACACAATCATCTACTAAACTTCATTTCAACAGTTACAGACAACATCAAAACTTATTCGAAAGTTTTGAACTTTGAGGAATCTAAATATGTCAGATCTTAAAAAACTCCTAGCATCAAATGCTGGATTTGCTCCACTTGCTTTGCGTCTTCCTATTAGCATCATTTTTATGGCGCACGGCTCTCAAAAACTTTTCGGTTGGTTTGGTGGCTACGGCCTTCAGGGCACAGGTCAATGGATGGCATCTATTGGTTTAGAACCTGGCGTGCTGATGGCATTCCTTGCAGGTAGCGGTGAATTCTTTGGCGGCTTGTTCATTCTGATCGGTTTGCTGACTCGTCCGGCAGCAGCGGTTCTTGCTTTCACCATGGTGGTCGCAATCCTAAGCACACACATTAGTAACGGTTTGTTCCTCTCTAACGGCGGTTACGAATTTGGCTTAGCGCTACTGGCGGCATCGGTTTCTCTAGCTATCTCAGGTGCTGGCAAATTGAGTGTAGACAGTCTACTAAGTAAGTCATCTAAGTAATCGACGGATTGCAAAACACTAAAAAGGCGAGCTCTGATAATGCTCGCCTTTGTTTTATTTACTCGCTTGGTTTATTCATCCACTAAGCAAAAACGGAGTTACAAACTCGCTTCTCCGGCTCTTTGAATACTATAAGCAGTGAGAGGATCAATCTTCTTCACCAGCTCTTCAACGTGACCAATTGCTTCTATAGTAGAGCTGTTTTTGCGGTAGCTTAAGTAAACAGGTCGATGCCACTCTTCAACTCCCGAAATTAAATAGAGCTCACCGGAAGCGATAAACGGCTCCACAATAGAAGTTGGAAGGTAAGCACTCCCACCCTTCTCCAAAATGAAATCTAATGCAATACGGGCTGTTGATGTGCGTAAAAATGGCGCCGGCGCCTTAGGATGTCTGTCTGCATGCTCTGCCGCAAAGCGCGAGCCCCAGTCGACGTAAACATAGCGATTCTGAAATACCGACTCTAATGTGTCATTTTGTGTTGAGACCAGCACTAAAACCAGATCTGCAACTTTCTTGCAGTTCAGTTCTTCCGCCTTAATCTGATCAAAAGCAAAGGCCATATCTAATGTGCGCTCCAACAACTGTCGGCTAAGCTGTTCACGCCCCATCACTTCAGCCATAAATGCGTAGCCACCAAACGCATCGGTTACGACACTCAGACAGTTCTGTAGATACGCATCCCATATGTTCGGCGTACCACCAATCGTCAATTGCAACGCTTGACCATTTTCTAAAGAAAGTTCAAATTTAGCCTGCTGCAAGGTCGTCACCATGACCTCGGCATAACTGACCAAACGCTCCCCTGCTGACGTCAACTTAATGTTGTTGCGGTCACGAGTGAAAAGTTGCGTGTCGAAATAGCTTTCTAATTGTTTAATACGTGCACTTACAGCCGCTTGAGTTAAATATAGGTTTTCAGCAGCACGGCCAAAATGGCGTACTTGAGCCAACTCAAGAAAAGTACGAAAGACTTTTACGTCCATATAGAATCCTCTGAATTTACAGTCGAAGATTAACAAGGAAGTACAATTATGACGATAAA
Organism: Vibrio plantisponsor; assembly: GCF_013041605.1. Taxonomy (GTDB): domain Bacteria; phylum Pseudomonadota; class Gammaproteobacteria; order Enterobacterales; family Vibrionaceae; genus Vibrio; species Vibrio plantisponsor. Next base: position 484,594 of record NZ_JABEQC010000001.1, on the reverse strand, counting down.
AAATTTTTGTTTTTCTTTTATATAATTTGCGCCTAACTTTCGCGGTGAACCAAAGCTACATAGTAGCAGCTCATATTTACACGAGGTTGATATGTTTGAGACTGCATTTCGTTTAGGAAAAAAACGTTTTTACGACACGAAAAAGTTCCCACGCGGATTCGCGAAATCCGGTGATTTCACTCTTGCGGAAGAGGATATCCTAACACTTTACGGTGAAACTCTTTCTGGCTTGGAAGCTGGTACTCTGCAACCTGAAAACGCGGAAGAACAACAATTTCTAAAAGTGTTGGATAATCCAGAATTAGCAGCAAGCAAAATCGAAAAAGCATGGTTGAAATACGTGCGTTTGGCTCGCGGTCGTAAACGCTTCCATACATTGAATGGTCGCAACAAACTTGACGCTTCATCAGATGACTACACAGACACTGATGACGAGCCTAGCTTAACCGAAGAAGGTTAATAGAAAGCTTCAGCACATTCTCGTGCTGAAGCTATCGACATGAACGCAAATTCAACACCTTTACGGTCGTGCATTGCGCCAGATTCAAAATTCTCAATGTTGTGCTTTCCGCTTTATCTGGTTTGAAGCTCAGAAAGTCATTCCCCCTTATTTTGTTAGATTCCATCACAACAAAGAACATCTCAAGCATTCTGCTCCTATCGAGTGTTTTACTTTTCCATGTCTACTTGGCTAACATCGCGACTTTTTTCAAAAAGGTTTCTTTCAAATGTTCTTGGTCATACTCGAGATGGTAAGTGTTGTGGAATCCAACTTTGAGCTCTACCCCATTCCCACGTAAGTAAATACTGTATCCATCGTAGTCAGAAAAAGCCTCTACACCCTCATAGATTTTGCCATGCTCGGTCGGCGTACCGTGTTCTATAATTGCCTCATACGCATGAAGTATTTTGGTTGGATCAAGTTCGTTTTTCATTGGTTTACTCCTTAATCTTTCCTTGCACAATAATTATGGGTAACGAACTTTCTCTTCGCCAACTTGCTATGAGTTATGAATCAAAATTTCACTTAATTTTAAAAGTGAATTTTGTTATGTGATGTTTTTAGTCATAGTTATGTAACACTGAGAAAGTCGCTTCCAAATCTACAATTATTAGCTTTAAAAGGCCACAAATAGGGCCATGAAATGAAAGTTTGACATAAAACAATGGCAGATACGGAAAACTTATTTTATAATGCAAATTAATAAAGCAACCCAAGGTGTTTAAAGCTGTGTTGTGATTGAATGGCAACGTTCGCAGACAACCAAACGTCACTTTAGGCATTGAGGGGGAGAAGACAATTACCAATATTAAGGGCGAAACATGAGACTTATCCCACTGAACAACAAAGCACAAGTCGGCAAATGGGCAGCGGCGCACATTGTTAAGCGTATCAATGCATTTAAACCAACTGCAGAACGTCCGTTTGTTCTAGGTCTACCAACAGGTAGTACTCCTCTTGAAACTTACAAAGCCCTAATCGAGCTTTATAACGCAGGTGAAGTGAGCTTCAAGCATGTTGTGACATTCAACATGGATGAGTATGTAGGTCTACCAGCGGATCACCCTGAATCTTACCGTACATTCATGTACACCAATTTCTTCAACCACGTTGATATCCAAGAGCAAAACATTAACTTGCTAGACGGTACTTCTGATGATCACGACGCGGTATGTAAACGTTACGAAGAAAAAATCAAATCTTACGGCAAAATCAACCTGTTCATGGGTGGCGTAGGTAATGATGGTCATATCGCATTCAACGAGCCAGCATCTTCACTGTCTTCACGTACACGTATCAAAACACTGACTGAAGATACTCGTATTGCAAACTCTCGTTTCTTCGGTGGTGATGTAAGCCAAGTGCCAAAATACGCACTGACTATCGGTGTGGGTACTCTACTGGACGCAGAAGAACTGCTTATCCTAGCGATTGGTCACAACAAAGCATTGGCAGTTGAAGCTGCGGTTGAAGGTTGTGTAAACCACCTATGGACAGTAAGTGCTCTGCAACTTCATCCAAAAGCAATCATCGTGTGTGATGATCATGCGACACAAGAATTGAAAGTGAAAACTGTTCGTTACTTTAACGAGCTAGAAGCAGAAAACATCAAAGGCTTCTAATTTCGGACGAATAATTGAAAAGGCTCAGAGATATCTCTGAGCCTTTTTGTTTCTAAATCTTTCTTCAGGTAGTTAGCTGAAGTGTTTAAGAATGCTTGTCCATTGTTGTCTTAGTAAAGTCAGGTTTTACAGGCAACTCTGAAGTTTGAGGATCTGCAACGTCTCCAATCTGCTCTTGAAGCTCTAAGCCCAAGTCATCAAACTCGTCCATTGCCGCTAATTCCTCACGTAACATCTCACTCGCATTTTCTGCAATCTCACTATCGTCCAAAGCTTCACCTTTCATAGGTACTGGAATTTGACGTTTATACAGCTTGTTCAGAGCGCGAATAATCGAGTGTTTGTTAACTTTCCCTGTTGCGATTTTCTTTTGCAACGGTCTTGCTAAGGCTTGTAACCCGACAACCGAGTTAACACCCATGTTGCTACCCACTTTATCGCGTAGTGTTCTTGCAGGTTCATAACCGAAGTGAGCGGACAGATACAACCAGATGTAAGCGATGGAGTTGCCGTTTGCGCCTCGGTCTACCCATGCTTCTGCTGCGTGGTACATTGATTCTGCATGACCTTTTTCCGAAGCTCGCTCCAACCAGTAACAAGCCTTTTCATGGTTGGCAGGGACACCGACACCTTTCAGGTAGTTGAGCCCCAGTTTCATCATGCCTTCTAAGCTGTTTCTTTTTGCCGCTTTCGAGTACCAGTAAGTTGAATCGCCCGGTGATGGCGTAATGTTGTCTTTGGAAATACACCAGTCACCCATGAAGATAATGGCTTCAATATGCTTTCTTTCGGCCGCTTCCTGAACCATGCCTAAGCCTTTAACAACGTTCACTTCAATCCCGCGTCCAGAGATAAACGCACGCCCCGTCTCATATTTGGCTTGTAAATCGCCGTCTAAACCATCGATATACAGCTGCCAGAAGCGACTTTTTTCCCTCAAAATCATGTCGTCACGCATTCTATTGCAGATACGAACGACACCATGCATACCATTAATATTGTCGAACTGAGCAGCTTTCTCGTACCAGAACAGCGCTTCTCTCAGGTTCTTTCTTTCCGCTTCTTTTGCTAAATACAAAATCGTTGGAATATGACCAGATTCCGCTTGAAACAAACGTTCTTTGCGCTCTTCTTCTCGCGTACGCTCAAGCGCTTTACGATAGGCTTCTTCTCGCTCTCTCTTTTCTTCTTCCAGCCTTTTTCTTCGAACTGAAAGAGAAATCATCCATATAAAAATCAGGATGAAAGACAAGCCTAATGCGCCGATGGCCATACCAATAATATTCATATGTTCTCTGTTTTATTTATCCTATTGGATTCTATACACCCTATTTCGGCAGAATCGCAACTAATTGAAGCATTTTAATCACTTTCACACGTCAATGGTTGTTAAAACGAACGAAATTGAGCGGTGCGAGATGAGTAATGGATGAATTATTACATTTGCAGTGAATAAAATATCTAACCTGAGGAGAAAAGATGAACAAGCAAAATCATCAACGAATTGTTCCTGAACTAAAATCACATTCATATTCCTCCGATTTGCCTAGCAGCAGGGGATAAAAAAACCGCAGTGACTGCACTACGGTTTCTAACGATGAACGAATACCAATTAGCTGCGCTTGCGCTTATTTACGCCCTACGCCCATGATGACTGGTTTCAATCCCTGAGGCGTATTGATTTCAAAAGCAATACGAGTAGTCACTTCGGAGAATCCAGCATTAGACAGAGCACTTTCAATGTCTGATTGGCTTAAACCATATTCTGGATCTGCATCGTCAACCAACCAATCCCAGTGAACAAAAAGCCCATCTTTGTCGAGTAGAGAGTGAATAATCACCGCAACTTCTTGGAAATCAGAAACAAAACCACACACTGAAGAAGCAACGACCAAATCAAATTGTTTGCGGAACGCTGGGTGTTGAGCAACCAAACCACGGGTTAAGTGATCAACAACGGGTTCAACATTCTTTAATTCTTTCTTATCAAGTTCTTCAATCATGGCTTCAGAGCCATCTAATGCGACGATATCTTTTGCCAATGGAGAAATCAGTTGAGTGAGCAAACCTGTCCCACAACCGAAATCCAGCACGTGCTTCCCTTCTACGTTTATCAATTTTTGAAGTTGTTGGAATACGTTTTGCGCAAAAACGGTTGTCGTTTCGTCTTTTTCCCAGTCAGGTGCGTATTCGTCCCAATCGTGTGCCATCATGGCCTCCGTGTTACTTCGTGTCTTCGGCATTTACGTCAAGATTAAACCAAAATGAGGTTTAGTTCCTAGCGTTAGCGTGCAATCTTATTGAAGAAATTGACATTCTTCCGCAAATCTTAATTTGGCTGTCTATTTTTGCCTCAATAATGGAGAAACTAGCAAATGCTGCCGACGGCTAAATCCAAGCAGCCACAGATAGGCAGAGTGACATTTTTTGTATATGATTCCTTAACTTTCATTCGCTTGAGCACACTATGAACCTGTCGCAACTTGAAGCTTTTTGTACTATCGCTGATACCGGCTCTGTCTCAGAAGCTGCGCGCCAATTAGAGTGCAACCGAACCAAGTTAAGTATGTCGATTAAAGCGCTGGAAAAGGAACTCGGCGTTGAATTGTTTCAACGTTCGGGTAACAACGTCACGCTTTCTGAAGCCGGAAAAGCTATTTATAAAGACTGCGAAAGTGTCCTGATCACAGCGACACGAATTCGTCGCACCTGTTCTCAGGTTTCCAGTGAGTTTGCAGCTGAAATGTGGATTGCCCGTGATGACTCTCTGCCTGATTCGCTATGGCAAGATCTCGCGCACAAGCTGAACAACTTGTTTCCCAACACTTCATTTAACTTGTTTTTGGCTTCCAGTGGCGACCTAGCCAATATGGTGGCAACACAACAAGTAGATTTTGCCTTCGGTGTCGATTACGAACGACTAGACGACCCAAGAATTACATACCAGCCACTGGGTAAGATCCGCATGATGTCTGTGTGTAAAGCGACACACCCACTTGCGAAACTTAAACGTGTGGCGGATGAAGAGCTTCGAAAATCAATGCAGGCAGTAATGGTATATCTGAATGAAAAAGATAACCCGAGCCTTGAACCCTTCTCCCGTCGTTATATCGGCTTTTCCAGCTTTGAATACATTCTGAATACTATCTTGACTGAAAACGCTTGGGGCGTATTACCAGAGCCGTTGATCCGTCACTATCTTCGCGAGCAACGCCTTTCCGTGATTAAACATACCTACGGGCTGACCCAAGAAGACTACTGTATGTTCAGCACCTCAGGAACCGCTGAAAACCCAGCGATGGTCTGGTTGGCAGATAAAATCAGTGATTATCTGTTTGATTTCTAACCTTCATGCAACTAAACCAGTCAGTGTCAAAAATAATGGCACCAAAAATATTACATAAGATATTGTAAAATATAAATAAATTTATAAAAGCTCAATTATCGCCCGCTCAAAAAATCAAATAGACATTGTCAAAGCCTATTTAAAAGCCAAAATATCAGCAGATTTTCAACTGGTATTTCCCCTATGTGTGCTAAAACAAACATCAACGAGAAACGCATTCTGACGCTTTCAGCCCTTATTTCTTCGGGCTTTGCTATGGGTGGTTTAGTTGTTGGCTTATTGGTTAGTTCACTCGTTATCTTGTTTGACGGTATGTACTCACTAGTCAGCTTACTGTTAACTATTTTGTCGCTAATTGCTTCTCGATATATTCAAAAGCCGTCTGATGACGAATTCCAGTTCGGTCGCGCGGCTCTTGAGCCTGCGGTAATTGCAGTTAAAGGTGCGGTTATTTTAATTGTCGTGTGTTCTTCGTTATATAGCGCAGTGGTTGCTATGTTTACTGGTGGTCGTGAGGTTGACGTTTCAATTGCGACTCTATTCGGTATTGTTAACGTGATTGGTTGTGGTATTGCATGGTTTTACATGACTAAGCTACACAAACGCACTGCATCTGACTTAATCGATGCCGAAGTTAAACAATGGAAAATGGATACTTTGCTAAGTGTGGCGGTAACTGTTGGTTTCATCTTAGCTTGGTTCTTGACTCTATCACCATTGGCTGAATACGCGGTCTATACCGACCCTATGATGATGTTGGCAATGTCGTTCTACTTCTTAAAAGTACCGTTCGAAATGCTGAAGTCTTCACTACGTGAAATTTTCATGATGGCACCAAGTGAAGAGATTTGTAACAAAGTCGACCAAGGAGTTCTAGCTGCTGGTGAAGAGTCGGAACAATTGGTAGAACTTGCGGCAGTAACCAAAATTGGTCGTGAGTTGTGGGTTGATGTAGACATCAAATCTGAAGACAACGTGATTGCTGTAGAAGATATTGAGCATACTCGACGTACACTTCACAAGAAGCTGTCCAAGCTGCCGTTTAATCTTCAGCTCAGCGTGAACATCGCAAGCTAACTTGAACAGAAAAAAGAACCCTCGCTATTGCGGGGGTTCTTTTTATTCATCTCTCACCATCTAATCTGTATTAAGCTTCATTTTCATGACTAATCTTTTGACTAAGCAAAGGCTCATTCGATTCGGTGTTCTTTTTACTGCGGGTCACCCACCAGCAGACCAATGAACCGACAGTGACCATCACTACCCCTTGCCAGAAAGATACGCCCAAAGCGACACCTAATATGGCAGACGAAAGTAATGTCGAAAACACGGGGGTGAAGTAAGACAGCGTAGCCAGAAGCATCATGTTTCCACGCAGAATCGCCACGTTCCACAACGCATAGCCACTCCCCATAACAATGCCAGTGAGCACTAAGTTCATTGTTGACGATAGGGTAAACTGCAAAGCACTTTCATCACTAATTGCGTACTTCACCCACAGTGATATCGCCGTCATGATAAAAAACACTGTGATAGCATTTTGGCCGTTGGCTAAACTCTTGGTCACATTACAGTAAACCGCCCAAATTATTGCGCCAATAAATGCCATGGAGTAGGTAACTGGGTTAGTCGCAACGTTAGCTGCAATAGCCGAAACAGAAAGACCGTCATCACCTGTAATTGTCCAAGCGACACCAATAAAAGCTAAAGCAATACTTGGATAAACCAGAATATTAACCGGCTTTCTGCTGATCAACACCGCTAACAATACAGTTAACGCAGGCCAAAGATAATTGACGACAGCCATTTGCAACGCTTGATGTCGGTCATTTGCCATACCAAGTGCAAGCGCTAAACAAATCTCATAACTGACGAACAAGGCGCCACCAATAATGAGGTACTTTGGAGAGAAAGAACTGAGTTTAGGTACCCCCATAACAGTCATCAAAAACAGTGACGCCACTGTGTAAATGAGTGCTGCGCCACCAATCGGGCCAAATTGTTCAGCGACAGTGCGGGTTAACCCCATCAAGCATGCCCATAGTAAAATGGCCGCAATACCATATAGAGTGTGTTTATGATGAGACAAAAGCTTTCTCCAAGTACCAATCAAGCTCGCACTGTAATTCATATGGTGAAAATAGAGAAGATGTGTATGCCTCACTCAACCCAAGCGCAGTGTTCTTGCTGTCATCAATACCAAGGCAAAATCTAGGATTCAACATTCAGCTTGCGAATAACACGAGCAGGTGTACCGCCCACCAGTGTATCGGGTGGAACATCACTATTGACAACAGAATTAGCAGCAATCACCGAACGTGCACCGATAGTGACACCTTGATTAATGACCACATTACCGCCTACCCAAACATCGTCTTCAACCACAATCGGTTTGCAAGTGGTTTCCCAGCGTCTTCTCGCCTTGTAATCCAAAGGATGAGTTGGGGTATAAAACTGAGCGTTAGGGCCAATTAAAACATTATTGCCAATTGTGATCGGGGCATTGTCCAACATTACGACGTTCATATTAATGAAGGTCTCTTCACCAATAGAGATGGTTTTGCCAAATTCACAGTGAAAGGGTGGCTGAACAAGGCTTCTGCCAATTTTGCCAAACAACTTTGACTGCAATAACAGACGCTCTTCTTGGTCAATACACTGATTGATGTCCAGTGTAAGTTGCGCTGTGGTTTTACGGAGTTCCACTATTTCTGGAGCGAAGCTATCAAAATCGAGACCATTCACCATCTTTTCTAATTCTGTCATTACTACACCCTACTCCGATGATTAGGATCAGAATCTTACCCCTTTTTACTCGGTGAAAAACAGAAAAGTGTAAAAGATAAATTTCCTCATTAACTCGTTTAACGTTGTGACAACAAACGAATCCATTCGCGAAGCTGGACGCCACCTTCGGGCGTAAGACTCCACACTAAGAAAGCGATATGCAGTAACATGACAAAGAAAAGCAGCAGCTGAAACGTGAAGGATTTAGGCTGTAAATTGAACGAATACTGTCCGATAACAGCCCCCGGCCAGCCACCCAACAGCGAGAGAAATAGCAAGGCAGACTCCCCCGTCACAACCTTGTTTCGTTTCTGGTTGCGCTTATCCAGAAGATAGACGACTAGCACAATGCTAGAAGCGCCGAGGTAGTAATAGACAATGGGCAGTGGATACTGCCAAAAATAAACACACCCGCCTAATGTTGCGGCAAACCAGACAACAATCAACGTCGCCCAAGGAAAAGAACGAACACCTTCTACATGAGTGGCTCTGCGGTTACCATTTTCATCTTGAGCAATAACGAAGCGAACAGGCTGTTTTATTTCACCTATATTGACTGAGTTCTTTACCTCCGAGAGAAGAAATTTGATCCTCAGCGCCCCTGAATCAGGAATGATATAGCCGTAACCTCTGTCTATGTACCATTCTGAAATTGTCCCTTTTAACGCCATGTTTATCTTTCAACAATGATTGGTTCTTTAATCATAGCCAAGCAAAACACAACCGCTTAGAAACCATCACAGAGTTTTTCCAGCAGACACAAAAAAGGCCGAGCAGACGGCCCAGCCTCTTGAACAATAACGCTTAAATTAAGCCGCCACGATTTCCCAACTGTGGGTCATATCAACGGCTTCACCTAACATAAGACAGACAGAGCAGTATTTTTCCAGCGAATCTGCCGTCACTTTCTCAACAATCTTGGCATCTAGGTTTTCACCCGTCACAACAAAGTGAATATTTACCTTAGTAAAGATGCGTGGTGCCGTGTCTCGGCGCTCAGCAGAAAGTTTTGCCACACAACCGGTCACTTTCTGTTCCGCTTTTTTTAGCCCATCGACAACGTCAACAGAACTGCAACCACCCGCCCCAAGCAAAACCATTTCCATTGGACTAGGAGCAGTAGAACCGCCATTGCCATCCATCACAACAGAATGGCCTGAGTTAGATTGGCCTAAAAACTTAAAATCTTCGACCCACTTTACTTTTGCTTCCATTTTAATACTCATTCTTTATTGTTTCAGAACCTGATATTACAACGCTAACATCAGTGAATTCCACGCCATTCTCACCATGATCTGGCTGATCCACATCGCCATCAGGGCAATCGCGCTACCGATCAGCAGACACAAACCATCGCGCTCAATAATACCCAATGCCAGACAAATAATCGCGAAATTTGGCAAAAAGTTAATAAATGGCAGAGGTAGGATAGCAATGGTGGCGAGCACACAAATCATCGCACCAATCACTCGGCGGGCATTCGCACTGGATAGGGGTTCCCAACGCGGTTTTACATATTCTTCCATACGCTCCAACCAAGGCATTACCTCTTGAGTGAACTTAAGCGTTTTCTCACGATGAATACGTTGTTTTTGAATGATATTGGGAAGCCGAGGAGCATGGAAACCCAACGCAATCTGTAACCCAAGCAAGAAATCGGCGACAGCCGCAAAGAAGGAAATACCGGGAATAAGTCCTGCCAGACTCAACATGATCAGCAGTGCGCCATATGAACGACGTCTAAGTAACTCTAAAAGCTCACCAATAGTCAGATATTGCTCAGGATGATACTTGAGCGTGTTGATAAGAAACAGCGAGGTTTTTTCCAAAGTGACACCCAAAATGTATAGGTAACGACAAAGCGAGGGACTTTCCACCCAGCGCTATGTGATGTGAGCAAACATTATTAAATTTGTCATCAAAAGACGCAATAGACTTAACGGTCGAAGATAAAAATCAACAAAGAATTTACTTTAGGCACGTTTGATAAAAGATATTTTTAAATATGCCCAAAAAAGAAAACCCCACTAAGTTTTCACTTAGCGGGGTTCTATTCTCTTCGCAGCAATCCGGCTACTAATAGGTGCTCCCTGCATCTATTCCCTGATAATCTGCTGGTTCCTTCAGCGCATTCCATTTCATCGCCATCCTAGCGGTGTCCTGAATCTGTCATCCTGACAGACGCTTAGTCCCTTAAGTTGTCTATTAACCGTTCTAAAACAACCATCCTAGCTATTTCGAACTTAACGTTAATATCCTTTGCTTTCCTTGCCGACTATTCATCCTGAACAATCGAATCTTCGTCCTGAAGATACTCTATCCGTGAGCTTTTCCATTTCCGTGCCAGCATCCTGCCAACACCTTAAGATTACGACATCGGCATTGAGTAACAAGTACGCTGGACAACAAATATATTCACGAGATTATTGATAGAAGACAAAATATTAGTATTTACAACAAGTTATAAAGAACGCCGACCGTTAATCTCAAGCATTTAAATCAAATATCTCACACGTCTTGTAAGAGATATCTCACAAACAGCACGAGCGATATCTACATCCGATTTAAAAGTGCAATCGCCTTACCTCTCCAAACTGGCTTGGAAGCTTTTAGTTTCTTATCTTTTTATAGACTAAAAGACACAAAATCAGGGTATTATTACAACCAAACTACTTGTCGCCATGATGACTAGAACAAGCAGATAGCGCAGCGCACTGTTCAACGTCCAGCTTAGCTTCAAGTAGCAGATAACTAGCGCAATTATCAATTATGATTTAGCAGAGGAAGCCTCACTATGATTTCGAAATGGTCACAACGTTTTTACCAAATGGCAGAACTTGTTGGCTCTTGGAGTAAAGACCCTTCTACACAAGTAGGGGCAGTTATTACAAAACAAAATCGAATTGTTTCTGTGGGCTTTAATGGTTACCCACATGGTATTTCAGACAGCGCAAACACAGACGACAGAGATATGAAATATCTCAAAACTCTACACGCTGAAGAAAATGCCATTCTATTTGCTAAACGTGACTTGGACGGATGCGAAGTTTACGTGACACATTTTCCTTGTCCAAACTGCGCAGCCAAGATTATCCAAACTGGTATATCAGCGGTTCACTGCCCGGAGCAGACCGAGGATTTCCTCTCTCGCTGGGGAGATAAAATTAAGGTGAGCCAAGATATGTTTTTGCAAGCTGGTGTCAAGGTTAACTGGTTACCACTCAACGAGTTAAAACCAATAAGTGAAATTCATAACGAATCTTAAAAAATAGCCCTCCAGATGGAGGGCTATTTTTTTATTTGGCGCTCAATTTTGTCTCAAAAGTGAAACCACTATGCAACTTTGAACTGTCATTAACATTTTTCCTGCATGCAACTCAATGTTCGACTTTAACAGTGGCTACACTGAAATTCAGGAGTCCCGATATACGTTTATCTAGTGGTTATTAAAAGTAAAAGGATAATTCATGAAGTCCACTACAACTGCGAACAACAATCCTGATCAAAAACACTTTCTGGTTACGATTTTATTTCTAATCGCAGTCAGTGCCGTGAGCTACACCTTACTAACCGAACATCAAACCTTTGCACGCTACTACTTCATCTATCCATTGTGTATGCTTGCTGCGTACTTTATGAGTAACATTTGGTTTAAACGCGTACTATCCGTAACGACGTTTGGCCTGCTGCTGGCAGGCAGCTATCTGGAGCCGCTGAACATCAGTGTACTCTCTCAAGCCTTTATACTAGTGCCACTTTGTTATATTGCGATTTTCCCCGGATCACTGTGGCCTATCTTCGTCGCATTAAGCATTCTCGGGATTTACGTCCCGCACGTTGCAGGTGCACAGGTACCTGAGTTCGTCGAAGCGTCAATTGAATTCTCCGCTATCGCCATATTTGCTACTGGCGGCACTTTCTACAAACAAAAACTGGGCAAACAAGTTGAACGCTATCGCAAAGACAGCCTTACCGATTTCCTGACACAAGTATCCAACCGCAAAGCCTTCAAACAAGATTTAGAATCGATAGCCAAAATTGCGGGAGAAACGAGTAAAACCAAGTTTGCATTGCTGTTACTCGATCTTGATGACTTCAAACAGATCAACGATTCACTCGGCCACCAACAAGGCGACTTATTGTTAATTCAGTTCGCAAAGCGCTTAAGCAACTTGGATTTCAACCGTATCAACATTTACCGATTAAGTGGTGATGAGTTCGCGGTGCTATTGCAAGATAAGTACGATGTAAACTTTTACTCTCAGCAAGTGGCCACTTACATCTTAGAAGCCTGTCAATCTGCCTATCATCTCGACAAGCGCAGTTACACCATGACAATCAGTGTTGGTATTGCTTCATTGGATGACGCTTTATACGACACAGATATCTGGTGTCGAAACGTCGATATTGCACTTAAAAGAGCAAAACAAGCAGGCAAGAACAGCATTCAATGGTTTGATGAGAACTTGATTGGAGAAACAGTCCGTAGTTACCAAATAGAGCGGGAGTTGAGCGATGCCATCGAGAAAGGCCAGTTGGCGTTGTATTACCAACCTAAAGTCGATATCAAAACCAATTTAGTACATGGGGCTGAAGCCTTAATCCGTTGGAAACATCCTGATTTGGGGATCATTCCTCCCGACGAGTTTGTGGGAGTTGCTGAACGCAGCCAACAAATTATCCCTATCGGACGCTGGGTGATTGAAACCGCATGTCAGCAAGCCAAAGCGTGGGATCAACTCGGCCATCCGATTTGCGTCGCGGTAAACGTTTCAACCGTGCAATTTCTCTACGATGACATCTTCCATGTTGTGACCAAAGCACTGAGAGACTCCCAGCTCAATCCTCAGTTATTACAGCTGGAAATCACTGAAACCACATTGATGCAGCAACCACAGCGAGTGGTCGATGCATGCCACGACTTACGTACTTTAGGTATCCGAGTCGCCATTGATGATTTTGGTGTTGCTTACTCTTCATTGAATTACTTAAAACAACTCCCCATCGATGTTTTGAAAATCGATAAGTCATTTATCGATGAGTGCTGCTCCAATCACAATGACCACATGCTGGTGCGAACCATCATTCAACTTGGTCACAATATGGGGAAAGTGGTCACGGCTGAAGGCGTTGTCAATGATGAACAGCTCTATTTGTTGGCAACCGAAGGCTGTGACGAGTACCAAGGCTATTTGTACTCTCGCCCAGTCCCTCCTTACGAATTTATGGCTCTTTTATCGAGCAGAAAAGACGTCGCAATCCCTCGTCCTCAAGTGGCCGCTCACGGATAAATTCATATCCCATCAGATCATCAACATAAGGGGCATTTCGCCCCTTTAATGTTTACTCTTTGCGTAGATAAAATGATATGCAGCCAATTTTTATGTAATACCAAACTGTATTGCCTCAATAGAAATCTGACATAAATACAGATAGACGCGAAATAAGTTACCTTAATCACTTTCTGTCAATACGTACAAACACTTAAAATTGCACATTAAAGCTCTATTAATGATCGAGTTAACAGTTAAAAATATGGGCATTATTTTTTCTAGCAGAATAACCTATCAGACATTACAATCCCGCCACATAAAAATAACAATACTTATCCCCAATACCAAACGCAGTAAAAACTGTGGGTATCAGCTCAACCATAACGTGAAAGGTTTACAGCAATGAGTCCAGAAAAACATCTACTCGATTGGCAGACCAGCCAAACTATCGCAGAATCGATGTCACCATTAATCGGCCAGCTCTATCGTTTAAAAGGTGTTGAAGTTATTTTGTATGGTAAGACACTGATCAACGCCGCTACCATCGACATCATTAAAACCCACCGCATTGCCCGCCGATACACTGGAACCGCACTCTCTCTAGAACAAACCATGCCGATTTTGCAGCGCTTAGCTGGTTTAGACTTATCGCCATGTCGCATCGATATTGGTCAACTTGGTCACCAGTATTGGCAGCACCACACTGATGAAAACAACTTAGATGATTTTCTTCAAACTGCCCTACTCAGTAGCTTAAACGGCACTACGATTACGACACCAAAAGATGTGGTTCTCTATGGTTTTGGCCGTATAGGTCGATTACTGGCTCGTTTGCTGATTGAAAAAAGTGGCCCAGGCTACCCACTAAGACTGCGTGCCATTGTTGTTCGCGGTGGTAAACAGGGTGATTTGGAAAAGCGCGCAAGCTTGCTAAGAAGAGATTCGGTGCATGGCCAGTTCAACGGCAGCATCATTGTCGACAACGAACATAAAGCACTCATTGTTAACGGTAACTTCATTAAAGTTATCTATGCCAACTCCCCTGAAGAGATTGATTACACCAGTTATGACATCCACAACGCACTCGTTGTTGATAACACAGGTGTATGGCGTGACAGCGAAGGGTTGAGCAAACACTTAAGCTCTAAAGGCGCAAGCAAAGTATTGCTAACAGCTCCGGGCAAAGGTGATATTAAAAACGTAGTATTCGGTGTTAACGAATCCGTTATTCAACCTGAAGACACCATTATTTCAGCAGCAAGCTGTACCACAAACGCTATCACACCAATTCTGAAAGCGATGAATGATAAGTTTGGTGTGGTATCTGGTCACATTGAAACCGTGCACTCATTCACCAATGACCAAAACCTCATCGACAACTTCCACAGCGGCGAACGTCGTGGTCGTTCAGCGTCATTGAACATGGTTCTGACTGAAACTGGTGCTGCAAAAGCCGTTGCAAAGGCGCTGCCTGAATTGGCTGGTAAACTTACTGGTAACTCAATTCGCGTTCCTACGCCAAATGTTTCCATGGCGATCGCTAACCTGAACTTAGAAAAGAGCACAGACAAAGAAGCGCTCAATACTTATCTAAGAGAGATGGCATTGAACTCTGCCCTGTCAGCGCAAATTGATTACACAGAATCAACAGAGATCGTATCGTCTGACCTCGTAGGTTCACGCTACGCTGGTGTAGTCGACGGAGCTGCGACCATCGCTCAAGATAACCGATGCGTTCTGTACGTTTGGTATGACAATGAGTTTGGTTATAGCTGCCAAGTGGTTCATTGTATGGAACAGATGATGGGTGTGCGCTACAAAACATATCCACAAAAGTAAGAATTAGACTCCACAACATAATAATAACCGATACTGACGAAGTGGTTTCTGACCCATTTAGCCACTGCTTCTGATGACATCCCCCCGTTTTGCCGCTCTATCCCTGATATGAGCGGCTTTTTTCATCTGTTTTACAAGCAAATTTGCACCAGCAAACTTAACTCTTTTGGAAAAATATAGTTAAACTAACGAACTATATTTTGGGGAGAATTTTCTTAAGCAAGAAAGAGGCTAATACTATCTATGAAACAAGCGATATCTGTGTTTTATGCTCGTTTTAAATCGGCACCGAAGTGGTTAAGAGCCTCAACATATCTAGCACTTACCTATGTGGCTTATGCCGTCATTATCGGCCTTATTGCCCCTGCGGTTATTCAGTCGCAAGCACCCAAGCAACTTAGCCAACTGTTAGGTCGCAACGTCCAACTTGAGAGAGTCTCGATTAACCCTTTCCTGCTTAGAGCTCGGATTGAAAATTTCGCCATTCTTGAGCAAAACCAACAACAAGCATTCACCCAGTTTGCACTGCTGGAAGTGGAAGTTAACTTTTGGCAAAGCTTACTAAGCTTAAAGCCAACTGTAGACCATCTGTTTCTTGTCCAGCCTGGAATCCAAGTACAACGCGTAAATGAACATAATGCGTTTAACTTCAGTGATATTCTCGAAACATTAGCCAGCAACAATCCACCACAAGCTGAAGATAATACTTCTGAAGAGGCTGCCACCAATACGATCCCTGCATTCAAGGTTAACGCTGTTGCTATCACTGATGGTGATGCCAGATTTGCAGACTCCGTTACTGGTGCTGACTTAAATTACCAACAGATTTCCCTAAAGCTCAACAACATTGATAGTCAGGCTTACGCTCTGAGCCTGCCTGCTAACCAAGATGGAAAACTGAATCTGACCGAAAACGCTAACCAATACCAATTTTCGTTAGTGAGTGCGGATCAAAGCCCGCTCGCTCTCAATGGTCAATTTCAGCTTTCTCCATTTGAAATTAAAGGTGATGTGACACTCAGCGATCTGACGCTAACGCCATATTGGCCGTTCGCAAAGGAACTGATAGCAGCACGATTGAGCGACGGTTCAGTCAGCTTCTCGACCAATTACCATGCAAAACAAGTTAATGACTCGCTTTCATACCAAACTCAGAACGGACAGTTCTCGCTTTCCAATCTCGTTTTTAATGATCAACAATCTGAAAAGGTAAAACTGCCTTCATTGGTTGTCAGTGATATCCAACTGTCCGGCGATGAACAACTGATCAATATCGCTGATATTTCAATGCAAGGCTTATGGTTTGACGCAATGTTGGACAAAAATGGACTCGATTTAGCCGCACTGTTCACGCCAAGAACCCAAACAAACGGTGTTGCGCCTAAACAGGATACTTCAGCTAATCAGGCAGTAAACCAAGAATCAACGACACCGCAGTGGAAGGTTCGACTTGAGAAATTCTCAATGGCAGATTCGGACTTCAATGTGTTGGAAAAAGTTCAGTCACAAGATGTGCACTGGCGCGTGCACCCTATGACAGTAACAACTAAAACGATTCAAAGCGACTTAGTCGAACCTATCGAATATGACGTCACTCTTAATGTGAGCTCAAGTAGCAAGCAGCAGCCAGAAAACGCTAGAGGCTCTTTTGCAACTCAAGGCAGCGTAGATGTGAAAGCACTAAAAGTGGATGGCAATTTGTCCATTGATTCACTGGATCTGACACAGCTACAGCCTTATCTCACCCCTTATCTGAATATTCGCTTAACCAAAGGCGCACTCAATACCAAAGGAAATTACAACGTCAGTGGGGCAGACGACATTAATTTCGACGGCTCGCTCAGTGTTAACAATCTTTTGATGCGTGACACCATCAAGCGAGAACCTTTGGTGAAATGGCAGAAAATGTCTGTGGACTCACTACGTTTTAGTTCAAAACAAAACCAGTTGATCATCAAAACGGTGTTGCTCGATGCGCCATACGCTAAAGTAATGATTGCCGAAGATAAGCGCACCAACATTGGCGATATTGTGGTTACTAAACAGAGTGATACCTCAACGGCCACAACTGACAAAGCCGCGACAACCAAAGCGACAGTGACCACGAAAGGCAACAGCAGCAAGCCTATGTCGGTCATAGTTCAACAGATTAAGTTTGCCAACGGCTCGGCGTTTTTCGCTGACAACTCGCTAACCCCTAACTTTGCCTCCGGTATTGAGCTACTCGAAGGTTCAATCAAGAACCTGTCTTCGACTCCGGGAACGAAAGCTAGTGTGGATATTGCTGGCAAAATTGACAAATATGCACCAGTAACGCTGAAAGGTGAAATTAACCCACTGATTGAAAAGCCTTACCTCGATCTTGCCTTAGTGTTTAGAAGCGTTGAGCTGACTTCCGTCAATCCGTATTCTGGAACCTACGCGGGTTATTACATCGATAAAGGCCAACTTTCACTCGACCTGAACTACCGCTTAGATGACAACCAGCTTCAAGGTACAAACCATCTTGTTATCGACCAGCTGCAACTGGGTAAACCCAGTGATTCCAGCCTTGCCACCAGCCTGCCGATCACTCTGGCGATTGCGATATTGCAAGATCGCCACGGCGTGATTGATTTGGGTGTTAACGTGTCAGGTGAAGTGGATGATCCTGACTTCAGTTTTGGTAGTGTGATTTTGAAAGCGTTCGCCAACATCATTACTAAAGCCGTGACAGCTCCGTTCTCACTGTTAGCTGATCTTGTCGGTACAGATGAAGAGTTGAATCAAGTCACTTTCCAAGCCGGTATTGCAACCTTAGATGACGAAGAGAAACAGCGCATAGGTAAACTTGCACAAGCGTTGCAGGAAAGACCGATTCTTAAAGTCAGTGTCGAAGGCTCTGTCTCTGCTCCAGACGACAGCTATGCATTGGCTGAACAGAATGTGCAGAAAACCCTACTCGCCAATAGTGGGCTGGAAACACTTCCTGAACCATTCAGTGCCAGCCGCATTACCGAATCTGCACCGTTAGTCGATGCACTTGAAGAACTTGCCGAGGAACAATTGCAGTTAGATATACGCCAAGAAAGAGATAAGGTCGAACAGCAACTGACTGAAAAAGCCCAAGGCGCAGAAGTGACCAAAGAACAAATTGAGACTGTTGTTCATATGGGGCTCTACAATCAGTTAGTCAAAGCGACCAACGTCGATAAAAACAGTTTGAGTAATCTCGCAGCAGAGCGTGCAAAAGCGGTCAAAGCGTATTTGGTGGAAGAACAACAAATCAGTCCAGATCGAGTGTTCCTGCTCGACAGTAAGACCGATTTGAAAACAGAAAAAAGTGGTGCTGAGTTAACCGTAGGCGCTGAATAACCTTCCTCACTTCCTCAACTCTAGCCCAATCCTTTGTTCTCTAAAGGGTTGGGCCTTTATCATCTATCTGAATGGCTTGTTCATGTTTAATTCATCTGTGCCGGGCTAAGATGGGGGCAATCAAAACAGGAGCAGACAATGAATAGATTTCTTATTACCGTACTGACGCTCATAACTGGATTCTTCGCACTGACATTAAGTTTGTTGCTCGTCATTCCATTGACGATTGCAGCACTCATCACTGGCAAAAAACTGCAAAATCAACTGCATCGTCGTCCGTTTTATCAGGCTCAGAACAATCAGACCTACGGCAATACCATCGATGGTGAGTTTGAAGAAGTGAACACCCATTCGAAGTATTAACAAAGAACCCCTCGTCATTGAGGGGTTCTTTGTATTTATGGCTAGAAAATAACGGGAGCTGAACTTACACCGTAAGCAGAACTCGCGCAGCAAGCAGCAGCAAAACAATCCCTGACAAACGATCAATCAATACCGCTCTGGAACGTAGCTTGTCGAGAATGAGTGGGCTTGATAGCAAGAAGGTAATAAAGGTATACCACAAGCCGTCAATGACAAACGGCGTCACGACGATGATCGCTTTACTACTCAACTCATGCCCAACGGCAACAAACTGACTGAACAATGCGATAAAGAACAGCGCAATCTTTGGGCTTAATAATGAAATCAAAAAACCTTCACGCGCAGATTGCCATGCACTTACCGTTTCGCCAGATTCTAACTTCGCTGCTACACCACCTTTAGAGCGAATGGCGTTGAACCCCAAATAAGCCAGATACCCAGCACCAGCATAACTGATGGTTTTAAACAGCAGTGGCGACTGGTGAAGAACCACTGCCAATCCAATCAATGTAATAAACGCATAAATACCTATGCCGAAAGCATGAGCCCACGCCGTTGCTAAACCGTTGCGACGCCCGCCAGCAAGGCTGTGCTTTGCAACCATAGCCAAGCTAGGTCCGGGAGACATAGCCCCCAACAAACAAATAGTAAAAAGTGATAGCCAAACTGTTATTGTCATTCGAACTCTCCTAGTTAGTTCCTAACCGTACTCGTCTTTTATTATTATTTGAAATCATCTTTTTTCATCCTAGCTATGATTCTGAATCATAACCTATCGAATACTCAGAGTGATTCATAATGTCGTAGACAAGCTGTCTAGCCCAGACGTGGGAAGGTTCGTTATCAAATTTAGGGTGCCAAAGAAGCCAATATTTATGTTTTGGAGTCTTAACCGGTAGCGGTTTAAATACCACATCAAAATGGTTTTTCATGTTGCGAGCGATATGCTCAGGAACAACCATTAAGTAGTCACTCATAGATAACGAGCGAAATGCTGCAGAAAAAAACGGGACTTTTAATCCGATATGCCTGACCTGATTAAGTTCAGCCAGCGCCTGATCGATATAGGTGTCTTTATCACCTCCTCCGGTCACTTTGATGTGTGAAAAGCTTAAAATGTCCTCCACACTCAAAATGCTTTTTTCTGACAACGGATGAGATTGCTTCATCACGCAAACCGGATAATCCTCGCCAATTTGCCACGAAGAAACGCCCTTAGGCGGTTCAGGCGACATAGTGGAAGCGAGCTGAATTTCAGAGTTTGCCATTTCTCCAAGTAAACTTGGCTGCCAAAGGCAGTATTTAATTGAGACTTTAGGCGCTTTAACCGTTATGGCTTCAACCATTTCAGGTAGCAGATATTGCGCGACATAGTCACTGGAGGCGAAAACAAATTCACCTTTCCAAGCGCTTGGTTCAAATTCTGCTTCAATCATCAGTTCATCAAGTTCAACAAACCAATGCTCTAGTTTGTTTAGCAAGCTGACAGCTTTCGGCGTGGGCACTAACTGGTTGCCATCTCTGACTAACAAAGGGTCAGCAAACATCTCTCGCAGCTGACTTAGCTGGCGACTCAAAGCTGACTGGGTAATATTTAACTTCGTCGCCGCCTGACTGACATGACACTCTTCAAGCAACACCTTCAGTGACCGCAGTAAGTTGAGATTTATTTGTGACATCAAAAACTACTTAGCCGTGTTAAACAGTTCTTTTAAAACCGTATGCGTTATCAATTGACGCAGTTGAGAGTAGCTTTGCAATTCATCTCGAATCGCATTTAACTTCGCCATGCTTTCCACTTCAACGTACAGCATCATATCGGTTTCGCCACTAATCGCATGGCACCACTTCACACCGGGGATCAGATAGATCTTGTGAGCATACAGCTCACAGGAGTGTAGGCTCGCAGAGGTATCAAATTTTAGCGCAAAATAGGCACTGACATTATTGGTGTGATCTGGCTCTGCGATTTGAGCGTGATAGCCCAAAATCACTTTGTCTTGTTCAAGTTTCTTAATACGTGCCGTAACGGCAGAGCGTGAAAGGTTCACTTCGCGGGCAATGTCACTCACAGATGCTCTCGCATCCCCTTGCAATATCTCTATGATTTGTCTGTCAAATTTATCCATCGTACATTCCCATTCTTTTCGCTTCTCATACGTTTTTTCTCAAATAAAAAACGTTGAAAAGTAACCAACTTATCCCGTTGATTCATGGCTAATTTGACACAAATTGCATGGCTAGACTACTGACAATTAACGGGAAGTCTCTTTATGAAAGGAGTTTCACCGTCAAAATGGCGGAAATTCGATGAAAAAGTGTCACTTTGACGCTAAAGCAGAACGTTTTGCCAGATGCATCACATCTCAGTTTTGAGTAAGCTTTCGGCATAATAAGAATCAGGGAATGAGAACATGAACCAACTCAAACAAGAGATCACTTTGCTTTCTGGTATCGGTCAGCTATCGACCACATTAATGGGTACCGGATTGTTTATGATCCCAGCCATTGCAGCCGGAATTGCGGGCCATTTTTCACTTTGGGCCTGGCTCATCTTGTTTGTTGCTGTTTGCCCTGTTGCTTTAACTTTCGCAGCGCTTGGGAAAAAATACCCGAGCGCTGGAGGCACTGCATACTTCGTTCGAAAAGCGTATAACGCCCGATTAGAGCGTGCTGTTGCCTGGCTATTTGTAAGCGTCATTCCTGTAGGCGTACCCGCGGCTGTCGCCTTAGCTGCGGGCTTTTTACAGCAATTGTTACCTGCTCAGTTCAATAATGCCATTTTGGCTCAAGTGCTCACGGTAGTACTTCTTATTGGCGTAAACCTAGCAGGGACAAAATCTTCTGGCCGATTACAAACGGCCATCGCATTGAGCATCTTTGCATTAGTGGCATCCTTTCTCTGGATTGGAGACGTGGGAAGCACCGACTTAGTAATGCCAGCACTGAGTATCGATTCCATTTGGTCAATTGGTGCTGCGCTAGGAGTAATGTTCTGGTGTTTTGTGGGAATAGAAGCCTTTGCGCATATGGGTGAAGAATTCAAAAATCCACAACGTGATTTCCCGATTGCCATTCTGGTCGGATGCTTCGTGGCTGGTGCAACCTATTGGGCGTGTTCAGTTATTATCTTGAAGTTTGGAGCTTTTGGTACACCTGAGTTTGATAGCGCCTCTATTCCTTGGCTCAGTGATAAGCTCTTTGGTTCTCGTATGGCAATCATAATCAGCATCATCGGCTTCTTTGCATGTTTTGCCAGTATCAACCTATACACGCAGAGTTTATCGCGTATGGTGTGGGCGCAAGCCAGAGAATATCGTCCTAACAGCGCACTGGCTCAACTCTCTCAGCGCGGCGTTCCAGCCAATGCAACTTGGCTGATTGGCGGCATATTGCTGCTATCGTGTGTAGTCGGTCAACTGTCGAATTTGGATTTGGAATTCTTTCTCAAACTGGCCAATGGTGTCTTTGTCTTAGTCTACTTGTTAGCCATGTTGGCAGCGTACAAGCTACTGAAAGGGTATCAAAAGGCACTGGCTGTTATTGCTTTGATTCTCTGCACTGGCGTGTTTATCTGTCTTGGCTGGTCAATGCTGTATGCTCTGGTCATTTTTGCTGCCTTGGCGATGCCATGGCAAAAAGAGCTGAAAACACAACACCCAATTTAATAGCAAAGGCGGGATACCCCGCCTTTTTTTATGACGCTTTGCGAACTTCAAACCGCCCAACCAATTGTTCCAATCGCTGAAGCGAGTTCTGCATTAAGGTTGTTCTGCGAGATAACTGTGAAGAAGCCTCTTGCAGTTTCACCACAGTAGATTGCGCTTCATCAGCAGTTTGTCTGTGCTCTTCACTATTACGAGCGATGCCTTGAATCAAAGTAAACAATCCAGTGACAGACGTTTGTAAGCGTTCACTGCGAGAAGACTCATCGACAACCTGAGTGCTGTTCTCAACGTTGGTAATGCCCTCTTGCATGTAACTCACTGCTCGCTCTGATTGGGTATGTAACGCAGTCATCAGTTCTCCAATACTGTTCGCGGCTTGAGAGGTTTTGTTTGCCAACACTCGTACCTCATCAGCAACCACAGAGAAGCCTCTGCCATGCTCACCTGCTCTTGCGGCCTCAATAGCAGCATTCAAAGCTAGTAAATTGGTTTGCGCCGTGATCTCGGTAATAACAGAGACGATATTGCCGATTTTCTGCATCTCCTCGTTCACTTCATTGACCGTATGCGCCGACGATTGAACGATATTCTTAATCTCTTGAGCGCTTTCGGCCGCTTTTTGATACTCAAGCTGCGCGGCATGTACCGTTTGCTGCATAAGTTCATGCATTTCAGTCGCAGTGTCATTGGCGCTGTTGATTTCCTGACTCTGCACTCCCGCGAGAGAGAGCATATCCGTAATTGAAGTGGCGGTCATATCACTGCTGGTAAGCAGCAACTGACTGCGGCGAAACATAGATTCCGACACGTTTTTCACTTCATTGCTGGCGAAAACCAGCTCTTGAATAATCCCTTCAAGGCTATCGATAAAACTGTTGGTCCAGCGTCCCAAATCACCGGTTTCGTCAGACTTAAATTTGCTCGCATCTAAACGGCGGGTTAAGTTTCCATCCCCTTCTGCGAGCACCTGCATAACCTGTGTCATCGTCTCTAGATTATTCGCCATAGGCTTGGCACTGAATAAGTGGAATAAACCCATCGCCATTAATCCAAGCAGTATCGAAATTGACATCAGCTGAACGTTTTCTAGTGGGTAAAACAGGTGAAGAACAAAAGGAATCACTAAAGGACCAAACACACTAAGCGCGAACTGTTGACTGAGTTTTTGTGCTACCGAACGATGACGATAAACCTCTTCTAAATCAGATTCGCACATCATTCCCCAACGGTCTTTGGACCCAGGCATAGTAAACGTCACACCCTTACCAATCACAGGTATATGGCGGTAATCAGAATACCCCGGATAGTCGATGTATAAGTTGTGACCATTGTTAATGGTTTCTCTTACCCCTGGATGAAGCTTGTTGGTTGCAGGATCATTAAACACAATTTCAAATTCGGTATGACGACTGACTTTAACTACGCCCCATTTGGTGTTGACGCCATCCTTCAAGTTCTCACCATGGGAAAAATGGTTATCCTCAAAGCGAGAGCGTGAAAGCGCAACACCTTGTTTGATGGTAGGGTCAAAATGAGGTTTGACCATAAACAGGTAGTTGTCGCCCGACTCACTATAGATATGCCCAGCTTCGCGTTGAATCAGGTCACCGATAACATCATTGGGGATTCGCCCACACAAACACCCTTTGGCACCGCCAGCTAATTCGATCGGTTGATAGAACATTAGGGTCACTTCATCATGAAAATGAGAGCTTGATGGACCGATAGCGAGCGTCACTGAATCGCGGTAAGGGCCATGCAAAAATGGCTGAGCTAAACCTTCGTTCAAAGCTTGGGTTGAGACGACCTTCTTGTTTTTCTGTGATGGAAAAGTGGATTCAAGGATCTCTCCTTGTGCAGAGACAATAAACAGCTCAGATAAGTCAGCACTACGGTTTAATAATCGGTTTAAGGTATCCCGATATTCATGGGGAGACTTGGTCGATAAATACAACGAAGCATCATGCAGGAATGACCATTGGTTTTCGGCCCAAGTTGTGAGAATTTTGACTCGGGTGTTCGCAATGTTTTCAAAAGTTTGTTCGAGAGAAGCTTTACGTTTACGGTTAAACCAACAGGCCTTACGCATGGCAAGTTTACCTGTCTTGCCAAACCACGGCAGCCACCTTTTTTCCTCAGGTGTTAAATGCATAAAATTTCCTTATTTTTGTATTGTTATGTGCACCAATGTGCAATAGGCGTTCCAAAAATAAGAAAAAAGTACGTTGTTCTGTATTTTAATAAGAACTCAAACAGGTTAACTATACGAATAAAAATCAAGTAGTTAATATCACTTTCAACTTTTCGTCCTCATACATTAACACGCACCAATTCAGTGAAAAGCATACTCAAAACGCACCATATTGGTTAGCACGCCTACTCTTTAAGCGCATGAAAAAGGGCTTGCGAATGCAAGCCCTTAAAAATCTATAACTCTTACTGGTCTATAAGTAATTACTTACTCATTTCAATGAGAGACTTACCAATCAACCACTCAACCTGTTTGTCACTGCCTTCACCAAATTTTTCGTGAGCCAGCTTGTACATACGTCCTACACCTTTATAAGAGAACTCTTCAGCTTTATCGGCTGCCACAATATGGTGGAAAAACAGACGTAAAATAGCTAAAAACTCTTCGCTATCGAGTGCTTTAAGCCATGAACTCGCGAATGCATCAACGCCATGGTCTAAATCCAAATGTGCGACAAATAGATTGAAAATCTGGCCATCTAGCGCAAGAACAAAGTCTGTCTTTTTCGGGAAGTGGTGACTGATGCCTGTTCTGGATACACCCGTTTGTTGACTTAATGTGGTGTATGACATTTTGTCATAGCCTAATCTTAACAGTTGGTCGACAACAGCATTCATGATTGTTTGAATGGTCACTTCTGTATCTTCTTTACTACGCTTCGGCATATTAGTAGCTCTTTGTGTACAAACTCATCAAAAAATAAAATGAATCAAATACTGCTGAAATAGTTCAACAGCCAATTCATCTTTGTAAGAAAATATCCTTTCATTCAAATTGAATGAATAAAATATCCTTTAAAAATTCATCTCAATATGGGAAGAGTCCATTCACGCCCTTATCTCCACGTAAGAATAATCTTACAATCAACAAGGTATGACAATGCGTCAAACGGTGTAATGACAAAAAAACGTCACTATAACGCCTAATTTTCGACTATTATCACACTCCTATTTCTGTTACCTGCGTCAACAATATCAACCCGTGTTCATACATTGTTGCATTATCATTTATCTGGAACACCCGCTGATAGAGGGTTAGAATGTCCTTAAATTTTGTAAGAGGATTTTTAGATGAGTAACGAAAGCTGTGAAGTAAACCAAGTTTGTGAAGCTTGTGGTTGTTCTGCTGAAATGGGCTTTTTTATCAAAGAGGGTGATGAAGTTGCAGAAGTGACTATTTTCGCACCGAGTCAAGACCAACTAAAAAGCGAATTAGACAAGTATATTGCTCTGGCAAAAGAAGTGTGCGCAGCGGTAGAGTTTGAATCAACACCTATCGATGAAAACACAACTGAGCTGAATGCACGTTTCAAATTTGAAGTGAGTGCAGAGAAGCTCATCTTCGAACTTAAATCGCGTTCACTGATGCGATAATATCTCTTCAAAAGCGAGCACCCAGCTCGCTTTTGTGATCTTCTCCCTGTGATTTTGTTCTTCATTGAAGACATCGCCACTCCTGCCGATACTATCGTTAATACTGTGACGAGATTTAGGAAAAACATGTCTTTCTCAACTTGGCGTTTCTCTGCTTGGGCGCTTTGCATTGCTTTATACTCATTACCTTTGAATGCTGCACCTCTCGATCAGTACCGCATACTTAATCATCTGGATAATTACGGTAACCTTGATTTGCGAAATAAACCGTATACCAGCTTACCTGACGGGCTAGAGGTTAAAGGCAATCTCAACATCGCAAAAACGTCGATAACATCACTGCCAAAAGGCTTAACTGTGATGGGAAGTTTAGATGCGTCAAATAGCCAGCTTGAACGCATTCAACGTGGCACAAAGATTCGTGGTTATGCAAATTTTCTCGGTTCGCAAATCAAAATCTGGCCTGCGCGAATTCAAGTTGGCGGGTTCCTTAACTTTACCGATACGCCACTAGAGCAACTGCCACCAGCGATGACAGTCAAAGGGGATTTGAGCGTAGCCAGAACACCATTAACTGAACTCCCCGAGGGAATTGTGATTGAAGGCAGCCTTTATATTGGCGGCTCAAAAATCGTCACATTCCCAGACACAATGACAGTGAAAGGCAACATCTACCTAGGCGGTAATGTCATTACAAAATGGCCGAAAAATTTGACCTTAGGCGGAGCCGTTGCTCGCTAAGCCGAGCACCAAAGCCAGAAACAAAAAAGAGAAGCCAAATCGCTTCTCTTTTTTTCGTTCTATTTATGCGCTATTGATTACGCACTGGGTTTGCGTAGCTATCAAGCAGGTACTGATGAGCGTTCAGTGGAAGCTGTGACAGCTTTTGTTCCAATTTCGCTTTTACCGCTGGTGTAATGTCTGCATCTTCACGTCCAGCCGCTAACAAGTTGATTGGATATAACTTGTAGTTCGCGTGGATTTGACGGTCAATCTCTTGCGCAAGTTCTTCCGGCGTTTCGTAAGTCTCAGTGATCACGTTACCAAATGCGACATGAACTCGACCTTTGTCGCCGATGATGCCCTGAATGATACTTTCGATATCTTCAAACTCGCCTTTTTCGTATTTACCATGGGTCGCTTTTTCATAAAGCTCGCGCGCCTTGGCGATATCACAAGGATCGTTTTCATAAGAAATTGAAACTGGCACAATTCTTAACGATTTAATGTACTCAGAAAACTCAACCTTCTGTTTACGACCTTCGACGTTAAACATTTTTAGGATCGCAGGATCGGTAAAATCGTTACCGTCTTTAGCGCGACCTTCTTTTTGAGCAATCCAAATTGAATGCCCTGTATCCAAAGAGTGCTTGATATAGCCAGACAAAGTACCCAGAGCTTTCATCATTTCACGTGGAGCTTTGGCTGAGCGCTTAACGATAAAGCTTTTGTTCAATCGCATCAGTTCTGTGGCACAAGGCTTCTTCAGCAAGTTATCGCCAATCGCAATACGAACTGTACGGTGCCCTGACTCATACAAACCGTAGTTAACCAACGCAGGATCCATCGCGATATCACGGTGATTAGACACAAACAGGTAAGCAGTATTCTTATCTAGTTTGTTCAAGCCACTGTAAGTCACACCTTTGGTGGTGTGCTCCAACGTTTTTTCTAAATACTTTTTCACTTCTAGCTGAATGGCATCAACCGAAGTCAGCTTTGCCCACTTAAACTTAAGGTAAGCTTTTACGAATGGGCCCATCATCGTTTTTAGCCATGAAGGTTGACGCTCAAAACGATGATCGAGAATCGCTGTGATAAATTCTTCATCATTAATTAGACGTTCGATGGCTGCGGGAATTTCTTCGTCGTTATAGGGACGAATCTCTTGATACGGGTCGGTGGTTGAAGTCATATTCTCGTACATCAAATAAAAAACTGGCTTATTCTACGCGCACTCGCATTAGCTCGCAGCTATCATAAGCACATAAATTACAAGGTCAGACCAGAAAATCAAAAATAAGTTTCTGTCTGTTTTCCTTCTATCTCCTAACTGATAGGCATTGCGGTTAGTCCGCAGCTAAGAGATCCACAACTCGATATTTGGCTTTTGAGTGGATAAACGTTAATCTTAGCGCCCTTAATTTTATGAGGCCTTGTATGAACTACGCTATTCAATCTGAAACCTGCTTATTTCCATATCTGGAAGTCACACCGCGTAAGCGTGCAACAAAGCATAGTTTAGTCAAGGTTAACAATGGCCTTGCTCTATTCAAATTGGGCAAACAAGAGTACGCCATTGAAGCAGGACAAGCGATTTGGATCCCTATCGAATGTTTATGCTCCCTCACCTTTTTGCCAAATACTCACATCACTCGAGTCGATTTTTCAGTTCGTCTGCGAGATGAGTTTCCTCATCAATCTGGATTCATCACACTGACAGAATTAAGTTCGGCACTGCTTAGTCGCATACAGTCGACCAATGCAGGTGACGAAGTGTACCCGCATTTGTTGCAAGTACTCAAAGATGAAGTCAAAAAACTTGAGCCAAAGCTTGTAGAAAATGGCTTAAGCCAACAGTTTGCTCGCTGGCAGCCGAATCAGCAGGGAGCCATTAACAAAGAACATCATGTAGCTTTACTCGTAAGAGAAGCCATGAAGCGTAAGCTTTCCGGCATAAAAACCCAGATAGTGATTGATGAACTGTTTTCAGGCAATGCCGTGCAGTTCGAACAAATGTGCCAGTTAGTGCTTGGCAAATCTCTTTAAAAGAAGATTAAAAAAAACAGCCAGCTAATAATAGTTGGCTGTTTTTCTATAAGGCGAAGAAATGCGCCTAGTTGACCACTTCAATATCCGTTTCTGGTACACAGCAACACGCTAAAGCCATTCCCATATTACGTTCGTGATCTTGCAATGCCGGAACATCTGGCTGATGAACTTTGCCCGATTCAACCTTCACTTTACAGGCACCGCAGAATCCGGCGCGACAACTGTTTGCAATAGGAACGCCTGCGGCTTCAGCTTGCTCTAACAGGGTGCTTTGGTTATTTCCTTCAAACAGGTTGCCGTTAACACTTAACTGTAAGGTTTTAAATTCTCTGACGGTTTGCTGCGCTACGCCAAAGGCTTCTTGGTGATAAGCGTTTTCAGCCACACCTAGTTTAAGCAGCAAGTTCTTGGCTTTTTGCATAAAACCATCTGGACCACATACAAACACTTGGCGTGAAGCAACATCTTTCACCTGTTTGAGGTGTGACAGAGATAAACGTCCTTTCAAACCAAACCAGTCAACTGGTGGTTGGGAAAGAGATATAAACACCTTCAGTTCAGGATGAGCAAGTTCTAGTTGTTCCAGCTCTTCGCGACATGGAATGTCTTCAACAGAACGACATTGATGATAGAACACCACATCACGCATCTGCTGGTTATCGGCCAGATAACGCAGCATAGACAGCATAGGCGTCACGCCGCTTCCCGCTGAAAGTAGCAACAGTGGCTGATTATGATGTTCAGAGGTTAAATGAAAACTGCCATCAGGCGTCTGGGTTGTTAATGTGTCACCAACTTGCAGGTTATCAAGTAACCAGTTCGAGACACGGCCGCCATCAATACGCTTAATAGAAATTGCCAGCCGTCCCGGACGAGAAGGGCTTGAAGACAAAGTGTAAAAGCGACCAATGTTTTCACCGTCGACAATAATCTCAATGGGCAAATGTTGACCAGGCTGATAATTCGGCAACACGCCGTGTTGCGGCTCCAGCCAGAAAGTCACAAAATCGCGAGCAATTTCTTCACGCTCAACACAAGTCATCAGGTAGTGACGCTGCCCTAAATCTGGGTAGTACTCTTTCTCTTTGTATTCTAGAACTTCTATCTTGTCTCCCGCATGAATCATGCCTTCATTTCTGGCTACAAGATTCTGGCCGAAGAATACGCCACCGCGCTCGTTAGCACGAAACTGGGAAAGGGTACGCAGTGGTTCTTTGGTTGGACGATATTGGCCTTTTTCAAGATCCACCGTCGTCATAATGCAGCGTTCACAAGGCTTCAGAGCCTCGAATTCCACTTCACCAATACGGATGCGCTTCCAACCATCTTCCGCAAAAGGTTCCGTACCTGATACAACAAGGTTGGTGCGAAACTGATCCATGCTGTGATGTTCCGGACTACGACGATTCAACTCATCCAGCGAGCCTTGGCTAATAATTAATAGCGGGTAACCATCCGCAAAGCTGACGTTATGGCCGAACTTATCACGAACACGATTGGACTGTTGACCAGTGAACAACAGCTCAACACGCTGCCCCATAATCTCACTGAACCAGTCGTCTGCTTCATCTGTTGTGGTGTACGCAATAAAGCGGTCATCCCAAACCGTTGCCGGTGACTCCTGCATTTTAAAGTCGGCGTAACGAATCGTAAGTGGCGATTTACCCTGTGCGCTAAATATCAGACCATCCGGCGTCAGACTAGATCGAATCTTGACCATATGCGGGTATTTACGGGCTGTCACCATACTGCCATCAGCAAGTGCCAGCATAAATCGTCGGTCAAACATCAACCCTTGTTTCTCAACCCATGTGGTAGATAAAGAGAGTCCACCCACCGATTTCACTGGATACACATTGATTTGAGAAAGTACCGCTGACGACATGACACACATCCTTACGTATGGTTAAACAAAATAAATATCCGAGCCACCTAGGCGTCTCGCTTCCAGTGATCACAGAACAGGGCTATGAATGACACAAATACGCTATCGTTTCAATCTATTAGGCGCGAGAAACTGCTGTAAACAAACAGAACTGACAAATTAAAAGATGAAATGAGAAGCCAATTACTCTATCATCCTGTCGCCTAAACGGAAGCGTTTGCGTAACGCAAAATTTCTTTTAGGCTCCAATCATTCCAATGACTTCATGGTGGGAGCAATTCATGACAACACTTACGATCACTCGTCCTGACGACTGGCACGTTCACCTTCGCGATGGCGAAGTTCTTGCTGATACTGTGCGTGATATCAGCCGTTACAACGGACGCGCGCTTATTATGCCAAACACCGTCCCACCCGTGACCAATACCGAAATGGCGCTTGCTTACCGTGATCGCATCATGGCGCAAAATCCAAGTGCTACGTTCCAACCTTTGATGTCTTTGTATTTAACCGATAACACCTCAGCTGACGATATTCGCCAAGCGAAAGCGTCTGGTGCTGTAGTTGCCGCAAAACTCTACCCAGCAGGTGCAACGACCAACTCTGACTCGGGTGTGACGAACGCGAAAAACATTTACCCAGTTCTGCAAGCAATGCAAGAAGAAGGTATGTTGCTGCTGGTTCACGGCGAAGTGACCACTCACGAAGTCGACATTTTTGACCGTGAAAAGACCTTCTTAGAAACCGTTCTTGCGCCAATCGTGAATGATTTCCCTAACCTTAAAATCGTTCTAGAACACATCACAACCGCAGAAGCGGTTAACTTTGTGAAGAACGCTTCAGACAACGTGGCAGCAACCATTACTGCTCACCACTTGCTGTTTAATCGCAACCATATGTTGGTTGGCGGTATTCGCCCTCACCTGTTCTGTCTGCCAATTTTGAAGCGTGCAACTCACCAACATGCGCTTATCGCGGCAGCAACGTCTGGCAACAAGAAGTTTTTCCTAGGAACAGACTCAGCGCCTCACGCTAAAGGCAAGAAAGAAGC
Organism: Vibrio plantisponsor; assembly: GCF_013041605.1. Lineage (GTDB taxonomy): Bacteria > Pseudomonadota > Gammaproteobacteria > Enterobacterales > Vibrionaceae > Vibrio > Vibrio plantisponsor. Next base: position 452,508 of record NZ_JABEQC010000001.1, on the reverse strand, counting down.
GGCTTGTGGTTGTGCGGGTTCATACACGGCTCACGCGGCACTGGAACTGTACGCCGAAGTATTCGAGCAAGAAGGTAAACTTGAGAATCTGGAAGCATTCGCTAGCCACAATGGTCCGGACTTCTACGGTGTTCCACGCAACACAGACACTGTGACTCTAACCAAAGCGTCTTGGGAAGTTCCTGCAAGCATGCCTTTTGGCGGCGAAACAGTGGTTCCAATTCGCGCTGGAGAAGCAATTCAGTGGCAAGTTGCTTAACACTGCTCTTCTTGAATGAAAAAGCCGCCTTGTTAGGCGGCTTTTTCGTATGCAACTTTCGCTATTTTAGCGAACTGAGCTTAATCAAATTCTGGAGCAACCACTTCGACCGGCACTCCGTTTTGCGCCAGTATCACCGCTTTTGCTTTCACTTCCGACTTATCAAACTCATCCAGCCACCATTTTAGCTCTACTGGTAAAACGAGATCTTTCTTGCTGCCATCGCTGCGAGTCAGTGGTTCGTGCGCTTCAACGAAAACACTTCTGTCAGGTTCCAAGGCCACTTTGACTGGTTCGTCAATGATGCGAACCTTTTCGCCTCGCTCAACCTGATTGAACAACCATTCGATATCTTTCGGCTCCATACGGATACAGCCAGAACTTACACGCAAACCAATACCAAAATCTTTATTGGTACCATGGATCAGGTAGTCACCATTACCAAAGGCAAGGCGAAGCGCGTATTCACCTAGTGGATTCTCTGGACCTGAAGGAACAACTTTTGGCAGTTCAATGCCTTTTTGCAGATATTCTTTTCGGATAGAGTCCGGTGGAGTCCAAGTTGGATTTGGTCGTTTCTGGCTGATCTTGGTTTCCATTTCAGGCGTATCACGTCCAATTCGACCGATACCTACAGGGAAAATATGCACCTTTCTCTCTTCAGGCTTGAAGTAGTAAAGACGCAGTTCAGCAAGATTCACCACGATGCCTTCATAAGGCACCATGGGCAAAATGATTTGCGACGGAATGGTCAGTACATAACCTTCTTGTGGAAGGAAAGGATCAACGCCTTTATTCGCAGCCATCAAGCCTAAAAAACCGATGTCATACTGCTTGGCGATTTGCGCTAATGTTTCGCCTTTTTCAATCACATGGTATTGGGCATTTCCCACCATGCTGCTTCCTTCCATCGGAAAGTCATAAGTGGCTGCAAACACCTTTGTCATAAAACTGGACGCCACTATGCAACCAATGACCAATAACTTACGCAACATGTATATCTTTATCCCTTGCCTGCTTATACATGTCTAAGGTTACTTCTCTTTCCGCTTTATGATCAACTATTGGAGAAGGATATAACACCGAGTTTACACCCGCCCATAACCAAGGGGCATGAATATATTTGTCAGGCACCGAACTCAACTCCGGAATCCAGTGGCGAATGAATACTCCACTTTCATCAAATTTTTCACCTTGGGTGATCGGATTGAAAATTCGAAAATACGGCTGACCATCACACCCTGTTGATGCACACCACTGCCAGCCGCCATTGTTTGCCGCGTAGTCACCATCAACAAGCTTGCTCATAAAATAGCGTTCGCCCCAACGCCAGTCGATATGCAGATCTTTGGTCAGAAAGCTGGCAACGATCATTCGTAAGCGGTTATGCATCCACCCCGTTTGATTCAGTTGTCTCATGGCCGCATCCACAATTGGGTAGCCCGTTTCTCCCTGACACCAACGTTCAAAATGGTCATGCTCCTGCCACCATTTCACATAACGCCCCCAGTAGAGGAAATCTTTTCCTTTGCACAACTTAGGCTCAAAAGTAAGTAAGTGCTGATAAAACTCGCGCCATATCAACTCACTCAGCCATGTTTGAGCGCCTTGAGACAAAAAGCCCATTTTGGATTCAGCGTAAAGCCTTGCCATACATTGTCTTGCCGACAACGCACCTATCGCTAAGTAAGGAGACAAACTGCTGGTGCCATCTATGGCAGGAAAATCTCGTTGCTCGTGGTAACTGTCCATACGCTCTTGGCAGAACGATCTCAGTTGAGATCGAATCGACTCAAAATCGACCTCCCATCCAGAGCTGTCTTCTCTCGGATAACTGAATAACTGCTGTTGGTTCCAAACCAAAGGTTGCACTGCTTTTGCTAACGCTGCTTTGGCTGCACTTTGGGTAGCAGAAATGATGGGTACGCCAGCAACAGCAAGCCAAGCCTTTTTAAAAGGCGTAAATACCTTGAAATATTGGCCTTGTTTATTGAGCAGACTGCCTGCGGGGATGATGCATTTGTCGTGATACGACTGCCATCCGATACCTTGTTGTGCTAATGCGGATTGAGCTTGTTTATCTCGCGCCTGCTCATTCACTTCGTAATCTTGATTGACCAAGACTTCGTTAACTTCACACAGCTTCGCTATCTCAACAATGCTGTTTGCCGATTGCTCAAAATCACTCACTTCCTTATAAAGCAGCGGAATATTAAGCGCTCTAAGCTCTTGTTGCAGAGCGCTCAGGCGACGATAGATAAGATCAGCCTGACGGGGAGCCATATGGTGTTGATGCCATTGCTCAGGCGTGGCGATAAAGACAGCGGTGACGGGTTCTCCGCTCTCAATTGCGCTGTTAAGAGCCGTATTATCAACGGCTCTTAAATCTCGGCGTAACCAAACAAGTTTCACTAATCCAGTCCATTGAGTGTTTGCAGTACATCAGACAGAAAGCATTGATCGTTAAATTGCTTACGCAGCTTAGCGATCGCAGTCATCTGCGCGTCTGCCAGTGATTTATGAGAGAACAATGCCAATGCACTGTATGATTCAACGGCTTCGTTACCTACCAGCCCTGAGACGTCATCGACGCCATCAAGAAACGTCACATTGTAGCCCTTCTCAGACCATGTAACCGCCCAAAGCCAGGCCAGCAAGCTACCCACCGGATCATAACTGACACATAAGCATTTACCTTTGTGAGCCGCTTTGTTTTCGGCTTCCAGAATCGATGAAAGCTTATTGATCATCAGAGATTGAAACAGACCTTTTTGCAGAGAGCGCAAAGGGCCTTTCACTCGCTCTAAAGCATCAATCACCGGAAACGCAAACTGGCTCTCAACAATATCCAACGGATACTCTTTCATTACCGTGGCAATAATGTTCTCTGACTTGCCACGATTCAGCTGAGAGAGTGCCGTAAGTAACTGCTCACATTCTTCCAGTTGTACTCGCGTTTCCTGCTGTAACTCATTAGTAGGAACGCCGCCTTTCAGCAACTCGCTCACTTTGCCTATGGATACGCCTTTAGCCAGCCATCCCTGTATCTCTTTAATGCTATCGATATTTTCTTGGTTAAATAAACGATGGCCTTTTTCAGTTCTTTGCGGCTGAACCAAATTGTATCGGCGTTGCCAAGCTCTTAGTGTTACAGGCTTAACACCGGTTAACTCTGCTACTTCACGAATAGCGTATAGCTTTTGTTCATAAGCCATAGCGTAACTTTAACTCCTGTGGATATGGATCCAGATAGCGTTGCTGTATCAGGTAAGAATCTGGATATAACGTCAAATAGTGCTTAATTAGGGTAATTGGCGCGAGCAGCGGCAAAATGCCCTTTCTGTAATCATGAATAACTTCTGAGAGTTCTTTTTTCTGAGACTTATCAAGCGAACGTTTAAAGTAACCCTGAAGATGCATCAACACGTTAGTGTGATTCTTTCTGCTGGCTCTGATTTTCAAAGCTTGCATCAAACCTAAACGGTACAGTTCAATAAACTCGTCGGGCGCGTAGTTTGCCACATTTGCCACTAATCTTCCCAGCTCACGATAAGACATAGGGTGATGAGCCATTAACGTCAGCTTATAGCGAGAATGGAATGCCACAACTTTACCCGCGGTTGGCTCTTTGCCCAGTGTTTGATAGAAATCATGCAGGCAATACACACGCGTTATAAAGTTTTCCTTTAACACCGCGTCATTGAGTCTTCCGTCTTCTTCCACCGGAAGCCAAGGCATTTTTTCCATCAACATTTGCGTGTAAAGTCCAACTCCAGTCTTTTCGGCTTCATGGGATTTATACACTTTGACTTTTTCCATACCGCAAGAAGGCGATTTTGCACAGACAATGTAGCCGCACAAATGCATATCCATCAGTTGGTTTATTTTCTGCTCAGAATACTGCAACAAACCAGCGGTGTGGTCTTTGGTTGGATCTTTGGTTTCAACCAGAGAAATACGTTCATCATTGGAGATTAAACGTATTGGTGGGCGCGGCACAGGCAACCCCATCCCAACTTCTGGGCATACGGGAACAAACTCGAAATAGGGCGCGAGCTCTTTATTTACAAATTGGCTGGCTTTATGACCAGAATCAAATCGAACGTTCTGCCCAAGAACACAAGCACTAATGCCCAACAAAATAGGTGAATCAGCCATATCAGCGCCCTCTTCTCTAAAGTTGATAATAACAATTATACAAAAGAAAACTTTGTACAAGTTATAGCACATTTAAAACTAGTTATACAATTTTAAAATTCGTACAAATAAAGCCAACGTTTTCCTGTATCGATTGCTCTATCAGTTTCAACACTTTTAGTTATCAACTATCGAGTGATGCACCACACTCGCTTTTTTTGTGACCAAAATCGCAAGAAACCCTGTTATTACTCACTAATATTGCCTCAACAGACAAATCCTCAGTCAACAGAAATAGTAATTTGACATGCAATACTGTTTAATTGGCTGAACATTTTTGGAGAACAATTATGGCAACCCCACACATTAACGCACAACCTGGTGATTTCGCTGAAACAGTACTAATGCCTGGTGACCCGCTTCGCGCAAAATTCATTGCGGATACTTACCTTGAAGACGTGAAGCAAGTGTGTGACGTACGTAATATGTTCGGTTACACCGGCACATATAAAGGCAAAAAAGTTTCTGTAATGGGTCACGGTATGGGTATTCCATCATGCTGTATCTACGTTCACGAACTGATTGCTGAATACGGTGTGAAAAACGTAATTCGTGTAGGTAGCTGTGGTGCCGTACGTGACGACGTTAAACTGATGGACGTGGTTATCGGTATGGGCGCATCTACTGACTCTAAAGTTAACCGTATCCGTTTCAGCAACCATGACTTTGCTGCAATCGCTGATTTTGATCTATTAGAAGCGGCTGTTGCTCAAGCTCGTGCTCAAAATGTTTCGGTTAAAGTTGGTAACATTTTCTCTGCAGACCTGTTCTACACTCCAGAGCCAGAAATTTTCGAGAAAATGAAAAAACTAGGCATCCTAGGTGTTGATATGGAAGCTGCAGGTATCTACGGTGTAGCAGCAGATTTGGGCGCTCGCGCTCTAACAATTCTGACCGTATCTGACCATATTCTACGTGGTGAAAAACTCAGTGCAGAAGAGCGTCAAAAATCTTTCCATGAAATGATGCAAGTAGCACTTGAAACAGCTATCACCATGTAATTCAAAATTTACTTCAGGGTTGCCGAGTAGCGCGCTTGGCACCCTTCCAAATTACCGAGGGGGAGATCGTGTCGACCGACCAATTACCTGCGGACGCTGATGGCTTGCAGCTCAACTTTTGTAAAACATTGGCGTGTGACAACTTTGGTTTGAGTGATGCAGAACGGTATGTTTTGCAGCGCGCAAATCCTAAGCGTCCAACGATGGTTTGTCGTGAGTGCGGTGCTTTCCCCCCCTTACTTAATAACAAAGAAGTCCTCAACGAACTGGTTCGTTTACGTCAGCTTCACAGTGACGGCTTGCCTGCCTGTCGCAATCTAGAATGTGAAAACGCTGGGCTTTCTGTTCATACACACAAACATCTCTATCATGCCTTCGGCTACAGTGGCGATCGTCAACGCTATCGCTGCAAATCTTGTCACTCTACTTTTGTCGATAAATGGTCTGGTGCGAACAAAAAACTTTTGTTCCAAGAAACCTTATTCGGGTTACTTTTCATGGGTTATTCGGTACGAGAAATCTGCCGTAAACTGAGCATCAACCCGAAAACTTTTTACGATCATATTGAACACATCGCCAGTCGCTGTCGCAGAAAACTCGCGATGATCGACGCGCGTTGGGTTAACCACGCCAGCAGTTTTCAATTCTCTTCGCACTACATGCCACTGCAACCCAAAAGCAATAATGGTGTGCTTTGGATAGCAACAGGAGAAGCGAATACAGGCTATATTCTTTGCCAACATGTGAACTATTCGGCAAAAGAAGAACCTGTAGGGCCAGTGGATCACAACCCTTATGAATTTCCGGCTCGATTCGTTTCAAGAGACCACTCTTCGGAAGCGAACGTCCCACAACCTGAGCCTTCACCGATATTGAGAGAGCGTATAGATCAGCAATATCAAACGATACTGGCTCGCGGCAATGTTGAAGACCCAATGGGCAATCTTTCCACCTTTAACTATCCATCAAAAGGCGCGTTGATTCGTCCACCCTATACCTCTTATGCACATTACCTGCATGTCTTGGACATGTGCGATATGGATAAACACGTATCGATATTCATGCCTCAAGATCCGATTCTGCGCTCAGCAGCGTTGAGCGTCTGTCTATCGAGAATTCGACGTCAAAACGTTGACTTAATGTACGTAGAAGAAGATGAGAGCTGGCAAGACAATCAGCCTTTTAACAAAGTTGATATTGTTCTGATGGGTTGGTGGCGAGACAGATGGGCGATAGCTCATCAAGAGAAAGGCTCCAAAGGTATCTGCTATCTTGCAGGGGCAAATCCAGAGCCTGAAGCTTGGTTGCAAAAGGCTTCAATAAAACAGACTGAGTTTTATCAGCAACGTTTTCAGTTGCTTTTCGAATCTTTCATCAACGAACCTAGACGCAAGTTACGTCCCGGTGGGCTACAGCCGTTACTCGACATTTACCGCGCTTGGCACAATCTATGCTACCAAGATAAACATGGAAACACTGCCGCACAAAACCTAGGATTAACTCAGAAGCCTTTGACGTTAAAAGAGCTCTTGTCCTAAACGTTTCGGCGCGGAGTGTGAGGAAGCACAAATTTATACACGAGCAAAATCATAAACATTTCCGTTCTGCCGCCTAATTGGTGCTAAATGGCATCGATACTAAAACGACGCATTGCGGACAAGTGGCAACACATTGAGAGATGTCGTGTGAGTCGTACAGCCAGGAAGTAATGGATTTGGATCAAAGCCAGTACCTTTTATTATCAGAACTTAAACAGCTTAAACTCCGTATAGAGTCTGAGCCTGCGGAAGTATTGGCGATAGCTGAAAACGCCCTTGTCCAAGCTAAACAATCCCAGTTTCACGATGGCATTATTCAAGCGCTGATCATTATGTCTCGCTGCGCTTGGTGTGAGATGGATTACCGCCGCGGTTTAAAGAACATCAAAGAGGCGTACCAATATCAAAATAGCCTCGATACTGACGAGTTCCTTCCTGAAATTCTCCACGTTCATGCCCTCCAATTCTGGGGACAAGCCAAATACTACACCGCCCAACAATTTTGGATTAACGCTTTAGAGCAATCGGCATTGGTCGACGAAGTTGAAGTGCTGATCGAGAGCCTGATTGGATTAGGCAATATTTGGCGCATCACAAAGCAATATGACCAAGCGTGTTCAACTCACCAGCTTGCTGCCAAAGTTGCCCACAATATGGATATCTCGTGGCTGGAAGGCAAAGCTCGTATTTTATGGGCATGGGATTTGTACCTGCTTGAACAGTATGTCGACATGCTCACTGTGCTCGATGGCGCTGATGAAGCACTGATCGGACACCATGATAAAACTTGGCAGGCAGAAGTTTGGGATTTCCGAGGTTTGGCTCTTTTAGGTCTTGAACGCATCGAAGATGCGCAACAAGCCACGCAGAAAGCACACAAGTTAGCCGTCGCTCATAACTTATCTTGGATGAAGGCACATTCTTACATTAGCCGGGCAAGAATTGAGTTACTGAGGAAAAATCTTGCCCAAGCAGCCAAGTTACTTATTTCAGCAGAAGACACCGCGCGTAACTTCGATAATGGTGAACTGCTTTCACAGATTTGCTATCAGCAGTCTCTCGTCGCTGAAGAGAGTGGCGATGACAAAACGGCGTTAGAAGCATTTCAGAAATACCGCAAATACTCACTGCAAATGCTGCATGAACAGACGATGCGACTCGGCTCAGATAAAGCCCGCACATCCAAACGCCAGCTTGATCAGCGAGCAATTAAGTTGCTCAACCGAATTCGAAATCAGCATGATTTCCATACAGAAAAACATTTGTCGAATGTTGTGCCTGAGAATCACTGGTGGGAACATATGGTGCTGCATAAGGTTGACCTGACGAACTCAACCTTCTCTGTTATTTCTATTCATCATGCGAACCCGCTGTTTTTGGATGCTTGTACTGAACTCGTTCATTCCCTCTGTGGTTCTAAAGATCTCCTGTCGCGTTTAAGCGCCAACTATCTGGGATTGCTAGTGAACGAACGTGGTGAAGCAGCACAACATATGTTTGATGTACTTGAGAAGATGATTGAAATTTATCCTTGGGAACGCAAAAAATTACACGGTGCACTTCCTGATGCGACTCTTCATACTATCGTCAGCTTTCCTTTTACCCTTGAACTGCTCGAAGACATGAGCTGGGAGGATTAGTCGATGGAAGCACTACTCAATAAAGTTCAGGAAGCAGGGTTAGACGCAACATCGGTAAGCGGTGAAGAAGCGATTGCCTTTTGGAATCAAATTCGTAGAACTATCGCTTCCACCAAAGAAGAAAAAGCACTCTGCTTTATTGTCAGCGCAGAGTTCCATGCTGAAATGCGCCAAATCAGCAACAGTATCAGTGAGTTAAGGTCTGCACTCAATTTGCTAGATGACGAGAATGCTGAACTCATTCTGTCGGTTAAAAACAGCCTAGCGGAGCTTCTGATTGAAAATGGCGATTACGTTGAAGCGCTGCAAGAACACATCTCTTCTTCAGGACTGGCCGTTGAGCACCGTTATATTGATGATTATGTGCTAGCAATTCTGGGCATGGGTAACTTGTGTGATGCCTATGGCGATCACCGCAGGGCAATGAGCTACTACCTAAAAATTGACAGCCTCGACCACGCCATTAGCAGCCGTTCTCTAAGATTACGATACAAACTTTACATGCTCGCCTGTTATGTAAGCCTTGGCCAATTTGATGAAGCTGGCGAACTGGTGCGAGAGTGTGAAGAACTGAGCATACTTGTCAGTGATAAAATTCTTGCCGGACAAACCATATTGTACGAAGCCAAGATATATCGTCACCAAGGCGAGATAGAGCAAGCGCTTCGCATTCTATCAACAGTTCAGTTTTCACCGGGCAACATTCATTCATACTGGCTTGCCAATATGGTTCGAGTTGAACGGGCAAAATGTTTTCTAGAATTGGGCAAACCAGATATGTCCAATATGCTGCTATTTAGCACCGAAAAGCGCTTAAAACGCTTTCCTTCGCCAGTGTTGGAAAAAGGTTTATACAAAACCTTTGCCCGTATTTTTGAACGTCAAGGTCTCTATAAAGAAGCCTTACGCTATGAGCGCGAAGCGTTTGAGATTGAATCAGAGCTGATCCAAAAAATTCCGATTGCTGAACTCGGTGCAACACAGTTGCGCCGTTTATCGCGGTTTGAACTGCAACTGAAATTGATCGTTTCAGAACTTGAAAATCAAGAGCTGAAAGAGAGTACAGAACAGCACAAAAATGCGGTTGCGCGTCTGGAACAGGACGTCTTAACCGATCCTCTCACCAAACTGCATAACCGTCGTTGGTTGGACGGGAAGCTCAGAGAGCTGCTCCACAACGAAACCCCTTTTGCTTTCCTAGTCGTGGATATTGACCACTTTAAATCGATCAATGATGAACTTAGTCATCTTGTTGGTGACAAAGCTATAGTCAATGTCTCAAGTGAATTGGCGGAACATTTCAACTTTCCGCAAGCCTCTTGTGTTCGCTATGGTGGTGAAGAGTTCTTAGTCATTCTTGAAAACATGACTTTAGAACAAGCACAAACCGCTGCAGAAGAGTTCCGTGAACGAATCTTTAAGTACCACTGGCAGGATATCCTTGGCGAACGTGGATTAACCGTTAGTATCGGGATCACATTGAGCAAAGAAGGCGAAAATACGCAAAGAACCTTCTACCGTGCAGATAAAGCCTTGTATCGCGCCAAAGCAAATGGACGAAACCAAGTCTGTTCAGAATAGCTTTTTGATTTTCTGCACAATCTTGATTCCTGACATAGTGTGACTATGTTTTAAATCAACACAGGGTCCAAGGTCGAATAATTTCACTCTGAACAGATAGTTAGAAGTGACTTGGGTAGAAATAGACGTATGCAACCGTGTTACTTCGCAAGTAGAATGGGCTACGGTGTTAAAGAAAAACGTACTACGCTTTAATAGGCGAAAACGGTACTCATCCGCGGTTTTCTCATAGCTATGACTTAATTTTAATGAGTCACCACTGTGCATTATTAAATTAGCTGTGATTTTACGAGGTAAAAACTTTGTTATTCACGACTATAAGTATTCAATTTATATAGGACCACTCTATGTTTTTAGATTATTTTGCCCTAGGTATGTTGGTATTTGTGTGTTTAGTGATTTTCTACGGCATCATCGTCATCCATGACATTCCGTACGAAATTGCTAAAGAGCGCAATCACCCTCATCAAGATGCCATTCACGTGGCAGGCTGGGTTAGCCTGTTTACTCTTCACGTTCTGTGGCCGTTCTTATGGATTTGGGCAACACTATGGCGCGAGGACCGAGGTTGGGGTTTCCATAAACTTCAGGAAGAAACACACGATATTCATGTACGTGTCGATGAACTGACCCAACAAGTAGCCATGCTAAAAACTGAAATCGCAAAACTAAGTCAAAGCCAAGCTCCTGCAGCTTCTGAGACAGCTCAAGAAGAGGAGCAAAAATAATGGATTTGTTACTTATTCTGACTTACACCGCGATTTGTATTGCCGTTTTTAAGATTTTCAAAATCCCTCTAAACAAGTGGTCAGTGCCGACTGCTGTATTAGGTGGTGTGGTGCTGATTGGTACCTTGATTCTTCTCATGAACTACAACCACCCATTTACCGCAATCGGTGGTCAAGCCTATAGCACAACGCCGATTGTCTCAGGTGTTCGCGGCAAGGTTATTGAAGTAGACGTGGTTCCAAACCAGCCTCTGAAGCGAGGCGATGTGTTGTTTAAAATCGACCCAACACCATTTCAAGCTATCGTTGTCCAAAAACAAGCGTCTGTCGCTGAAGCAGAGCAACAAGTTCTGCAATTGGAATCGGTTTACAAAGGCGCTGTTTCAAATACAGCAAAAGCCACAGCTGAACGCGATAAAGCAAAACGAGAGTACGAACGTTACAACAAGGGCTTTAAACGTGGCGCATTTACAGCACAGCAAGTTGACACCACAAATCAAGCTTACAAAGGTGCTCAAGCCGCTTTGGAAGCAGCGCAAGCGAGTGAAGAATCTTCACGCTTAGCTTATGAGTCAGAAATCAATGGTGAAAACACCACTGTAGCGCGTATGCAAGCAGAGCTAGTTCAAGCTGAATTTAATCTAGAACAAACCGTTGTAACCGCACCTACTGACGGCTTTGTTACTCAACTAGCATTGCGTCCGGGTATGATGGCAGTACCGCTACCGTTAGCTCCGGTAATGACTTTCGTTCACACCGAAGATGTCTACTTCTACGGTGCTTTCCGCCAAAACTCTATGCAGCGTTTACAATCGGGTTTTGAAGCAGAGTTCGTATTTAGATCGATTCCAGGTAAGGTGTTCAAAGGCGAAGTGGTTGATGTTATCCCTGCGATTGCTGAAGGCCAAATACAGGCGAGAGGTTCACTGTTAGGTACTCAGGCAATCAACACTCAAGGCCGAGTGATGGTTAAACTGAAACTCACTGATGACATGAGTGAATACCATCTACCGTTAGGTTCTAGTGCAGAGGTCGCAGTGTATTCAGATAGCTTTGAGCACGTTTCTATTATGCGTAAAGTGCTTATCCGCATGAAGAGCTGGCAAAACTACCTATATCTGGATCATTAATCCCGTTATCAAAACGGATGAAAGAGACAGTAAAAAGGAGCAATTCAATTGCTCCTTTTTTATCGGCTAATACAAGGTATTGGACAGTTTAAACGACTTAAACAACCGCTCTGTGAAAGGATTGGCATCTGACTCAGAGTGAATTCTGTATATCATTTCTCCCTCATCGACAGAAAACTTGTAGTCAACAGAGGTGGGACTTGCGGAAACTCCGTTGGTGTATAAATCGAGTCACAATCATCCAATTAATAATGTTCGAAACAATAATTCCGAAGTAAGGAGAATCTTGTATCTCTTTGCTACTAGGCGCAAAAATACAGGCACTGCTTTTAGCTAAACAGTGCCTGTATTTGGAATAGTGATACTGGTTTAATTTATAACGCTACACCTTGACGGTATCAGCCCCAGAGTATTTGTTACTTGCTACTACCAACTTGTGATTGCATTCTCGACAGAACATTTGCTGCTCCATTGGGTAGTAATGTTCACCGTTAAAAATTTTTGAAAGAAAAGCATGTACCGCTTGCCAACTCGATTCCGATTCTGAAGAACAACGTCTCATAACAACTTTATGCTGTGTAGTTTTACGGCAACAGTTACAAAACGCTTCTGGCATAACGGGATCCTCTCTGATTAGCTAAAATTAAACTCGGTGTTTATTTAATCACTTTCGAGCAAACACTCAAACATTTCATGTCAATATGTGACAAATATCTAAAACATCCTACATACACTCTAAGTAAATTCTGCTATCAGGCGTTTCTATCACGTACACCCCTCACTACTTTTATTCGAAAATGCTTATCTTGAGAACCTTCTCTACGGAACAAACACCGCGAAGTGATGACTGTTTTATAACGTTTGTGACTAATCATCAGATTACAGTGAACCAACATACTGCCTAGTTGATGAAACTTGTAGCTCACTTCTTCAAAGAAACTAAGTGATACAGTAGGGTTGCTCATCGCTGAACGATTAGTAGGACTTCGTACTCAGAAATTAAATTCTTATTAACTACATAAGAAGACAATTAAACTCATTGCTGGACATAAACGTGCTAGACCTGATGCTTCAAAACGTCTCTGTATGATTAGGAAAAGTATGTTGAATCTTGAAACCTTAAACTCTTGTAATGAGCCTAATTCATGTATTCTCGCAAGTCTTGCATCCAATGCGAATCATTACTGGTTTCAACTCCGTCCCTTTGTAATAGCAAATTTTCTTTTAAGATCGCATCAGGATTCATTTCTATACCGTAATATCTGGTAGTTTCAGCAAAATCCCAGTTTCCATCAGCAAAATGTCTCGGTTGAAATGAATGACAAAATACTGATGCAACACTCTGATCACCAAATTCAAAGTCAGATATGAGACTTGTTATTTTTTGGTCTCGTATAATCTCTATTTCTGGACCATGAAGAGTTTCGTAGCCAATATGAATAACTGTAGGGAAATCATTAGGAGCTTGCTTTACTGCCTTTGATAATAACTTTTTCACATCTTTGGCTTTCTTATCGATAGATGCATCCGCTATACATTGCCACCTTGCACAAAATACTTTACCAACCTTGTCTGCAAAAATGTTTATGACATCCCCTTCCTCTCCCACTTCAACTAAGTTTATTTCACCAGCAATGGTGTAACTTCCATAAGGAACATATTCATCATCAAACAACTCATAGAATTGTGCTGATGGATACTTAACCATCCACTTATCAAAGTGTTCTTCAACCCTTCTCATATCAATGTGTTTAGCACATACCTTGATTTCATCATTCTCGACACAGAACCCCTTACTGATAGCACCACATTGAGCCATATCCAAAAATGCTTTAGATAAAAGGTTAGGGTTTGTTTTTGCGACTTCTTGCTTAAAAGTTACTTCTATAAAAGTTGAATCTGGATAATGGAAAAAAGTAGGAACAAGTAAATTCCATCTTTTCAACCATTCATTTCGTTCATTTTCTGAATATTCAGTAACTTTACCCAACCGTTTACACTCAACGTAATATGTTTCGTCGCCTTTTTTTACTAGCAGATCAGGGGTTTTATGCGCTCGAGTTTCCGGAATAAACTCCACTTCCCAACCGTTTCTCACATAGCAAATAGCAACGACCATTTCGAATAATACTGAATCAGGTTGATTGATATTTTTGGTAAGAAGGTCTTGCAGCTTTCCTTCGATACCACTTATAGCCTCTAACTCTGTTCTATAGTCACCAATCATGGCAAAAAACGGGAAGACTCTTGATGATTGATTAGGTTCACTTACTTGGGGCTTATCAATTACAGCTTCAGCCAAATACATGTACCACGAGATCCAATCCTCGTACATTGCTATCCGATTCTTACCCTTCTTGATGGCTTCACCATCATTTTTCTTGTATATCGATTGGTTCATGTTTTGAAAGTATTGAACGACTTTCCCTTTCCTAACTGCCCACTCGTCTTGCCCAATAAACTCTAAAAACCAATCAAAAGCTTGCTTAACACTTAAGCTAAATGGGTCTGTTTTAGATGCCTCTAGTGTTTCATAGAAGTCTTTATAAATATCTTCATTCATTTAAAAATGCCTATCAATTGCTGTGGTTCATAAAGCCCTCTTGAACAGATTTGTTTAGCTCGCTGACTTACGTTTTTCGTCCCAAGTTTCAAGCACAAACATCGCTATTGTATGGGCAGAGTGAATTGCCAAACGAGCATGACGAGGCTTTAATTTATACATAACTCGACCCTCACCATGCGCTGAACTGGCATGTGTGCGAAACGCTCCAATACCGTCAACAATTGACAGGATGCCTGATAACACTCTTTTTAAGTCATCATCTTGAACCAATTTGGGGTCGAAACCTAAATCACCACGCACAACTTTCCAAACGTTTTGTAGATCTTGCTTTTGAGGTTGTTCTAATTGCTCGTCAGCAATATAGACTTTAAAGATGGATTCCAAAATGTTGCAAGCTGCTGACACTGATTCTCTAGGTTCAGAGTTTACATTTGCTAGCGCTCTTGTAAATTCAGTTTCAATTGAGGGAATATCTCTGCCTTTAATTAAGTCAGACAAGGAGCGACTTGGAGCGGAACTACCATCAGATACAATACCGCCATTAATGTAAGTTAGATTGCACTGAGCAAAAATTGACTCGAGCTTTTCTTTGAATTCCTTTTTATGATTTGTGACGTTAGTTCCCCACAGGAAGACCTCTTCCTCTTCTTGATTTGGTAACTCCATATACGTTTCAATCAACTTACCAAGGACTTTTAATGGTTCGTCTGATTCTTTGTTAATTCGTCTTAGCCACGCTTGAACTTTAACGGGCTTAGAACCTTCAGGCGGCTCCCCTGGGGCATCAGCATATAAGAAAAGGTTATCGAGGCTTGCATGAGTTTCGAGTGCAGATAAATTGTCTGATAAAACCGCGATTACGGGCGCAGGAATGTCTTTTCTCATATTACCTCTTAATTAAAAGTTGATGATTGCTAAGGTGTGAGCAACGTACTGAACAAGCCTCTGCATACACCTTAAACACATGAGCCAACGCTTAGTAAAAATGCGTTGCGAATCCGTCTTAAAGCGTTTGTATGGCATCTTGACCTATAGTTGTTCCATTTAGAGAAATAACACCGCTATTCACGAATAGACGACAAAGATCTGTAGGCAAAATAGCACCACCATCTAAGCCTCCATTATTCATACCCAAACCCGCATTAACATAGGCTAGCAACGTTGATTGGTCGAATTGCTGAAATGTACCTATTGTCGCAACAGCAAATTTTGCTAACCCATTAATTTCAAAAGCGGGAACTCGCTCAATAGCGTGAAGCATATGGCGTAATTCGTTGTAATTGATGATTTCTCTTGCGTATGCCGAAAAACACTTTGCAGCTAATTCTGGCTTCACTTCACTTTCCATTCGATCAAGAATCTCAATTAAAGCGGTGCCTGCCTTTCCAGCAAATTTATCGTCTTCGTTTAGCTTCTCAACCATTATCATCCTTTCGTATAACGGAACCTCTGAGAGCTGATTGAGAAATTTAATTAACTTAGTAGCGAAAATATGATCTTTTACTGTCCCATAACTACTACATAGCCCTACAACAGTACTAACTAATGGTATGTCTTTTAAAGCTCCAGAGTCCAATGCCGCATCTATACCGATTTCTAAATATTCTTTCCCCAAACTGACGACTGAGTCAGATTTAACAACATCAACGACTTGTTGACCTCGGGAAGTTTCTTTTTTTGACATTCTACTCACCTAATTACGTGCACTTTTGATGCCCAACAGTATCTTTTAGCTAGACACGTTCCATATAAGTATAGAGAAGAATACCGAATAATATCACTTATCATATTGTTTTTATTAATTAAAAAATTAAACGCAAAATCCAAAATGAAAACAGTGTCGGTATGACATCCCATGCAAAACTAACTACATACTTAGTTATTAGAAAAAATAGGTCAAATTATGACAAACAAAATGTGTCCCAAATGCTAGGCTGGCACACTTTGGGGCAAAAACGTTTTACATCACAGTAAAACTCAACCTGCTGATCTGGTGGTTTAGAGCAGGCAACAAAAAGGGAGAGCGATTAGCTCTCCCTTGGTTCATCTTGCGAATCATTCTGCGGAATAAACACCACTAATGGCTTTGGCGAAGGTTTTTTCAATAATCGCTTCATAAACATCAACCAAGGCTGCTGAAATCTCTGAACTCAAATCAAACAACTTCGCCTGATACTCTTCTGTATGTTTATGCTCGGTCAAATATCTTTCTAGCTGTGTCATACACTCATTCAGATCTGGGTGGTAATCCGAATACACGTCACTGACTTTGACCAGTTTGGAATAGAGAACATTCGCTTGTTTTGCCAGCAGTGCCGGTTTTAAGTTCATGTTCATTGCCATGATGCTTAATCGATACTGAGTCAACGCTTCAATACCAGACATCACCGCTTGCCACTGATCATTGTATTCTCCTGCTAACTCCAGCTTGTCGGCTTTATCAAGAGAGATAAGGATCTGGCTATCGATCTGAAAAATCAGTTGGCGAATCACCTTGCCGTGCGCCACCAAATTGTTCGAAATCGAACGTTCCTTGTAGCTACTGGTTAACTGAGACAGCTTGTTTTTTAGTGCGATTCTTTCAATAGAATTACCAACGTAACGATCACTCGCTAGCTTGGTAATTGCTTTCTTCATCTCCTCATCAAGCGCTGCAATTTTCTCTACAACCTCTTGTTGATGATTAAATAGAAACTGGTGAGTGAGAGATCGATGCTGTCTGACCATATCAATCATATCCAGTAACTTGGTAACTGAAGCCTGATGCTTCAGCAAACTACGACGTGAACCTTTTGAAACTAATGTAGAAACTTCACCGACCAAACCAAGAATAAAGTTATTGCCAATCATTTCCATGTCACTGATCTCCTGCATACCTGTCTATAGAAAGGAATTGCATAAGCAGTGCCAACTGTTAACTTATTGATATCTATATATTTACACTTATATGAACTTAACAGGCCTGCACAAAAATGTGACCAATCGCACTTTTTTGGTGATTTTGTGATCGGAGTGGAATTATTTTTATTACTTAGAAAGCGTCAACTTTGAGAATTTGCATAGGCTGCTTTGAGCCTTCCGAGTCTTCTCTCTGTTCTAATTCTTTGGCTACCTTAGCTCAACAGTCATGAACTTACTGTTCGGATCGGGTTTGTAGTCTGCAAACGGTTCGCAGTAATTAAAACCAAACTTCTCATAAAGGTTTCGTGCCGCAAGAAAGTACTCTTCCGAGCCTGTTTCTAGGCTTACACGTTGATATCCACGTTCCGTTGATACGTTCAAAGCATGTTGCAGTAGTTGAGTCGCTACCCCTGATTTTCTGGCGTGACGTGAGGTGCGCATCGACTTAAGCTCAGCGTGTGATTCGTCCAATTGTTTTATCGCCACACAACCCATTAATTGCCCATCTCGCCAGCCGCTAAAGAAAGTGATCTCGGGGGATTTAAGCGCGTTTACATCGAGCGCGTGCACACTTTCAGGTGGAGAAGTGGCGTACATATCAGCTAAATGCTCTTCCAAGAGTCCTATAACTTCTCCGCCTTCTAGTCTATCGATAATGATGTCCATATCTTAATTGTCCGTCCTATATGTGAATGAATACTATTCCTTGAAGTTTTTGGTTATATCGAATATTTCCACCAACTTAAAGGTTTTGTTTTCATACTCATATTTGATTACGCAGCAGTTCGGGATTGGTCCTTTCAGTACATCATCTAAGTCGTGCCATAGGGACAAAAAGTGTTTACATGCACCTGAATGCGACACCGCCAGAACCGTGTTATTACCTTCTTGCTCCATGATTTCAATGCAAGTTTTCAGCACGCGATCTTTTAATTGCTGGCGAGATTCGCCACCAAACTGCAAATAGTGTGTTTCACGAGCTTCGTAACTTGGATGCAGATCTTCACTCTCACCTTCATAAGTGCCGAAATTCATCTCTTTCAACCCTTTGAGACGAGTTAAAGGCATTCTGTTGCGAGTCACGATTTCAGCGGTATCACTGGCGCGTTCAGTAGAAGAGCTGTAGAGGCGGTCGAGTTCAATATTGTCAAAAAACTTGGCGGCAAGTTGTGCCTGACGAATCCCTTTTTCAGTTAGTGGTGAATCACACCAACCTTGGATTTTTCTTCTTACATTAAACAGCGTCTCACCGTGGCGCATCATATAAAAGGTTTTAGTCATTGAGAGCCCTTTGCTTCGGTCTTAAAAAACGATGCGCCATTATAAACAGATATGAATCTAATGTAGTTCTTTTAGAAACCGACAATAGTTTGTGCTCAGACTCACGGAACTTGGTCAATAGTTGAGATTTAGAAACGCTTCAGATAATGCCATTTATAATTAGTTTATCTGGCAACCAAGGTTGGGCTTAGAAATGGCTAGCATATTACACAACCCTTTAAACAATATAGAACACTCGTTGACGGACAGGCTTAAAGATCTACATGACCGGATACTAGAACACTCACCGGGTGTGTGCCGTATCGCCTGCGCCCTTTATGACCCGCAAACAGATCTACTGAAAACGTTTATTAACAGCACGAATTCTGGGCACGCCATAGATCGCTATGAGTTTCCGTTAAGTAAAAGCTATCAACTGCAAAAACTGAGAGAAAGTGGTTCATGCCGAGTTATCGACAAAATTGAAGAAGAGATTGGAACAGGAACCGCCCACTCTGACTGGCTTCTTGAACAGAAATACCGCTCCTCTTTTACTATTCCAATGATGACAGACAACCATTTCATTGGTTTTATATTCATCGACAGTGAGATAGAAGGCTACTTTGACGATCAAGTACAAAGGGATCTGGTACTACTCACCAAACTGATTACCCTAACTATCGTCAGTGAGATATCAACAGTTCAGGCACTGTTAGCCACCGCTCAGGCTGCGAGAGACTTCGCTCACCTGCGGGATTTCGAAACTGGCATGCATCTGAATCGAATGGCACTGCTGTCACGCATGATAGCGAAATCGATCGCCGATCAATTTCAGTTCACCGATGAGTTTATCGAACATCTCTATTTGTTTAGTCCATTACACGATATTGGCAAGATAGGGATTCCCGACAAAATATTGCTTAAACCCGGCAAGCTCACGGAAGAAGAGTTTGAAATTATGAAAGGCCATGTCGATAAAGGGATAAAAATCATCTCTAAAGTATTGGATGACTATCAGCTCTCCCACCTCAGTGATTCGCAGTTAATGCTTAACATTGTGGCAGGCCATCATGAATACCTTAATGGCACAGGTTATCCGAAAGGTTTGGTGGGCGACGAAATTCCGATAGAAGCGCGAATTGTCACCGTGGCAGACATATTTGATGCACTCACCAGTAAACGTCCTTACAAGGAGCCGATGTCAATTGAAGAGTCCATCAAAGAACTGCAAAAAATGGTTGAGATTGGCAAGCTTGACCCTCTTTGTGTTAACGCACTGATTGAAAACATCGATCAAGCTGCCGATATCGTTGCCCGATTTAGAGATGATTAGTCTCTTCTCTATAAACTTGGACTTAGAGAGTATGGCTGCGAGCTGGGAGAAATACTTCGCCCAACATACAACGAACACTACCTCCACCGATGCTTTCAATGGTTTCAACATTGAAAGGCAGTAGCTTACCGTGGCTGGAAAGCTGAGTTCGTTGCGCCGGAGAAAATGCCTCGTAAGCCGATTGAGACATCGCAATAACCTTGTCACCATTTACCGTTTCGAGTTGCAAAATGTTGCCACAGAATCGGTTCATTTGATCCAGTGAAATGGAAATCACCTGTTTGTCTTTCGCCAGCGACTTCAGCACAAAGTGGCGCTCGTATTCGGGGATCACTTCATCACATATTACGCAGAAGCTTTCGCCAATCGCCATCATCACATTGGTGTGATAAATCGGCTGTCCTGAAGGCAAAGCGGTTTTAAACGAAACCACACGCTCATAACCAATACGTTGCGCATAATCTTCAAGAACTTCACGGTCACAACGCTGGGAAAGTGTGGCATAAATGGTACGGTTGATATGATCAATCACCATCACACCAGTGCTTTCCAGATAGGCATTTTGCTTTTGGTATTCCACCAGCGAATCTTGGCGAGAGACGGTACGGCCAGCAAAAGAAAGTTGCTCAATCAACTCATCAGGGCGAACCTCATACTGGCGATTAGTACAAGCCATAGGAAAGGTATAGAAAGCACCGTCATTGGTGGTACTGAACCAGTTATTTGGGAATACCGCATCCGGTGTCGCCACATCGCCCAACGGATAATCAAACACCACAACCTGAACACCTTCTTGGCGTAGCTTGGTGACCATTTGATTGAATTCAGCCATGACATGTTGAGTGATTTGTTCATCAGACAAGGCAGATTGATTCTGAAATTCGTTGTCTTGAGCCGTCTCCGCATTGAACTTAAACTCTTTTGGCGGGACCATAACAACACAGTTGGCATTCTGCACAACACCTGAGTGACGTTGGGATAAATTTTGCGCTTGTAGCATGGTTGAAACACATCCGTTTGTTCAGCAATGTTTTGGATTGTAAACAGTTTGTTATAATAACTTTCACTGAATTTTGGCTAGCAAATGCAATCAAACCTTCTCATTTACTGCCGTTTCAATTAACAGCAGTAAATATTACTGACCACTTTTTCACTAAGCGGCATATATGCACTTTTTATGCAACAAGTGTATAAGGTATTCAATTTATTGAATGAACACTGAACGAGCCGCAGCGTTTTATACTGACGGATATTTGTACTCTGAATAACCTCGGTTTAGAGATATACTGCTGAGCATAAAGCATTCAATTGCATATTTTCGTTGTCGGAACAGTAAGCAATGAGAAAATTATCCCGCTTTCGCATCACAACGACTTCTGCCTATTTGTGATGTGGTGAATGAATAAAAATAAGGATCTTCAATGTATAAGAAATTTGAAAGCTTCACCGAAGCGTTTCCCCAAAAAGAGCCAGACAGGCCACCCAATACACTCTTAGCATTCTGCCTGCACTACACAAAAGGTTTTGAAAAACCGCTGATTTTATTGGCGTTAATGAGTACCACCATCGCCATAATTGAAGTCTCA
Organism: Vibrio plantisponsor; assembly: GCF_013041605.1. Taxonomy (GTDB): domain Bacteria; phylum Pseudomonadota; class Gammaproteobacteria; order Enterobacterales; family Vibrionaceae; genus Vibrio; species Vibrio plantisponsor. Next base: position 430,788 of record NZ_JABEQC010000001.1, on the reverse strand, counting down.
CTGTTTGGCTTTATGGGTCAGTTAGTCGATTGGTTATCAGGTAGCAACCCAGAAACATTTTTGGCGGACAACAAAGATACTCTGATGGGGCTGTCCGTACTTATTTTGGTTGTGATGCCTATATTGATCGGCTTCTATTCATTGGTGATACATCAAACCATGCTGGGCAACTATCCGATGTCGATACGTTGGCTGGCACACCGTTACCTGCTGAAACAGAGTTTGTCTTTTTATCAGGACGAGTTTTCTGGCCGTATAGCGACCAAGGTGATGCAAACCTCGCTGGCGATCCGCGAAACCGTGATGAAAACGTTGGATGTGTTTGTTTACGTCGCCGTTTATTTCACAGCAATGGTTGTCATGCTGGCTCAGGCAGACTGGCGCTTAATGCTGCCAATGCTGATTTGGCTGGTCGCGTATGTCTCTATTCAGCTCTATTTTGTTCCGCAACTTAAAACCGTCTCTTCTGAGCAAGCCGATGCTCGCTCGCAAATGACTGGGCGAATTGTCGATAGCTACACCAACATAGCTACTGTGAAGCTGTTTTCGCACAGCAAACGCGAAACCGAATACGCAGAAGAAGGCATGGGCAGTTTCCTTGATACCGTGTATCGACAAATGCGTCTAGTCACAGGCTTTAACGTTTGTGTTGAGCTTGCCAACTACATTCTGGTGTTCGTGATTTCCGCTATGTCTATCTACCTGTGGATGCAAAGTGCAATATCAGTAGGCTCAATTGCGATTGCGATTGCGCTAGCACTGCGTATTAACGGTATGTCGAAATGGATCATGTGGGAAGTCGGCGGTCTGTTTGAAAACATGGGTACTGTCGTTGATGGCATGCAGATGCTGTCTAAACCAATTGATATCCAAGATGACAAAGACGCTAAAGATCTGGTGGTTACTCAAGGTGCAATTGAATTTAACGATGTTAGCTTCCACTACGGCGAGAACAAAGGTGTGATTGATCACCTTAACCTGCATATCAAAGCAGGCGAAAAAGTCGGCTTGGTGGGACGCTCTGGCGCGGGTAAATCAACCTTAGTGAATCTGCTTCTGCGCTTCCATGATGTGGAGAGCGGCGAGATTAAAATTGATGGTCAGAATATTTCTAAAGTCACTCAGGATTCACTGCGTAGCGCTATTGGTATGGTGACGCAAGATACCTCATTGCTGCACCGTTCAATTCGCGACAACATCTTGTACAGCAGACCAGATGCAACCGAAGAAGATCTGCTCAAAGCAACCAAACAAGCGCATGCTCATGAGTTTATTACTGACCTGACCGACCCACATGGCAACGTCGGCTACGATGCTCAAGTGGGTGAGCGCGGAGTGAAACTGTCGGGTGGTCAACGTCAGCGTATCGCTATTTCACGAGTCTTACTCAAAGATGCGCCACTGCTGGTATTGGATGAAGCGACCTCTGCACTGGATTCAGAAGTGGAAGCTGCCATTCAGGAAAGTTTGCTTGAGCTGATGCACGGTAAAACAGTGATTGCGATTGCCCACCGTCTATCAACGATTGCCGCGATGGACAGGCTTATTGTTTTGGATGACGGAAAAATCATTGAACAAGGCACGCACCATGAACTTATCGAGCAAGACGGCATCTACGCTCATCTTTGGGCACATCAGACTGGCGGTTTTATCGGTTGTGATGAACTTGAAGAAGAGAACGTAGCCTGAAGCGGCAGTCTCACTAAGCAAAACAAAATAGCGAATAACAACTAAAGTTAAAGAGCCAACCACACAGGAGCCATCCTATAAAGGTTGGCTCTTCTCTTTTCACTGTGGTGAATTTCTCTTAAAATTCTGCTAATTCCCGTTTCAACTCAACAAACATCATCAATCATGAATAAAAGTCTTATCACCAACCTTATCTCTCTCGTGCTATTGGCTGTGGGTTACACCACTCAGAATCAGTTTGCTCTGTACGCAGGTCTGTTCGCTTTTTCAGGCGCAATTACCAACTGGCTAGCTATCCATATGTTGTTTGAGAAAGTACCCGGTTTATATGGTTCAGGTGTGATTCCAGCGCGATTTGAAGCATTTAAAAATGCAATTAAGACCTTGATGATGGAGCAGTTTTTTACCGACACCAATATTGACCGCTTCCTGAATCAAGAGCTCAGTGGCAAACAACCACTCGACTTAACGCCGATTATCGCCAAAGTCGACTTCAACCCGAGCTTTGACAAGTTAGTGGATGTGATCGCGAACTCTCAATTTGGCGGTATGCTGGCAATGTTTGGCGGTACTGAAGCACTTCAGCCAATGAAGCAACCATTTGTTGAGAAGATGCAAGAATCTATGGTGGAAATCAGTCAGAGCGAATCGGTAAAAAATGCCCTTAAAGAGCAGCTAGAATCACCGGCAATGTTAGATGAAATCAAAACCAACATTGAGGGCATTATTGACCAACGCTTGAGCGAGTTAACGCCTCAGTTGGTTAAAGAGATGGTGCAGAAAATGATTAAAGAACACCTAGGCTGGCTGGTTGTTTGGGGCGGTATTTTCGGCGGCCTAATTGGGTTAGTTTCAACTTTCATCGCATAAGTTGCCCGAAACATCAGAAGTACCATAAAAAAATCCCAAGCAAGCTGAACTTCTTGGGATTTTTTATTCAGTCATTCACCACGCACTATGCGCCAATGATTCCGCCATCTTCGCGCGTAATCATCATGATGGTTGAACGAGGCTTAGAAGAACCACCCGCAGGGAAATTCGATGCTTGCAACTCTTCGCCCGGATGCTGAACGCCAATAAACATAGTTTTCTGGTCTGGAGAGAAGGTTAACCCTGTAATTTCACAAGCTACTGGACCAGTTAAGAAGCGGTGGATTTCGCCAGTGATTGGGTCGCCACACAACATCTGGTTGTTACCCTGCCCTGCAAACTCGCCCTTGTTTGAATAGTTACCATCGGTTTGAATCCACAGACGACCTGCTTTATCAAAACCAATACCATCTGGGCTGTTGAACATATTGTTGGCATTGATGTTTTCACTGCCTGCGTACAAGTTACCTTGGTTTACTGTTGGGTTACCCGCAATCAGGTATAGATCCCATGCAAACATCTCTGCGGTGTGGTCGCCTTTTACTGGCATCCAACGAACAATCTGACCGTAGTTGTTTTTCTCACGCGGGTTAGGACCACCCACTGGCTGACCTTCTTTACCACGGTTCTTGTTGTTGGTCAGAGTACAGAATACGTATTCGTTATTTGGATGAACCGCTACCCACTCTGGGCGATCCATAGTCGTGGCACCCACTTGTGTTGCAGCGCGACGAGCAAAAATCAACACTTCCGCTTGGCTGTTAAACCCGTTTTCAGGCGTTAAGCCGTTTTTGCCGAAAGTCAGTTCTAGCCAACGACCTTGACCTTTAAGCGCTTTGTCTTCCATATCGAACTGAGCAACATACAAGGTGCCTTCTTCAAGCAAATTGCGGTTCGCTGCATCATTACCTTTCTGGTATTTATTCTTCGATACAAATCGGTACAGATGCTCACCACGCTCGTCGTCACCTAAATACACCACAACGTGGTTGTCTTTGTTAATGGTTAACGCCGCATTTTCATGTTTGAAACGACCAAGAGCAGAACGCTTAAGAGGCGTTGAGTTCGGATCATTTGGGTCAATTTCCACTACCCAGCCGTGGCGGTTTGGCTCGTTCGGATTCTTCGTTACGTCAAAACGCTCGTCAAATTTATGCCACTGGTAATCACTTGGCTTAGCAGAAATGCCGTAACGTTTTTGGTCAGCATTAACACTGCCTTCGGTATTCGCACCAAAGAAGCTGTTGAAGTTCTCTTCACACGTTAGGTAAGTGCCCCAAGGCGTTTGACCGTTTGCACAGTTGTTAAACGTCCCTTTTGGCATAGTGCCCGATGGATCGGCTGCCGTTTTTAGCAGTTCATGACCTGCTGCCGGACCCGTCATCTTCATTTGTGTATTAGCGGTAATACGGCGGTTACGTTTGCCGTTACGGTCAATCATCCACTGACCATCTTTACGTACGATTTCGACAATGGTGTTACCTACTGCCGCCTGTGCTTTCAGCACATCGTCAGCGGTCATATTCTTGCCTTGGTGATCAAACAAATACTCGTAGTTGGTGTATTCGTTGTTGATTGCTAGAACTGCGCGATCATCGCTGATCGGGAACAAACTCATACCATCTGTGTTATCTCCAAATTGAAGTGCTTGAGCGGCAGACTCTTGTTTTCCACTTGGATCAAAGTCAGGAGCATTGGGGAAAATTGGGTCACCCCACGAAATGAGCGGTGTTGCTTTGTAGCCTTTAGGAACAACAACCGTATCAGCGGTTGAGGCTGGCACTGGCTCAAAATTCAATAGTGACGATGTCGGTTTTGCTGCAACCGCTTTTGCCACTGGATTAAGCGCTAAAAAAGCACCCGCACTCACTGCTGCTGTTCCAGTTAGGAAACCACGGCGAGACAATCTCGCTTCGATCATTTCACTGAACTGAGAATCTTGCTCATCACGATTCCACATTGGAGACTCCTTGACTTTACTCATTAATATACTCAAGTGACCTCAAGAAGCCGGATTCAGAGCTTCATCAACGAGTTCAGAGCAAGCTTAATAACGGAAGGAATGGTAATCCCTTTCAACGTTATTGAGCGCAGAAATGAACTCGTTGATGAGCTCCCAAAGGGCGAGTTTTATTCGCTCCTATGCTGCGTTACTAATTTTCGACGTAGAATAACTATGTCTTCAAATCAGTGCCTTGCCTAAGAGCGAATAAATTCTCGCTGAACAAGCATCTTGAGGTTACTTGGGTATAGCCATTGCATCATTGCAACTTAGATTTCTAAGATTCAGGAGCTTAGCTTTTAAATGTGACTAAAAGGTGAACAATATGTTTCTAAGCAATGACAGGAGCATATAAATTTGAGAACCACGCCCGTTCACATTTCCCTTATATTCCTTATACTCAATAACAGTAACCACATTTTTAATACCGTTATTTCTACGATTGTTTATAGCAATGCTAACTGGAAAAAATCAGTAGAAACTCTGCATGGTCATCCTAACCCCATGACCACAGAGCAAGCGGAAAAAGAAACAACACAACAATGAGAACAGAAACCAAGGGCCTGACCTTAATCCATTAACAGGCCAACTTCCTCCTATGGAAGTTAATGAGGGTATTATGAACGTGGTTATCAATGGTGTTTCCTATGCCTATGAGGCAGGGAAAACCGTATTTCAATTTATTCAATCTAATGGGATTGAAGTCCCTAGCCTGTGCGCGGCCAGTCATCAGCAACAAAAACAACCTTGCGGACTCTGTGTGGTCGACATTGACGGAGTCGGTATCGTTCGTTCTTGTGAACAAGAACTGACACCGAACATGCGCATTCAAACTCACACAGAAACTTTGCAGCAACTTCGCCATCAGGCTCTGAAACGTATTCTGTCTGACCACAATGCCGACTGTGAAGCGCCTTGCCAAATCGCGTGCCCTGCCCATGTGGATATTCAAACTTATTTGCACCACATCGCCCAAGGCGAACCGCAAAAAGCTATCGAAGTCATTAAAAATCACCTGCCACTTCCTGCCTCCATTGGTCGTGTGTGCCCAGCTTTTTGTGAAGCGGAATGTCGTCGTAGTGTCGTCGATGAACCTGTCGCGATACGCCATTTAAAACGTCATGCAGCAGACATTGATTTAGACGCAACACCTTACCAAGCTGCAATCCAGCCAAGTAATGGCAAGAAGGTGGCAATTGTCGGCGCAGGTCCCGGTGGATTAGCGTGCGGCTACTATCTGAGCTTATTGGGCTTTTCAACCACTGTGTATGAAGAGATGCCAAAAGCTGGCGGCTGGCTACGCTACGGTATCCCTGAATATCGCTTACCAAAAGATGTGCTCGACAAGGAAATTGAACTGCTCACCCAAACGGGCATGCAAATTCACTGCAATCAGAAGATCGGTGAGAATTACACGCTGGCACAACTGGAACACGATTACGACGCAGTTTGCCTTGCGATTGGGGCAAGTCTGGCAGTGAGCAGTCCCTATCCCGGCAGTGAGTTAGCAGGCTGTTATCTGGGCGTCGATTACCTCAAAGATGCCGCAACAGAACGAAAACTGAAAACAGGTAAACGAGTGGCAATTATCGGTGGTGGTAACACGGCTATTGACTGCGCCCGCACTGCATTGCGACTTGGCGCTAAAGTAACGCTGATTTATCGTCGCACCATGGCAGAAATGCCAGCAGAAGAGTATGAAATTGAAGAAGCCAAAAACGAAGGTGTGGCATTCCAGTTTCTAGCCAATCCAGTAGAAAACCTTGCCGATAAAAACGGGCATGTACGGGCGGTAAAACTGGAAAAGATGATGCTAGGTAAACCAGACTCATCTGGCCGCAGACAACCGATTCCAACCGGTGAGATTGTCGAGATGAAATTTGATACTGTCATCTCAGCCATTTCACAACGCTCAGATACGGTGATCATTGCAGGTGCTGACCTACCACTAACTCGTCGCGGCACAGCAGATGTCACAGAAGAGACCATGCACCATGCGCGAAATGTGTTTTCAATTGGGGATTTCCGCCGAGGACCAGCTACAGCGATCGAAGCCATAGCCGACGGAAAACTCGCCGCCGAAGCCATTGCAGAAAAACTGCTGCTCGGTGGTATTGCGCCTAAACCTCATCAATTCAGAAGCAGAAAAGAACCATCACTCAGCCGAGTTAAGCAACTCGAATATCGTTTAGAGGCGGTGAAACGCAGAATCGAATTCCCGCATTTGCCAGAATCAGAATCAACCACCAGCTTTAACGAAGTAGAACTGGATGCGGGTATTGAAGCGTCAATACAAGAAGCTCAACGCTGTCTGGAATGTGGCTGCCAAGCAAGCACCCAGTGCGATCTGCGAGATTACGCCAGTGAGTATCAAGTCAAAACAGAAGAAGTCGATTGTGCATCGGGTAAACATCGTTTCCCAGTGGACAAAAGCAGTGAGTTCATTGTGTTTGATGCGAACCGTTGCATCAGTTGTGGCCTGTGCGTACAAACTTGCCAAGAAGACACACAACATGGCGTCCTGCAGTTTACACAAGGTTCACTGCGTCCTCATTTCGCTAACGGTGAATCAATGGGCGGTTCAAGCTGCGTGCAGTGTGGCGCTTGTGTTCAGGTTTGCCCAACGGGTGCACTTGCAGACAAACGCGACAAGTCTTACTCCCGAGTGGAAATACTCAAACCAGTAAAAACCGTCTGCACCTACTGTGGCGTAGGTTGTAACGTCGTGCTGTATGTGGATGAAAAAGACAACAAAGTTCGTTATGTCGAAGGCGATAAAAACTCGCCAGTTAACCAAGGTATGCTGTGTGTGAAAGGCCGTTTTGGCTTTGACTTCATTCATAGCCCAGAGCGCCTAACTCAGCCTTTGATTCGTCAAAATGGTAAGTTAGTACCCACTTCTTGGGAGAATGCGATTGAAACTATCGCTAAACACTTTACTGAGATTAAACAGAAACACGGAAGTAATGCGCTCGGTGGCTTCTCATCCGCGAAAACCACCAACCAAGATAACTATCTGTTCCAGAAGCTGATTCGTCGCGAGTTTGGCACCAATAACGTTGATCACTGTGCAAGGCTTTGTCATGCCTCTACGGTTACTGGTCTGGAAGCGTCAATTGGTAGCGGTGCGATGACCAATGATATCGCCAGCATTCAGCACTCGGATGTGATTTTTGTGATCGGTTCAGATACGACATCGGCGCACCCAATCATTGCCTCACTCCTCAAACAAGCAGTAAGTCGTGGTGCGAAACTGATTGTGGCAGACCCGAAACGTATCGGTATGGCTGATGTCGCAACCCTGCATGTTCAACAGCGTCCCGGCACCGATGTAATGCTACTCAATGGTATCATGCAGCAGATCATCCAGAATGCTTGGTATGACAAAGATTACATTCGCGAGCGTGTTGACGGCTTTGAAGACTTGATGATGGAAGTAATGTCCGATGCTTATTTACCGGAAAAAGTCGAACTCGTCACTGGTGTCAAAGCACAAGACATTAAGCAAATGGCAGAGATGATCGGTACAGCCAAAGTGACCGCCGTGTATTACGCAATGGGTATTACCCAGCACACCACAGGGCACGATAACGTTCGCTCCATAGCCAACTTACAAATGCTGTGTGGCAACATAGGCGTTGAAGGTGGCGGTATCAATCCATTGCGCGGTCAATCCAATGTTCAAGGGGCTTGTGACATGGGAGCCTTGCCAACGGACTACCCAGGTTATCAGAAAGTGTTAAGCCCGCTGGTGCAAACCAAATTTGCTAAAGCTTGGCAAGCAAACCATCTATCAAGCGGAAATGGTTTAACTCTGACAGAGATGATTGATGCAGCGCACCGTAAAGAACTGCGCGGTTTGTACGTCATGGGAGAAAACCCTGTGCTCAGTGATCCAAACCAAGCGCATGTGATTGAAGCGCTTAAAGCGCTCGATTTTCTGGTGGTGCAAGATATCTTCTTATCGGAAACTGCCGAGCTTGCCGACGTGGTGCTGCCTTCAGCGTCTTTTGCAGAAAAACGCGGGCACTTTACCAACACCGAGCGACGTGTTCAGGCTCTTTCACCTGCGATTAAATCACCGGGCGAAGCGAAACAGGACTGGTGGATCATCACTCAGATAGCGAATGCAATGGGTGGCAACTGGTACTATCAAAATATTGAGCAAATCAATGCTGAGATATGCGAAGTGACACCACAATACGCTGGCATCACATGGGAGAAAGTGGGCAGCCAAGGTGTGCAATGGCCGTGTAACGACCAAGCACCAAACGGTACACGCATCATGCACCAAAGCACATTCAAACGTGGTCGTGGTGAAATGGTAGCAGTACCTTTCATCTATGCTGCTGAAATGCCAGACGAGAAATACCCGCTAATTTTGACTACAGGGCGTTTGCTGGAACAGTTCCATACTGGAACCATGACTCGTAAAACCCAAGGGCTGGACAAACTCGCAGGGCCAAGAATCATGATCAGCGTTCAGGATGCAGAAAAACTGGGTATCAAAAACAGTGAAATGGTTCGCCTGTGCTCTCGCCGAGGCATTATCGAAGCGCCAGCTTTTGTCACCAAACGAATGCAAGAAGGTGTGGTCTTTGTTCCGTTCCATTTTGCGGAAGCTCCCGCTAACAGACTGACATCTGAAGCAAGAGACCCTTATGCAAAAATACCGGAGTTCAAGGTTTCAGCGGTAAGGTTAGAAAAATTAGGTTTAACTAATAAAAAGATATCGAAAGTAGCTTTGAAAGAATAATCTGTGTCTATACTTAGTGTAGAAACAACCTCCATCAACTGGCTCTAAAAAGCAAAAACCACTCTGTCACTAGAGTGGTTTTTCTTCATCTGCCGTTTCAGTTGCTAATGTTGCAGTCGCTAATTAAGCAGCATGAATAATGTCCGGAGAGAGCGAACAAAGCTCATCAACAATCTCTTTGGTTTGTTTTGAGTAGATCAACTTATCTTTAGAACCGACCAACTGAACCATCTTCACTTTTTTAGACAAAATCGCATGTCTTAAAATACGCAGAACCATCTGATTATCGAGAACTTCATCATCGGACAAACCAGTACTTGGCACCAATGACGCCAAATCGATATTGACCACCAGTTGATCGCAGTGATCCATAAAGTGGTTAAGCTGGTTTTTCAACTGTGTGCGATGGCGAAAACTGCATTCGTCGGAGCTTAGCCAATCACAACCGAGATCCTCGGCATACTCTAATACTTGAGAAGCAGTACGCTTGAGGTCTGCGCCAATAAAGAAAGCTCGGGTATTTTGAAAACGCGACAACATAAAGTGAAACGCAGAACCCAATGTTGGCTCAAGCGATTGCTTCAGTTCAAACCCGTGACCAATATGAATCACGCCAATCTCTTCGTTATCCAACGCCAGTACTGGCATCGCTTTAAGGATCAGTTCATGGCAGTTTGCCAAAGCCACAGGCACAGAGCACAACGCAAAGTGTCGGCTGAGCAACTCTTGATAAGCCACATCCTGATGATCTTGAACCACGAAATGGCCAGCATCACTGTAGTTAAGATTAGATTGCTGCTTGTAAAGCCACTCTGAAGACAATTCCAAACTCTGTTGAGCAAATTCAAACTCTACCTGTGTCATAGGCTTAACACGTTCACAAACGGTTAGAAAAGTGAACGGAGAGAATGTATGCACCGAACTGCGGTTCATACGGTAACGTTTGAATAAACTCAACATGATGATTACCTCTCTGGTGGCAACGCGCGAGCGGCCTGTAACACATGCAAAATGATTCGCTGTTTATTAGCGTCAACGCGATGGGCTGGAGCCATAACTGTAATCGCGCCAATCAATTTGCTTCCTTTCATCACCGGAGCACTGATCCCAGAAACGCCCGGATCAATCTCAGAAGTACTCACGGCATATCCTCGTTGCCGAATTTTCTCCAACTCAACTTGCCACTTGTCTAATTGCTCTTCTTGCCCGAAGTGTCGCAATATCTTTTCACAACGCTGAGTTGGCATAAAAGCCAGCATAGCTTTGGATGAGGCGCCACGAAGCAGGGGTTGACTTTGACCCTGGACGTAGCTGCATCGGAGCGCCTGCATACTTTCTTTCTGGATGACACACAGTGCTCTGTAACCTACCGGCACCATGAATGCAGCCATTTCACCTGTCTGTTTTTGCAAGCGTGTTAACACCGCATCAACTTCGTCTAAATTGTGTTGGCTGGTCTCGTAACTATGCATTAACAGCAAAGCTGCCGGACCGATGATCAAGGTTTTGTCGTATGGACTTTCCTCAATCAAACTCCACTCTTTCAACAGTTTTAAGTGTCGGTAAAGACTACTTAATGGGACTTGCAATTGTTCACTCAGCGTTTTCGCTGAAACAGGTTCACTATTCACCGCCACTTGCATTAAAAGCTGAAGTGACTTTTCGTTGACCTGATTAGAAGACAGTTTTAATTCGTTCATGGGATTGTTTTAGCCTTTATCAGTAAACGCCTCAAACTCAAATTCTTATATATCGAGAATCTTACCCAAATTAAAGCATTACATTCTCACTGAATGAGAATGTTGCAAAATAAATACAGATTTAGCATCAATCGCATTTCTTATGTTACTCACAGATGACGGCTTGCATTTCGCGCCATCTATCGGCACCCTCTATAGCCTTCCTATTTGAATGTACAGCGACGCCAACGGTGTTCCTCGTTGTTGAGCTTGCTGTTACTGCAAGTAGTTTGCGTATTTCTGCAAGTTGGCTTCAAGGATAAACAAAATGAAATTAATCAAACCACTCTCGTATGTTCTCGCCCTCGCTTTCAGCGCCTCGGCGGCCGCTAAAGTCACCATCGAAGTCCCTAGCTCTATTGATTTGCTTGTTGTGAATGGTGCAAAACCGGCAATGTCTGGAAGTTTGTTTTCTTCAACCAAAATCGTTGAACTGGAAGATGGACAAAACCAGATCGTCTTTCGCTTTGAGCCCTATTTTTCTGAAGGTGATGACCGTGTAGGCGTGGCGAGCGATGTTGTGATCACTAAATTCACTGCACAAGATAAAGAATTGGTTTTCTCATTGCCTGAGTATCGCGATGCCAAAATGGCGCGAGAAAAGATTAAGTCTTTTGAATGGTCTTTGGTGGATAAAAGTGGTTCAGCAATCAGCATTGACCAAGATCGTTTAGTCAAAGAAGGTATGCAGCTTGGCCGTAATTTCTATCAAGAAACCAAGGAATACAACCAAACTGGAGCTGTAGCTTCTATTGCCGATAAAAATGCTGCCTCAATGGCTATCACCCAACCAATAGCCGCAGATTCGACAGCCGAAGAAATGCTGCACTTCTGGTACAACAAAGCTGACGCGGAAACGAAAGCACGCTTTAAAGAATACGTTAAGGGGCATTAACCCAACCTGGCGAGCTCTCTTGAATAGAGAGCTCGTAATACTCTTTCTCGTTCTTCACCAGAACATCAAACACCTTGCTATCCAGTCGCCCGCAGCTCACTTCGTGGGACATAATTTGCATCACTTCTTCGAGCGACATTCTTCCTCGGTAAGGCCGCGCTTGAGTTAAAGCCTGAAACACATCTGCTACCGCTATGATTCGCGAAGGCAAATCAATTTCTGAGCCTTGCAAACCCCTCGGATAGCCTGAACCATCCAGACGTTCATGGTGGTTAGCCGCCCAATCACAGACCGCCGACTCACCAAACATCATCTGCAATGTGTAGCGTGAATCCGTTGAGTGACGCTGAATACACAGGTATTCACTCTCATTGAGTTTGCCCGGTTTATGCAGGATGTCCTCCGGCGTGTGTAGCTTGCCAATGTCATGTACTAACCCTGTTAAATACAGCGCTTTTTGCATTTCAGAATTCAACCCCAACTGCCGAGCCAAGCTGTGACAAATCTCAGCGACTTTCTGAGAATGATAAAAAGTGAACTGGCTCTTCGCATCGACGATGTTTGCCATCAACATCGCGATAGCCACAATATCTCCGAGTTCTAGTTTTTGTTCGAAAAATGGCGTTGCCGGCAGAGTTTGGCTCAGAGCTTCGATGTGATAAGGCTCCATGGAGAACCAGATGAATTCTTTGCTCAACAGGCTTTGCATTTGACGCACCAAATCCCTCTCAAACAAGGTGCCACTGAGTCGTCCAATTTCAAGACACACTTCATTACGAGCTTCCTGAGTGACGTTGCTGAACTCATCTCTTGGGTAGAGCTCTTTAAGATAATCGACCCGGTCGGCGAGAAATATCAGTGCGGCAAAACGCTTATCTCTGTCTGAGATATCAATGTGCTTTAACTCTTCCCAAGGGGTATGGTGGTACAAGATAGTATCGGCAAAAAGCGCCAATGGAGGGCATTGAGAAAGTAGTTCGTATCCTCGCACACAGTGCTGGCGGACATTGTCTGGCTGCATATTCTCAAGCAAATTATAGAAATCACGTTTTTGCGCCACACCGCAGTCATGAATTAAACCAAGTGAGAATACCAACTGGCACTCTTCTTCACTCCATTCCATCGCTTTGGCACAAGCGTAGGCCATGTAACCGACACGATGACCGTGATTGATATCATCAATACCAATTGAATCTAGCGCTCGTGCGATACAAAAGAATGTTTGTCTTAAGTTGACATGCCACTCAATATTGACGGGACTCATCATATGCAGCTCGTTTCTACTGTTTCAGTTGAATACTACAACTCTAATGAAAATATAGTAGAACAATAGCTGGTGGTTAAACTAAGGTGCGATCACTTTTCACCAACTGTTAAGGCTGGCACATAATCGATAATTTCGTCCTGCTCACCAATAGATAGCTGATAACACTCATGAGAATGCTGTTCCAGACACTCAAAAATTTCTCTATCTAACTGATTATTATCAACGAGTGAACGAACAATTCCCAAAGCTTCTTCCAACGGCATTCCTGCTCGGTAAGGCCGTGATTGAGTGAGAGCTTGAAACACGTCCGAAACGGCAATAATCCGGCTTGGTCTATCAAGTTGATCAGCCATTTTGCCTAACGGATAGCCAGAACCATCCAAACGTTCATGATGGTTTGACGCCCATTCGAGAATGCGCTGAGAACGGAAAATAGCTTGCAGGATAAAGCGAGTGTCCGTGGCATGGCTCTTAATGCAGGTATACTCTTCGGAAGTCAGCTTGCCTGCTTTGTGCAATACAGGATCCGGCGTATAAAGCTTTCCGATATCGTGCACTAACCCTGTCAGATACAACATCTTCTGCACTTTAGGAGAATACCCAAGCTGCTTAGAGATGAACTGAGCTAGCTGAGCTACTTTCAACGAATGCTGGAACGTAAATGAGCTTTTTGCATCAACAATTTTTGCAAAAAATTCAGCGATCTCTATGGTGCCATCCAAATCGACGCGGCCAGAAAAAAACGGCACAGGCTGCATTCGAAAATACATTTCCTCAATGTACCTTGGCTTCATTGCAAACCAGAAATCGTCTTTATCCACCAGCTCCGTCATGTGCTGGACCATATTCGGTTCAAACACAGTATCGGCATGGTGGATCAGCTCATCACAAATCGCTTTTTTCTCGACAGCGGAAAGATTACCAAATTTGTCTTTCTTGTGATGACGGTAGAGATGATCTAAACGGTTGGCTAAAAAGATCAGAGAAGCCAGTTGTTTATCGGTATCGGATAACGGCAGATTTCTCAGCTCTTGCCAAGGAGTATGGTGGTACAAAATTGGCGTGGCAAAACAAGACAATGGCTGACACTCTTTCAGCAGCATATAGCCTTTTTCACAATGACGAGAAAAACTGCCAGTTAAACAGTGTGGAAACAGAGGTAAAAGATTAGTCGATTGTGTGCCACCACAGTCATGCATCAGCCCTATTGAAAAAGCTAACTGAGCCTGTTCTTCATCCCACCCCATAAATACCGCACACCGATAGGCAATATATGCCACGTTGTAGCCATGGTAAGGGACTTCATGCTCAATCGCGTCTAACGCTTGAGCAATACCTAACAAAGCCTGACGCAAATTGACTCTTGCATCGTCACCTGACATATCCATACGAAAACTAGCAATCTCACCTAAACTATAAGGCTAGAAAATATAAATGAATGTCATACTTTTGTCCCTGTTATATTCAGGGATATCGACGGATCACTTAAAAAATGTGACCCATAATTTTCACAGAATGACATCTTGTTAGATTTGAAAACGGGATGAAATTTAATTCGTGATCGAAATCCAACTTGGTGCATATTGTAAATGTCTGGTGTTGACAAGATTTTAAGTGGCTAAGGAGGGTAAGGAACTGGCATTCGTTACCCTTTAAAGCCTGCCACTATGCATTGGCAGCAGCGAAACTCTGACAGTTTTTCGGGCACACTTTTGAACAAGCTTCGCAGCCAATACAATCTGCTGCATTTTTCAGCGTCATAACCATCATCACTTCATCGTCGTCAAAATAATCGTCGTCTTCGTCAATATCTTCGTTTTCAACCAAATCAAACACATCTCTAGAACAAACCTTGTAGCAGCGTCCACAGCCGATACAGTTTTGTTTGTCGATGGCCTGTATGAATTGCGGCACCCATTCATCACCGCCTTGGGTATAACCTACTCTATTACTCACCGTTCTCTTCCTTGTTGATATTTAAACATTCCTGTTCATGTCTTATTACATAAGCCATTATTACGTCAGCCATTGCTTTCAAAGTTCAGTGCCGCTACCACTCTTCATCCATCAGTTGGGATAAACGTTGCTGACTCTTTTCAGCCGTTTGCACATCTTCACGTTGCTTCATTGCCCTAGCCAACCAGCCAGAAGGCCCTTGCTGCAATTCTTGTTGCATTTCCGACAAGAGCTGATGAATGTCGTACCCCTGATGCACTTTGATTGGCTGGATACTCTGCTCAATAAGTTGTCTTATCGCAGCTGCCCCACATGCGTTACAAAACACCGCAGAACAATCCGCAAGATCATTGATTCGGCTGGGTAGTTTGTCGTGAACACGATCCGATACTGAATATTCAATGGCTTCAATCAAATGCCACTCTTGTTCGCTGATGCCATAGATCAACATACCCAACGAACTGCCAAAGTGCTGATCAACGGTCTGTCTATCATGGGTCGCAAAGGCGACTTTCACTTTGAAGCTACTGGCATCTGGGCTCGGTTCGACGTGTAATCTGCGTTTGTTTATGCTCATCGCGCCTCCTTAGAATCAAATCCAGCCATCTCGTTTTGCATGACTTCATGAGCTTCAAAGCGGTAAGCGCTGATATGAACAGGGACTTCATCTTTGTGATTACGTAATAGCAAATTTGCTAATGCAAACAGGCGCTCACGAATCCCCTCATAGCCAAACTGATGTATGTCCATATTCCCGTACTGATCGTGGCAAGGATAACCAGCACGTAAAACAGGAACTTGTGGCTCACACATCTGTGCAGCATGGGTGTTACTGATCACCGCTTTCAGATGTGAGTTGTTCAGATCAATCGCAGATAGGTCACCGATTACAATGTCATCGGCATCGATATCCGATAGATGAGGCGCATCAATTGTGGTGATCAGTTGAGAAATTCGGCCACCAACGGAGAGAAGCAGTTCGGCGTAACCTTTGGCAAGGTCGGGTTCTAGCGCAATAACATACTCTTCTCGACTGAGCAGAAAATGGGTATCTAACATTGCATCTTGCACTCGTTGTCTGGCTCGAGTCATCCAACTCGGTACATCGTGTCCACTGATGCGGGATAACGTCATCACGAGGTCATCCACCACATCCATATTCATACCCATGCCAAACGACTGAAAAGGAATATCAAATCTCTGCTTGAGCCATTGGGCAAGATCAAGCAGACCATCGCCCAGCACCAAAGTCATGATGCTGTCAGCCATCAATTCAACTTCCATCACTGACGTACCACCAGTACTGGTTGCGTTGTATTCCGCTTCGTCCAAATGTCCATCAAGTGACAGTGACAAATCGGGTACGACAACGGCATCAAGCCCAAACGCTTCGACATATTGCTTGATGGTTTCAATGTCAGCAGCTGTCATCCCCAATGAACAAAGCACATTGACCTGTTGACGTTGGCGAGGGCGCAAGGTTGGAGGTTGAACAAGCTGCTTCACTACGCTGCGAACAGCTTCGCAAAAACCTGTTTGCATTGAGCCCACAAAATCCGGCGTTGCCATTGAGACAATACGAGTATTAGTAAACTGCGGATGGTTATGTTTGAAATCCGCGATAACCCGAAACAGATCACAGCCTTGCATCTCTGTCAGACCCGTCGACATTACCGCGATAAGCTCTGGGTTTTGCTTTTCACACAGCAGTTGCAAAGCTTCGCTGAGGTTATCATCTCCGCCCATCACCGCTGAGACTTGGTCAATAGCGGTGTTTTGCAGAGGGATGGGCTCGCGCAAATGCTGAATCAAATAAACTTTGGCAAATGCACTGCATCCTTGAGCGCCATGCATTAAGGGAATAGAACGATGAAAACCGAGTGACGCCAGCGTTGCCCCTGTTGCAGGGCTGGTTTTCAAAGGCTGAGAAACCAAAGGAGAATTCATTTTTCTTACTTTCGCATTTCTTTCAGTCACCATTTGAATCTCCTTACTTAGCATTCACAACAGCATTGTTTGAGGACAAACTAGCCGATGATGTTTGCAGCGACCAAGGCGCATCGCTGCGAACTTTTGCCCAAATCGGCGCTTCTAAAGTGCGACACAGTTCCTGAGCAAGGGTGATCATTCCTTTATACCCCGCGTAGGCATGTTCACGCTCTTGGTTGATGTCCAGAAATGGCAGGCGCGCTTTTAACGCGGTGTACATGTTGCGGCCACCCGCAATCATGATGTCAGCGTTGTAACGATGATAGGTATCGAGAAGCAGTGATGCTCCACCTTCATCAAGCATTAGTGCCTCTTCGCCCATGATATCCATAATGCGTTTCTTATCTGACTGAGTGGATTTACGCGTACCTGTTGCAACACATTCCACGCCAAGCTCTTTTAGCGCACTAACGACCGACCAGGATTTCACCCCACCGGTATAAAGCAGTGCTTTTTTACCGTTAAGGCGCTCAACATAAGGCTTTAATGCTTCTCGAGTTTGGGCTTCTTCTCGGGCAATTAAAGCCTCTGTATCTTCGATTAAGCGCTCATCTTTGATTAAACGAGCGAATGAACGAAGCGCTGCCGATGTATCTTCAATGCCGTAAAAGCTGCCTTCAAACCAAGGAATATCCCATTTTTCTTCAAGTTTTCGGGCAACGTTGACTTGTGCTCGGGCGCAAACCACCATCGCCGCATCGGCGCGATGCATGGTTTGAATTTGATGGAACTGAGTGTCACCAGCCAAGCAACACAACACTCTCAAACCCAACTGTTCAAACAAAGGAGAAACATGCCAAAACTCACCGGCGATGTTGTATTCACCAATCAATACAATGTCGTGAACGTGACGTGTTGCGTCATGCTTCATCAAAGGTTTCGGTGGTGGCTCTGCACTGCCGATGACCCGTTCAAACATCACATTACCCGCAATACGGTTGCCAAGATTTTTATTGCCATAGAAGCCTGCGGCATCAACAGGGATGACAGGTATATTCCAGCGATCTTTCGCCAACTGGCATATCGCTTCAATGTCATTGCCCTCTAGAGCCGGAACGCAGGTCATGTAGACAAACACTGCGGGCGGAGCGTGTTTTTCTATCAACTGTTTAATCGCGTGAAGCAATCGCTTCTCGGCTCGCCCCATAATCACGTCTTGTTCATTAAGATCGGTAGTAAAACCATAACGAAATAGATTTGTACCTGTTGCCCGCGTTCCTCGATTGTTCCAACTGTTTCCGGCACAGCCAATCGGACCGTGGACAATATGTCCAACATCGGCAATCGGCAACAAACTTATTTGCGCACCGTCAAAAGTACAGCCACCAGCCGTAGCACCCGGTTTGGATCGGCTGCAGCCACTCTTGCTGCCTGAGTTATGTTCACAGGCAGGTTCATCTTGTAATAGCTTGATTTCGGACTGCTTCATGGTGCCTCCAACTGTCTACATCTGACGATGTTGTTACATTCAATCCCTGAATGTCGTATTAATCAGTGGAATTGCAATTAGAAAGCCAAAAATAACTTATTGATAAACTGAGTTTATTTAGGAGATGAAATGAACAATTGTCGTAAAACGAACAAAGAGAAATAGAAGGTGCGACAAAAAAGAAATAAACATGCACCTTTGGCTATGCTACCGTAAATTCGATTTTTAACTTGATGGAGTTAGAGGATGAGCGGCAGTTGGGCTAACGTCTTTCCGTACTTTGCTGGAGCTTTGAAGATAATTGTATTAGGCATTGGCGGTTACTTAGCGATTAAGTGGCACTTTGACGAAGAAGCAAGGGTAAGGGAAGAAGAAGGCGTCGTATTTGATAGAGCAGGCTACATGAAAAAGATGGCGATGATACTAGCCTTTCTCGTCACTCTAGTGATCGTAGTGATTTATGCGACTGACTGGCTGCTCTACTGATGGGCTCTATTGCTAACATCTATGCTTGGCAATTTCCAATCGTTCAATCAAAACGTCACCTCCTCGAACACACGCATGAAGAAAACAAGGTGAAACGGACAAGGAGGTTGTGATGAAACGATCCCACACTTCACTCATCGCGAAGCGCAATCACAAGACCACTGCATGCGGCTAAATCAAAGGTCAATGAACTGCAGCCCGACAAGCTGTGCGAGACTAAATGAAGATCAAAGTGATTCGCTTCAAGATACGCTTCACGCGTTCCCATCTCCTGCTCAAAACAAAGAGTAAAACGCAGTTCAGGATAGCTTTGTTTCAAGCTATCCAACGTGTGCTGATTGATGTCGGACTGTGCCTCAAGTTTGGCAACGATGTCCGACAATACTACGGGAGAAAGATGCGCAAGCTGCATTGGTGCAGAAGCCTCTATCGCTACATCACTCATAGCTCTCCTCCAGCTCCAATTGCGCAAACTCAACGGCGCTCTTTTCAAAACCAAGGATTCGTTTCACCCATGGTGGCGGATTGGTTGCAATCACTTGCGAGAGTTCCTTCAACACAGCAGAAGCCTCTGCAGGCGCAGTTTTCTTGATGGGATGGATATTAGCGCGAGTAACGCGAGCAGCGGCAGGCCCGCCAATCGAAAGCGTAAACAGCATATGGCAATCGCGGATTCTATCCAGCATTGCAATGGCTCGCTCCTCGCCTTTTTTCTCGGTTGGCATTTCACGCACTTCAACCAGTTGATGCTCGGTTGCATTGACTTCATATATTAAAACGCGCAGGCACGAACCGTAGTGCCCATTGACCATCTCACCTTGGTTGGACGTCAACGCCACGCGCAGTTTTGGTCCAGAGATAGGCGTTTGCGATGCGACTTCTGGAGCAGAAACATCACTGATTTCTGGATTACAAAGCACATGCAAAGCGTTGGAAACGTCTTTGCGAGTTGGTCCTGAACCTAATGAACCAACCATTAAACGAAAAGCCTTCGGAGACAAACCGACTAACTTCGTTTCAGTCAGAGGCTCACCAAGGTGCTGAATCAACAGCCCCAATAGCGAGCGCAGTTCGATATTGGGCAACGACTTAGACGCTAAAGCAATGCGTATCGCCGCTTGGTCGGAAATGGTATTGTCCATCATCATATCGTCCTCCTAAATCACGCTGCTTGTAGTCGTCTGGCTTTTACCGTGATAGGCAACTTAGGTTTTGTTGCCATTGGGTCAATGTGATAGATCGCCCCGTTGGCTAAACGCACTTCGCCACCCCATTTGCTGTCACTATCAAACTCAAAGTAAGTGATCACTTCTTCTAAGTCTTTCTTTGGTAAGTAAAGTGAAAGCGCACCATTTTCGTTGTACTGAATCATTACATTCGCCATAACCTTTCCCTCTGTTAGGCTGATAAAGAAAGGCCGACAGAACACTCTGTCGGCCATTGTCACTAGCGAACCAAGTCAAAACCAAGGTCAGTTTTACCTAAGTCGCTTGTTTCACGATCCAGCTTCGCCAGAACCTCGTTCACCAAAGTGGTTAAGATGGTCATTGCACCCTCGTAGCCGAGAGTAGACTGGCGATGAAGATGATGGCGGTCGAAAATTGGGAAACCGATACGAACCAAAGGAACTTCAAACTCAGGACCTTTCGCTTTGGTATCACGTTCGATGAACTTACCGTATGAGTTACCAATCAATAGATCCGGTTTGTCAGTAAACATCAGGGAACGTAAGTGCCATAAGTCTTTACCCATAAACACTTCTGCGTTTTGACCATATGGCGTTTCAGCAAGCTGAGCTTCCATTTGTTTGCGCCAACGCTTCGCACCGTTATTACAAAGCACATGCTTAATTTCGCAACCAAGCTCGGTTAGGAACTTACACATACCCAATAGGTAATCAGGATCACCGTACAGTGAAACTGTCACACCGTGCAGCCAAGTATGAGAGTCAGTCATCATATCCACAAGACGACCACGCTCTTTGGTGATTGACTCAGGAATAGGTTTGCCTGTGACTTCAGATACTTTCATGATGAAATTATCTGTCCACTCCAATCCCATAGGGATGTTGAGTGCTGGCACGTCTTGATTCCAAGTGCCTTCAATGAATTTCTTCGTTTTCACAAGTTGATCAGGTTGAAGTAAGAAAGTTGCTTTAGAATTCGGTGCATCTTTAACTTCTTCGACTGGCGTACCGCCTGAATACATACGGTATTCACCGTCTGCTGGGGTATCCAATACTTCTGATGGATCGCAAAGGAAAGAGTATTCCACCTTCATTTCGTCCAACATACGACGAATGACGCGGTAGTTACCAAGATAGGTTTCGAACCCCGGAACAATGTTAATTTTGCCATTGCTTCCAGCCACTTTGCCTTCCATTCCATTGAGAGTGAAATAGCGCAGAATGCCCTCGAACATGTTATCCCATCCAGTAACATGGCTACCCACAAACGAAGGTGTGTGTGCAAATGGAACCGGTAAATCCGCTGGAATATGTTCATTGTGTTTGGCGTTATTGATGAAAGCATTTAAGTCGTCACCGATAACTTCCGCCATACACGTGGTAGAGACTGCTATCACTTCAGGTTTGTACAAGGCGTAGGCGTTTTTAAGTCCGTCAAACATGTTCTCCTGACCACCAAACACCGCTGCGTCTTCTGTCATTGAGTCAGAAACACACGCAATTGGCTCTTTAAAGTGGCGGTTGAAATAAGAACGGAAGTAAGCCACACAACCTTGTGAACCGTGCACGTAAGGAAGTGTTTTTTCGAAACCAAGAGAACACAAAACACTGCCTAATGGCTGACACGCCTTCGCAGGGTCAATCGTAATGTGCTTACGGGCAAAGTTAATCTCTTGGTATTCTTTCGTTGTTGTCCATTCAAAGGTTTCGCGAACCTTCTTAGCATCAACGGCATTTTCAAAAGTTGCGCGCTTGTTAGCCATCAACTCTTGATACTCTGGTTGCTGAAATAGCGCATAACCAGTTTTAATGTCTTCAACTTTTTGAGTCATGAGTATTCTCCTACCGTGCCACTAATCTGTGAACGCCGGCTCGGGTTACATTAATTGGAAATCCTTTCCAACTCACTTTAAGCAGATTTAGCTAACGCTTCGTCTGATGCTTCTTCCAACCAAGGTGCTTTCATGCTTTTCCAGCATGGGTTGTTCAGCGTTAAATCCATGTCGCGTGCGAAGATAGCAAAACCATCGACACCGTGATAAGGACCGGAATAATCCCAGCTGTGCATTTGGCGGAATGGGTAACCCATTTTCTGGAAGACATATTTCTCTTTCACACCAGAACCAATCAAATCTGGGTTCAAGCGTTTAACGAATTCTTCCAACTCATAGGCACTGGCATCATCGAATAGCAAGGTTGAATCTTTGACATCTGGCGTGGTTTTCACGTAGTCATCGTTATGAGCAAACTCATAACCCGCACCGACGATTTCCATACCCAAATCTTCGTACGCACCAATGATGTGACGAGGACGCAAACCACCGACATAAAGCATCACAGTCTTGCCTTCTAAGCGTGGGCGATATTTATCAATCACCGCTTGCCATTGCTGACGATACTTCGCGATCACTTCTTCAGTCTGCTGCTTAATTTTGTCATCAAAGAATGCGGCAATTTTACGCATAGACTCTTCGATCTTGGTTGGACCGAATAGGTTGTACTCAACCCAAGGAATGCCGTTTTTCTCTTCCATGTAACGCACGATGTAGTTCATTGAGCGGTAACAGTGGACAAGGTTTAACGCCACTTTTGGTGTGTTTTTCATCTCAGGTAATGTGCCATCACCTGACCATTGAGCCACAACGCGCAGCCCCATATCTTCGAGGATGATGCGAGAAGACCAAGCATCGCCACCGATGTTGTAGTCACCGATGATTGCCACATCGTAAGGTGTTGATTCAATGGTGCTCTCTTGTTCGGCATCCAACACATAGTCACGAATAGTATCGTTCGCGATATGGTGACCCAACGATTGAGACACGCCGCGGAAACCTTCACAACGTACAGGCACAATGGTTTTGCCCGTTTCAGCACTCTTTGTTTTCGCTACCGCTTCGATATCGTCACCAATCAGGCCCACTGGACACTCTGATTGAATCGAGATGCCTTTCGATAGCGGGAACAATGACTCAAGCTCATCAATAGCAGCAGAGAGTTTTTTGTCACCACCGAATACGATGTCACGCTCTTGGAAGTCAGTGGTAAAGTTCAACGTACCAAAAGAGTCGACACCTGTTGTACCTGAGTAGTAGTTACGACGACCAGCACGAGAGTACTGACCACAACCGATAGGACCGTGAGAAATGTGAATCATATCTTTCACAGGTCCCCACACTACCCCTTTTGAACCTGCATACGCACAACCACGAACGGTCATAACACCTGGCAGAGTTTTACGGTTTGAAGTGATACAAGTGCCTTCAGCAGAGCTATCACTGATCGCAATGTGCTTCTTGCGATCTTCACGCGCTTTCTCAGGATAGACATCTAAAACCTCGTCTATCAGCGCCTGCTTTTGTTCTTTGTTCATAGACATAAGTGAATCCTCATTGTCTTTAAGCAAATAAGAAGAATCAGTGCTTAACTTACGCTGTTAGCTCTGCCGCTGTTTTACCGATGATTGACTCGTCTTCTTCTTCAAGAATACCGAATTCCATCAATAGCTCTTCCAGTTCATCCATTGTCACTGGCGTTGGAATAACAAACATTTGGTTGTTGATGATCTTAGAAGCAAGTGAGCGATACTCGTCCGCTTGCTTACAAGTTGGGTCGTACTCGATAACCGTCATACGACGAATTTCAGCGCGTTGTACGATGTTGTCACGAGGTACAAAGTGAATCATCTGCGTACCGATTTTCTCAGCCAGCGCCATGATGAGTTCATCTTCACGGTCTGTGTTACGTGAGTTACAAATTAGACCCGCAAGACGCACACTACCTGTCGCTGCATATTTGCAGATACCTTTAGAGATGTTGTTTGCAGCGTACATTGCCATCATCTCACCAGAACATACGATGTAGATTTCTTGCGCTTTGTTTTCACGAATTGGCATCGCGAAACCACCACACACAACGTCACCCAATACGTCGTAAAAAACGAAATCTAAGTCATCTTCATACGCGCCTTCCTCTTCGAGGAAGTTGATTGCTGTGATAACACCGCGACCAGCACAACCTACGCCTGGCTCTGGACCGCCTGATTCAACACAGCGAACATCGCCATAACCGACTTTCAATACATCTTCTAGTTCGATGTCTTCAACCGTACCGGCTTCCGCTGCCATTTCCATGATGGTGTTTTGTGCTTTTGAGTGCAGGATGAGACGAGTTGAGTCCGCTTTAGGGTCACAACCGATAATCATTACTTTCTTACCTGCTTCAGCCAGAGCTGCCACTAAGTTCTGAGTGGTAGTGGACTTGCCGATGCCGCCTTTTCCGTAAATTGCACATTGACGAATTGCCATGGTCTATCTCCTTGTTAAATTAGACTCACGGTCGTTATTGCGAGATCTGTACCATCAGAAAATCAACGATTTTTCAATCAATTAGCAATTAGTGTTAGAAGCAACAATCAAACATTGTCTGCTTTACAACAAGCCTTTGTCGGCTGATTGTTCTAGGTGTGGAGAGTACAAGCGACTAATAGTACGAGGAGCTAAATGCGCGATGGGATGGTTAGAAAAGTCAGTTTCGGAGGTCTTTAAAAGACAAAAGGCGCATTAAGCGCCTTTATATATTGGTAGAGTTCTAACTAGCGAATCAAGAAACGATTGAGAAGATACAAAATCGATTTACGATGACTCAATATCCAAGAACTGCGCGGCAATTTACTCCACGAACGCACCACCGTTTTAGCATGGGTAAAGGTCTTGAAACCTTCAATTCCGTGATAGTGCCCCATACCAGAATCTCCAATACCACCGAATGGTGCGGAATCTGCAGCAACATGCATTAAGGTATCATTGATACACATACCGCCACTGTGCGTGTGCTTGAGAACATATTCAGCAATATCGTTGTCATCTGTCATCAGATAGAGAGCTAACGGGCGAGCATGAGAGTTCACTCTTTCAAGTGCTTGTTCAATGGTTTTATAACCAATGACGGGTAAGATTGGACCAAAGATTTCATTTTGCATCAGCCACATATCGTCAGTGACATTAGTTACTAAACTTGGCACCATCTGTGTGGCTTTCAGTTCAACCGACTGTTTTACAGTGTAAATCTGCGCACCTTTCTGTTTGGCATCGTCAAGATAGCTTTGCAGACGCTCTAACTGAGCTTGATTAATGATACCCGCACAATCCAGTACGCCATGTTTGTTGATAAAACGTTTAGCAAAACGCTTCAGATACAGCTCAACAAACTGCTCAACCTTCTCTTCCGGTAGCATTACATAGTCTGGAGCAATGCAAATCTGCCCAGAGTTAATCGCTTTGCCTTGCATAATGTTGTCAATGCTACGCACTAAGTCTGCATCCGGAGCGATAATCGCCGGTGATTTACCACCCAGCTCAAGGGTTACCGGAGTTAAGTTTTTCGCCGCAGATTGCGCCACGATTTTACCTACCGGAGTTGACCCTGTGAAAAGCAAATGGTCAAACGGCAAAGAGCTAAAAGCAGTGGCGATGGTTAAATCCCCTTCAATACACACTGCAATATCACCTAACGAACTGATAATTCGTGTCAGTACCTTGTTGGTTGCAGGCGTGTATTCACTAAACTTAATCATCGCTTGGTTGCCCGCCGCGATAGCAGTAACAAGCGGAGACAAACTCAGCATGGCAGGGAAGTTCCAAGGAACCACAATTCCAATTACACCTAAAGGTTGATAATGCACTTGAACTTTCGACGGCAAAACCAACAAACCGGCGTGTCGGCGCGATGGCTTCATCCATTTTTTAAGGTGCTTTTGGGTGTACTTAATCTGATTAATAACTGGTAATAAATCACAAAACGTACTGTCAAAATGAGGTCGGAAGCCAAAGTCTGAATTGAGAGCTTCTACTAAGGCTTTCTTTTCTTTTAACAAGGCAGTTTTTAACGCTGATAAGCGTTGCAGTCTCTGATCTAAGCTTGGTGAAGGGTTATTAGCATATTGAAGGCGAAGACGGCTGTATTGCGCATGCAGTACTTCTAGCTCAGTTACTTGCAGTTTTTTCCATTGAGCTTCTACAGCGGATACTCGGTTCATAATATCTCCTACCAGTCCGTGTTATAACGTGGACAGAAGTTCTGGGTTGATGCCAAAACTTGTCTTGTGTTCTTCAATCACAAACTCACTTCTTGTCTGAATTACGCCCGGCAGTGTGCCGAGTCGTCCGGACATAAACGCTTGGTAAGCTTTCATGTCTTTTACGCGAACTTTAATCATGGTGTCGAAATCACCCGATAGAGAATAACAAGATTCAATCTCGGGAATATCTTCCACTGCACGAGCGAAGCGTTCAAAAATAGAAAAACAGGTTTGGTCTAAACGAATATGAATAAACACTTGCACATCTAAGCCTAACTTATCTGGATTTAATTCCGCGTGATAGCCTTTGATGTACCCTTCTTTTTCAAGTCTCTTAACTCGGTCAGAACAAGGTGATGTGGTGAGGTTCACTAACTTTGCCAGTTCAACCACTGGCAGTCTGCCTTTAGTATGTAAAATGCGTAGGATTTGTTGATCCACACGGTCTAGATTCATAGCCCAATACTTTTTCAGGAGTTATTGCGCCATACAATACTGGCTAATAACGGCAGGATGAACCTCATCATTATGTGTTGTGAGCATAGTCACAATCAAAAACAAAGGGCATCAGATGATGCCCTTTGTTGTGTCAGATAACTACGGTGCTAAACGGTCAACCGTCCACTCATCGTTTGTTTTGCTGAACAAGAAACGGTCGTGTAAACGATGTTCCCCGCCCTGCCAAAACTCAATGCTTTCAGGTCTGATTCGATATCCACCCCAGAAACTCGGCACTGGAATCTCACCGTTGGCGAACTTCTGTTTCAGTTCTAAATATTTACCTTCGAGAATACCGCGAGCCGAAATACGACTACTTTGATGGCTAGCGATAGCGGCAATTTGGCTGTCTTTGGGACGAGAAGTGAAATACTTCATGTTTTCTAATGCGGTCAATTTTTCGGCCGTACCAGTAATATGAACTTGTCTTTCTAAAGGATGCCAAGGGAAATGGATACTGACTTTGTTATTGTGTTCAATATGCTGTGCTTTTCTGCTTCCCAAGTTGGTGTAGAAAACAAAACCATTTTTATCTAGGTTTTTCAGCAGAACAATACGTTGAAAAGGCTGACCATTTTGATCAACAGTCGCAACTGTCATTGCTGTCGGGTCAGTTAATTTGGCATCTATCGCTTGTTGTAACCATAAGTTGAACTGGTCAATGGGATCAGCAAGCAAATCCTTACGTCTCAAACCACCTTGAATGTACTCACGGCGAATATCTGAAAGATCCATTTCTACTCCTCGTATTTTTTTGCCGATTGTCCTCTGAACTGCTACAGAACTCAAGCGATTCACCAGTAGATAAACTTCAACGGCGAGAAATTATGATCTTAACTAAAGTTAAGAAAAACAACACACAGACCAAATAAGCAAGCTAACAATTCAACAAATCTATCGAAAAAACGAATGAATTCAAAAATTAAATGGAAATAGCTATACGCATTCCATAATTAACATTTATTCTTATAGGTAAATCAATAAGCGATTAGCTACGAACCGCAACATCAAGGAACACCATGAGCAAGAGTAGTTACAATAAGCTCTCCGCGACAGAACTCGAGTATGTCGACGACCAAACAGCCGCACTGCTTCTAAACACTCCGAGTAGTGCGAGGGTCATGCTTTGGGTGATGATCGCTTTCTTTATCGCAGCTTCTGCATGGGCATCTTGGGCCGAAATCGATCAAGTCACCCGTGGACAAGGAAAAGTGGTTCCTTCTTCTCAAGTTCAGGTCATCCAAAACTTGGAAGGTGGTCTGGTAAAACAGATTTTGGTTCGCGAAGGTGAACAAGTTCAAAAAGGTCAACAACTGATCCTAATTGACGACACTCGCTTCCGTTCAGATTTCCGCGAACGTGAACAGCAGGTCGCCAACTTAACAGCAAACGTGCTTCAGCTCTCTGCCTCGCTTTCCAGCGTTACCATTGACGAAGATTTTTCTGAGAACAATTGGGAAAACAGCGTTCGTATTGATTACAACAAACTCGCCTTCCCTCCCCTGCTCAAAGATACCCAGCCTGAGCTGGTGGCTCGTCAACGCGCGGAATATCAACAAGATTTGGACAATTTGAGAAACCAAATTTCTGTAATGACACAGCAAGTTAAGCAGAAGCAGCAAGAACTGATAGAGATTCAGGCGCGAATCAAAAACCTTCGACAAAGCTATGATTTTGCCAACAAAGAACTGGAAATCACTAAACCGTTAGCCGATGAAGGTGTGGTACCACGAATTGAGCTTCTGAAACTGCAACGTCAGGTGAACGACACTCGTCGAGAGCTCACTTCAAGTGAACTCAAAGTGCCAGTATTGAGGTCTAACATTCGCGAAGCCATGTTAAGCCGTATTGATACCGCCCAGAAATTCCGCTCGCAGCAGCAACAAGAACTTAACCAAGTGCAGGACAAGCTCTCTTCAATGACAGAATCTGCGGTGGGTTTGGAAGACCGTGTAAACCGAACTGTGGTGGTTTCGCCTGTCACGGGGACGGTAAAAACTCTCAACGTAAATACCGTGGGCGGTGTTATCCAGCCGGGTATGGACATCGTCGAGATAGTACCGACAGAAGACACACTGCTTGTGGAAGCACAGATAGCTCCACAGGACATCGCTTTCCTACGCCCTGATTTACATGCCATTGTGAAATTCAGCGCTTACGATTTTACTAAATACGGTGGTTTAGAAGGCACACTAGAACATATCAGCGCCGATACAACTCAAGATGAAGAAGGCAACAGTTTCTATTTGGTTCGAGTACGTACCACTGAGACTTCGTTTGGTCACGATGAAAACCTACCCATAATTCCGGGTATGACAGCTTCGATAGACATTATTACTGGCAAACGAACAGTGATGGAGTATCTACTTGAACCAATTCTTAGAGCAAAGACAAACGCCTTGCGGGAATGATACTGAATGCTCAAGCACACACTTACCCATTTCAACAATAGTGATTGGGATACGCTATGAAGCGCTGGCTAGCTGCAACGCTTATCCTAATGACCTCATCCATATCACTGGCTCTCAGTAAACAGGAGCAACAGTGGATTGATGCTGTCTCTGCGACCTATGGTCAAAGAGCGGGTAAGCGCGTGGCGACTTGGCGTTCAGAAATGACCCGTTATAAAGGCTTGTCTGAAAAAGAACAACTAACCCAAGTTAACCGCTTCTTTAACCAACTGTATTTCGTTAACGATATCCAGCTATGGGGTAAAAACGATTACTGGGCAACACCGTTGGAATTTCTCGGCAGTAACGCAGGCGACTGTGAAGACTTCACGATTGCGAAGTATTTCTCCCTGCTTGAACTTGGCGTATCGGATATCAAACTGCGTCTCGTGTACGTAAAAGCCATTGAACTTAACCAGTTCCACATGGTTCTTGCCTACTACTCAACACCGAATGCCGAACCGCTGATTTTGGACAATATCAACGGCGAAATAAAACCCGCTTCAACTCGTAGAGACTTGTTACCTATATACAGTTTCAACGGTAAAAACTTGTGGCTAATGAAATCTAAGAACGGCCAGCTTGCTGGTGACTCTTCGCGTCTTAGCCTTTGGAATGATTTACGCGCTCGCGAGCGCTCTCTTAAACTGAATAAACCACTAATCAGTTACGATGAGTAGGTACTATGACACTATATAAACAACTGGTCGCAGGGATGATAACTGTATTTGTTCTGCTGTTAGCTTCGGTATTCGTTATCGAATTTAACACGACTCGTGACAACTTAGAGCAGCAACAACGCTCTGAAGTGAGTAATACGATCAATACCGTTGGTTTAGCTCTCGCACCTTACCTTGAGAAGAAAGACACCGTCGCGGTTGAGTCTGTTATCAATGCGCTGTTTGATGGAAGTACCTACTCTCTTGTTAGGCTGAAGTTTCTCGACGACGACCAACAGATTGAACGTGCCTACCCTATCAAACCAAGTTCGGTTCCTGAGTGGTTTACTAATTTAAACTTGTTTCAACCGATTCATGACCAACGCGTTGTCACCAGTGGCTGGATGCAACTGGCAGAAGTCGAAATCATCAGCCACCCTGGTGAGGCTTATTCGCAGTTATGGAACGCACTTATTCGTCTAAGCATTGCTTTCGGCGCGATCTTCTTTGCGGGTTTAGTTGCAATTTCAGTCATCGTCAGACGCGCACTTCGCCCACTACAAATGATCGTCAATAAGATGGAACAAGTAGCTCGCAACTACTTTGGCGACCCGCTTCCATTGCCAAAAACCAAAGATCTTATTTCTGTGGTGGAAGGTATTAACAGCATGTCGGCACAAGTTGAAAAGTCTTTCAAAGCGCAAGCACAAGAAGCTCAACAACTTCGTGAGCGAGCTTACATCGACCCGGTTTCCCATTTAGGTAACCGTGCGTACTACATGAACCAACTTAATAGCTGGTTGGCAGAAAGCGCAATTGGTGGCGTTGCCATTCTTCAGGCTCAATTTATTAAAGAGTTGTACGATGATAAGGGTTATGAAGCTGGAGATGGCATGATTGGTAACTTAGCTGAACATTTAAAAGTCACGCTTTCCGCACCAAACACCACCATTGCCCGTATCTCTACCGATGAGTTTGGTTTCATTCTGCCGAACATGGACGAAGGCGAACTGAAAATGGTCGCTGAGAGTATCTTCGGCTGCGTTCAGGATATCAGTGCAGACCCTACAGGCATGACTCAAGAGAAAGTCTATCTGGGCATTGTGCATAACCAGAGTAAGAAAAATTCAACACAGATACTTTCGTTGCTTGATAACGCGGTCGCGGCTTCTAAGGCCAATGCGGAAGTGAAATATGGCTTTATCAAAGCGGAATCAGACCAAGTCATCATGGGTAAACAACAGTGGAAAGCACTGGTTGAAGAAGCCATGCACAACGACTGGTTCCAATACCGCTTTCAGGCAGCGAATGATGGCTGGGGTGAGACCTTCCACCGTGAAGTGTTCTCCGCGATTGATAACGGCGAACAGCGCTATACGGCCAACCAATATCTGTTTGCTCTTGAACAGTTAAATGCGAGCCACCAGTTCGATGAATACGTCATTGATAAAATGATTGAGAAGCTAGAGGCGAACGAGTTTAACGCGCCGCTGGCGATCAACATCGCTCAAAGCAGTATTGAACAACCAAGCTTTATCCGCTGGATCACGCAAAAACTGGCCAAACATAAAGAAGTTTGCGCCCTGCTCCACTTTGAGATACCAGAAAGCTGTTTTATCAATGCGCCACATCATACGGCACTGTTCTGCAATGCGATTCGCTCTGCGGGGGCTGAGTTTGGTGTCGATAACTATGGACGTAATTTCCAGTCTTTGGATTACATCAACGAATTTAGACCTAAATACGTGAAACTGGATTATTTGTTTACTCACCACTTAGACGATGAGAAGCAAAAGTTCACTTTAACCTCTATTTCAAGAACTGCGCATAACCTAGGTATTAAGACCATCGCTTCACGCGTTGAAACTCAGGCTCAGTTGGATTTCCTATCGGAACACTTTATTGAAGTATTCCAAGGTTTCATCGTTGATAAATAAGGATAAAGGTCAGTTTAATGCAAGATACGCTACTTAATTCACTGGTCTATGTGAGTCGTTATTATGGATTGGCGAATTCACCTGATGCGTTAATCAATGGATTACCGCTGACAGATGGCAAGCTGACACCGTTTCTTTTCCCCCGCGCAGCAGAGCGTGCGGGGCTTATCGCCAAAGAAAACCGTTCGACTCTGAAAGAGATCCCTCGCTTAGTTTTCCCTGTGATTCTCCTGCTGCGGGGAAATGAAGCCTGTGTTCTCAACAGCATTAACGAAGAGAAACAAGAAGCCGAGATTGTTACCGCTGAGTCCGGCATGGTGCCGATTGCGTACCCGTTAGAAGAGTTGAATGCCCGCTTTATTGGTCGTTACTTCATGGTGAAAAAGCAATTTCGCTACGATGAACGTTCACCTGAAATTCTCAAAACTCGTGAAGGACACTGGTTCTGGGGCACAATTTGGCAATCAAAGCGTATTTATCGTGATGTGATGTTCGCATCGCTGCTAATAAACCTGTTTGCCATCGCAGCGCCGATGTTTACCCGTTTAGTGTATGACAAAGTGCTTCCTAACCTCGCTTTTGAAACCTTGTGGGTGTTGGCAAGTGGTGTGTTTGTCATCTTCCTGTTCGACTTCACATTGAAGATGCTTCGCAACTACTTTATTGATATCGCAGGTAAGAAATCGGATATTCTCATCTCCTCAAAACTGTTCAGTAAAGTGATGGGGATTCGCATGGAATCTCGTCCGCCATCAGTGGGGGCATTTGCTCGCCATCTGCAAGAATTTGAGTCCATAAGAGAGTTCTTCACTTCAGCGACCATTTCTTCGCTGATTGATCTGCCGTTTTCGATTCTATTTCTGATCATTATTTGGTTAATGGCTGGGGATCTGGTTTACGTACCGATTATCGGTGTGTGTATTCTGATCATTTATTCTCTGCTTATTCAGGCTCCTCTTCGTCGAGCGATAGAAGAAGGCTCTCGCCTTGCATCTCAAAAGTACGCGAACCTGATTGAGAGTTTGGCAGGTCTTGAAACGGTGAAACTGTTCGGCGCACAAGGTCAGTTCCAACACCGCTGGGAAGAAGCCATTTCCCATATGGCGAACTGGAATATCAAAAGTCGCAGAATTACGGATGGTATTCAAAGCACAGCAGGTTTGGTTCAGCAGGCTTCGAGCGTTGGGATGATTATTGTGGGCGTGTACCTTATCGCGCAGGGAAACCTGACAATGGGTGGCCTTATTGCGGCAACCATGCTGAGCGGCCGCGCGATTGGCCCTATGGTTCAGTTATCTCTGTTATCAACCCGCTATAACCAAGCAAAAGCCTCCTTGAAAATCATCGAACAAGTTATGGCAATGCCGGATGAACAAGAAGAAGGGAAACGCTATATTCACCGTCCGATGATTCAAGGAAAAATTGAACTGGATAAGGTGACGTTCCACTACCCTGATTCTCCGATTGCGTCGATTCGTGATTTGAGTCTGACCATTAATCCGGGTGAGAAAGTGGCGATTATAGGCCGTATAGGCTCGGGCAAAACGACCTTGGAACGCTTAATTATGGGCTTGTATCAACCGACTGAAGGCCATGTGCGCATTGACGATACGGATATTCAGCAGCTTCATCACATAGATATTCGTCGTAACATTGGCTGTGTGCCTCAAGAGAGCGTTCTGTTTTACGGCACGATCAGAGACAACATAACCCTTGGTCGCCCGCTGGTGGACGACAGAGAAGTCATGGATGCGGCTAACCGAGCAGGTGTCACTGTATTTACCCAACAAGATCCTGCAGGTTTAGAACGCCAAGTTGGTGAGGGTGGTTTGTTACTATCCGGAGGTCAACGCCAAGCGGTTTCAATTGCACGAGCGTTGTTGGGTCGCCCACCAGTATTGCTAATGGATGAACCAACCAGCGCGATGGATAATCGCTCTGAAATGCACATTAAGAATCAAATGAAACAGCTCACGCCAACTGAGACTTTGATTCTGATTACACATAAAACATCAATGCTGGATGTGGTTGACCGCGTAATTGTTATGGAGAAAGGTACTATCATTGCAGATGGACCGAAGTCTATGGTTCTCAACGATCTTAAACACGGCAAGATACGGGCAGTAAATTAATCGTAAATAGATACAGATATCGATCAACAAAGGGGAGCAAATGCTCCCCTTTTTAGTCTTCAACCCTGATTTATTTTCAACTCAAGATTTAAACGCCAACGTCTTCATCTTCCAGTTTCGAAGACACTTGGATTTCATATTGATTGAAAGAAAATATAGACGGGCCACGAACTCGTTTAGTCGTGACTTTTTCTTCGCCAAACTGAACCGTAACATGGGTAAACACCTTACTTTTCACTTCTACCGTGTTGGCAGCCATAGCAAGTTCGAACTCTTCATTGAGCAAATCAAGCGCGTTCTTTACTTTCTCTAAGCGTTCATTGGCTTTTTCTTTTCTATCATTAATCTCAAGTTCTTCTTCTTCGGTACGTTCAGCTTTAGGACGTTTCTTGAATTCCAGTTCTTTACGAATGGCATCCATCGTACCTTCTTGAGCTTGTTTGTATTGATCTTTATGGCTGGCTAAACGTTCTTTTAAACGGTTAAAATTGGCAAACGCTTCAAGGTGAGTCACGGTATCACCCTCAACACCTAAGTTGAGGCACACCACTTTTCCGCCCACTTTCGCGGTGCCACCGCTTAATGTCCCTTGAGTTTCTTTTTCATCAAGAACAACGAGATCTTTAGCGCAGCGAATAACGTTCCCCATGCTGTGTACAGCTAGATGAATGTCTTCGCCAGCTTGCAGCTCTGCATATTGAGCATAGTTAGCTTTAATTGAGCTTCCCGATTTAACCGTACAACTCTTTTCTTCACCTTCGGTTGCGGTGTGACCGATGATGCCTTTACCAACTTCAATATTACCTTGCGCCTGAACATCGGCGGATTCAATAAAACCACCGACCGTAACCGACCCTGTAGCACGTACAATCATCCCCGGTTCGATATCACCAGTGATCACTACGTTGCCCTTAAATTTCACATGCCCTGTTGCGACACTGACGTTGTTCAGGCAAATCGCGTTTTCGACGTCGATGGTTTTATTACGAAACACTGGCATACCGTTAATCGATGCCAACAGTAGATTAGGATTGGTAGGACTAATATGAGTACCATTACCTGCCACTAATGCAGCATCGACACCAGGTTTAGGAAGTAGAATTTTGCCTTGAACGGTGAAACCGGGTTCACCTTTGGTTGCAGGTTGGCGGCGCATGACTGGATCGTTTTCGCTAACGGTAATGGTTTCGCCTAAATCACGCATATCTATTTTGTCGTGACCTCTTACAGACTGAGGAGCAAGAACTCGCTTGTTGACATCTTCAACGAGTGGCAAGAACTTCGCGTCTTTACCATTTATTGCTTCTTTTCCTTGGGCAACAGGCTGAGTAAACGTCTCACCGCCAGCCAACTTATTGCTAACAACGAAGACTTTCTTCAATGCCGCTTTGTTGATGCCCTTTACCACGTTAGCGTCCGCCAAAGCTTGGATAATTTCACTACTTTGAAGCCCGCGGCCACCGTAGGCGCCGGTTACAACCATACTTGCGATCATGTCATGTTCGCTAAGTACTACTGATAAGCTTGCGTTACGTATTTCCGCGATGACAATACCTTCGTACGCTTCACCTTTGCCTTCACTGGCGCAATTGATGAAACGCGTTACTTCATCTTCCATTAAATAGAATTTAGAAGCGTCAAGATGCTGTAGCGCACTCATCAAACTTTCCTGAGTGAACTCTTTCTTGTCGAAATTACTATCCGTTAATTTAGCGACTACACGAGCTTTATCGTCCGTGAGCGTAATGACATCCTTCCACATACAACTAAACCTTTACGGTACACATAACCTTGGTTTCCAGTGTATCGAAACTGAGACGTATACCAAACATCCATATATTCAAACTAAGGCGTAAATCACCCTAAAAGTCATACACCTGCCATACATGCCTTTACAGTGTAAATTGCAGAGGCCGTACTCATTTATACAAGCAATACTTGAGCCACCTTATCCATAAGTGTTGAAACTAGCAACAACCGGATTCACCGCACAATATGAGCTAACCCGACCACATTAATGATATTAATGTAATTGATATAAATCATGTAACACCTGTATCATGTACGTCTACCGTACTGTAAACGTAAGCATTCAGCGAGAGAAAGGATATCCCTTGATATGGATGAATTGATCCAAAGACGTTTTAACAACATGTTTAATTCAGCCGTAGAAGGTTTATGGATGATGACGCCTGATGGGCAGGTCTCCTTCTACAATCAACGTTTTTATGAACAATTCGACATTGACTGCCAAACCACTCTTGATAACTGGATTCAGTTAATACACCCAGAAGATAGAAAACCCTTCAGCAGTAATGTGACTACTCACGTTCAAGCTGTTGGTGATAACAGCCGCGTCATTACCCAATACCGAGTAAAAAAGAAGGATGGTAATTACATCTGGATCGAAGGTACCGGAATCAATCAGGTGGATGATTCCGGTGAATATATGGTCGGTAACCATAAAGATGTCACTGAACAAAAAAAGCTGGAAGAATCAATTTGGCAATTAGCTTATTTTGACAAACTAACAGGTCTTCCAAACAAGGATAAGCTCACGTTAGATTTATCCAAGCGCACTTCCAGCGTTACGATGGTAACCATTCATTTCTCCGGCATTAAGTCGTACGTCAGTCAGTACAGCGAGTTCATCCTGACCGATTTCATAGCGAGTTTATTAGAGTGTTTCCACCTATTTAGCCGTTATGAATGCCAGTGTTATAGAAGCAGCTTAGATACCTTTTCAGTACTCATTGCGGAAGAATTATCCGACGAAGAACTGGGTAAGCTATCTAACGAATTTATCCATCTCTTCAAAACGACCACTCGCAACAATGTTTCTTATTTTGGTGATGCGTATATTGGTATATACGTTTGCCGAAATTGCAGCCTTTCATCACAAGAGATTATTAATTCCTCCTACCAGACGTGCGAGTATGCGGTTGAAAAATCGAAACTCAATTGGGTGATTTATAACGACCAAGTTAAACCAGAAGTCGACAAGTACTTTTATGTAGAAAACCATATCAAGCATGCGATCGAAAACAATGAAATTTCGATACATTTGCAGCCTATCGTTGATGCCAAAAGCGGCCAGTTGAAATCCTTTGAAGCACTCGCTCGCTGGGAAACAGAACAATTTGGTTTTATACCTCCCGATGAATTCATTCCGGTAGCAGAGGCTCTCGGTCTTATTTCTCTACTTGGTAAAAAAGTATTTTCTAAGTCAGCCGAATTTATCGTGCAATACAATCAGACTTGGAACTGCAATCTGAAAGTGCACGTCAATATTTCTGCTCTGCAACTATTGAAAGAGACATTTCCGGATAAGCTGTTAGCAATAACTCGCGAGAAAAACGCCAAGCCTGAAAACTTAGTTTTGGAATTAACTGAATCGGTTCTTATCGATAACAACCAACAAGTTTTAGAAGGACTCAATGAGCTGAACACCATGGGCTTTCCCTTGGCGATGGACGACTTTGGTTCGGGCTACAGCTCCATTACTTCTATTTTCAAACTTCCATTCAAATTATTAAAAGTGGATCGAGAGCTCGCTAATCAATCTCTCATCGAAAGCGAAGCTTTTGAATATCTGCAATTTTTGTCGACCTTGTGTGAAAACAAGAAGATGGAGATGACTATTGAAGGTATTGAAACCCAAGAGATGGTTGAGGCGTTCGTGCGTCTCAATGTTTGTTCATATCAAGGTTATTTAATCGCAAAACCAATGCCAGTTGATCAAGCAATGATGACAGATAGATTAAACAACCCAATTTTCAATTAAAAACCATATAAATCAGACAGATAAATTCAATTTACACTGTAAAGTTGCCACGCAAGATATTACTTTGCCAGTTTACAGTGTAAATCGTCGATTAACGCTAGTAGTTCTTTTCTAATATACGCTTCAACTTGCTTTCTGCCCGTAAGTTGATGTCTCTCGGCGCATTCCGTCCACGATAATCGCTGAACGACTTTTGAGATAAACAGCTCCGACAGAGATGTTACTCGCTCTCTTCCAATTGAAAAAGCGAATGACCGCAACCACACGGCGACACTTTCATAATTTGAACCACCAAGCGCGTAATTGTGAATAAGAGAGATGGGCGCTTGTGTATCAGAACATAGATTTTCGCTAAGCAAGGTTTTAACTAAATCAGGCTCCATCTCTTGCAGAGAATCAGATAATTCAAATTCAAAGTGCTGTGCGTGTCTTTGCTTCGCCAACTCAAGCCAATAGATGTTTTCACCTTTTACCATCAGCACAGAGTAACAACCACTTGCCTGATCTCGCTGAGAGCCGACTTTTATGGTTTGAAAGCCGCATTTTCGCCAGAAATTCACCAAAGCCGAGGTAGCCCCAAAACTCGTCGAAAGGTAATCACTGGAGCTCTGCAAAGCAAAGTTTTTTACCAACCTATAGCCGATGCTTTGATTCTGTACATCTGGATGAACCGCAATACGCATGATTCGTTGACTGCTTTGTACCGCTGCTTGCGCGAAACCAAGTTGATTCGCAATGGTGATGGGAGATAAGTGACCTTTAGGTCTTCGTTTTCCAAGTTGGATATCTTCAATCAGAGATTCGTCTAACGTCCCCTCTTCCACCGCTAGAATACATGCAAGCAAAACATTATGGTGCGTTGCTGTGTACACAGACATTTTTTCATCACCCAATAAATGAAATAAATCATTCGGTGACGTCTGATAATGAGCATTAACTAGCAAGCTAAAAATGCGATGGAGTAATGAAGGGTTATCCAACAGGTTCTTTTGAGTGACATGACTGAATTGAAGGCTTTCAACGTTAACTTCATCACTGACAGGTTGGAATTCAAAATCGAGTAAAAAGCTGGCTCGATGCCATGCTTCCAGCGGATCACCTTGGCTCCAGCGGATTGGCTGAGTCATGTTTTGTAGCTTCATGTCTGGACGAACGTCCTTTAGCCACGATTGAAACTTCAAAGAGAAACCTCGCCCACAACCCTCGTATCCATGAATGGTTGATGAAAACACAGCACGATGATAACGGTTTACCATCTGTTTCAACATGGGTAATGGCAAAGCGGCAGCTTCATCAACCAAGAGTAAATCACATTCAAATCGACTTCTTAATAACTCATCTGGCGCAATGAACCCTAGACTAGAATGTTCATATTCAACCCATCCTTTCTGGCCAGATGAACCCGCTAACAAGGTTTGCGCAAAATGAAAAACAGGGCTGACAGAAGCCATGCTTGGAGCTGTGACAACAATACGAATATTGCGTTCTGACATTAGCTTTGCAGCCGCCATCCCTAACGCACTGCTTTTGCCTCGTCCTCTGTCCGCGGTCAAAATCAGTGGGCGTTTTCTGTGTCCTGTCACGACTGTGACTATATTATCGACCGCGAGTTGCTGCTGAGAATAATCAATCTTATGCGCTTCTTTAGACACTGAGGGTAGGGAAGGTTGAATGTCTGGAGACATCACAATCAAATTGTCTAAAGCTTTTTTTAGCCATATT
Source organism: Vibrio plantisponsor (assembly GCF_013041605.1). Lineage (GTDB taxonomy): Bacteria > Pseudomonadota > Gammaproteobacteria > Enterobacterales > Vibrionaceae > Vibrio > Vibrio plantisponsor. Next base: position 391,266 of record NZ_JABEQC010000001.1, on the reverse strand, counting down.
TCTGCAGGATTTTCAGAAAGAGTGTTTGCACCTAACACAAGCAAAATCCCACCACCGATAAGCGTTCCCAGTGCGGCGCTAAAACTGTTTGCATCCCATCCGGAGGACAAATCGCAAATCAGAAGATCGCACTCTTGCCCCAACAATTGCTGGCCTTTATTAAACGTAACATATCGGACGCCATCAAAAGCATCACCACCAAGTTGGAAAACGGTATTGCCATTTGAATCTTTCAGCCAATGTTGAATCAACGAATGATTCCATTCTTGCGCTCCTTGCAAAATCACACCAAAGCGATATTGGTGCTTGAGAGCAAGCTGACGTAATGACAACAAATAAGGTACAAATTGAGTGGTTTCAGAAGACATAACTTTACGCAATCAGTGAAAGTAATCGTATGGTAACACACCCCACTATTACACAATAAGCTCTGTTCAGGCTTGTATATAAAGCCTTGTTGGCTCTAACTATTTAAGGTCAAAAAAATTTTCCCTGACGATAAATTATATTTGCTTTATTGAGCAAACAATTTGCCTAATTATTCATTTGAACCCCAGTATGGTACTGGCTGTCAGGACTAGATTATTAATGAAGACTTTCATCAAAGGATTGGTATTAGCTGCAACAATTGGATCTGCTCAAGTAAGTGCAGAAATGCAGACGCTAAACGTTTATGCGTGGGGCGGCTATCTGCCAGAAACTTCGCTCAAAAAATTTGAAGAGCAAGAAGGCGTAACAGTTAACTACTCAACATTTGAGAACAATGAGTCAATGTATACCAAACTCAAGCTTCTTAAAGGTACAGGGTATGACGTTGTTTTCGCATCCGCTTATTTTATTGAGAAGATGGGCCGTGAAGGCTTGCTTGCAGAACTAGATCATAACCAAATTCCAAATATGAAAGATGCTCTGCCAGCACTACTTGGTCAAGCTCATGATCCAGAGAACAAATACTCTCTACCATACATCTTCGGTGTGACAGGTTTGAGCTACAACTCTGCAGCTCTTCCTGAAGGCGTAACTCGCTGGGCTGATCTATGGGATAAAAAATACGCTCAACAAGTTATGTTGATTGATGACATCCGTGACGTATTCGGTATGGCGCTAAAACTAAACGGTTACAGCATCAATACCAAGAACGAAAAAGAGATCGAAAAAGCGTATCAGTCGCTAGTAGAACTTAAAGATAACGTTCTACTGTACAACTCAGATGCACCACACGTTCCTTACGTGTCAGGTGAAGCTTCTGTCGGTATGCAATGGAATGGTAACGCATATCAAGGCCAAGTGGATATGCCAGAACTTAAATTCGTGTTCCCTAAAGAAGGTTCTGTGTTGTGGATGGATAACTTTACTATCCCGTCAGGAAGTGAACACAAAGCATTGGCGCACAAGTTTATTAACTTCATGTATCAAGCAGATAACCAGGCTGAAATCGTTAACAGCTTGGGCTACGCTTCGGCAACAACAACTGGCCGAGCACTGCTACCGGATGAGCTAAAAAACAACACCACTATCTTCCCGACGGACGAAGATATCGCGAACGGTGAATTCATTAACGACGTAGGTCCAGAAGCGCTAGCGATTTACGAGAAATACTGGCAACGTCTAAGAAACTAATCCTGTTTTAAACATGCTTAGATAAAAAAATCCCGCGAAACTCGCGGGATTTTTTATTAGTCGATTTTACTTTCTAAAAACTCGAGAATATCCGTCATCAAAGCATCGTCAATTTTCTTCAGGTTCAAGGTCAGATTATTGCCTTTACGCGCATAACTCACACGTCCCTTAATCAAGTCAACATTGTTGCTGACAGCACGTTTTGGCGGAACCAAATCGTGAATCCACTCTTCTAAAGTTTCCGTCACTTCTTTTGTGATTCGAGCAACACCTTGTGACTGACAACGCTGCCAAACAAAGCCTTCTTCTTCGTGGCACTTGTTTAACAGTGCAGAACGTTGCTTGTCGTTTAGCTCATTAAATTGCTTATGCAGTTTAACAATAGTCGGGCGTCCCAGTTCAACCACGTTAGGGTAGGCTTGCAATAACTCTAGAGGTAACGCCGCAGCTTTCAGAGCACCACTCACAAGAGCTTCACTACATTGGAACATCTTTGCCAGTGCTTTTTGATCTTCAGCTTCACCGCTATCCAGCTTAGCTTGCATCTCTTTACCCTTCTCATACAGAGAAAGAGGCTTATGAGCATTCGCCACATCAGACAAAAACTTCGCATGTTCTGCATTGATGTCATCCGCAACGTAAACAAGGAACTCTTTTTCAGCCAGAATACACGACATACGGCGACGGCTACCATCAAGAACTTCAATAGTTCCATCAGCCATACGGCGACCAACAGCCGGATATTGCTGCCCACGCTCACGTAACGTGCTTAGAATGTCAGACAGTGCGTGCTCATTTAAAAAGCTTTGTTCACGAGCATTTGCCGCGAATACTTGGGTTTTCGCTTCAACTTCTGCAGCAGGAATTCGCATCAGCTCGAACGTCACCATTTGTTCACCAGCAACGGCTAACTCAATAACTTGCGCCTGTTCTTTCGCTGCTGACTGAGCTTCTTTAGGCGTAGTTGCACGGCGCTTATCAACTTTACCAAACAATTTTGCATTCAGATCAGATGTCTTAATTGCCATAACTTACTTACCCCTGATTTAATGAAGTCCAATGACTGTGAAGAACACGCTCAAGCTCTAACGCGCTTTTCTGAACAGAATCTTGCGCGGTTGCTAAGGTTTTCTTACCGCCTTCAAAATCGCTCACAGTCAAATCAAATACAGTGCTATAGGTATCTGCACACGTTTCAAATGCGCGGCTACGTGGAATGGTTGCCATCATGACTTGGTCACCCAACAGATAGTTCATTTCCGTTAACACAGAAACCTGCTTCTTGTTGTCGTCTTCAAACATAGTCGGCATTAAACGAACAAATTCCAAGCCTTTCCAGTCGTCTGGGAACATCTCGTAGACCGTTGGCAAATGTTGGAAGAAGTTAACCGTTGAAGCCCAGTCTAGGCGCTTAGCCGCACATGGAATGAGTAAGGCATTAGACGCATACATAGCGTTCCATACCAGAGGGTCAACGTGTGGACCGGTATCAATCATGATGACATCGAAATCATCACCAATTTTATCAATCAGCTTATCTTTCAACAGACGAACGATATCAAGAGACTGATTTTGAGATAGGTATTGCCACGCTTCCGCGTTGAACATCGCATCTTCTGGAAACGCAGAAATGGTCTTCAAGTTCGGATATTGGGTTGGAAGTAGTACATTCTTATGCAAGAACTCTTTATCCACTTCTACATCTTCAGGAACGTTGTCCAACATAACATCGACTGCAGAATAAATGTTGCTATGTTCAGTCACGCTAATTTGTGGATTTAAGAACAAACGCAATGAACCTTGCGGGTCCAAGTCAATAAGACAGATGCGGTAGCGTTTATCCAAATTCAGAGCTAAACAAGCGGCTAAATGAACCGCTGTCATTGATTTGCCCGTACCACCTTTTTGGTTCTGTACGTTGATAATCCACGGTTTATTTTCAGAATTCTTTTTACGTTCATGGAATTTAGGCACGCCCGCCGCATCCATGAGCATATGAGCTTCAGATAAAGAAATGGAGTAATGGTTAGCGTTATTCTTAGTGAATTGGTGGCCAGCTTCTTCCATTTTGGCAATCGCTTCGTCCAACTTACGTCGAGTTAAACCAGAGCGAGTTTCCATCAAAGCTTTTGACATCGGAGGAAAATGCTCATCACGACGTTCTTCTAAAACAATCTCAATACGGTCAGACTGCACCTGTTGTGTTTGCTCGGCGAGTTTGTAGAGATTATCGATTGTTTGTTCTCTTTTCATAGCCAATTTCCGTTATTAGTTTCTTGCAAAAGATTGTACAGCATTGAGCTTAATTTACAATAAAAAGGTGAACAATCACTTTTAGATAAAAATCACATTAAATTGACAGAATAGTATCATTTAAATGAATGAGCGATGAAATGGTCAAAAGTGAGTCTGATTACAACGTTTATTTACTCGCACAAAGTTAGGTAAACCGTTTTAGATTTAAAATATTACAGTGTCACTTATTTACAATGTAAACCGGAGATTAACTTTAAAATCTATTTAGATTCTCTCGGAACGATTAAAGACAGCGAATAAATTACGGTAGGTGTAAATTCAACTGGGAGATTATCTATCAAAGTTATTTGACCAAGAAAATAAGTAACGAATCAGGCAGCTTACTTAGTAATATATTTATCAAAAATAAATAAGGAAGCATGATCAAGGTATAAATGATGATCATAGTTCCGAAGATTTCAGACACAACAGGAACGATGATCAAGGATTCTGGTTAGTGATTTTCTTCAACGAACATATTTGATCTGAAGATCCATTTTCGGATCAATGATCAAGAGATATACATCGTTCGGAAGCATGAAAAAAAACGACCAAACTACGGTACATGTCAGTTGTAGTAGGGGATTTAGTCAATTTCGATGGTACAGGTATACGATTCATTGCAAATTAGAACGACAACGGTCGGATATGAAATATTCCATGATCATGCTTTCGACGACTCCCTATGAATAACGCTTGTACACCGAGTGTTCGTTGAATATGCATTTCCATTTTATACGATGAAAATTCGTTCAATAAATGGCTTTTATTTGAAATCCTTGATCATGCGTCCAACTCAATTTCGTCTAAAAACGGCGATGTAAAATGGTGGAACAATAAAATACAGATTCGAACTGTGGATAACTTGTGAACCCACCATGATCATGCTTTGAGATTTGCTTTGATCATTCATTCGAAATCATCATGATCATAGTTCTAAATAATATTGATCATGCTTTCAAAGAGTTAATGATCATGGTTTCGGGAAAGTTATGATCATGCTTCTGAAAGCTAAAAACAAATCTATATTAAATACAGTGAGTTATAAGTAAAATCTCACTCAGATCATATGATCACTCTAATCACTATTAATCATTATCATCAAAAAGATCAGTTATTTAAGAGCAATAACTTTTTCTTTATTTATGATCTTTTTTTCTTTATTCTTTTGGAACTATAGCGATATTACGGTTAGTGTGGGATAGATCTAATAATGGCATCAGAAGAAAAAATACTGATCAAAGCACCCAGAAGCCACAAAGATGGACATCTTTTTGCCGTTTCTGAATCTGCGATCGATTGGATAGAGCAGTATCAACATTTTAAGGGTGTGACGAAAAGTATTATCGAACTGCTTAATCTTATCTCACTTCGTGGCTTTAGCAGTAAAGATGGATTGGTATCAACAACGGAATTGATCGATGCAACCGATGGTCAACTGACACGAGCAGCCATTCAGCAAAGACTGCGGGCGGCTGTCAGTATTGGTTTGTTTCAACAAATCCCAGTGAGATTTGAAGAAGGCCTAGCTGGTAAAACCATGCTTCACCGTTTTATTAATCCAAACCAGCTTATTTCTGTATTGGGCTCCACAAGCTTAGTAACTGAATCTGTTAAGCAATCAGAAAAGCAAAAACGTTCTAAAGCGCTTGCTCAAACACAGGTCAATAAACGACTGCTTAATGAACATGGACTCAATACGCCACCAGCGATGAAAGATGAAACCGAGCAGTTCGTTGTTTCACCAACAAACTGGGCAGGGATCATTGATCAAGCGTTGGCACCACCAAGAACACGAAAAAGCTACCAAAAATCAATGGTTTCTATTTCTGGTACCCGAGCGGTAATCGAGACTCGTTCATCAAAGAACATCATGACGGTTGATGATCTTATGACGTTGTTTGCTCTGTTTACGCTTACAGTACAATACCATGATCATCACCATGAAGATTATCAGCTCAATGCCAGCCACGTGCCAAACAAGACACCGCTCTACATCACAGACATTCTTTCATTAAGAGGGAAGAAAGACAGTGGCCCTGCGCGTGATTCTATTCGCGACAGTATTGATCGTATCGAATTTACCGACTTCCAGCTGCATGAGTTAACAGGGCGCTGGTTAAGCGAGAACATGCCTGAAGGCTTTAAGAGTGATCGGTTCCGTTTCTTAGCGAGAACGATCACCGCTTCAGAAGAAGCGCCAACAGAGGGAAGTGATGGTGAAATCAGGATCAAACCGAATCTGTACATTCTGGTTTGGGAGCCTTCGTTTTTCGAAGAGCTGATGACTCGTGATTACTTCTTCCTGTTCCCGCCTGAAATTCTGAAGCAACACACACTGGTCTTCCAGCTGTATTCGTACTTCAGAAGCCGCATGTCACGCCGACATACAGACGTGATGATGTTAAGCGAACTTAATCAGAAGCTTGCGCGCAATATCGAGTGGCGCAGATTCTCAATGGATCTGATCAGGGAACTGAAACGTCTCTCTGATGGCAAAGGCAATGACGATCTGTTTGTTGTTAACCTCTGGGGTTACCATCTGACGATCACTACCTCGATCGATAAAGGGAAAGTTGTCGATTACCAAGTGGATATCAAGTGCGATGTTGAAGAAGTTTTACGATATTCACGAGCGAAGATGACGAATGCCGGTAAACGTAATATGGCGCCAACCTTGCCGAACCCGCTTCGCCATGAAATGGTATCGAAACAGAAGTTGGCTGAACTCTCTGAGATCATCGATGGTGAATTTGAACCTATCCAACGTAAATCACCCTCTCCAAGAGGCAAATTGGGACGTCGAGTAAAACAGCGTAAGCACTTAGTTGAAATCAATGCTGATGAGATCACCATTACTTTATCTAAGTACACCTCGTCAGAAGCCCTAGAACGCAGTATAAGCGCGTTAGCAGCTATGACCGGACACGCACCTTCATCAATCAGAGAAGAGTGCTTAGAGTTGATTGACAAGCTAGATTGGCTACGAGTGGATGATCAAGTCATACCTTATGAGACTTTGAGTAAGATGATCGAGCTGTATAACACCCAGAACGAGAACAAGCATCTTTCGATCGAACGTTTGATCTCTGGTCTAGCGGTTAGAAGAAAAGTTTGTAAGCAGGTTTTTGACGGACATTTGGATGAATCTGTGTTCAGAGCACTTGATGAAGTGGCTATTGGGATTTAACTCAACAAATGAACAGACTTTAAACATAACGCTGACATATGCCTGACAATATCCCCGAGCTTGTTGGCTAAAGTTACAAGCGAATAGACAACCTTTTGCCCTATCTGATGAATTTAAAGATTGGCTCATATTGTTACATTCATTCTGAATACTTTTTATCGAGTTCTCCCCAAGGACTCGATTTTTTTTGCCTGAAATTTGAGTTATCTGATCAATCTTCCATGATCATGCTTTCGTGTTTATCGACATTACCTTGATCATTTTTCCGGATAGCGAGTCTCCAATGAAAAATACAGAGGGTTTCTTAGTTAAAAATGCTTTATGAAAAGGCGTGAATAGTAAGCAATTTCTGAACATTTTTTGATAAGAGATAAATAGCGAATGTCGAGAAATGACGGGGCTTTGGAGAGAGAAAATTTGCGCTGGATCAGGTTGGATTTTTCGCAGTGAATTCTCTAAATGTACTGCCAGATTTCAGTTGGTACAAAATATAATTGAGATATTTATAAATTAGATTTCTGAACTATCGCCTGAATCACATTCTTGCTCAAATGTACTTAACACCGATTTGGTCCTTTGCTACAGATTACATGTCCTTGCATGGTTTGTTCGGAGGTTACAATGTCCATTAATTCTATTAACCATGATGAAATCACTGGCATCACAGAAAAGTGGGACTTCAAAGAAGAAGTTGATACTCAGATTCCAGTAAGCAAACAAAAATCAGCGGAAGCTCGTCGTCGCATTGAAGCATTAAGAGAGATCCGTGAAAGTGGCTTGTCTATTGAAGAAGCAAAGGAACTAGGACTCCTTCATTAAGATACTCACTTGCTAGGTTTACAAGGGTGGCTTTGGCCACCCTTTCTATTTTGTGGGTATTCGACCTAATATCAAATTTTCACCTAATTCACTTTTTTGTACGCTTAGTAACGAAAGTCATAGAATCCGACATTTTTGACTCTTAATTTTTGCCATTCCTATGCTATATTTCGCCCCATGTTTTTATCGACTGTGGGTTTACTAATGTCTTTCAACCTTGCTCTGCTTGATGCGAATGAGAAAAACAAAATAGAACTGGATAAACAGGCTTCTTTTTTGATTTGGAAAATGAAGCAGGCAAAAGGCGGACCGGAAGAGATTACTAAGCATCTAACCACTCTGACTTCTGAACAAGATAAAGAATGGTTTCAACAGTCGGTGGACAAATACAAAAGGGTTATGGGCGTCATGTAATGCCCACCTAAGCAGAAACCTCACTTTCTGCATGAATCCGTCGCATTAAATTGAACTAGAGAGAACATCCCGATGGGAAGAAGTTTCGAAGTGCGCAAAGCCTCTATGGCGAAAACTCAAGGCGCAAAAATTAAAGTTTACTCAAAATACGGTAAAGAGATTTACGTTTGTGCAAAGAATGGTGGTATCGACCCAGACATGAACTTGTCTCTACGCCATCTGATCAGCAAAGCTAAAAAAGACCAAGTACCAGCACACGTTATTGAAAAAGCGTTAGATAAAGCTAGTGGCGGCGGCGGTGAAGATTACCAACCAGCTCGTTACGAAGGTTTTGGCCCTGGCGGTGTAAGCGTGATTGTTGACTGTCTAACAGACAACGGCAACCGTACATTCCAAGACGTACGCCAATGCTTCGTTAAGACTGGTGCTAAAATCGGTACTCCTGGTGTTGTTGCACACATGTTCGATCACCAAGCAGTATTCCAGTTCAAAGGCGACGATGAAGAAGCGGTACTAGAAGCATTGATGATGGAAGATGCTGACGTAACGGATATCGAGCTTGAAGACGGCGTAATCACTGTATTTGCTCCAAACACAGAGTTCTTCAAAGTGAAAACGGCATTGAATGCAGCATTCCCAGACCTAACTCTTGATGTTGAAGAGATCACTTTCGTTCCTCAGAACCAAAGCCCAATCTCAGGTGAAGACGCAGAGAAGTTCCAGAAGTTCCTAGATCTACTAGACGACTGTGACGATGTTCAGCAGGTTTACCACAACGCTGAAATCCAATAATGAAAAACCGAGCTTAGGCTCGGTTTTTTGCTTTTATGTCACATGAAACTTTAGGTTCTGCTAACCAGAATGCCAGTTTCCTGATCTGAGGGAGGGCGGTTAGGTTTAGTAACAACGCTAACGGCCAAGCAATAAGGAAGCTGTTGAGCCAGTTTGCAGGCCATTCGCTACTAAACCCGATTTTATATCCTGACAGTACACCAGACATAATAAGCGCCATCGTGAATGATGAAAGTAATGCTGTGTACCAAAATTGTTTTTTATTCATGAAATGTTATCAAGCTGTTTAATAAATCTAACAATCAGGATATAACTGTCTAGAACTGAAAAATAGAACTAAGAAAAGAACTATGAATTCCATATTTGGAAACGTTGATGACCTCTACCTGTTCTTTTGTGTGGTGGAAGAAGGCTCTCTTCTGGCTGCTTCTAAAAAATTGCAACTCCCGCCATCTACCATGTCTCGCAGGCTGTCCGCGTTGGAAAGTCGTTTAAATTTACGACTACTCGAAAAGCAGGGCAGAGAACTTGTTGCTACACAGACCGGAAAGGAAACTTTTCAAGCAATACGCAGCGGCATGGAAAACCTAGAGAGCACGTTTACTCAGATCATGACTCATAGTCAGGAAATTGCTGGCAGCATCCGGCTAGCTATCCCTCATAACTTCTACCGAGCATTTGTTGGTGACGTAGTAGAGGACTTTATAAGAAAACATCCGAAGGTGAATGTAGAACTGGCTTTGAGCCAGGAATACTCTATGCCGGAAACAAATCGAGATCTTCTAATGACGTTTGATTTGTCTGGTTTGGATGGCATGGTTGCTAGACCGCTGTTTCGTGCTCAGCACGGATTTTTTGCTAGCCCAGAATATTTAGAAAGAGTGGGGCCAATACAAACATTGGGTCATTTGCAAAAATTGGATTGGCTATCTGTCGACAGGCAGCGTGAAGTGCCCGTTTACCAAGATGACGAATTCATTCAAGTTTTACAAATTAAGCCTAAATTAGTCATTAATGACATTAACGCTATTGCGGGAGCTGTGGTGAGAGGCTTAGGTGTAGCTTCACTACCATATCGACATATTTCAAAGGATATGAGGGTCGTACAGGTTCTACCGCACTATCATCGCAGTGATAAACAAGCTTATTTAGTTTATAAAGAACGAAAATATCAGCCTAGGGCTCTTACTTTGTTAGTTGAAGCTCTTTTGGAGGCTTCGGCTATGTTGAAGCATGGTAAGCCCGTTGTTCAAGGAGATTAAAATGAAAGTCAGTTTTATTGGTTTAGGTGTTATGGGCTATCCCATGGCTGGTCACTTAGTCAAAGCAGGATTTGACGTTACCGTTTTTAACCGCACAGAAGCAAAAGCAAAAGCTTGGGCGGAGCAACATGGTGGAGCTTATCGCTCAACAGTAGCTGAGTGTGTGAAAGATGCGGATGTGGTTTTGCTTTGTGTGGGTAACGACGACGACGTTCGTAGTATGACCACCAGCGAAACCGGCGCGTTGGCATTTATGAAATCCGGCTCTGTTCTAGTAGACCATACAACAACATCTGCACTCCTTGCTGAGGAGCTCTCAGAAGCCGCTCAGGCTGTTGGAGTACGCTTTATGGACGCTCCTGTGTCTGGTGGTCAAGCTGGCGCAGAGAATGGCGTTCTGACGATTATGTGCGGTGGTGAGCCAAAGGTTTTCGATTATCTTCAGCCTGTATTTAATGCGTATGGTCGTTCTTCTGTTCTAATGGGCAAAGTAGGGCAGGGACAACGCGCTAAAATGGTTAACCAGATCTGCATTGCTGGCGCGTTGACAGGTATTTCTGAAGGTTTGATTCTGGCTGAAAAAGCTGGCCTTGATATTGAAACTCTCGTCGCGTGTTTGAAAAACGGTGCGGCAGGATCTTGGCAAATGGAAAACCGTGCTGTAACCATGTCGCAGAATAAGTTCGACTTCGGTTTTGCTATTGATTGGATGATCAAAGATCTCGGTTTCTGTCTTGATGAAGCGAAACGTCAAGGCGTGGCTTTACCTATGACGCAAAAAACGATTGAGTCCTATCAGTCTCTATCTGAACAAGGTGAGGGTCGCATGGATACCTCTATTTTGATCAAAGCGATTAAGAAAAAAGCTGAGCTTTAATTTCTTACTCTATAGAGTGTTGATAGACTGATAGACACCGTTTTGTAGAAGACAGACGGTGTTAAAGAACAAATGAAAAGCCGCGCCTCAGAAATGGGTGCGGCTTTTGTCTCTCACAACACTAACAATGTTTAACTGAGTTTAAATGTTGCTACTTTCGCTCTGAGTTCATCGGCTTGATTTCTCAGCTCATTCGATTGGCTTAAGCTCTCTTCTGACCCGACAACAAGTTGATCTGTCACATCCTTGATTGACGTGACATTTTGTGTGATTTCGCTGGTCACATGGGTCTGCTCTTCTGCCGCTGTTGCGATTTGAGTCGCCATATCACTGATGAGAGCGACGGCAGTTTTGATCTCTTCTAACGCAACCGTTGCCTTATCAGCATCCTCTACAGAATTTCTAGCGAGTTCAGAGCTGCTTTCCATTAAATTTACGGCTTGTTTGGTCGTCTCTTGCAAAGTTTCAATCGTTGCTTTGATTTCTTCGGTTGAGGTGTGAGTTCGCTGTGATAAAACACGAACTTCATCAGCAACCACCGCAAATCCACGACCTTGTTCGCCAGCACGAGCCGCTTCAATTGCAGCGTTAAGAGCCAATAAGTTGGTTTGCTCTGCAATACCTTGAATCGTTGCGAGAACAGTTGAGATCTCAAGAGCATGCTTATTGAGCGCTGAAATAACTGTGCTTGCTTCGCTCACTGAGTTGGCCAGATTGCTGATCGATCCTTTTGTTTGAATCACCAAATCATGTCCATTGTTTGTACTCATCGCTGAATCTTGTGCCGCATGAGCGGTTTGCTCAGCATGGGACGCTATTTCCTGTGTCGCTGACGCCATCTCTGTGACTGCGGTTGCCACCATTACCACTTCCTGATGCTGATGGTTCAGTTCAGACGCAGATTGATTGGCTCTATGTGCGCCATGTTCCGACTGTTCGGAGAGGTGTTGCGCCTGTAGGCGAATATGCTCGATTAACTGTCTTAAGCTTTCGACGAATGTATTGAAGTTATTCGCTAGGGTTCCGACTTCATCGTTATTTTCAACTTCAATACGCTGAGTTAAATCGCCGCTACCATTTGCGATTTGTGCCAGTGCGTTTGAAACGTTATTCAACGGACGGAACAGAACGTTACACAATAGGTTGAACAAGACGGTACAGAGAATGACGACAATAGCGGTTACAAGCAACTGCCCCAAAATAGCGTCATACAAAGGTGCTACCAGCGATTCGTAGTTAATCACTGTTACTGTTGTCAAACGGGTGTTATTTATATTTCTCGCGTAAAGCACATAGCTTTCACCTGCCACTGAAATAGTAAGATCGGTCTGGCTGGAAACCGCTTTTTTAATGTCAGCGAAGTCGATGCCTAATTCAGAGACATTTTTATTCAATAGCTTAGTATCAGTGTGTGTAAATATGTTGCCTTGCTCGTTGGCAATAAACATATAGCCGTCGCCGGGTAATATGACCTGCTTAATGTTGTTGATAATATCCGTGATTTCTACATCTGCTCCCAATACAACTTGTTGACCATGCAAGTTCAAAGCTTTGCCGAGAGACACAACATTCGCACCAGTCGCTGCTGCGGTTGTTGGGTTATCCATAAACACTTTGGCAGGATTCGCTTTTGCATTGATGTACCAGCCCCATTTTCGAGGATCGTCATTGCCAGGTGGTAGTTTTACATCGTTGGCATTTTTCTGAGAGCCATCTGGATATGCCAAGAAAACGTTGTCAAAACCTGCAGAGTCACGAACTTGTTTTAGGTGAGTGACAATGTCTTCTTCTTTTGATTCGTTTGATAGCGCTGTCAGTGCTCGTTCTTTTGAGATAAGCCAGTCATTCACATACTGGTTATACGAAGTAGTCGTACTTTGTAGGCGCTGCTCCACTTCAATATCGAGTCGCTTAAGAGCTGCATTGTAGGATAATGCTTCTACCAATACGCCACCGAGGATGATGGCGATACTGGCAGAGATTGCCAGTTTGTTTTTCAAAGACAAATTTTTGAACATGGGCAGGCCTTTATGATGTTTGTGTGTTCGTTAGAGAGGTGTGTACTGTCTAAGTACAGAAAAGAAATAGTACAGAAAAGAAATGTGCGTTGATAATCGAACCGCCGCCCATTTCTTACCTCTCTTAAGTTTTTCAAAGTCGTTGTTTACAGTGTAAATTACTCACACCTTAAATCTTGCTACCAGATCGTAAAGCTCATGTGCTCTTTCATTCAGGCTCTGGCTGCCTTGTCGGTTTTCGTTTGCCAGACTTGCAGATTCACTACTTTGATCGGAGATAACAACAATACGTTGTGAGATTTCTTGACCAACGATGCTTTGCTCTTCTGTTGCGGTCGCGATCAAGGAGTTCATATCCATAATCGTACTGATGGATTGCTGAATTTTCTCCAGAGCTTTTGCTGCTGCATTGGCTTCATTTACCGCTGCTTCACTTCGGCTTTGACTTGAGTCCATGGCATGCACCGCAGCATCGGAAGCGGTTTTTAGCTGATTGATAACCGCATGGATTTCACCCGTACTTTGTTGAGTTCTGCTGGCTAGTTTACGCACTTCATCAGCAACAACGGCAAAGCCTCGACCCTGGTCACCCGCTCTTGCCGCTTCTATTGCAGCATTGAGCGCCAGTAAGTTGGTTTGTTCTGCAATGTCCTGAATGACTTCCAGAGACATTGAAATATTCTTCACATCCCCTTCGAGTTTAGAAATAACATTGCTCGCTTGCGAGACTTCCTCCGCTAATGCCTGTACAGATTGCGCTGCAGAATCTACGATTTCGTGCGCCGATATTGCATTGTCATCAGCATCTTTAGCTGACTGTGCGGCTTGGATAGCATTGTTTGAAATTTCATTGGCGGTCGTGGTCATTTCTGTCATTGCGGTGGCAACTTGTTCTGTTTCTCCGCGTTGATTGGTGGCTAAGTCATCGACCTGAGCTGCGCGTTGTGTCATCAGGTTCGTTTCATCGACCACTTGTCTTCCCACCTGATTTACTCGTTTAATGATTTCTTGCAGGCTACCAACAAAAGCATTGAAGTTGGTACTAAGAGAGGCGAATTCTGGTACGGTAAACTTCTCCATTCGTGCTGTGAGATCGGCATCGCCACTGGCGAATGAGCGAATCGAAGCATCGAATAGTTCAATCGGGCGCATTATGGTGCGATTGAAGAACAGAGTAAACACACCGACAACAAGTATGATAACGGCCGTTACAGTCGCTAAGCTCCATAAGCTTTGCATTAGTTCATCATTTGCCCGCTTATCCATAATCGCAATTTCAGCATCGATATCATCGGTGTAAAAGCCGGTGCCTATCATTAGGTCCCATTGCGGGATGTAAACGGAATAGCTCAACTTAGGTAAAGGTGTCGATTCTCCCGGTTTTGGGAAGTAGTAAGTGGTGAAATCACCGGTTTTAGAGTTGCGAATGAGATCCTGAACCAGATAGTTGCCTTGAGCATCCTGTAATGTCCAGAAATTCTCACCGATACCAGCGCTGCTTTTCCCAAGCAATAATCGAGTCCCTTTTGAATCATAACCAAACAGATATCCGTTTTGACCGAATTGAACTTCTTTAAGGATTTCTAACGCCTGTTCTAAAGAAGCGTTGCTTTTCTTCAATGGGATTAAAGCTGAGTCTGCAATTTGTAAGTAGGACTTCAGCTCCGTTTTTTTCATCGCCATCATAGAGTTACTTGTCGATTCCATTTGATGTTTATTCAAACTGCTCGATTGAGTAAAACTCACAAACATCATGCTGGCAGCGATCAGTAATAGTGGAACAATAGACAGAATATAAAGTCGAGAACGAATAGTTAAGTTCATGGCCACATCCTTTTTAGTCAAAGACCATAACAACTGGCTTTTTTAGTTGTTAATGTTGTTATCAATAAGATTAGTTCAGAAGTTGCAGAAACTCTGTACTGGAAGATGAAAGCTTGGGTGTATTCATCGGCATTCTTGCTTGAGGTCTTGAAGTTTTTGCAACTACAACGAGGAGTTACATTCCTAGCGCTACTCGTATAACGGCCCTCAGCAAAAAAACAACGGTGTCAATACATAGATAAAAATTAAAAAAAATAGCGGGTAATTTATCTGTTCAATAGGTCGGTTTATTGATTTAGATCAACAAATGCTTTGTCTCAGTATTACAACAAGTTAAGGTTATTAACCTTTGTTTGTAAGTGGTTAATTTTGAAGGCTAATTTCATTTTTGGAAGGTTAGATTTCATTTTGCTGCACTTTGAATGCCGTTTCTATGTAAGCATAATGCGCCGGATGTAACCAAATGTTTCCTTTTGTAACTTTTACGTTGATGAGTTTTGATAGGTGTGAATGGCTTTTCAAAGATTTGTCTGGGTTAAAGATACAGCAGTGCTTTTGTTACACGCTCAACACAATAAAACTCATATAAATTCATACGGATTCTTAAAGTGCCAACTTTTGCTAAGGAATTCCGTAAACATAATCGAGAAAGTCAATGGAAGCCTCAAGATATAAAAGCATCTTGTCGCGAGTGGGATTGTTTTGTGCAATTTTGCTCCTGTCTGGATGTCAGTCTGCTTTGCTGGATCCCAAGGGCCTAGTAGGAGTGCGTGAGAAAGAGTTGATCATTACCTCTCTTCTCTTGATGTTGATTGTTGTTATCCCTGTGATTTTAATGACAATTTACTTCGCCTATAAGTACCGTGCTAGCAATACCGACGTTGAATATGCTCCTGAGTGGTCTCACTCAACTAAGATCGAATTGGTTGTTTGGACGATTCCAATCATCATCATTGCGATTTTGGCTGTGATTACTTGGCGTTCAACTCACGAGCTAGAACCGTCTGTGCCGCTGAAAAGTGATATCAAACCCGTCACGATTGAAGTGGTTTCACTGGATTGGAAATGGTTGTTCATCTACCCAGAACAAAAAATCGCTACGGTTAACTACGTTGCCTTCCCTAAAGATGTTCCTGTGACGTTCAAAATTACGTCGGACAACATCATGAACTCTTTCTTCATTCCTCGTTTAGGCAGTCAAATTTACGCTATGCCAGGCATGGTGACACGTCTACATCTGATTGCGAACCATGAGGGAGAGTACAAAGGTATATCGTCAAGTTATAGCGGCGAAGGCTTTTCACACATGAAATTTGTCGCCAATGCACTACCTGACGAGCAAAGCTTTGAAGAGTGGGTTAGTGAAGTGAAAAAGCAGCCATCCATGCTACACGCTTTCAGTGATTACCAAGCGCTTGCTGAGCCAAGTGAAAACGTTCCGGTGACTTACTACTCTCACATCCCACAAGACTTATTCGAGTCGGTTGTTATGCAACACATGGGCTCACTCAATATGAGTGAAGGAGAGACACAACACAGTCACATGGACATGGCAGAACATAAAGGGTAACAGACGATGTTTGGAAGACTTACTTTAGACTCCATTCCATACCATGAGCCAATTATCATGATCACGCTTGCTGTGATTGCGATCGTTGGCCTTGCTGTTGTTACGGCTATTACTCGCATGGGTAAATGGCAGTATCTTTGGAATGAGTGGTTTACATCGGTAGACCATAAAAAGCTTGGCTTTATGTATATTGCTGCAGCGATGATCATGCTACTTCGTGGTTTTGCAGATGCAGTGATGATGCGTAGCCAACAGCTACTTTCATCAGCGGGTGAAGCAGGTTATCTGCCTCAGCACCACTATGATCAAATCTTTACCGCGCATGGCGTGATCATGATTTTCTTTGTGGCAATGCCGCTCGTCATTGGTTTGATGAACATTATTGTCCCACTGCAAATCGGTGCTCGCGATGTTGCGTATCCGTTTTTAAACAACCTCAGTTTTTGGTTGTTTGTTGTAGGTATTATCCTGACCAATATGTCTCTGGCTGTGGGTGAGTTTGGCCGTACTGGTTGGCTTGCGTATCCGCCGCTTTCTGGCATTGATGCCAGTCCGGGAGTAGGGGTCGATTACTGGATTTGGGCGCTGCAAATATCCGGTGTGGGCACGACGTTATCAGGTGTGAACTTCTTCGCGACCATTCTACGTATGCGTACACCAAGCATGCCATTGATGAAGATGCCAGTGTTCACTTGGGCTTCGCTGTGTTCAAACATCCTGATCATTATTTCTTTCCCAATTTTAACGGTGACCATCGCGCTGCTAACGCTTGATCGTTACTTGGGTATGCACTTCTTCACCAATGACATGGGCGGCAACATGATGATGTATGTCAACCTGATTTGGGCATGGGGTCACCCAGAGGTTTACATCCTTGTACTACCTGTATTCGGAGTGTTCTCAGAAGTGACGGCAACCTTCTCTCGTAAGAAACTGTTTGGCTACACGTCACTGGTTTGGGCAACGATCGTTATTACCATCCTTGCTTTCGTTGTATGGCTACATCACTTCTTCACTATGGGTGGCGGTGCGAACGTTAACGCTTTCTTTGGTATCGCAACCATGATCATCTCAATTCCAACAGGGGTTAAGATTTTCAACTGGTTGTTCACCATGTACAAAGGCCGTATTACGTTTACCACTCCTATGATGTGGACGGTTGGCTTCCTGATCTCATTCACGATTGGTGGCATGACAGGCGTACTGATGGCCGTTCCGGGTGCAGACTTCGTATTGCATAACTCAGTATTCCTAATTGCGCACTTCCATAACGTCATCATCGGTGGTGTGGTATTTGGTTGCTTTGCGGCAATTACATACTGGTTCCCGAAAGCAACAGGATTCATGCTTGATGAGACTTGGGGCAAACGCGCTTACTGGTGTTGGATTACAGGTTTCATCCTAGCGTTCCTGCCACTTTACGCGCTGGGCTTCATGGGTATGACTCGTCGTATCAGCCAAAATCTCGATCCAGAATTCTTCCCACTCCTTGCAGTGGCAGCATTCGGTACTGCAATTATTGCTGTTGGCGTACTGTGTCAGTTCATCCAGTTCTACGTAAGTATCCGTGACCGTCACCTTAACCCAGATGTGACTGGCGACCCGTGGGATGGCCGTACGTTTGAGTGGGCGACATCTTCTCCACCTCCGTTCTATAACTTCGCTGTGATTCCAAAAGGCGATGAGCTAGATGCATTCTGGTACCAAAAAGAACGTGGTGAGCACGACATCAACAAAGAAGTGGACTATCAACCAATCCATATGCCGAAGAACACTCCGACAGGTATGTACATTTCAGCATTTGCATTGATTTTTGGCTTCGCGATGATTTGGTACATCTGGTGGCTGGCAGCAGTAAGCTTCGTTGGTATCGTTGTGACTGCAATTAAGCACAGCTTTAACGAAGACATTGACTACTACGTACAACCAGAAGAGATTCGAGCGATTGAAGAGGCTCACCGTCTGCGTGTAGCACAAGCGAAAGGTCAAGTTACTGGTCAACAGCAAGACGACAACGATAACGATATGGAGGTGACTTATGCACGCTAATACTCATGATGCACATGATCACCACGATACCGGTGGTCTGAAACTGTTTGGTTTCTGGATTTACCTGATGAGCGACTGTGTACTGTTTGCGAGCTTATTCGCAACGTACGCAGTACTAGCAAACGCTACAGCCGGTGGACCAGACGCAAAAGAGCTATTTGAACTGCCATTCGTGTTTGTTGAAACCATGATGCTGCTATTCAGTAGTATTACCTTCGGTTTCGGCATGATTGCGATGAAGCGCAAAGACATTGCGGCTCTTAAACGTTGGTTAGCGATTACTTTCGTTCTCGGTGCTGGCTTTATTGCGATGGAGCTGTACGAGTTCCACCACTTGATCGCTGAAGGCGCAAGCCCTCAACGCAGCGCGTTCCTATCTGCGTTCTTCACGCTAGTTGGTACACACGGTCTACACGTGAGCTTTGGTTTGATCTGGTTGGCAGTGTGCTACTGGCAGCTATCAACCAAAGGCTTGAACGACATGATGGAAACTCGCTTTAACTGCTTGAGCTTGTTCTGGCACTTCCTCGATATCGTTTGGATCTGTGTATTTACCATCGTTTACCTAGTGGGGGTTATGTAATGAGCAACCAACATTTAGATAGCGCGAAGAGCGACTACGTAAAAGGTTTTATTGCGTCACTGATACTGACCATTATTCCGTTTTACTTTGTTGCGACTCAAAGTCTGCCAAAAGACATCACATACGCAATCCTGTTTGGGTGTGCGGTGATTCAGGTGATTGTTCATTTCATCTACTTCCTACACATGGAAATTAAGACTGATGAAGGTAAGTGGAACTTTGTTTCACTGATGTTCACCGTATTGGTTGTTTTGATACTGATTGTCGGGTCTATCTGGATCATGTGGAACCTTAACGTCAACATGTCGATGTAGGTTGAAATGATCAGAGGTTACCTATCAATCACTAAGCCGGGGATTATCATCGGCAATTTGATCTCTGTTGCTGCGGGGTATTTCCTCGCAGCTAAATCAGAAGCTGCGGATGGATTATTACTGTTGTGCACCTTAGCGGGTGTGGCAATGGTGATCGCATCAGGTTGCGTGGTGAACAATATTTTCGATCGCGATATTGATTTGAAAATGGACAGAACACGTGGACGTTTACTGGCTCAGGGTGACATCAACATTGATCATGCGTTCGTTTTTGCCATTGTACTGCTGTTAGCGGGAACAGCTTTGCTCTATAGCATGGCAAATCCTTTATCAGCTGTGGTGGTGCTATTGGGTTACGTGTTCTACGTATTCTTTTACACCATGTGGTACAAACGCAACTCAGTGTATGGAACTCTGGTCGGCAGCGTATCTGGGGCCGTCCCTCCATTGGTCGGCTACCTTGCGGTGACAAACTACATCAGCTTGGAAGCAGTTTTGCTGTTTGCATTGTTCTGTTTATGGCAGATGCCGCATTCCTACGCGATTGCCATGTTTCGCATGCAAGACTACAAAAATGCAGGAATCCCAGTGTTGCCTGTCGTGTCTGGTATCGAAAAGGCTCGTAAACACATGATCGCGTATGTGGTTTCGTTCAACCTTGTGGCGTTAGCCCTGTTCCTGCTTGGAAATGGTGGTTATGAATACTTGGTTGTCGCTGCAGGTGTATGTTTCATGTGGACACAAGTGACCTTTAAGAAAGTCACTGAAGAAAACTATGTTGAATGGTCAAAATCCGTATTCAAAGTATCGCTACTGGTTGTCATGGGCATCAGTACCGTGCTCGGAATAGAGCTTATTCCACTCTCAATTTAAGTTTTTCTATTTAGAAAACCCGTCACAAGCTCAAAGGCACCTTTTAAGGTGCCTTTTCTTTTGGTTATAGCATTTTGATAAAGTATTTCACCGGCATGTTTTGGTATTCTCCAGAGCCGCATGGCTTGAAACCTAGTTTTCCGAGAATATGTTGAGATTGCGAATGGCTCGATTCTGTAAACGCATAGATTCTTGTATAGCCAGCTTCTTTTGCGTATGACATTACCGCTTTACTGGCCTCAGTAGCATAGCCATTTCCTCTGGCTGAGGTCTTGAGTCGGTAGCCGTGCTCGACGACTTGTTTGTTTTGATAGGTAAAACTCTCAATTCCACAATAACCAATTAGCTCGCCGCTAGAACGCTCAATGACACAAAACTTACCAACCCCTTTTTCTGGGAATGCGTCCACCAGCTGTTGAAAGCGGATTTCTGCTTGTTCTGCGGTCATTGCACCATTTGGAGAAAAAGCCATAAATTCGGCATCTTGCAGCAGTGGCAACATCAACTCACGGTCTTGAGGGTGAAACTTTCTTAGCTCTAAACGTTCGGTTTGGATCATCCTTCTTTCCTTAGCGGTTAAGTTTATCCTTTAGATAACTATATGAAATTAAATGTTTTAGGTTTTTTATACGTTAGTGGTGGTTGTTTAATAAACAAGTTTTTACTGACCTAATTCACACTTTTATCTTCTTGTTATATCTAAATTGAAAATTGCTCACTAATATATCTTCAAAATATTGAAGATATATTAGTGACTATGCAATACATCAGCCGAGAAGGTTCTGCCGTAATTAATGTTGCCAAGTATTTATTGTCAACACGCGTCGGCGATAGGGTAAAAACCATCGATGCTTTATCCACAGAGTATGGCGTTTCCATTGGATTTATTCAAAAGGCACTGACCACGATTGAAGAGCATGAAGCGGTGCACCTTCGTCGCCAGGGGCGTAATGGAACGATTATCGAGTCGCTGAATGAATCAAAACTTGTTCAGCTTGCAGGTATTGTTCACATGGTGTGCGCAATGCCACTTCCGTATACCAAGCATTACGAAGGGCTCGCGAGTGGTATTAAGGCGCAAATGAATACACTACCAGTGTTTTTTGCTCATATGCGCGGAGCGAATGTTCGTGCGGAGTGCTTGAAATCGGGGAAATACGATATTGCGATTATGTCTCGTTTAGCGGCGAATGAGTACGCTGACGGGTTAGTTACCGCATTAGATTTGGGGCCTAATTCTTACTCAAACCCTCACCGACTGATTTTCCGTCAGGGGGAGTATGAACAAATCCGAAGAGTAGGCGTCGACTTTGATTCTCCAGACCAAAAAGTGCTTACAGAACTGGCATTTGCGGGAAAAGATATTGAGTTAGTTGAAATTCGATACAGTGAAGGTATTAACCTTCTGAAAAACAAAACAATTGATGCAGTGGTGTGGTTGCCTGAAGCAACTGACATGGTGCAACTTAAGCTGGAAGAGAAATCGCTGGATCAGTTTGAAGAGTGTCAGCATGCGTCTGAAGCTGTAATGCTGGTGAATAACGATAGCCCGCATATCCGGATATTGTTGCGTAAGTTACTAAATATACAGGCTCTTCGACAGCATCAACAAGCCGTGATAGATGGAGACATTTATCCCAATTATTAGGTTTATAGGCCTTAGGTGGTATCCCTATGGAACAGAGATTATTACTGCTAAAACAGAGCAATGTGATCAGCGAAAGGAGTTATCAAGCCACGCTTAAAGCTCTGCCGTTGCTAGAGGCTCGTTTTGGTGTTGATGAAGGCAATCAGCAATACCAGATGTTAGTGACTCATATGGCAAGGGCTGCGGACAGAGTGCTCAATGGTGAACAAGTTGAGGAATGTCTTGATGATGAAGTTTGGCTGGATATTGAGCAAGACGAGCAGTTCAGTGAGTTGCTGGAACTCAATTCTCAACTATTGGAATTGTATGGCATTGATGAAGCGAATCAGGCGGAAACCCGTTTTCTGATCAGTAACTTGTTTGCGCTGAGTTATGCTGCTCCAGATGAGGCACAGTTATGTTGATCGATCCTACGGGTTACACCTATTGCCATGAACATCTTCATATTGATCTTTCTGCGGTGAAACAGGAATTGGATTGTCGCCTCGATCACTATGAAAAAATTGCTGATGAAATGCGTGAACTGAAACAGTTGGGCGTCTCTAACATTATTGAAGTAACCAACTCTTTTATGGGAAGAAATCCTCAATTTATTGAAGATTTAATCAAGGAAAGCGGCGTTAATGTCTTACTTTCAACAGGTTACTACATAGAAGGCTTTTTCCCTCCAGAAGTTGAGAATGAAACGGCTCAGCAGTTAGCCAATCGAATGATTGCAGAACTGGAAGTTGGGCTAGGGGAAAGTCAGCTCAAAGCCAGTGTAATTGGTGAAGTGGGTAGTAGTGAAAACACCTTTACTCCCCTTGAACAGAAAGTGTTTGAAGCTGCTGTGATCGCTCATAAAGAAACGGGAAGACCGATATCAACCCATCAGTCGATGAGTACCATGGGGCGTGAGCAAGTCACTTTCTTCCTTAAACACCAAGTCAATTTAGAACGAGTCACGATCGGGCATTGTGACTTGAAAAGTAACTTAACTGAGATCTTATGGATGATTGACCAGGGCTGTTATGTACAGTTCGACACCATAGGCAAGAACAGTTACTTCCCCGATGAACAACGGATAGCCATGCTGGTGGAATTATCAAAGCGTGGCCTCCTAGAGCGAGTGATGCTCTCGATGGACATTACTCGCCGCTCTCACTTAAAAGCCAATGGTGGCCTTGGCTTCAGTTACTTGATTACTGATTTTTTACCAAGGCTTCGTGTCGCTGGCATTAATGAGAATGAAATAGACATCATGATGAAACAAAACCCATACCAATTATTCAAATAGGCACGATTATGAAAAGAATCGGAATAGCAGGACTTCAACGTGAACAAATAAAGCAACAAATAGAGCAAGTTGCTCCCGGACAATTTGAACTTCATATCCTCAATGACATGGATGCGGCGATGAAGGTTAAAGCTGGGCAACTGGATTACTACATTGGTTGCTGTAATACCGGTGCGGGTGCTGCACTGTCGATCGCGATAGCAATTATTGGCTATGACAAAAGCTGCACCATTGCCAAACCATCTATTCAGGCAAAACAAGTGGAAGTGACCCGTTTTATTGAAGAAGGGCGAGTTGCTTTCGGCCTTTCCGTTGAGCATGTCGAACATGCCATCCCAATGTTGACTCAGTCATTGCTCAATGCGTAAGGAACAGACATGGATATCATGAATTTAGGACTCGTTGCACTGCTGTGTGCTACGACAGCACTGATTGCGAACATGAGTGCGGCAGTTTTCCACGACGGAATCCGCCCGATATTACCTCAGTTGTTCGAAGGTAATATGACTCGTCGGGACGCGGGATCGGTGGCATTTGGTTTATCGATCGGCTTTGTGGCTTCAGTCGGCATCTCTTTTACTCTTTCTACTGGTCTACTGAACCCTTGGTTACTGTTTTTACCGACGGACATTATTGGTGTCATGGTTGGTAGCCGCATCCTTGCTGCTGTTGGTGGCGCTGTATGGGGAATTCTTGTTGTTACCTCATTAACTGCGGTGAATACGGTTCTGACAGGGCTACCGATTGATGCACTAGGTGCTTTAGGTGAACTGGGTACACCTGTTATGTCGGCTTTCGCCCTGTTCCCTTTGCTGGCTATTTTGTATCAGTTCGGTTGGAAAGCAGGCGCAGTGGCGGCGGCGGTGGTTCTTCTTTCTCGCCTATTAGTGATGAAGTACACCGGCATCTACCCAGAATCTATTCAGATTTTTGTTGGCATGGTGATGCTGATTCTAATTGCGATACGTAAAGATTTGAGTGACAGAAGCAATGGCATTAGTCCTCCGGATATGTCTGGTATGCACAGTATCTTTGATGAGCGTACAAAACGTATTGTTAAGCATCTGCCTTACTTAGCATTCACTGGTGCACTTATTGCGGCGGTTTCAAACGCTGGCATATTTGCAGGCTCAGAAGTGTCTATCTACTCACTTGCAGAAGCGTACAAGATTACCGATCCGGTGGAACAAGATGCTGCACTCCAGCAGGTCGCATTGTCTGAATTTATGCGCGGGCTTGGTTTTATTCCATTGATTGCTACGACTGCGCTAGCGACGGGGGTTTATGGCGTAGTAGGAATGACCTTTGTGTTTGTTGTGGGCTACTTGTCTCCTAACATTGCGGTTGCAGCTGCTTTAGGTGCGGTAACGATCTGCCTTGAAGTGTTCTTGCTTCGTAGTGTTGGGCGAGTGTTGGAGCAGTTCCCATCAATTCGCAATGCGTCAGACAATATCCGTAACTCAATGAATACGCTGATGGAGTTTGCGCTGTTGATCGGTGGTGTACTCGCGGTGATGAAGATGGGCTCCACAACCGGTTTGACCATTTTCGCCATGCTCTACTTCTTAAACGAAGTGATGGGACGTCCTGTTCTTAAGATTGCGGCTCCAGCAGTGGCAGCGATTTTGACCGGTATTATTCTCAACCTGCTGTATGTAGTCGGACTGTTTGCCGTCTAGTTATTTTCCAGTGTCAGTCTAATCCCCCTTTCAATTTGGGCTGACACTCTTTTCAGTCGGAATATCGTTATGTTTGTTAACGCGTTACAAAAGCATAATCCTGCTTTGATTGATGCTGCATTGTGTTTACACGCAGAGGGAAAAGTTCTACCGGATAGCTACATCATAGACTTAGATACCTTTGTCGATAATGCCAAAAAGATTAAAGCAGAAGCAGATAAACACGGAATCACGCTTTATGCCATGACCAAGCAATTTGGTCGCAACCCATTCCTTGCCCGTCTATTGGTTGAGGACTTGGGTTATCAAGGCATTGTTTGCGTGGATTACAAAGAAGCAAGATTGTTTTCTCGTCACGGCATCAAGATAGCCAATGTTGGTCATCTGGTTCAGCCACCTCAAGCAATGCTGGCGCAACTAATGCGCGATGTTCAGCCAGACGTGGTGACTGTGGTAACGATGGAAAAAGCCATCGCATTATCACAAGCCGCAATCAACGCTAACCGCGTACAGAAAGTGCTATTGAAGTTCTATGATGCGGAAGATGTGTTCTACACCAATCAGGAAACCGGATTTCCTTTGGCAGAGTTACCGTCTGTCATTGCCCAAATGAAGGAATTACCAGGTATTCGCATTGCGGGCATAACGCATTTCCCTTGCTTGTTAGCCGATAAAGCACAAGTGATGTCAACAGCCAATGCACATACCGCCGCTATTGCGGCTCAACAGTGCAGAGATTTGGGGATTGAGGTAGAGCAACTTAATTTGCCCTCAATGACTTGCTGCTCCTCAATGCCAACGCTTTCTCAGTTAGGAGCAACTCATGGTGAACCTGGTCATGCGCTAACCGGAACAACGCCACTGCATCAATTTGAGCAACCTCAGCCAGAAACAATTGCGATGTTGTACTTGAGTGAAGTGTCGCATCATCATCAAGGGAAGAGTTATTGCTTTGGCGGTGGTTATTATCGACGTGGTCATATGGAAAACGCCTTGATTTGGCCGCAGGTGGGATCTCCCGCCGTTCAGTGCAAAGTGCATAATGATAATCAAGCCAGTATTGACTACCATTTGCGTTTATCAGGTACTGCGCCTGTTGGCTCCGCTGTGGTCATGGCGTTTCGAACTCAGGTTTTTGTTACCAGAAGCGATATTGTTATTGTTGCTGGAATACATAGTGGCCAGCCTAGAGTGATTGGCGTTTGGGATTCACTAGGCAATGAGGTGGCACATGGCTAGATTTATCGTTGTTGTGCTTGATGGCTTTGGCGTGGGAGAAATGCCTGATGTGGCTATGGTCAGGCCGTTTGATTGCGGCGCAAACACAGCCGCCAAGCTATTGAATCATTTCCCCTTGAAACGTTTACCTACGCTAGAAGAGCTTGGGCTAATTAATTTGGTTCCCGGAACCAATAGCATTATGGCCCAAAGCTCAGCGGCTAACTATGGTATGGCTCAATTGGCCCATTTTGGTGGCGATACCTTTATGGGCCATCAGGAGATCATGGGGACGCTGCCGCAAAAGCCGCTTGAAGCACCGTTTCAGCAGGTCATCGCTCAGATTGAAGATGCGCTTTCAACCGCGGGTATCAAACATCAAAGAGTGTGGCGCGATGAACTCGCCGCGCTGGTGGTCGAAGATGCCGTTTTCATTGGTGATAATTTAGAAGCGGATTTAGGGCAGGTGTATAACCTCTGCGCCAACTTCGATCAGATAAGCTTTGAGCGAGTAAAACAGATCGCGGAAGTTGTTCGGGGTGCCAATCATGCAGGGCGCAATATTGTCTTCGGTGGACATGTAGGCAATTTTGAGCAGATAACCAATGCGATAGAAACGCGTAATGACCCAAGTGGAACTCCGGCATTTATCGGGACTAACACGCCAGATACTGGGGTCTATGAGCATGGGTTTGAAGTGGTCCATCTCGGTTATGGCGTCGATCGGTTTACTCAGGTGCCTCATTTGCTCAAGCAGCAAAATGTTGATACTTGGTTGTATGGAAAAGTCGCAGATATAGTGCAGAACCCTGAGGGGACTTCTTACTGCTCAGTCGTTGATACCGATAGCTTGTTTTCTCTGTTAGTTGCTGATCTTAGTCGTTTTGATGATGGCTTCTTTTGCCTGAATGTTCAGGAAACAGATTTGTCAGGTCATCAACAGGATCCGCGCCAGTATTGGAAAGTGTTGGAACGTGCAGACCGAGGGATCAATCAAGTGCTCGAAATGATGAACGCAGAAGATATGCTTATTGTTATGGCGGATCATGGCAATGATCCATTTATTGGTCATAGCCGACATACGCGTGAGCAAGTGCCGTTGATGCTGGTTAAGCAGGGAATCGAAGGGCGATATTTAGGTTTGCGCAGCTCTCTTGCGGATGTTGGTGCCAGCGTTACAGATTTCTTTGGTGCAAAAGCCCCTCAAAGTGGATGTTCATTTATCAATGTGTTGCAGGACTAAGATTCAATGCGCGCTTTGCATCTGGTTATAGCTATGACGAGTAAGCTCAAAGGCACCTTTTAAGGTGCCTTTTCTATTGTAATAAAACAACAATGTAAGCCATTTGGAATGACAGAGGCGGATATAAAACTTCTGAAGCTTTAGCGCGGTCAAACTAACTTGCTTAGTAGCTCTTTTAAGCCGTTTCTCGCCCATTTCTTACCTAAGTAAGTTTCAAGGTGTTGCTCTGCAAAGCGTAGAAAACCTAGTGCTGCCGGAGCAATATGTCGATCGTTACGGGCAATAAAGTACCAGTGGCTTTCAATCGGAAAATCTTCAACATCTAAAGCGATGATGCTTTGGTCATGGGTTGGTAGCACATGGCTGGACAATACCGCTAATCCCATTCCTGAACTGACTCCTACTCGAATCGCTTCATTACTGGCCATTTGCAAGCTACTGGACAACGTCATTCCGTGTGTTTGCAACCAGCTTTCAAACAACATACGTGTTGCCGAACCTTGCTCACGTAGCAAAAATCGTTGTTGCTTGAGATCGGAAAAGGAAATTTTATGTTGTTGCGCCAAGGGGTGGTCTGCGGGAGCAACCAGAGTTAATGGGTTTAACAAAAAGCGTCCAGCACATGCATGTTCGAGTGAAGGGGGGTGACTAAACACATACAAATCATCCTGCCCCTGCTCAAAGCGTCGTAAAACTTGCTCTCGGTTTCCGATTTCTACTTTGATATCGACGGCGGGAAATCGCTGACTAAATGGCCCGAGAAGGCGAGGCAATATGTATTGCGCTGTACTCACCATGGCAATACTAAAATGGCCTCTTTGTCCTGCTTGAACCGAATCTAAATATTGATTGAAGTCGTTAAAGTTGCTCAAAGTTTGCTGGCAAATCCGATACAGCTCTAGACCTGTGTCTGTCGCAACGACTTTGTTATTTTCCAACGTATATAGAGGGTCATCTATCGCTTCCCGCAGTCGCTTAAGTTGCAGGGAAACCGTGGGTTGAGTGAGATGCAGACGTTTAGCACTCTCACTGATAGAGCCAGTTTGAATGACATCCACGTAAACCTGCAATAAACGAAAAGTAAGGTGACGAATGTTCATGATTGATTTTTTACTATTGATAATTATCTATGGATGGTTATCAATATTTTTATTTCTGTCAATGATGAATCTCCCCTATTATCCCGCCCAGAATGAAAACTGTAATAAAACAACACCGAACAAAAGGAAGATAAATGCCAGATATCGTTGTAATGTTTTTTGTGTTGGGCCTATTTGCCGGTTTAGTCCGTTCAGATCTGACCATCCCTAAAGCTATGTATGAGATGTTAAGTTTACTGCTGATGCTGACCATTGGCCTTAAGGGCGGGATGGCTCTCCATGGCAATTTGAGTTGGGGAATCGTACCTGAAATGGCTGCGGTAGTGATGATTGGTGCTCTGATTCCATTAAGCTTTTTCCCAATTTTACGAAAAATCATTGGCTTAAGTTTGGCAGACAGCGCCAGTATCGCTGCTCACTATGGCTCAGTGAGTGCCGGTACTTTTGCCGTTGCCTTGGCGTACACACAAGCGCAACAGCTTGTTGTTGGCGCTGAAGTGACTCTATATTTGGTCATGATGGAGCTTCCAGCTATCATCGTTGGCTTGTTGCTATACCGTCGTCACAGCTCTGCGTTACCGAATGCTAAGCCGGTTTCTATTGGTGCACTTTGGCATGAAGCATTAACCAACAAAGGCGTTATATTGCTGGTGGGTGGCGTGATTATCGGTCTGATGTACGGCAGTAAAGAAGGCGCTCCGGTAACCGATTTATTGATGGGTGGTTTTAAAGCGGTGCTGGCTCTGTTCCTATTAGAGATGGGGATCACTGCTGCGCATACACTCAGACCTTTACCAGTTCATCAATGGCGATTGATGGTCTTCGCTCTCTGTGCTCCTATGTGTTTAGGTGCGATAGGTGTGGTGATTGGCGGTATGCTCGGTTTAAGTGAAGGGTCAATAGTGATACTTGCCAGCTTAACCGCCAGCGCGTCCTATATTGCGGCTCCTGCTGCGATTAAAGCGGCAATACCTGAAGCAAACATTGGTCTTGCGATGTTGAGCTCTCTGGGTTTGACATTCCCATTCAACGTCTTGCTGGGAATCGGCTTGTATCATCAACTTGTGCCGATACTAACCTAGACGTTTTGGTTTAATAATCTTGTTTAACCTCAGTGCTGATGTTTGATCTTCACTGAGGTGAATTGAGTGTCTGTAAACACAAGATTGATATTCACACCTTGATAGGTTATGCCCAAGGAAATGAATAAGTAGCAACGAATTGATTTGCTATAAATTCCACATGTCCTACTGAAGCAGTTATGCTATACTCCGCCTCCAAATTTTATGTAAGGACTAAACCATGAGTCTGAAGAACGACATTCAACAACTGAACAATCGCATCGATACTTGCCGTCACAAGTTGGATGCAGCCAAGACTCGCGGCGATAGTGCGATGATCACTAAATTTACCGATGACATCGATAGACTGACTAAGCAGCTAAAAAGCTTGAAGCACAAAGCTGAGTACGATCTGAATAAAGAGCGTAAAGAGTTATCGGATATGGCTTTCTCTCGTGAAATCACCAAAGAAGAGCAAGCAGATTTAGGTAAGCTTAAGAAGAAAGTAAAAGGCTTAGTGGTTGTTCACCCAATGACGAAAATTGGTAAAGCCATGCGCATTGAAGTGATGACAGGTTTCGCGCCAAAACCTTTCTGATCTTCTCTCATACCACCAAACTCTCTAATTTAGCCGTTAATTACACTCTAGGTACTTGTACCTAGAGTATTTGCGCGTGACCTTTTCTGCTCCTTGCTGATAACCTCATCGACCTCTCTTTCTCGATACAATTTGCAGCCCTTCTCCCTTAACATCTGAACCTGAGTCACAAAAATATGTGTTCGAGTTCACATATATCTTAGTTAAACAGGATGTAACTCTGTAGGACGGTTCCTGCGACATTGAACGGAAAAGGCCTACATGTTAGCTTCATTTTTACCTACAACATAGACGATAGACTTTAGGTACATCCTCTCTGGGTCAATGAGTAGGGAACAGAAAAATAGTAAGAACAATATCAATCTTTTCAAGTTAGTTAGGATAACGATGCAAGAAAATGGCTTAAACCACTTCGGGTCTATCGAAGAATTCAAACATGCCTTTCTGCCACTACATGATGAATGTAGTCACGCTGTACAAAGTGTTAAGCAGGGAAGTAAAAAAACCTCAGAAGTTGAAAATTCTATTAAGAAACATATTGATGTATTGAAAGCCGATGTGGTGAAAATTGATCAGTATGTAGAACATTATAAAGGAACATTATTGCCGTTCTCATTGGCAGGCACTGGAAGTGAAGTTTTTAAAGAAGTTATTGATGTCCAGCGTGAAGCTGCTTCGATATTCACCTCCAATTTAAAAAATATTGACCAACTATCTTCAATAAGTAAATCATTTCAGCTTGATTCTTCAGTTTCTGAGGAACTAGAAAAAATCCGTTCTAAAACTCACCTTAAAGCAAAAGATCTCTCACAAGCATTTGCTCATATTCGTAGCTATGAAGATTTGTGTTATCAATGCATGATGCTTGTAGAGGAAGAAGAAGAAAGACGTCGCAAGCAAGCTCTTTTAGAAGAGCAACGTATTGAAAAAGCTAAAAAAGCGGCTGAGTTGCGTAAGAAGAGTTTACAGAAAAAGCTTCTCTGGACAGGGGGGTTTATCATTATTTTAGTGGGTTTCCTGAAAAGTCAGATGGTTTAAGGTTTTAGAAGATGTTTGAACAAGATGTGGATTTGAAGAAGGTTGATCAGCGACGCCTTGAGCACTTTGAAGAGTTGCGCCCTTTCATTGATTCTCAAAGAGATATTAACAACGAAGCTATGCAATTTTTGTCGGAAAAGGTAATGCCACATGCATTACAGCAGGCTCAAAGCTCTGTAAGCGAGCAAGTGGAGCAAGCGCATAAAGTGATTGCGCAACTGAGAGAGATTGAAAAGCGAATTCCTGGCCCATTACAACCTAAGTTGAATGACTTCAACTGGGATGAGTATGCTTTTGACCATAACTACTTACCACGTAACCTAGTTATTGGTTTTGAAGTCATCAATTATGATTTTGGATCTGTAGGTGAATACGAATTTTATGTGCCAAAAGAAGTTCCATTTTACGGTGCAGATAATAGCTATTTTATTTCTCAAAGCGAGGAATCCGTTGACCTAATCAATACTATAGTCTTCCGTTTAGCTGTGATGCTGCCCTATTCGTCTCAGTTTACCTTGTTAGATCCCATCAAGATGGGGCAAAGCTTTCCTTACACCAAACGTTTACCTGCAAAGCGTATGGTTGATAACGACGTTTCCCGTGTGCTGGAAGATATTCTTACCGATATCGTTCGAATTCAAAACAGCTACTTGGATAATAATATTCAACGTTTGGTGGATGTTGATGAAGACATTTTGGGAAATGCTAAATTTGAGTTGATTGTCGCTAAAGATTTTCCTCAAGCTTATGATCGCCGTTCTATTGAATTGTTGGCCAAGATAGCCAGTACCGGACCTAAAGTCGGTAAGATACTTTTGCTCGATTTGGATAATGAGGCAGAGCTGCCGAATGGGCTCAACTTAAGTACCCTATTCCCTAGCTTGCGTAATATTTATGCAAATAAAAACCAAAATATTTGGAATTTGGGTAAAGGCTACCGCGATTCAGAGCCGACTTCCGAAACAATTAATTCGATTTTAGAAGGGCTAAGCAGAGCCAAGCCAAAAGAAACAAGGCTAGGTTTTTCTGATGTTATCGAAACGAATCCAGAGCTTTGGTGGCAAGAAAGTGCGACCGAAGTTATTTCGGCACCGATTGGTGGCTCAGGCAGTCGTAAAAATGATATCGATTTGTGGTTCGGTGAACGAAATAAGCAGCCATCTTCACACGGTATGCTAGCGGCAATGACAGGTGCGGGTAAATCAAACCTATATCATGCGCTTATACTTTCTATGGCAAGTCGATACAGCCCTGAAGACCTTAAGTTCTATCTTATTGATGGTAAGCAAGGGGTTGAATTTCAAAACTATCCGAAATTGCCACATGCGAGTGTCGTTTCTCTTAATACGAGTCCACAGTTGGCGCGTAGCGTATTGCAAGAACTGTTAGAGGAAATGAACCGTCGTAATGATATGTTCAAAGAGCTCGGGTTCTCAGATTTTATTAGCTATCGAAAAGCCGGTTCACCTAACGGTAAACTGCCTCGCCTGATGCTTATTATCGATGAGTATCAAACGCTATTTGAGGATGATAAAACTGGCTTAGGCTCTCAATTGATGATCAGTATTGCATCTCAGAGCCGAAGTGCTGGTATTCACATGTTTGTGGGTTCTCAAAAGTTTGTTGTTCCCGGTATGTCTCAGCCGCAAGCGACATTTAGCAACATCAACTTGCGTGTAGCAATGAAGATGAGTGGCGAAGAAATCACTGCACTACAGGAGTTTGGTTCAAAAGGTAAACAGCTGATTCGTGGCTGTACTGAAACGGGCCAAGTGGTTATCAGCCATAACGGTGGTGTAGATGAAGTTCCGTGTGATACTGGTCGAGTTGCATATATTGATGAGAAGCAGCGCTACGAGTTACTGGAGCAGTTGGTTACTAAGTGGGAAAGTCAGGGCGGTTTGAACCACACGGTTCTGTTGGATGGTTCTGAACAACCTCAACTTCAGGATAATGTTCAGCTTCATACCCTATTTGAACAACATGAACAACGCCCGAATGAAGATCAATGGATCAGTTACGCAAACCTTCCTCAACACAAAGGTGGTTTGGGTGAGAATGAATGGTACCCAGTTGAGAAACCATTTGTATTTTGGTTAGGCAAAGAAATGAATATCCATGGTCAAGCGAAAGTGATTATACGCCGTCGTTCGCACGAACATATGCTGATTGTGGGTGACAGTAATGAAGCTCGCAGCGGGATGTTAGGTTACATGGTGGCGCAGATGGGCGTTAATGCTTCATCACAAGGTTACCAGTTGCATATCTTGGACCGTAGTATCAAAGGCTCTCAATGGTACGGCGTCATGGCTACGGCGAATGAACAAGCGCTGGGTAATCAAGCGACCGTTTCTGAAAGCTACAAATCGTTTGAACCCCATTTAGCTCAAATCATGTCTGAGTTTGAAAAACGCCGCTCGATGGATGAAGAAGATATGCTATCTGAACCATCTATTTTCATTGTGATCAATGAAGCGCAGCGTGTTAAAGAGCTGACCAAGCAAGATAACTCATACGGAATGCGAGTGCATGCTGAAGAGGGTGGGGCTGAGTTTGCCACACTGCTTGAGCAAGGCTCTGACTACGGTATTCATATTATTCTAAGTTTCGATAACGTACGTTCTGTGGCGAAAGCGTTTGAGCGTAATGAAATTGAAAGCTTCCGTCATAAAATAGCATTACAAATGTCTGAGGAAGACAGCTTCCGCCTGCTAAAAACTCGTGATGCAGCGAAATTGCAGGCGGATGGTAAAAAACCGATTTATGCGCTTCATATTGATCAGATGCAAAACCGTCCAGTGAAGTTTAAGCCTTATTGCTACACGCAACAGGAAAACTTAACCAGCAATCTGGTTCATTTAGCAGAACTGTACGCTAAATGGGGTTAATGCATGTCGTTAGATTTTGTTGAAGAACAGTTGCCACTGTTGATTGCTGAACTGGAAACATTCAGCAATCACGTGAGCAAACAAATCGGTTTTTTAGCAACTGAGGCAGAATCTGTTCTGCCTCAACTTGATGAAGAATTACAACTCGAGTTAGAACACACCTTAGTTGACATTGAAGACTTAGCGGGTGTGATCTCTAAAGTTCGTTGTAGTGAAATGTCTGAACAGTTGCTACAAAAGTTAGCTCAAATAAGGAGTTATTTACATGAGTGATCATCTTCGTGCTCATGAGGCTCTTAACGAGCTAATCAGTTGCTCCCATCAAACTCAGGGGCAACTGGAAAACGCTTTGGATAGTCTTCGAGCGCGTTGGTCTGCGCTTCGCGAACAGTATCTGGGCATCGGCGCTGATGACGTCGAAAGCGAGCTACTTAACTTGTTTTCGCAAACTGAGCAGTTGGTCGCTAAGGTGACCGATTTGAATGATCGATGCCAGTCTCGTCTTGATATTAATCAGGAGGTTAACTGATGCAACCTAGATGGTTAGTCGCGCAGTTAGAAGAGCTGGATTATCAGACGGATTTTCAGGTCGAGCTGGTCAACTCGCTGCTTTATCAAGTTCAAACTATGAGTCGCTTAACGGAGGATTACGTCGGTTTTGCGAAAAATGATGTGCGTGCTGTGGAAGAGATGTATCAGTCGCTGGTGAAACACTACAACAGCGCGCAAGAACACGCGTTAAGCCGTGCTCATAGAGCGAATGAACAGGTGGAAGTCGCTCAGACAGCGCTCATTCATAGTCAGGATTATCAGCAAAAAACCGGTGAGTTGGTCCAGTTCTGGCAACATCAAAAAAAGTTAGCCGAGTCTTGGGTGGAACAAGCCATTCACTATCTCCAACAATGTGAACACGTTACTCGCGTTGCTCAAAACGACTTATCCACTGCTGAATCTGAGCTCTCTAGAGCAGAAATTGCGTTAAGTCATGCCAGAAGAAGAACAGAAAGAAAGTACGTTGGTACCGATTCTAAGGGCCGAGATCAATACATTACAGTTCCTGTTGATACTAGTTTTGAAGAAGCTGCGGTAGCAAGAGCACAATCGGCCGTATCTAGAGCTCGTCATGCATTACAACGCGCTGAGGCAGAAGAAAGGGCGGCAAGAAATGAACTTAGCCAGGCTCGCGAACAGTTACATGGAACTAAACTGGCAGAAGCTGATGCAAATACGGCATCAGAGATGGCCGCTGATTCAGTTGATACCGCTACCGATGGCAAACGCCAAGCAGATTATGGTCAATCCCAGGCACAAAAGTGTCTCGAACTGCTCGATCAAGTAAAGCATTTGCTGGTTCAGTTTAAACAAACCTGTGAACAGCAGAGCCAAGTGGTTGCTGAGTTAGATGCGGATGTCCACCAATCCTTTTTGCACATGAGAGATGTGGAAGGTCAGCAGGAGTCGATTCAAGGCGAAGCGTTCAGTTTGAAATATACGCTACAGGACAAAGTATCGCTGCTTATCGCCTACGACCAACCACTCAGTCGCTAAACAATAACGGAATACGAGAAATATGCCTTCATTTGAACCTAGCTATTACAGGACAAAGTTGAAGCAGTTAGAGGAAGACAAAGAAAACACTTCCTATGCTAAAAGCCACTTCGAAGAGAACTGGGAAAACCTGCGAATGCGTTGGAACGACAATGCTGGTCGCAATGTCAATACTCGCAATATGTCGCCCTTATGTGAAGGGTATGGCCAACTGCTGAAATTTGGTCAGCAGTATCTCGATGTAAAAAATACCAGTGCTTCCCGCTTCGAATTGTTACAACGTTTGTTGATTGATTCGGCACATCATCACGAACATTTCAATCAAGTGATGGCTGAAACGAGCGTGCAAGCTGAAGAGAGGGAGCGAGGTTTGAGAAGCAGTACCAATCTGACAATGCAGGTTGAGGAGCAGCAGCAAAACATTTCGGCGCAAATTACCGCTGCTAACCGTCATGTAACACCATTGGTAGGTTAAAGGAAATGATGGGAAAACGGATAATCAAACTACTTTGTGCTGCTTCTCTCATGCTCCTCGCGGGCTGTGCCAATAAGAGCGTTGATTACAGTGATGAGGTGGCAGGACTAGAAGCACTACCACTCGGAGCTGAAGGGCGCGTGTTAAAAATGTCGCACTACACACCAGAAGAAGTGAAAGACATTCAATATGCGCTTAATACGCGAGGCTTGTACTGGACGGCGGGCCAAACTCCGGCTTACTTAAACTCTGAGCAATGCCCAATTAACGTTTATGCTCACCGCGGTCATTACAACTACCCTGAAAACTCGCTGACATCAGTTCTGATGGGCGCTTTGGGTGGCTTTGATGGCGTTGAAATTGATGTGATGATGACTCGAGACGGATACTGGGTCGTGCACCATGACAGCATCAGCGGACGAGCGACGGGACGCCGCGATGGTAAGAACTTACGTATTTCTCGCGTTAAAGGGAAAGACTGGAACACCTTGGTGGTGCGAGACAAAGATGGCAACTTGACCAATGAACGTGCACCTTACGCGATTGATGTGTTTGAACAATGGGCGAAAACTCGCCTGCCAGGACAGCAACTGAACATTGAAATCAAAGAGGATGCGGATTTAGTCGAGCTTGCGCAGCTTAACCGCATGGTTGTTTCTGTATTACCCCAAGGAAGTTACTTCTACAGCTCTTTAGAGTTCAAAGTTCTTAAATCGATGCGCGAAGTGAACTCGAGTGTGTACTTGGGCTACATATGGGAGCCAGACGCAAAGTCAATTAATGAAGTTAAAAAAGTCGCTCGTAGGGCGGCTAAATCGGATGTTCTGTATCAGAAGTACAGTCGTTCGATTAACTGGGTTTCTGATTACGAGTCAAGAAAACGTTCGCGTTCGAAATCGAACAAGCACTCTGCTCAAACCGTTCGAAATGCGCTTGGAGCCAACAGTGGTTTGCATGTTGATATTCGGAGCTTTGTGAAGGCTTCCACTATTTACACCCGTTCAAAAGCGGCGGGTCTGGCACGAGTTGCCACCTATAGCATTAATGGTACTGAGTACCATCAGTCACAGTTACAAGAATTAAGCCGCGCTGGTCGCTCTCTTCCTGATGAAGTGATTATGGATACGTCGAAATTCGAGTTTTGCCACCGTTTATATCCAGAGCTGGTTTCAAAGTCGAGCTTGTATCAGCCGACGACCGCTTATGGTCGAGCCATTATGCAATTACCGAAAGATGCGGACTTTACTCGCCTCGAGCAGCAACGAATGTATTTGGCCGATAACCATTACCTCACCGCAAGCGGCAAGGTTCGCTTATTGAACTCCTATGGGCTGAGCAATGCCTCAGCATCACCTGAAACGAAAAAGACCACGTCTCAGCGACCTGAGGGCAGCCTAGTTCTCATACCTGAAGACGAGGCGTTTGAAATAGAACAAACGTCGATCACTTTAGAAATTCCAAACTAAGTACTTAACAATGTCAGAAAGCAATAAAAAAAACGCTACATCGATAGCGACGAAGCCGAAACCGAAATGGTTTGCCATTACCTTGTTTGTGTTGTCTCTTGTCTATCTTGTTCCAGAGATGGTGTTCAATGCCAAGCTCGTTGAAGTAGCTGGTGGAGCAAATGTTGACGATCAAACCCTTCACCTAATTGAGTTGTTTGGACGCTCAATTTCCGGTTTGGGTGTCACTCTGTTGATTGCTGACTTACTGCTTAAAGGTAAGTTGGTTAGCACAGCACCAAGAGCCATTGGTAGCTTAATACTGGTGGCCATTTTCGTTTGGCCTACAGTGTTCTTCGGTCAGAAGCTATTGATCGACAAATGGCTGGTTGAACCATCGACTTCACAGCAGCGACAAGAAGCCTTTTTTGCCTCCGTGCTACGTTCCAGTTTGGCTGCCAACGCGGTTCAAATTAAAGGGATTCCGTATCAGGCTGATTATGCATCCTCTCCGAGTGAGATGACATTCCTTGCGATGATGGGCGGGCTTGTGTATGCCAATGATGAGTTTATTCAGCACGTTGAGTCTAAAAAGCGCGATATCTTAAGTCGTTACATTGAGAACAAAGCGAACTCGCAGTTTGATGATTATTTTAATGATTATAAGAAAATGCGTGATCAGATCGCGGACTCATATAAACAGTACATGACAGGTGTTGATCGTTATAACACCTCGATGAATAGTGCGTCATCAAGAGCCAACAAAGCATGGGAAGATGTCGAAACACAGATATCTCAAGGCTGGAAAGACTATGAAAACGCTGAAAAAGCTTATATGGCCCGAGCGGAAGCTAGAGCGCAAAAAATAGCACCAAAAATCTTCAATCATTTTGAAAAACGCAACAAATGTATTGATAGCTATGGTGGTAAGAAAAACAGGCAAGAGCGTTTGAATAGCTGTATTACTGACGTTGAGAAAAGCTATGTTAAAACGCTAAAGAACGCCGGGTTACCTTACAAGGAAATGGATTATTGGTTGGTTCGTGAAGTAGGCAGAACCAAAGGAACCACAACGTTGTCAGACACCGCTTGGAGTCTCGGACTTTCTGCTGTGGTGGCTGGTTTAGAGTTAGTGACAGGTCAAGGTGGCGAACAAAATATACGAATGGTATACACTGATGACGTTGCAGAGTACCGCCCTCGAATATTAGTGCTGTGGAAAGATAAGTTTCAAAAAGAGACTGGCTATCCAATGGGGATAGATCGAATCCAAACTTTCCGTTCACACCCGACAACATCAAGCAAAGTGCGTAAGCGCGTTGCTGATAAAGGTATCCAGCTTCCGTCTAACTGGCAGGTTTCTCAGATTACTACGTTTAAAAATGTGGTTAAAAATCGAGTAAGAGAAGAGACCAAACGTCAGTGGAAAGCAGAAATGGCACAACGAGGATTAGATCTAAAACCGAACCTTTCATGGAGTCAGTTCCAAACCGATCCTCAGATTCAAGAACGCATTTTGGCAAAGATGGGAGAGCGTAATTACGTTAAACCAATGATGGCTGATTGGAACAACCGCCAGTTCCATGACAAGGTTATCAAGGTCAATATCCAGCGTGAGACAGAATACTGGCTGCGTTATATTGAATCGGCTCGCTCTCAGTTTGAAGATGGAGGCCCATTGGCTGAGAATGGTAAATCAGCCTTACGTTCGATTATTGTTCCGCCAATTTCAATGTCGCTCTCTTTGTTGCTGGTCTTGCTCACCGTGGTGAAGTTGCCATTTAAGTTCTGGGCCTTGGTCGACTACCATAAAGACTTTTCTGAGCATCAACATCCGGCAGAGAAGTACGTCGGCCCTGTCTTATCAGCATTACTTATTTTTGCAGTGTTTGCGGTGCCACTTTGGGTTGGAAGCTCAAAGTTCACCGAGGAGAAATCAACCACATCGTACTTTTTAGACAAGTTCGATGAAACCGTCTCTCCTGTCGGCTCTATTGCGCTTAAATGGGTATTACATACTCAACCGATAGTGCAACCGGTAGGAGCTAAGCTTGATCAAAACATGATGATTACCCAGTTGTTTAAAAATACGCTAGAGCATTCGATTGGTGAATTAGACAAGCATGTGATGGCTAAACTTAACCCTCCTAAAGCGTTAGCTTCGGCTGAAATGCGCAAAGGGTTTGAAGAGCAGAAGCAAGCGATTAATAGTACCGGTCAGTTGAAAGATATGCCGTTTGAGGTACTAACTAATGTCCAACAGGCGACGATTCGAGTGATGAACATCAAACCTGGATATGAACCGGGCATGATGTTACCGGCGGGGAACTATGATGTTCAAGTGAGTGCTCCGGGATATCAAACCAAGCGCCTGTGGGTTTCTCACAGTAAAAACAACACCAAACATCAGGTGAATATAGACAAAGGTTAATAAAAATGCCGCTTTAATAGAGCGGCATTTTTTTGTACTTAATATCCCATCAATTGCAGCAGATTCTCAGCGGTGTGAACCGCTTCTTTGCGGTTGGCAATATTGAGTTTCTGATATAGATTGCGAATGTGAGTTTTGATGGTTGTTCCTGCCACATCAAGTTCCTGTGCAATTTGTTCATTGCTGAAACCGGAATAGATCAAACCTAACACTTGCCATTCACGTTGGGTTAGTGGGCTAGTACGTACTAACTCCGGAATGTTCGGGTGATTGATCAGTTTCTCTACAAACTCTTCATCAAAATGCACAGAGCGGCTGCGTTGGGTGGTTGAAATTTCTTTCATTAATTGTTGCGCACGGTGGCGTTCTAAATCGCCCAGTTCACCGCGTTGAATCAGTTTCTCCAACACATGACCCACTTTGGCACCGTCGATCAGGAAGTTGCCAATCATACCGGTTTGGTTAGTGAGTGCTAACGCTTGCTTAAGCTTATCGCGTGCTTCCTCTTCTTTGCCAAGAGTTGTCGCCATAATCGACTCAACAATCAGATTACGGTTGATATCGGTAATTAACTGATACTTCTTCGCTTCTTGTTGCATGAATTCCAACGTTTGTTGGGCTTCTTCCATCAAGCCCAAGTTAATTTGAGCACGGGCAATGTTGCGCCATTGCAGTTGAGAGAAGTGGTTACACGCTCTTTCTGGTCGAGTTGAGGTATTCAGCCAATTCTGAATCGAATCCACATCACCGCGGGCTTGCCAGTAAAGCAGCAATGAAAGCGACGCGTTCGCTGTCCAGTCGACGTGATAGCTAGACTGCTTCATCAGGTGCAGAATCTGCTCAATAAAGCGACTGGCTTTGTCCAGCTCGCCACGGCCAACCGAGATACGCGCCAGCATAGAATAACTGTGCAGATGTTTACTTGGTGAGTGATTACCGAGAACGTCCAAACCCTTGTAGGCACATTCTTCGGCTTCATCCAAACGGTTCCAACACCAGAGAATTTGTGCACGCACGCGTAACAAGAATTCATGCAATGGCAGCTGGTGAAGTTGATGTTCTTCAATCAGTTTGAACGCATTGTCCTGAACTTCATAAGCGGCTTGAACATAACCCTGAGCAATCAGAATTTCGCTTTGCTGCAATAATGCCCAAAGTGCCTGATGATAAACCTGATACTGGCGAGCCAGTTTCTCGGTCTGCTGCATCATTGGCAGAGCACGGCTGAGTTGACCTAATACGTGGTTAACTTCACCCACAACCGACGTTGCTACAATTCGACTGCGATAGATGGTGTTATCGAGCTGGCTTAACGCTAATTCAGCGAGCTCTAAAGCTTTTTCCGGTTCGTTCTGGTTAATCGCAACCTGAGCGCGTAATGCGTTGAATTCACCTTGCTCTTTGCTCGACAGTTCCACATTAAGCTTTGCCATCTCTTCATCAGCTTTGGAAAGCAGGGCACCGACATCGTTGTATCTGTGCTGACTTTGCGCAAGCCAAGCTTGAAGCATGCAGAGCTTAGGTTCGCTATATAGCTGAGTAGGCGAAAGTAGGTTGATTGAAGACTCCAGCATCTCCAATTCGCCCTGGTTGAACATGCTCCAGCCGTGTTTGCTTAAAATGGTGGCGAGTAAATCGGTATCCTGAGCGATTTTGGCATGACGCAAAGCTTGGTGCGGGTTAGACATTTCCAACCAAGCCAGTGACGCTTCGCGGTGTAAGTCGTGCTCTTGCTGAGGAATGCGCGCCAGACGCTGGTGGGCAAGGAATTCGCCAAACAAATTGTGGAAGCGATACCAGTTATGTTCGCCTTCCAGCGGGTAGATAAACAAGCCGAAGCGGTTTAGCGACTCAATCATACTCAGCGCATCGTCGCGCTTAGTCAGTGCGGTAACCAGTGAATCGTTGAAGTGTTCCAGAACCGAACACTGCATCAGGAACTGACGGGTTTCGTTGTCAAGAAGGTCAAATACCTCCTCCACCAAGTAATCCCACAAATGTGCGTGGTTGAACTGAGAAACAGATTCCGCACTTTGCTCCAGCGTACGCTTTTGATATTGGGCTTGCAGAGCGATAAGTTGCAACGCTGAAGGCCAGCCTTCCACATAATCACGTAAGCTGTTTGCAGTGGTGTCATCAACACCATCGGTAAC
Organism: Vibrio plantisponsor; assembly: GCF_013041605.1. Classification (GTDB taxonomy): domain Bacteria; phylum Pseudomonadota; class Gammaproteobacteria; order Enterobacterales; family Vibrionaceae; genus Vibrio; species Vibrio plantisponsor. The sequence continues at coordinate 348,965 of NZ_JABEQC010000001.1, read as the reverse complement.
TCGTTGATTAAAGAAACGAGTGGTCTCTTCGGTGTCGAATGCCAGCAGTTCGTTACCAATCTCGATCATCAAATCACGTACACGCAAGTTTGCCGTGCCCAGTGGCGGCGCGGCGCGGCTGGTAACCACTAAGGTCATGTTGTCCGGCATGTGTTTGATGAAAAAGCGCATCGCTTCATGAATTTCGTCATCGGACAGCAGATGATAGTCATCCAACACCACATAACATTCTTGGTGGTAGTGCGCCATTTCGGTGAACACTTCACTAAACAGTGAATGAATCGAAGAGAACTGACGTTTTTCCGCCAGCTTTTGCGCATTCGGGCAGCTTTGATCCGTTGCTTTATTGATCGCTTGTAGGAAATAGTTTAAGAATCGGAAAGGATCGTTGTCACTATCGTCAATGCTGTACCAACCAACATGAGGTTTATCTGCAAGCCACTGAGCCGCCATGGTGGTTTTGCCATAGCCAGCTGGGGAGCGAAATAGCACTAACTTATAGCAAGTGGCGTTATGCAAAATGTCCAGCACTCTTGGGCGAACAATTGCGTTGTGCAAGCGGCCGGGGCGCGTCAGTTTAGAAGGAATCCACATTCTTGATCTCCCTTCGATCAAATAATAAGAGGAGAAAACAGAGATCTCTGTCACTTTTGTGGCAACGATGTTACTTGATGTTTTTCACTACGTTTATTGATCCCTTTCTCGAATCTCGCACTATTCACATTCTTAAGCAGACTACGCCCCTAATTTGTGAACCTGATCAATAAAATTACCAAGCGACCCGTTTGGTTGGCAGGTGGTTTGTACGAAATTTTATGTAATTTGAGTAAAAACGATAATTTTAGTGTGACGAAGTATACATTATGAGCAAAAGGAGCACTGCTTGAATCTCCGAGCTGTTTAAACCCCGTCTAAGGTTATTGAGGCAGTCGTTGTGATCTCAATCACTCAGAATCTCGCGGATTGGATTATCAATGAGAGATTGATCACTCCGACTTAAGTGCTACACCCTCTACGCCCTCACTCCTCCTCCTAAATTCATGACAACTTGGGAGGATGTTTACATTTTGTTGTACGGGCAGGATATGGCACAGATGAATTAGAACTGATAAGAGAGATTTCTCGATGAAACCTACGCAACAGAAAACGTTTGATAAAGCAGCGTTCCAAGCGAACGTAAAGCGTAATCTTACCGCGACATACGCGACCACTGTAGAACATGCTTCTAGCCGTTCTTGGTATTTGGCTATGGGTCATGCTCTAGCAGAATTAACAACGTTCGACATGCTTGAAACCGAGCAAGACGAGCGCATCGTTAATGCGAAAAGCCTTAACTACCTATCTCTTGAGTTCCTGATTGGCCGTTTAACAGGTAACAACCTGATTAGCATGGGCCTATATGAACAGGTTTCTGAAGCGATGGCGGAATTAGGCCAGAACCTAACGGATTTGTTGGAAGAAGAGCGCGACCCTTCATTGGGTAACGGTGGTCTTGGTCGTCTTGCTGCGTGTTTCATGGATTCATGTGCTGCTCAAGAATACCCAACAGTGGGTTACGGTCTTCATTATGAATACGGCTTATTCAAACAGTCTTTTGAGCAAGGTCATCAGAAAGAAGCGCCTGATGCTTGGTGTGGTGTAGAAGGTTACCCTTGGGAAATCGCACGCCCTGAGCTGAAACAAGAAATCGGTTTCTACGGTCACGTTGAAGTGATCCATGAGAATGGCAAAGAAGTTCGTAAATGGATTCCAGGCATGTTGGTACAAGCAATGCCTTGGGATTTACCAATCGTAGGTTACCAAAGCGATACTGTTTACCCGCTACGCCTTTGGGAATGTCGTGCGATTGCACCATTCTCACTAGAGAGCTTTAACAACGGTAACTACTTCGAAGCTCAGCACTCTCTGATTGATGCGGGCAACATTACTAAAGTGCTTTACCCGAACGACAACCATGAGAAAGGTAAAACACTGCGTTTGATGCAACAGTACTTCCACAGTGCGGCATCGGTACGTGACATTCTTCGTCGTCATGAAGGTGCTGGTTTTGCACTGGAAGATCTGCCGAAGAAAGAGACAATCCAGCTTAACGATACTCACCCAACCATCGCTATTCCTGAGTTAATGCGTATTTTGGTCGATGAGCGTGGTCTATCTTGGGAAGCGGCTTGGGACATCTGTTCTAAGACATTCGCTTACACCAACCACACCTTGTTGCCAGAAGCACTGGAAACATGGAGCGAGTCTTTGATTCAGCGTCTGCTTCCTCGTCATATGGAAATCATCTACGAGATCAACCATCGTTTTATGCAGGAAGTTCGCGCGAAATGGCCGGGTGATGTTTCTAAACAGCAGAAGCTGTCCATTATTGAAGAAGGCTTCCATCGCATGGTGCGCATGGCAAACCTTTGTGTAGTGGGTTCTTACGCTGTAAACGGTGTTGCTGCTCTGCACTCTGAGTTAGTAAAACGTGACTTGTTCCCTGAGTTCAACGAGCTGTACCCGAGTCGTCTACAGAACGTGACTAACGGTATTACACCTCGTCGTTGGCTGAAATTCTGTAACCCAGCTCTGTCTGCATTGATTACTGAGAAAATTGGTGACCAATGGCCAGCGCATCTTGATCAACTAGAGTCGATTTCTCAGTACGCTGATGATGCGAAGTTCCAGAAGCAGTTCATGGCAGTGAAGAAAGAGAACAAAGCGCGCTTGGCTAACTGGGTGAAAGAGAACATGGGTATCGAGCTTGATACTAATGCGATCTTTGACGTTCAAATCAAACGTCTACACGAATACAAACGTCAGCACCTAAACATGCTGCACATTCTTTCTCTGTACCACCGTATCATCAACGATCCATCTTTTGATGTGCATCCTCGTGTGGTGTTCTTCGCAGCGAAAGCAGCGCCGGGTTACCACCTAGCGAAAGAGATCATCTACGCAATCAACAAGATTGCAGAGAAAGTGAATAACGATCCACGTATCGGTAACAAACTGAAAGTGGTCTTCATTCCTGACTACCGTGTAAGCATGGCGGAGATCATCATCCCTGCGGCTGATGTGTCTGAGCAAATCTCTACCGCAGGTAAAGAAGCATCAGGTACCGGTAACATGAAGATGGCGCTAAACGGTGCGTTAACCATCGGTACGATGGACGGTGCAAACGTTGAGATTCGTGAAGAAGTGGGTGATGAGAACATCTACATCTTCGGCCTGGATGTGGATGGCGTAGAGTCACTGAAAGCAAGAGGTTACAACCCTTACGACTACTACAACGCGGATCCATTACTCAAAGCATCAATGGAACTATTGATGTCAGACGAGTTCACTCCGGGTGAGCCAGCGAAACTTCGCGCGACTTACGACAGCTTGCTTGATGGTGGCGACCCATACCTTGTTCTTGCTGATTTCGCATCGTATGTGAAAGCGCATGAAGACATGGATAAGCAATACCGTGATCAGGCTGGGTGGGCGAAGAAGGCGATACTTAACACCGCTCTGGTGGGCAAGTTCAGCTCTGACCGCAGTATTCGCGATTACGTGAATAATATTTGGAAGCTAGAAGCCGTCAAACGCTAAAAAATAGAACCAAACAGCCAAGGCGTAAGCCTTGGCTGAATGGCTTATAACGCTCAACGAACATATGTTCCAGAATGAATAAAAGCCAAATCGACATAGATTAAATAATTACACACCCTACACATTTGAAGGATTATGCAGTCCCTTCGGAGAGAGCGATGAAAGAACAAAATGCATTAAAACAAGTCGCAGCGATGGCAAAAATTGCCGACAGCTATGTGAGTGCTTGGGGCGATGAAGCAAAAGTAGAAGACGAGACCATTCGTCGGCTTTTGGCTTCTTTAGGTTATGACACAACCAATGATCAAACCTTATTAAAATCGGCTGAGAAAAAACACAAAGCCGATGTGTTGGAACCAGTATTAGTGATTCGCCAAGGGGAGCCGTTAGAAGTTTCTCTTAACCTAGGTTCTAGTGCTCGTGAAAGTGAGTTTGACTGGCGACTAGAAACCGAACAAGGCGAAGTATTTGAAGGCTACCTGCAATCTCAAATTGTTCGTGATGAGCGTGCAGAAGGAGGCCCGCTAGTATTCTCTTTGCCGAGCGATTTAGCACTGGGTTACCACAAGCTGTTTGTTTCTCGCAAACGCCGTAAAGCGCCGTATGAGATGACGGTAATTGTGACGCCAACTGCGTGTTACAAACAACCCGCTCTGGAAAAAGGCAAGAAGCTTTGGGGACCAAGTGTTCAGCTTTACACTTTGCGCACTCAGCACAACTGGGGTATCGGTGATTTCGGTGACTTGAAACAGTTGGTTGCGGATATCGCATCTCGTGGTGGTGATTTTGTCGGTTTGAACCCAATCCATTCTCTGTTCCCTGCGAACCCAGAAGGTGCGAGCCCATACAGCCCGTCTTCTCGCCGTTGGTTGAACATTCTTTATATTGATGTGAGCTCAGTACCTGAGTTCGCACTAAGTGGTGAAGCACAGCAAAAAGTGGGCAGTGCTGAGTTCCAACAACGTCTGCAAAAAGCACGTGAATCGCATTGGGTGAACTACACCGAAGTCGCGCAAATGAAAATGAGCGTACTGCCATTGTTATTCACTGAATTTAAAGCTCGCCATTTGGATAAAAACACTGACCGTGCTCGTGCATTCCTAGACTTTGTGGAAGAGGGCGGTGATAGCCTGTTGCACCAAGCAACCTTTGATGCGCTGCACGCACAATTGCATGCAGAAGACAGCAATGTTTGGGGCTGGCCTGTTTTCCCTGAAAAATACCGTCGTTTTGAAAATCCAGCGGTACAAACTTTTATTGAAGACAACCAAGATGCCGTACATCTTTACATGTACCTGCAATGGGTTGCAGACACGCAAATCAACGAAGCTCAGGCGCTGGCTGAAGAAAAAGGCATGGCGGTTGGCTTATACCGTGACTTAGCAGTAGGTGTTGCGGATTCTGGCTCTGAAACATGGGCGGATGAAGGTAACTTGATTCTGGATGCGAGCATTGGCGCGCCACCGGATGTTCTTGGTCCACTAGGTCAGAACTGGGGTTTACCACCACTTAACCCACAAGTGCTGCAAGCGACGGGCTATGATGCTTACATCAAGCTGTTGCGTGCCAACATGAAGCATTGTGGTTCTCTGCGTATCGACCACGTACTTGGTTTATTGCGTCTGTGGTGGATTCCAAAAGGCGAAAATGCAACCAAAGGCGCGTACATCTACTACCCAGTCAAAGACATGTTAGCGATTCTTGCGCTGGAATCTCACCGTCACCAATGCAGTGTGATCGGTGAAGACTTAGGTACTGTACCGGACGAAATCGTGGATCTGCTTCGTGATGCAGGCGTTCACTCATACAAAGTATTCTTCTTCGAAACATCTAAAGAAGACGGCGGCTTTATTTCTCCTGCTCACTATGCGCCTCAATCTATGGCGGCTCTGTGTACGCACGATATGCCGACTCTGCGTGGTTTCTGGCACTGTGCTGATCTGAAAATGGGTAGCGAAATTGGCTTGTATCCAGACAAAGAACAACTGGCAGAGTTGTTTGATGACCGTTTGAAGTGCAAACAAGGCATTTTGGACTCTGTGGCTTGGCATGGTTACTTACCTGAAGGCGTAGGTCGTGATGCAAGTCTGGTTCCTATGGATTCATACCTGAGCGAAGCATTGCAACTGCATGTTGCGGCAGGTTCTTCAGGTCTACTCAGTATTCAGCTTGAAGACTGGTTAGAAATGGATAATCCTGTCAACATTCCGGGAACCGTTGATGAGTATCCAAACTGGCGTCGTAAATTGTCGATGAATTTGGATGAAATCTTTGCCCGTGAAGATGTGAACCGAATTTCAGCACGTTTAACGGAAACGCGTGCGAAAGCCAGTCAGTAGTCGAGCAAGCATTCAGAGGGAAATTAGTGAATTCTTATATTTACACCAAGAAGTTTAAGTTAGGTCACTCTATAGCCCTTTTGAGTTCGGTAAGATGAATTCACGCTAGTATGCCCGCCAATGTAGCGGGCATTTTTATTTCTCTGTTGCGCTGGGAGAAGAGTATTGAAAAAAGCTAAAAAGCCTTCGAAAACACAAGTTGCCTATAACCAGCTTTCTCACGCTGGTTTTGCTGATCCATTTGCATTTTTAGGTCCGTTTATTCCTTCTTTTCAAGGAGCACTACGAGTATGGATGCCGGGTGCTGATAAAGTAGAGTTGCTGGTGGAAGGAGAGCCGAGAGTGGCTCTTGAAAGAGAAACCGATGCCGGTTTTGTTCTTACATCAGACAGAGACCTTCGCTTCACCCATTATTCTCTTGCGGTTGACTGGGCGGGTACCGAACAAATTGTCGATGACCCTTACCAGTACCACGAAATTTATGCCGAATATGATGACCTGCACACTCCGAAAGAGATGTATCGTCATATGGGCTCACAGTTCGTCACGTTAGAACGCGACGGTAAGCAGATCTCAGGTGTTCGTTTCCTTGTTTACGCGCCTCACGCTTCGGCGTGTAGTCTGGTTGGTTCTTTTAACCAGTGGGACGGTCGTCGTCATCCGATGCAACGTTTAGATTATGGCATTTGGGGGCTGTTTATTCCGGGGCTGGAAGAGGGCGTTCAATACAAATTTGAACTGAAAGGACCACATGGTGAAGGCTTACCTCATAAGGCTGACCCTTGGGGATTCTACGCGGAACAACACCCTTCTTTTGCCTCTGTGACTTATGATCATAGCCGTTACCAATGGCAAGACAGTGAATGGCAACATCGCCCTGTGACGCAAAAGCGTAAAGAAGCGCTCTCTTTTTATGAATTGCATGCTGGCTCATGGAAGCGTGGTGAGAATGGAGACTTCCTCAATTATCGCGAGTTAGCACAGCATTTGATTCCGTATCTGGTTGATATGGGATACACCCATGTAGAGCTTATGCCGGTTTCTGAACATCCATTTTATGGCTCTTGGGGTTATCAACCTGTTGGTTTGTTTGCGCCAACCAGTCGTTATGGCTCGCCGGATGATTTCAAATACTTCGTTGATATGTGCCATCAGGCTGGTATCGGTGTGGTTCTTGACTGGGTTCCAGCACACTTCCCGTCGGATGATCATGGTTTGGCGAATTTCGATGGTACGCCGCTATTCCATGATCCTGATCCGCGTCGTGGCTGGCATCAGGACTGGAATTCATACATCTACGATGTTGGACGCGAACATGTGCGTCGTTTCCTAGTTTCCAATGCGCTGTATTGGTTCGATATGTTCCATATTGACGGTATTCGTGTGGATGCAGTGGCGTCGATGCTTTATCTCGACTATTCACGCAGTCACGATCAGTGGATTCCAAACGTTGATGGTGGCCGTGAAAATTATGATGCCATCGCAACCTTTAAGTGGATGAACGAAGAGGTTTATAAATACTTCCCGAATGCGATGACCATTGCTGAAGAATCCACAGCCTTTCCGGGTGTGTCAGCGCCAACCTTTATGGGCGGCTTAGGCTTTGGTTTCAAGTGGAACATGGGTTGGATGCACGACAGTCTTTCGTACATCAAAGAAGATCCGGTACATCGTAAATATCACCACAACACGTTAACTTTCCCGCTGATTTACGCATTCAGTGAAAACTATGTGTTGTCTTTGTCTCACGATGAGGTGGTTTACGGTAAACAGTCGTTGATCTACAAGATGCCGGGCGATGAGTGGCAGCAGACGGCGAATATGCGAGCCTATTTTGGTTATATGTACGCGCAGCCGGGTAAGAAACTCAACTTCATGGGTTCTGAGTTTGGTCAGACGGCAGAGTGGAATCATGATGATCAACTACAGTGGTTCTTAACCGCTTTCGATCGCCACCGTGGTATCCAAAGTTTAGTTCGCGACCTTAATCATCTGTATAAGAACGAACCTGCGTTGCATGAGCGTGATTGTGAACCATCCGGCTTTGAATGGCGTTTGCAAGATGCAGCGGACATTAGCGTGATTGCTCATGAGCGTATCAGTGATAAGGGCGAGAGAATCTTAGCTATTACCAACTTTACGCCAGTGCCGCATGAACACTTCCGTTTAGGGGTGCCAAATGAGGGACGCTATGAGTTGCTGCTTAATACGGATAGCGGTCATTATTCTGGCAGCGATTTTGAAACGGTCACAGTTGCCGTAACTGAACGAGTAAAAAGCGAAGGCTTAGATCAGTCTCTGTTGGTGCGTTTACCGCCACTTTCGACCCTGTTCTACAAGCTAAAATCGTAATAAGTACTGAGAAAAGCAAGCCCCAATTTACACTATAAATCGGGGCTTTTTTATCGCTTCAATAATCACTCACTGATGTTAGCATGCTGCCGATTTTGGTATTGAGGCAGCTGAGCTTTCAGTGCTTCAAAAGTGTTGAAAGCGCTCGAAACAGAAAGCTGATTTGCTAGCCAGTCAGGCAGAAAACCTCCCGGATCTGCGTACGCAGTGTAATCGATATGAGTTAAGCCATTGGTGAGCTTTTCTAAAGTCCAATCCGCCTGAACCGATTTTATCCGAACGTAGCCTTTTTGTTCTGGGTATTGATCTGCCGCGTCTTTGATTTCCAGTTTAAACGCACCATTGTAAACTTGGTATTTTGAGTACGTCACCATATCTCTGTCTCGGGCAGGCCATGGGGCAGAGAACTGGGTATAGACGATGTTTTCGTTGGGTGATATCTGCTTCAATACTTTGCTGCTGCTGACTTTATCCAACCAGTTGGGCAGGTTATCACTGTCTTCCAGCAGAACTAAGAACGCTTGATAAGTGGTGGGAGCAAACATCTGCGCGCGGATTTCGACTAAGCCTCCTTGATGCTCACGAATGTGAATTCGAATGCCGTCTTCGCTTTTCGCGAGTTTCCATGGCATGTCTGTGGTGTCACTGTTCGCCCAAACCAGACTTTGAGCGAAAAGCAGCGATAAAGTGATGACGCGCGTAAACATAAAACTCCTATCTAAACAGTATCCTCCTGAGAGGCGTACGCTCGATTCCTTTCACTAAGAGTAGAGTGATAATCGTCGTTCCTGCAAACAGTGTGATGTCTCTGTCCCAACTGCTTTGTTGTAACAGTCCAGAAATGTTCATCATAATGATTGCAACCAGTAAGTGGCTAACATAGATGCCTAATACGCTGTTGGCGAAAGATTGTATCCACGTTGCACTTCCCCAGTCAGGTTTTGCTAACAGAACAAATAAAGTTCCAACGCCCCATAATACGGTGCCGAACAGGTAATCGTTGTAGCTAAACACTTGTCCATGTTGGTGTAATCCATACGCTTCAGCAAAATGCAAAGCCATTCCCGATAGCGCCAATAACGATGCCATTTTTATGTTACAGGCGATACTGCGTTCGCGTATCACATAACCAATAGTCACCATCAAAGTACTAAAGAATGGACCATTACGGGTAAAAAATGGTGCTTCCAATTCCGTCACTACATTGTAGCTTCCCGCCAATACACCGTAGATGTAAAGCGTGGCCGCGACTGGAATGATCCACTTTGATATATTCCAGCGAACTAAAGCAGCAATAATTGCTATCGCCATAATCAATGAAGGTATAAACCATAGGTGCACTAAGCCGCCTTCGAGCATAGAGTTTATAGGATTCATCAGCAGATAGTCCCAGTACCCCATACGCTCTGCGAGGTAACCTTTTTCTGCAACATCAGCAAAGTTGAATGGCATCAGCAGGCTGAAAAGGCTCCAAACCAGCCAAATACGAACCAGTGGAAGAGAATATCGTTTCACTGTTTCGAAAGGCGTCGCATTTAACTTAGGTTGTATCAGATAGCCTGATATCAAGAAGAACAGCGGAACAGCAAAGCGAGTGGATTGATTGAACAGATAAGCTAGCCAAGGCTCATCATTGTAAAAGGTATGAGTGGTAAACAACTGGCAGTGAAGGCCAATAATAGCGAGCATAGCCACGGTTCTTCCGAACTCTAGGCTCTTAATTTTATTAATCGAAGACATGAGTACTTACACAGAAAAAGGAAAGTGAGAACAATACTGGATATGCAACTCATCTCTTTCGACTCATATCAATAAATTAGAGCTTGGTATGAACGATGATTCTGATATGTGAACTGGATACGGCTTCGTTACATCAGATTAAACGCTGATAGCAGGAAGATACCCAAGGTGCATGAGAACAGGGAAAAAACAGTGGTGAGTGCAATGATATTGGCTGCCAAGGTGGCATTTCCGCCCATCGCTCTCGCCATTACGTAACTTGCCGCTGCGGTTGGCGCTGAACTCATCAGGAAAATCAGCCCGAGTTCCATTCCTCTGAATCCAAACATCAGTGCGCCAAGGGTGGTCAGAAGGGGAGCGAGTATCAGCTTAAACCCTGTGGCATACCAAGCGGGTGCATTATCTTCTTTCAATGCTTTTAGATCTAGCGAGCCACCGGTGCATAGAAGTGCCAAAGGCAGTGTCATGTTACCCAAATAGCGCCCAGCATCCGTGACCATTTTAGGTATTGGGATGGAGAATCCGTAGCAAAAGAGACCGAACAATATTGCTATGATCAGCGGGTTCTTGGTTAAAGTTCGAAAGATGATTTTCGATGGAGGAGTGCCTTTGGTATCGCTTTTCGCGCTTAAAGCGATTACCGCCTGTACATTGTATAGCAATGTCATGCTCGCCACATAAATTGCGGCAAGTGCAACCCCATCGTTGCCATAAGCGTTAGCAACATAAGCGATGGCGATAATGGCAGTATTGGCGCGAAATGCACCTTGGATGATCACTCCTTGATCTTGCGGACGATTAAACGTCTTTTTAGTGACAAAAGTGGTGAACAGAAAGAACAGAAAATTCGCCGCAAGGCCGTAAATAATCAGAGAAGCGCTGGAAGCGAAATTGTGCTTTGAACTGATGATGCTCAAAAACAACATGGTTGGCAGCGTCACTTCAAACACTATCTTGGAGGCGACTTCGATAAAGTTATCGTTAATCAGGTTGATACGTTTAAGAAATACTCCGAGTACCAGCATCAAGCAAATAGGGCCGGTGATTGAGGCCGAAAACATCAATAACTGAAAGAGACTGTCCACGCCCATTCCTTGAACTTCAGGTGAAGATAGAGATTAGAAGCAATAAACACCGTCGTTCTAATAAACGACAGTGCTTATTGTAAGATTTTTATACTCTACAGCGTGTTGGAGTTGATTGGAATACGTTTCCTAACGGTTTACCTTACGAACAACAGCTTGTTTTTTCTTGTTTCGGGCTAAATCTCTTCCACAGATCAGCCACAATAATGACCGCTAACGCGATGCCGCTTGCCCAAGCGATAACGGGTGGTAACAACTCATTGCTGGCCGCTAGCTGGGCGTCGATATTAATAGCAAAAGTATCGACCAAAAAGTTGGTGGCATAACCGAATAGAATCGCCACACCCACCACACCGACTAGGTAGCTAACCAGTGCTTTTGTCCCTAATTCTTTTCTCACTATACCTAGGGTCGCCATGTTGGTGGCAGGGCCTGCCAGTAAGAAAACCAATACTGCACCGGGTGATACACCTGCCAGCATTAGGCCTGCGGCAATTGGAGTTGAAGCAGACGCGCAGATATACATAGGTACACCAATCAGTGCCATCAGAACCATTGCCCAAGGGCTACGGCTGATTTCCACAAGCGCTTCAGAAGGCACAAACGTCACCACCAAAGCTGAAATGATAAGACCCACAATGAGCCACAGTGACAGGTCTTCAATCAAATCGGTAAATGCGTATTTTTGCCCCTGCCATAACTTGTTTAACCATGATTCTGTTTTTGGTTGAGATGAGTGTGCAGATGAGGCAGAGCTGCTACAACTGTGAGAACCCGAACAACAAGACGTTTTCACAGCTTCGGTTGCTGGCAGTGGGGTTAGTGTCTCTTTGTCTGTGATCAACACCAAAAACGCCGCCGCAATGGCTGAAGTTGTCGCCGCTATAGGTCGAATGACCGCCATAAATGGCCCTAACAGCGCATAGGAAATAGCAATCGAGTCAACGCCAGTCTCGGGGGTTGAGATTAAAAAGGCGGTGGTTGCGCTTTTTGAAGCGCCACCTCGACGAAGCCCAACCGCAGCAGGGATAACGCCGCAAGAACAAAGCGGCAGTGGCATGCCCAAAACTGCGGCTTTGACACTTGGCCACATGCCATGTCCGGTAAGATGTTTACTCAGTTTATCGTTGCTAAGGGTTACTTTAAGGATACCGGCAACGAACAAACCTATGATCAACCAGAAAGAAGCATCAAGCCACAAATCGAGTAAGGTATCTAAAAAGGTCGTGATAGCTTGCATATTAAGCTTCCTCTGGTTGAGTTTGAGTAAGGGCCGTCAGGATGGTGCAGTGTTCGGCAGAATGAGCGCCCCCGCAGCATCGTTCATTAATCACTTTCAAGGCGTTGTGCATATGCTGTAGCTGGGCAATACGCAGTTCAATTTCATGAAGCTTTGCCAGTGTAATGTCTTTAACTTCTTGGCAGGTGTGCTGATCCGGCTCTATCTGAATCGAAAGCAATTCCTGAATATCACTCAGAGATAGACCTACTTCTTTAGCGTGAAGGATGAATTTCAACCTATCAATGCAGTTTTGATCATATTGACGATAACCATTGTCGGCGCGCATTGGTTCGATTAAGCCTTGCTGCTCATAAAATCGAATAGCCTCTGTGGTTATGTTGAGTTGTTTAGCCAGTTGACCTCGGGTTAATGACGCCATTTACAAACCTCGATTCAGTATTCATTTTTTAACAGTATAAACTTTGTAGTTAAGTACAAGGTCAATACTTTATTTGTTTCAATGCAAATTTATTTTCCATGTCTCTGCCTACAAAAAGACGGTTTGTAAAAAAAGAACGATCGTACTAAACTTCTTGGCGTGTTAACTGAATCTGATGAGTTATGAGTAAAGGAAAAATTACCCGCGAAAACATTTTGGCCAAAGCATTTGATCTTGCCAGTGAGAATGGTTTGGAAAGCTTAACGATAGGTGAGCTTGCCAAGCAGTGTGGCATGTCAAAAAGCGGCTTATTTGCTCATTTCAATTCAAAAGAGAACCTGCAATTGGCGGTAGTTGATTTCGCTAACCAAGTTTTTATCTCTCGCGTTATCGCTCCTGCGCGTGAGTTGGGTGACAAGAATATCGAAAGCAAACTGCGTTCTATCTTAGATAGTTGGATGGGCTGGAACCATTCATTCCAAGGGAGTTGTATGTTTCTAGATGCTTGGAAAGAATCGGCAAAAAGTGAATGTGCCATTCAACAAGAGCTAAAGAAAATCATTTCTAATTGGATTCAGTATTTACAAATTCAGATTGATAAAGGTGTTGAGAGCCGCCAGTTTCGGGCGGATTTGGACGCCAAGCAAGCGAGTTACGAGCTTTATGGCTTGTATCTTAGCGCGCATTTGTTCTATTCCATCTATGGACAAGAGCAAAGCTACCAGAGATTTTGGCAAGGAGTCAGCGATTTGTTTGATCGCTGGAAACGTTAACCAGCAAAAAATTTACCAATAAAAAGCACGACCGTACGTTTTTGGTTTAAGGATAGTTATGAGTGAGAAAATTTACTTCAATACAGCACAACGTTTTAACTGGCGTCGTAGCTTAGTCAATGTCACAACACGTTTGCACCATTCGTTGGCTCCGAGGCACGCAAAGAAAACGGCTAGAAAGCTTCTTCTTACTCCAAGTCGTATGAAGGCTAAGAATCAGGCACCTGAGGGTTTAATCAAATCTTACGTTTCTTCACCAGAAGGCCAGTTAACCACTTACCGTTTAGGTAAAGGCCCTGTTTGGGTATTAACTCATGGTTGGTCAGGTTCTTCGAATCAGTTTTATCCTTTGATGGAACACATTGCCTCTTTAGGTTTTACTGCCCTTGCTTACGATCATCCAGGGCATGGTGAAAGTGAAGGGGCTTTAGGGCACATTCCTGCGTTTGTGCGTGGGCTAGAAGCGATTTTAGACAGTGAAGAAGACGTGGTTGGTTTGATTGGACACAGTATGGGTAATGCGACCGCGTTGGAGTGCCGACACTCTAAAATAGCAAACTGCCCTATGTTGCTGATTGCACCCGTATTGGACTATTTAGATAACTTGTTCAGCACTGTGGCTCGTTCCGGTTATTCCATGCGTCTTTTTGAAGAGGTCGTCAACGAAGTTCAAGACGAATACCGTTACCCAATTCAGTCAATTGACCCGTACAAAAAGCTTAAGCAGCGTGAGTCTCAGACTATAATTGTTCATGACGAAGGCGATAAATTTGCCAAATATTCGGTATCGAAAAAGGCGTCTCAAGAGATGGAAAATGTGACGCTTATTACCACTCAAAACCAAGGTCATGGCAGAGTGATGACAAGTCCTGAGGTGATGAATGCATTTGACCAAATCGCTAAGCAGCTTTCTTAAGATTACGGATTTTACTTGGGAGTCTGTTTAAAACTGATGTTTTATTAATCATCAGTCAAACGAAAAGGGATATTTATATTTCTATTTATTTCAAAATGTTAAGTTGTTGGTTTTAATGTTGATTAGTTTAACAACTTGACAAAAATTTATTATCTCCTTGTTTGGTTACGTGTGATCATTGTGTTGCCGTAAGGCCTTTATAAGGAAAAATAATAATGAATAGAAATGATAGTGTCCCTTTACCCAGTAACACCCGAGAATGGTTTTTTCACCGAAACAGTATGATAGTCATTGCCGATGTGGCTCTGTTCTTCATCTTACTGTTTACTCTACCTTTTGAGCCTAATGTTGTTTTAGGCTTAAGTATGCTGACGTTTATCGCTATCCTCTGGCTGACTGAAGCATTACACGTAACCGTTACCGCGATACTTGTCCCTGTAATGGCGGTATTGTCAGGCGTGTTTGACACGCAAGCTGCTCTGAACAACTTTGCGAATTCGATTATCTTCCTATTTTTGGGCGGTTTTGCCCTAGCGGCGGCTATGCATCGCCAAGGTTTAGATAAAGTCATTGCAGACAAAGTTCTTGTGCTTGCTCAAGGTCGAATGAGCGTCGCTGTCTTTATGTTGTTTGGTGTGTCTGCCGCTCTTTCTATGTGGATCAGTAACACTGCGACAACCGCGATGATGTTGCCTCTAGTGCTTGGTATTTTAAGCAAAGTAGATGATAAGCGAGGTCACTCAACCTATGTGTTTGTGCTGCTAGGTATTGCTTACAGTGCGAGTATTGGCGGGATTGCAACTGTAGTGGGCAGCCCGCCTAACGCAATTGCAGCCGCAGAAGTGGGTTTAACCTTTGTCGGTTGGATGAAGTTCGGCCTTCCAACTACTTTGGTTATGTTGCCAATCTGTTTGGCCATTCTTTACTTCATGCTAAAGCCAGATCTCAGTGGTCAGTTTGATACTCATGCAGAACCTGTGGATTGGGACAAAGGCAAAATTGTCACATTAGCGATCTTCTCGCTGGTGGTCTTCCTGTGGATTTTTAGTAAGCCAGTGAATGCCATGCTCGGTGGTTTTAAGAGTTTTGACTCACTTATTGCACTTTCTGCCATCATCATGGTGAGTTTTGCCCGTGTCGTGCACTGGAAAGACATTGAAAAAACAGCCGACTGGGGCGTGTTGCTTCTGTTTGGTGGTGGTATTTGTTTAAGCAATGTTTTGAAGCAAACCGGTACTAGCGTGTTCCTTGCCAATGAACTTAGTCAGTTGATATCAGACTTCGGCTTATTCTTCATCGTGTTCGTTATTGCAGTATTCGTTGTGTTCTTAACTGAATTCGCCAGTAACACGGCAAGCGCAGCATTGCTTGTTCCGGTATTCGCAAGCGTAGCTGAAGTGTTTGGTGTCTCCCCAGTTCTGTTATCAGTACTGATTGCCGTTTCAGCATCTTGCGCATTTATGTTGCCAGTTGCTACGCCACCAAATGCTATTGTGTTTGCCACAGGACATATAGACCAAAGAGAGATGATGAAAGTCGGCTTCATTCTCAACATCGCCTGTATCGCTATCCTAACTACCATCGCAATGACATTCTGGTAAGTTCGGCTGTAAAGCAAATAAAAAAAGGAGCAATTGAATTGCTCCTTTTTTCATCTCAAAACCAGCTATTGAATCTCACGCAGAATACGGAACCCAACATAGTTGGCTGCGGTTGAAGGGCCTATAAATAGCTGTTTGTCTGCTTTTGCCATCTCTGGTGAGAAGATCCAAGAGCCACCTTTCGCCATGCCTCTCTCATCGTTGGTCCATTCCCATACGTTTCCGACCATGTCGTAGAAGCCTAAACGGTTAGGTTCGAACGCTCTTACAGGTGATGTGCTCTTATTTGACCACTGAGTACCGCCCCAGCCAGTGTTTGCTTTACCTGAACCAAAGTTATCGCCCCACCAGTAGCCGCTTTGGCTGCCTGAACGAGCGGCAATTTCCCACTCATCTTCACTTGGTAAACGGTATTTGAAACCCGTTTGCTGAGACAACCAGCGAGTGTAGGCAACAGCATCATTTTTGCTGATACAAACAGCAGGTGACTGAGCGGATTGTTTAAAGCCCGGATTACGCCAATAACTGTCGGCTACAGGGGTGACTTCAGAATTGTCGATGGTAATACAGATGTTTTTAAGCTCAGCATCTGTTTGGTAGCTGGTTTGATTCACGAACGTCTCAAACTGACCAACCGTAATAGGCGTAGCACTTAATGCGAAAGCATGATCAAGGCGAATTTGTCTGGAAGCTTTTTCACCCAGCAGATATTCGCCTTTTATCATAGTGATCATTTCGGGAGCCTTTGCATTGCCCTTCAATGAATCTGCAAACTTATGACCTGGTTTCAATACGTTTTCATATTCGTTCAGCACTGCTCGTAGTGTTTGATCTGCAGTGACTTCTATTTCACTGTTGAAAGAGCGGTAGCCCTCTTTCTCAATGATGATGTGATGTTTGCCAACGGGCATTAACACTTCTACAGGTGTGCTGCCATATTGGACGCCGTCAACGATAACTCTGTCCGCATATTGATTTGAACGCACTGAAAGGCTAACCCAAGCCACTTCTTTTTGTTTCTCGCCAGCCTGATTACCTTCACCCGGAGCGAAACAATATTGGGACTCTAAGTTAAGAAGCTTACAAGGTGCATTTTCAGCAGGACGAGCATCAAGCTGAGCTGAAATCACAGTGCGGAATTTGCTGCCGTCTGAAAAGCCAGATTCAGCAACAGAGTGTTTTAAAACATGAATATTAAGAGAAACATCTGACAGGTTCTGTTTAACAATCGCTGATTCGCTGGTCTCATCCACCAACCAATTCTGGAACTGTTTAACCGCTTTTTGTAGGCCGAGTTCATTTGTCTGGCTGCTACATTGAGCTAACGTCATGTCTGCGCTACAGGTGTTGGTAAAGCTGACTTTCTGTTCGCCAGTGCGCTTTAGTTCTTCACGTAAACGTTCCACACGAGCACGCAGTTTGTTCTGTTCTAAACTTGCGATGTTTTGCTCGATAATACCTTGCGCAGATTTTTTCTGAGCTAAGGCTGTCTGGAGTTCTTGCAGCTTTTGTTCAGCTTCTAAGCGAGATTTTTGGTTCTGCTTTACTTCAGACCACGCATCTTGATACGCCTGTTGCGAAGGCATTATGTCAAGATCCGGTTCATCTATCATTTTGAGATAGTCACGCTCTAAATTTGCTTTCGCTGTTTTTAGCTTGGCATCGAGTTTGACTGTCAGTTGATTAAGACGATCCAATTCTTGTTGTTGATTGTCGACAGCAGTCTGATCGGACTGAGTCGCCTTTTTTGCATCCTGCAACTCTGAATGTTTACTGAACAGCGCGTCATCAATGGCCATTACAGAGGAAGGCGTTCCTTCTGCCAACGTCGATGTCGCCATTAAGCAAGGTGAGAGTGCTATTAGAAGAGCGGATAAACCTTGTCGCATTGTTGTCTACTTCAGTTAAGTTTTAAAAAAATGTTTTGGCTATTCTAAACGAAAACGCCATTTTGTCAGAAGTTATCTTTCAATAACTTGGTAACAAAATGGCGTTTTAACATAGCCTTATTTATCAGCTTTGTGAATCATCACAGAAAAATCACTGTATTCCGTCGCCTAGCCGTTTTTGTTTGGTCTTAGTTTTACCCAGATAGAGTCGTTGCCATTGACAGTGATTACACGGTTATAAGTTTCGAAACCGTCTTTAGACACAGTAACTTGATGACGACCTGCCGGTAGAACGATTTCTACAGGAGTACTGCCATAGTTAATACCATTGATGGTCACAGAATCGTTATATTGGTCGGAACGAACAGTCACATTTGCCCACTGTTTATCGTTCTTCTTGTTTGTGTTCTCGTCAGCTGCGCCTTGTAGACAGTAGCGAGTAGAAACATTCAGCAGTTTACATGCTGCTACCGCTTCTGGTTTCGCTTGTAACTGTGCTTGCATCAGAGTGGTGTAGTCATTGTTGCCTTCGAAACCACTCTTGATGATTTGGCTTTCTTGTACGTGAATGTTTAGCTCAACACCATTGGTGTTTTGTTTAACAAGCGCAGATTCAGTGACACCATCAAGTAACTTAGCACGAAACGTTTTAACCGCTTTTTGCTTCGTAAGGTATTTACCTTGGTTCGCACACTCACCAAGCGTCATCGTTGTAGAACAGGCTGTTTTGTAGCTTGTCTCTAAAACACTGCTTTCACGAAGTTCAGCTTCAAGACGCTTAACGCGCGCTTCAATACGGCTTTCTTCCAAGTTAGCGAATTCAGTTTTTAAGCGTGCTTGTTTCTGCTTAATCTGAGACAAACGCATTTCGCTTTCTGTCACAGCCTGCTCATTGGCTAACTTTTCAGATTGGTTCTGCTTTACCGCTGCCCAAGTTTCTTGATATTTCTTTTGGAAGGTAACCAAATCAGTTTCTGGGTCATCCAATAGACGTGAATATTGTTTATCTAGAGCTGATTTTGCTCTATTACGCTTTGCATCTAATTCATCTGCTTCGCGTTGGAGGCGTTCTTCTTCATTTTTCAATTGTTGAAGTTTGGCACCTTCCGCTTCATAGTCTGAAGAAATCGTGTCAATTTCATTTTGTTTGATACTTATCTTCTCATCGATGCTCGCCACAGGATCAGCCTGTGTTACTTGTTCTGCGTTCACCGATGCAGTTACCCAAAGAGGGCTTAGCGCAAGCAATAGCGCTGGGATGCGATATTTGATCATAGGTCCCTGCAACAATTTAACATTTAACCACCGAATATAGTGGGAAAGACAATCTTTTGACAGCTTTTAAATAAGCCGACTCATAATGCAAACTCTGTAGCTTTTTTAGCTTCAAAGCACTAAAACTTACCAAGACCTGCTACTAGGTCTCTGATTTTGTAAATCTTATAAATGTGCATTTCCCATTTTGAGCAGATTAATAAAATATGCAAGCACCGATTTCCGATTCACGGCGTTGTTTTTCGATTGAATACACATTGACCGTAATTTATGTGCACTTGATCATTGTTCCGACTAGATGAATAACCCTCATTTCATCACCACAAATTATCTCATATGCATGCGATTGATTAGTGGTGGTTAAAAGTTGTACTGCAATATCACTGCAGGAAATTTTGGTATAAAATGCGAACCTATTTCAAAAAACGACATGGTCTTGAGTGAGCAAAATATGACAACTTCTGCCTATACAGAGCAAAGAGCCAAAGTTTTGTCGCCTCGTCCGGCGCAGTTAATTACCTTACCTGCGTATATGGACTGCCATGATCACAACTACACGCAAATTGTTATTGGCCTTAAAGGCCAAGCTGAGTTTGAAGTGTGCGGAAGTGGTAACGTTGTTGGGCCGGGGCAGGGGTGTGTTGTGACCTCCGGAACTGACCACGCTTTTGGTGGCATTGTTGGTCAGTCAGATATCTTGGTGCTGAATTTGCCTCTTCCTTCTGATGATGATCCTTTAGCCCTACAGAAGATAAATGATCTCTCTCGCAATGATGTGTATTTCCAACTCGATGGTCAAATTCAGAAATTGATTCAGCTTCTCGTTCTGGAAATGCAATCTTCTCCCGATGATTTACTTTTGAGTCGAGCTTGTAGCGATACCGTGACAGCTCTATTGCAGAGACACATATCCAGCTTCTCTACTCATAGAAAAGACTCGCGTTTTGATTTGGAAGCGGTTGATCGCTATATCGAACAGCATCTAAGTCGTCGAATTTCTGTCGCGCAGTTAGCTGGCAGCGTATTTCTTGGAGAAAGCCAATTTCATTGCTTATTTAAAGAACAGCTTGGCATCACACCACATCAATATGTGTTGGGTAAGCGTGTTGATATGGCAAAATCCCTGATTGAACAAGGTCGTCTAAATTTAGGTCAAATTGCCGAACTGACAGGGTTCTCCAACCAAAGTACCTTTACTCACACTTTCTCTCGCTTGCAGGGTATTTCACCTTCGCAATTCAAGAAGCGCTGCCGTAGTCATTTTTAGTGCATCCTTTTATTAATTAATAAGTTTGGCACTAACTTCCCATATTAACTTGATGGTTTGAAGCTTCAATCCGAGCTAAAAAGGGAATTTGCAAGCCACTGCGCCAAACAGTGGCTCTTTAGTTATTTGTTGTAGCTGCAGTAGATCAAATTACTGTTCATCTGTTTCTTTCACTAAGCGAGAATGTTTCAAGTAGTCATTGATTACATAGTTTTCAATGGCTTGCTTTGACGTTGGTAAGTACAATCGTAACAATCCGCTCCAACCTTCTCTAACTGTTAAGTTGTTTGCTTGTCCTTCACAGTTAAAGCGAAAAGTGTAGGTGCCATTTATATTTTGCTTCATACGTTTGTTCGAAATAGCGAAATTATCATCCGCAATCCAACCATTTTTGTCGTAGACCGTCATGCTGAAAAATGCGTGACGGTCATACTGAAGTGGTGGCGGGTTGATGGTTAGAGAGCTGCATTCAGTTTCTCCTGTGTTACCCGGAATTCGTGGCAAGTAGACAGCAGCATCAGACGGTAAACCAGCCCATCCAGCCGAAGAAGCTATCACAAAAGATGTTGGATCAACCTGGCCTTTGTTACCAAAAATATCGAATGGCTTCGGGATAAATGGACGTAGCTTTTGCACAGTAGTTCTTGCTGCTAACACCTCTTTTTCATTAAACCCTTTTGACACGTAAGGGTGACTGGTTTCAGCAGATAACGTGATAGAGTTTTGGTAGTCATGTGCTTTCTTAAGAGCCTTAGAATCTCGGTTATTAGCAGCCGCTACTCGCGTATTCAAAAATACATGAGTACCAGAGCTCAACATATCTGGTGTTAAGCGGAGTGTCTGACCCGGATAGACTTCTGCAATCGTGAAGTGGTTTTCGTCGATTACCTGTACAATGGCGTACTCACCGTATTCCGGCATTGTAATGGTGGCAGATTTTGTGACGTCTAATATTGCATGGCTATACATGGTATCTTCGTTTTCACGAATAACAAATTGGTGGTCCTTGCTCGACGGAATACGATTGTGCTTATAGGTATTGATTGGAACTTCTCTTTGCAAACGAGTCATATACCAATCTGTTTCTTTGGTTGGTTGGTCAGCAAAGTCAGTGGCTACGTTTTCCAACGTTGCTTGTTTCGCTTGTAGTCCAGTTGCAAACACGAGAGCTACGGTCGATAGCGTAAGTATGGATTTTTTCATTATGGCTCCTGAGTCTAAATGTTTGAAGGGTTACTGAGAAACCAATTGCGGCTCTGGTAACTGGTAGGATTCAGTTTGAGTGAGATCTGGCTTGTAGATTCGCATCATGACATCCCATCCTTTAGCCACTGGCATGACGTTCTTAGCGTTTGTAGGGCAGTTACCGTAATGCACCGTGAACGAACCATCTTTGTTGTACTCAATGTTATTTTTATTCAGTACGGCTTTATCAAATGCGATATAGCCTTGGTGGTTGTACAAGGTTAGTGAGTAGAAGCCATTACCTTTCACTTTTGGTGCTTGATAAGTGGCTTGAGAGCAGTTGTCTGGGTTAGCGACATCGCCGGTGCTGTAATAAGAAAAGTATTGTGCCTCGGCATCTGGCAACATTCCCCAACCAATGGCAGTACCGTACATATGCATTCGTGGCTCTACTTCACCATGGGCACCTTGCATGTTTTTTTGATTGCCCAGTCTTGAGCCTTCTTTAGTCAACGAATCGCGGATAGAGACAAGTTGGGTCATATCGTAATTTGGCATGATGTGCTCTTGATGGGAGCCTGTCGTCACTTTAAGTTGGCTTTGTATGTCTTTGACTCGTTCTAAGTCAGTTGGGTCATTTGGGTCTATCTGCACACGAGCCACAATCATTGCGAAATCGGTTTGGCTCTTAATCTTATGAGTACCAGGCGTTGAGAAAACTTGATCAATATAGTGATCATTTTGTACCACCATTACAGAAATATAACGTTCGCCCGTGTTTGGAATAGTAATATTTCCTCCCTTGGACAAGTCAGCAACGTAACCAGAGTAAATGGTATCTCTATTCATGCGGACAACCGTTTGGTTATCCAAAGGTGTTAGACCAGGAAAGTGAAACCACTTGTTAGAACCAACCAGTTTAGTGATGTTTTTGAACGCTAAGTCAGATTCCGCGAACTCATAATTTTTCTCGGTGACAGGTACAAGCGTTTCAGCCAAAACATGACTTGCCTCCGTTAATACAAGCACGGAAAGTGAAAGCGCTAATAGTTTCTTTTGCATGGGAAAACCTACTCGTAGTTAAGTGCTTTAGGTAAGCGTAGTGATATTTTAATGTTTACTCGTTGACCAACTTTAACTTAAGCTACCCCCTACCATAAGGGACTTGTTTTCATTCCACCAATTCCAAAAAAGAATCGAGATGCTTAACGAAAAACTTCTTATTCATAAAGACTTAAACTTATTACTGTTGTTAGTCACGCTTCACGAAGAACAGAATACAGCTAGGACTGCGGAACGTTTGTTTGTCACACAGTCAGCCGTGAGTAAAGGGTTAAAGAAGCTTCGTGAGCAGCTTGATGACCTATTGTTTGTTCGCTCTAGAGAAGGTTTTATACCGACCGAAAAATGTAACGAGTTAGTTTCACAAGTCACTCCGTTACTGATTGATTTAACGAGTATTTATGCTCAATCCAACCAAGTATCTATTCAAGAGTATTCAGGTGAGATAAGCATCGCCATAAGCTCAGCAATGTACTACGCTCTTGCCGATGAAGTGTATTTGCAACTTAAACAGGACTTTCCCAATGCAACCGTGCGGTTGGTTAACTGGTCGGAGTCCACGGAACAACAGCTACTCAATACCAAAATTCAGGTGGGCATTAATTACTACCCAATTAATGTAACTAAGGACTTGGTTCATCAATCGGTCTTACCTGCTCAGTTTCGTTTGATTGCTCGAAAATCCCACCCTCTAAGCAATAAGTTGGCCACACTCGAAGAAATCTCTCAATATCCACTTGTGGTTTCCATCATTCCTAATTTTACTGCCAAGAATAGTAAAATTGAGCACACACTGCGCAAGCTCGGGCTTAGCTCGAATATTATTCTGCGTAGCGACAATGCCCATCTCTGTCTCTCTACGCTAAAGCGTTCAGATGCACTAATGCCCGTCAATCTTCTGTTTGCTCGAAAAGCTTGTTCTGAACACACAATTGTCGACACGAAGTTTGATATGAATACTTATCTCCCATCAACAAAAATAGGGCTATTTTATTCAAATCAGTTTGCGCTAAGCTGTTTGGGTAAACAGATTCAAACGTCATTAAAAAAAGCTCTTAAATCGGCTCAATCAAACAAAAAGTAAAGATGAAACTCACTTAGTTGTTGAGCAACAGTCGATCCTATGAACATTTGATTCTTATTTTTTCAAGAAGCGTCACTGCCACTCAGCTCCTTAATATTGCAAGTGTTACTTACAATATTGTTCCAAATACATTAACTCAATTACGTTGAGTACCCAGAAATACACCTTTTATGGGCAGGCTATTGAGTTCGACCATCGCCTTTTTAAAAACTGATGAAAACTACCACTGAACTAAAATGTCAGTCATGTGTTTAGGTATTGCTTCATGGACTTGGAGCTCGGCGACAGTTGTATATAAGACCGTTAGTTATCTCGTGGCGAACCGGAGACTCAAGGACAGTAGAACGATTTGTAGTCTCGCAATGTTCTTGAATATTTGTTTTTAAGGTTGTTTGTTTGCAATATTTGCTAAATATGAGGCACATTATTTTGTCTTATATGATGTGACTCTGTTTTTGTTTTGTTAAAAAACCAAGTTTTTGGCAAAAAGCTCGGAGTTTTTGACAAGTAATCCTCGTACGCTCAAAATACACTGCTGCCATTGTAGGAAGCCCGTATTGGATAAACGGGTATGAGATTGAGGAAAACGCGTGTTTACAGCAACTGATGTGTTGAAAGCCGAATTTGTAGAGCAACCGCTAAACAAATTGTGGTCGCAGATCTCTCCACTTTATATGGTGGACGAATCCCAATGGCTAAAAGAACTTTTACCCCTAGCAACGCCGACTGAAGATGAGAAGTCAGCGATAGCGGTTAAAACAACTGAACTGATTGAGACTATTCGCAAAGACAAGCAATCAATCCAAATGATTGATGCGCTTTTGCTTGAGTACAGCTTAGATACACAAGAAGGTATCTTGCTGATGTGTCTTGCTGAAGCTCTGATGCGCATTCCAGATTCGGAAACGGCAGATGCCTTCATTAAAGACCGTCTTGGCGTTGCTGACTGGAAATCTCACCTTAAGAACTCAGATTCTGTCTTTGTTAACGCTTCAACTTGGGGCTTAATGTTTACAGGTAAAGTGATTGGTCTTTCTGACGCAGAGAGCACCAGTCCTATCCAAGCGGTTAACCGTTTAGTGAACAAGTTGACTGAGCCTGTTATTCGTAAAGCAATGCATCAAGCGATGAAGATCATGGGACACCAGTTTGTTCTTGGTCGTAACATTGCTGAAGCGCAGAAAAATGGCCGTAAGATGCGCGACAAAGGTTTTACCTACTCATTTGACATGTTAGGTGAAGCGGCGCTAACCACTGCTGATGCGAAAAAATACTGCCAAGACTACTTAACAGCCATTGAAGCTGTAGGGCGCGACAAATATGGTTTAGACACCAGCCCAGCTCCGTCTATTTCTATCAAGCTTTCTGCACTACACCCTCGTTACGAAGTGGCAAACCGCGACCGAGTAATGAGTGAGTTGTACCAAACGTTAATGCAGTTGCTTGAAAAAGCGATTGAGCTTGACGTTGCTATCACGATTGATGCGGAAGAAGCAGACCGTTTAGAGCTTTCTCTTGAGCTGTTTGAAAAAGTTTACCGTAGTGAACTTGTAAAAGGCTGGGGCAAGTTTGGTCTAGTAATCCAAGCTTACTCAAAACGTGCTCTACCGGTTCTGGTTTGGTTAACAGCACTTGCAAAAGATCAGGGTGACCTGATTCCTGTTCGTCTTGTAAAAGGTGCGTACTGGGATAGTGAGATTAAGTGGTCTCAACAAGCGGGTTACACTGGCTACCCTGTATACACTCGTAAAGAATCGACCGATGTTTCTTATTTGGCGTGTGCGCGTTTCCTACTCAGTGAATCCGTTCGTGGCAACTTGTTCCCACAATTTGCTAGTCACAACGCGCAAACAGTCACTTCTATTGCTGTGATGGCAACACATAGAGACTTCGAATTCCAGCGTCTGCATGGCATGGGTGATGCTCTGTATAACCATGTAATGAAAGCGTACAAGCAATCGGTGCGTATTTATGCTCCAGTAGGCAGCCATAAAGATCTGTTGCCTTACCTTGTTCGTCGTCTTCTAGAGAATGGCGCAAACAGCTCGTTTGTTCATCGTCTGGTTGATGCGCGCTGCCCGATTTCGTCTTTGATTCAGCATCCTGTCGATATGCTGCTTGAGTTTGATACCTTCAACAATACTCAAATTCCATTACCGCCAGCTATCTTCTCTGAGCGCCGTAATTCTTATGGTGTGAACATAGATATCGAAAGCGAAGCTAAACCATTTGAAAAGCAAGTTGAGTCATTTGCTGGTCATCAGTGGAAGGCTGCGCCAATCATTAATGGCAGTTCAAAGATCGAAAGCATGATCAAGGATGGTGTTAAACCTGTAGTGGTCACAGCGCCATATGATCGTCGTATCGAAGTGGGTCAAGCGTACTTTGCTTCCCATGATCATGTTTCCGAAGCGATCGAATCTGCGCAAGCTGCATATGCGAGCTGGAACCAAGAGCCTGCATCTGTTCGTAGCGAAAAATTAGAGAAGCTTGCTGATCTGTTAGAAGTGAATCTGGCTGAGTTAGTCGCAATCTGTCATCACGAAGCGGGTAAAACCATTCACGACAGCATTGATGAAGTTCGTGAAGCGGTTGATTTCTGTCGTTACTACGCCAAACAAGTGGACTGCTTAGGTGAATTCACAGTGGATGGCTTTGATGGAGAGAAGCGTACGGTACAACGTGAAGGTCGTGGTGTATTCGTTTGTATCAGCCCTTGGAACTTCCCTCTGGCAATTTTCCTAGGCCAAATCTCTGCGGCGTTAGTGGCAGGGAACACGGTTGTTGCAAAACCTGCGGAACAAACCAGTTTAATCGCTGTTCGTGCGGTTGAATTGATGCTTGAAGCGGGTTTCCCTGCTGGAGTTATTCAACTGCTTCCGGGTAAAGGTTCAGAAATTGGTAGTGCGCTTACTTCTCACCCAAGTATCGCGGGCGTGGCGTTTACGGGCTCTACCGCAACAGCGCAACGTATTAACCAAACACTGGCTGAGCGCGATGCAGCTCCAGTTCCGTTTATCGCGGAAACCGGTGGTCAGAATGCGATGATCGTAGACAGTACGGCTCTACCTGAGCAAGTGGTTCGTGACGTTCTTCGTTCTGCTTTTGCTTCTGCGGGGCAACGCTGTTCTGCGCTACGTGTTCTTTTCGTTCAGCAAGACATTGCAGACCGCATTACCACGCTTATCCAAGGTGCAATGCAAGAGCTGTCGATTGGTCTTCCTTATTTGCATACTACTGATGTTGGCCCTGTGATTGATGCGAAAGCAAAACAAACACTGCTTGAGCATATTGACCACATGACTAAGACGCAGAAGAAAGTTGCTGAGCTTAGTCTGGGTGAAGATTGCCAATACGGTGATTTTGTTGCACCGACAGCGTTTGAGATTTCAGACATTTCATGTCTGACGGAAGAAAAATTTGGTCCGGTACTGCACATTGTTCGCTTCAAAGCGAGTGAACTGGCGGATGTGGTGAATCAAATTAACCAGACAGGGTTTGGTCTGACTATGGGTATCCATAGCCGTAACGAAACGACGTATCGCTGGATTGAAAAACATGCGCGTGTTGGTAACTGCTACATCAACCGCGACCAAGTTGGTGCTGTGGTTGGTGTTCAGCCGTTTGGTGGTCAAGGGCTATCGGGCACTGGTCCGAAAGCAGGTGGTCCACACTATTTATACCGTTTTTCTCAGGTTCAATACCGTTAATCGACTAAGCGAAGGAGACCAAACATGGTTCATCAAGTAACTCGTTTTTCTGACGCTTTTTCGGCTTGGGAAAACTGGAATTTAACAAGTTTTGATTCTAAGTGTGAGTGTTTACTTTCATTGAAATCAAATTTAGAGAGCACTTCTCCGCAGCTTGCGAAAGTGATTTCTTACCATCTTCAACAGGCCGCAACATTGTTGGCACATACGCACCAACTGGTTGGCCCTACCGGAGAAACTAACGAGCTGTATACGGCGGGTCGTGGTGTTGCACTGATCATTCAAGATGATGACAGTGCTGCTGCAAAAAAAGCCGTTATTGCTCAGTTAACAGCTGCATTAGTTGCGGGTAACAGCGCAGTTTATTGCAGTGATGATGCTGAATTGTTTTCAGCACTAAAGTCTGCTTTCGAGCAGTCAACTCTACCTGCTAACGTATTGCAATTTGCGACGTTTGACGCGCATCACCAGTTGATGGAATCGGATGTTCGCGCTGTGGGCTATGTTGGTAAAACGTCGGTTGAGCGTCGTCTTAACCGCGAACTGGCAAAACGCACAGGTGCTATCGTTAGCTTAGTATCAGAAACGGATTTGGATGCCCTTCCTGTGGCACACGATCCACACTTATCACTGCGCTTTATTACCGAACGTACTCGTACAATTAATATTACGGCAGTGGGTGGTAACGCGACCTTGCTAGAGCTTGGAAGCGAATCTCACTAGGTCTGATGGCCTTAAAAGATCTTCAGACCTTAGATCTTTTATCTCTCCCCCTCTCTTTGAGGGAGGGGGCATGGAAGATATTTTATATTTAGAGGACTTACACAATGGAAAATAGCTTTGCTATTACGACCACCTTTATCGTCTACCTCATTCTGATGTTGGCGATTGGTGTTTACGCATATCAGCGAACGAAAAGTTCATCGGATTATTTCCTCGGTGGCCGATCTTTAGGTCCATGGCCTGCAGCGCTTTCTGCGGGTGCATCTGATATGAGCGGATGGTTGTTACTTGGCCTGCCTGGTTATGCCTACGCAGCGGGTTTTGAAGCTTTCTGGTTAGCGGGTGGCTTGTTAGTCGGTACTTGGGCAAACTGGCTACTAGTTGCAAAACGTCTACGTACATACAGCGTAACGACAGATGCACTTACACTGCCTGAATTCTTATCGCGTCGCTTTAATGACAAATCTAAGCTAATTCAAACAATTTCAGCTTTCTTTATCCTTCTATTCTTCCTTTTCTATACCAGTTCAGGCCTAGTGGCTGGTGGTAAATTGTTTGAAACTGTATTTGGTATTGATTACACCATCGCGGTAGTTATCGGAACAATCTGTGTGGTTTCTTACACACTATTTGGTGGCTTCTTAGCGGTATCTTGGACTGACTTAGTGCAAGGTCTTCTAATGGCAGCAGCGCTTCTTATCGTGCCTTTCGCTGCGATTGACGGTGGTTTCGGTAAGCTGGATGCAGAGCTAACGGCAATTAACCCTGAACTTCTTACTCTTTGGAATGGTATTGATGGCAAACCACTGTCTGCTATCGCTATCATTTCTCTGGTTGCATGGGGTCTAGGTTACTTTGGTCAGCCACATATTTTGGCTCGTTTCAAAGCTTCACGTTCAAACAAAGATCTAACTACCGCACGCCGTATTGCTGTTTTGTGGACGGGTCTGTCAATGTTTGGCGCGCTGTTAGTAGGTTTCGTTGGTTTGGTATATGTCACTAACCACGGCACGCTGCAACTTGAAGATGGCGAGAAAATCTTCATGCTACTTGTGAATGCTCTGTTCCATCCGGTTATTGCTGGTATTCTTTTGGCTGCAATTCTGGCGGCGATCATGAGTACAGCGGACTCTCAGTTACTGGTTTCTTCTTCTGCTCTGGCTGAAGACTTCTACAAACAAGTCTTCAAGACTGACGCAAGCTCAGAAGAGATTGTACGAGTAGGTCGCCTAGCGGTCATCATCCTATCTGTTATTGCACTTATCTTGGCAATGACTCCAGATAGCTCAGTATTAGGTCTAGTTTCTTATGCTTGGGCTGGTTTCGGCGCGGCATTTGGTCCTGCGCTAGTACTGAGTCTGTACTGGTCTCGCATGAACCGTAATGGCGCACTGGCGGGTATCATCGTTGGTGGTGTAACTATCGTAGTGTGGAAACAGCTGTCTGGCGGTTGGTATGACGTGTACGAAATCGTACCGGGAATTATCCTATCTACAATCGCAATTGTGGCTGTGAGCTTACTGACAGGTGAACCTGAACAAGCGGTGAAATCTCAGCACCAAACATACAAGAAGCAATTGGTTGACCTAGACTAGGTTGAAACGTCACTTTGATTCTTTTAAAACCCCACGTTGTGGGGTTTTTTCTATCCTTAAATCTGTATTTCGCTCACGTCGATTGTTTTGAACGGCTTAAGATCTGCAATTCTTCTTCGGTTGGAAATGGAGAATCGCCATTGAAGACGGAAGTTGTAGAATTTCTCCTTCAGCATGACCTGGCTGGATATGAGACAAGTTAGTGTCACAGATAATTTTCCAGTCCTGACCACGATCATGAGGCAGTTTAAACCTTGCCGGCGCATTGGTTTGGTTGATCAAATACAGCATCTCTTGCTCATCTTCACCAATACCCATGTGCAGAGCAACAGCCCTGACTCTGTTCCAGTCATCATGCTCCATCAATTCACCGTCGACTCGTCGCCAGAAGATGCGATTGAAGTTGCGTTCGTCACCACTAAAGGCACGAATAAACGGAACCATGTAGGTTTGACGAGCGGCAACCATTTGCGCCAGCCACTCTTTGAAGATGCCTTTACGTTCGGTGTTCTCCCAGTTTATCCAACTGATTTCATTGTCCTGACAATAAGCATTGTTGTTACCCTTCTGAGTATGAGAGAGGACATCTGCGGTCAGGATATGCGGTATACCAAACGCAAACAGCAGGCTTGCCATGAAGTTACGCTTTTGGCGCTCACGGGTTGCCTGAATCACTAGGTTATCTGTTTCGCCTTCTTCACCATAGTTGTCAGAACGGTTATCACCGTGTCCATCGCGGTTTTGTTCACCGTTGGCTTCATTGTGTTTGTGTTTATATGACACCAGATCCTGAAGAGTGTAACCATCGTGGTAAGTAATGTAGTTGACGGTCAGCTTATATGGCCAGTTAGCTGCGCTGTAGAGATCTCGTGAGCCCATAAGACGCGTAGCAAATTCTTTCAGATAGCCCTGATCACCTCGCCAAAAGCTGCGGGTAATGTCGCGCAGTTTGTCGTTGGTTTCGTTCCAGCCAAAAGGGAAATTACCGACCTGGTAGCCGTTAGGACCAATATCCCAAGGCTCAGCAATCAACTTCACTTCTCGTAGTATTGGATCTTGAGCCACTGCTTTGAAGAAAGCCGCATCACTGCTGAAATCATCTCCTCGACGACCGAGTGTTGCCGCTAAATCAAAACGGAAGCCATCGATTTTGTACTCGCTTACCCAGTAACGAAGGGTATCCATCACAATGTTTAACGAGGGCTGATATGAGAGATCAACGGTATTACCACACCCAGTAAAGTTGGCGTAATGAGGGCCGTGTCTCAGGTAATAGTTTGGATCGAGCGCTTTGAGGTTGAATACCGGACCGTCTTGTCCGCCTTCTGCGGTATGGTTGTACACCACATCTAAAATCACTTGGATGCCTTGCTTATGCAGTTCACGTATGACCGTTTTTAACTCGGTAACTGCATCTTTAACGGCGTAGCGCGGATCGGGTGCCATGAACACGAAAGGGTTGTACCCCCAATAGTTCACTTTGCCCATATCCAACAAATGAGGTTCATGCATGCACGCTGCAATAGGAAGCAGTTGCAAGGTGTTGATATGTTGCTCGCGATAAAACTGCAACATTGGCTCGCTGATCAAGCCTAAATAGGTTCCGCGAACGGTATCGTCCACATTCGGGTGAAGCTGAGTTAGCCCTTTGACGTGCGTTTCAAACAGCACCATTTCATCACGTGAAATCGCTGGCTTGTGTGAATCTTGCCAATCGAAGTCATCGCTTATGACGATACATTTCGCGAGTTCAAAGCTGTCTTCTTCAGAAAATGGAGGGGTATAAGTAAGCGGAGCATCTAACGCTTTGGCATAAGGGTCCGACACGTACAATAAGCTGTTGTCGTCTTCATGAGAAATAAAACCATACCGCTGGCCCGCTTTGATGCCAGCCATGTAGGTGTGCTTGATTCCAGCATACTCTCCTTCCAAAGGGTGTGTTTCGTAACTGCCATCTGAATTGAACAAGGCAAGCACCAAATCATCGTTGGCAGGCGCATAGATAGAAAAGTTGCATCCATTTGGATCAAGTGTTGCACCTAAAGGATACGGACGAGAAGCTGTAGTAGTCATCGTAAGTTACATTCTTATAGTTAGAGTTAAGTTACCCACTTAATTAAGTAAAAAGCTTTGGGACTATTAGGTCAAGCGCCCTTTAATAAAATATCTTCTGTAATTTCATTACAGTTTTATGAACAATTTATCGCCAAATAGTGATCTAATGCATTTTGTATTCCAATAACCTGAAAGCTTTCGATCACTACTCCCCCTAAATTGCGTGATCAACGTTTCAAAAACACCATACCTGAAAAAAACTCCTCCCTAATCATCCCCCTCAAATTAATTTAGGGTGGAGGAAGTCATCCCTATACGACTTGATTAACCTAAATAGCGTTGAAACAACTGGGGACTTGTCCCGTCTTACCTCTTTTTATTTTGGCCGGATTTCTGCCTTTTCGGCTCCAAGTAGAAAGAGAACTAAGGAACTAAAAATAAAATCCTATTTGGAGTTAAAAATGAAAAAAGTAAGTGTAATTGCTGCCGCAGTGGCCGCTACTCTCGCTGCTGGTTTGGTGCACGCAGAAGACAAAGTAAATCAAGGTTGGCAAGTTAATGGCTACGGGCATTTACTGTACAATGTTGGTCAGTCACTAGATACAGATGAAACATGGCACCACCGCCGTGATTACCGAGCTGCTGGCGCGGCATTTTCTGGCAACCCAAACCAAGTAGAATTTACTGTGACTCGCGGTGATAACTATGAAAGTGGTGCATGGTCTAAATACGTTTTAAAAACAGAGTATGGCAATAACGAAGGTGGTAATGGTCGTGGTTTCTATACATCATCATCTGGTAACGAAGGTCACCTAGAAACTGGCCAACTAGAGTTTAAAGAGGCTTATGTTGAGCTTGGAGACCTTTCCTATTTCACTGACGGTTTAAGCATTTGGGCTGGTAAGCGCTACCTGAACCGTCAAGCAGGTATCATTACAAAAGAATTTTGGAAGCAATCTTCAGGTGTTGGTGGTGGTATCCAATACAATGATATGGGTATTGCTGTAATGTCTGCTGATGCTGGTGAAGGCTCATGTGTAACATCAAACGGTGCTTCTCAGGACTATGCAACAAGCTGTAAGAATACTAACTTAGATTCTAACGGTAGTAGCACCACTATGACTTCTGTTGATTTCTACTTCTACGGTGTTGAAGCCTTGGGTGGTCGATTCGATTTTGACGCTAAGTTAATGTCTCGTACTAACGTTGATGAATCGAGCACTGCGAAAGATGGTCTGGGTCTAGCAATTACATATTCTCGCGATTTTTACGGATTTGATGGTTGGTCAACAACAGCTGTTACTTATGGTAAAGGTGTTGCAGGAACTAAAGGTGTTAACTTTGGTCAATGGAGCAGTGGCTGGGATAAAGATGATGAGTCAATCTTTGTGACTTCTTATGGTGTGGCTAATGTAACTGAGAACTTGCAGTTAGGTACGGAGGTAACCTACTGGGATTTGTCGAACGATACTAAAGGTAATGTTTGGGGCTCTCAAGGCGGTTTATCTCGTGTATTTGTAGGTTTAACTCCATCGTATAAAGTTAATGAAAACTTCCGTATGGAAGCTGTGCTAACATACGCTCAAGAAAGCCTAGGCAACGGCTCTGACTGGGGTCGTCAATCTGCTGATACAGATTTTTATGCAGCAACATTAGCTCCTGTATTTACAGTAAATGCTGATTACTGGGGACGCCCACAGATTAAACCTTATGTAACTTACATGACCTCTAGTGAAGATTCATATAAGTGGAGTAAAGGTGCATCGGATAGTGATGAAACTCGCTTTGGTATTGAAGCTGAAATCTGGTTCTAAAGAACTGAGCTAACCGGGTAAACAAAGGCAGTCTAGAGGCTGCCTTTTTCTTAATTTTTGCAGGAGATATTATGAAAACATCTTGGGTGGTTCTGCTTACTGCTATCGGTCTAGTTGGATGCTCTTCTACCGAACAGCTAGATAATTCGCTTAGAACTTTGAAGCAGACGGAAGTATGTTGCGAATCTTTAGTTAAGTTTCCGTGGATTAAACTGGAAACAAATGACAAATTTCAATCGACTCTCGATGGAAGTTCTCCTGTATGGAATTTTGGCCATGACAAGAGCTATTTTTCTAGCTTT
Organism: Vibrio plantisponsor; assembly: GCF_013041605.1. Lineage (GTDB taxonomy): Bacteria > Pseudomonadota > Gammaproteobacteria > Enterobacterales > Vibrionaceae > Vibrio > Vibrio plantisponsor. The sequence goes on along the minus strand of NZ_JABEQC010000001.1, from coordinate 314,958 downwards.
AAATTTAACGAAAGATCTGGAAATGTAGAGCTTATTGTTAGAAGCATAATGCGACAAGATAAAGTTCTAAAACCATCAATTATCCTTTTAAATGAAGATTTTAAAGTCGTTAGAACAGTTGCTAATAAAGATTTTGAAGTTAAGTTCTCAGATGCTCTTAATAAGAATCGCTATGAACTTCAGCTTTCTTTAAATGCAAAACAAACTCCTTACTTTATTGTGTTTGGAGAGAGCGAAGATATTGGACAGAAAGTTGTTGTTCCACATCCTGCGAAGTTGAGAGCAGAACAAATGGGGGAACCACTACCTATTGTTAGTGATCCTAGCTATGTTGTCTCTGCGAATGGTTTGATAGAAGTTGAAGTTAAAACAACGTCAGTATCGGGAACTGTTCAAACCAATGAAGTGATAAATGCAGAATCTAAAAATTCTAAGCTCGATATTTTACCTGACACGCAAGCATACTACCTGTCATCAATTAAAAAATCGGTAGAAGCAGGAGACATTCCCAAAGCCCTAAGCCTACTCGATGAAGCTAAAGCTCTGGGTATTGAAGATGCTCAAGAAGTGTTTGTGAAAGCGGTGAACGCCAAATAATCCAATATATGGATTCGATTTGAAAACAAAGGAGCAGTGATGCTCCTTTGTTTGTTTTGTCACTACCGTTACATTTTATCGCTACAGTTTGACGGCAAACGATTCAAACGGAAGCAGTGTCAGTTCACCGTCGAGGTTATTTCTTGGCGGGTAGTTACTAATCAGGTGTTCAACGCTATCTAGCCCTGCAACTTCAGATAGTGAGAGGGTTTGAGGCTCTTTACTGAAGTTATTTACCACCAGAATTCTATCGTCTTCATCTTCACGTAAATAGGTAAACACGGCTTCATGAGATTCACATACAGGCGTGAAGTGACCGTACACAATCACTGGCATGGTTTTTCGCAGCTGAATTAACGTTTGGTAGTGATAGAAAATCGAATCACGGTTTGCGAGCGCTTGTTCAACGTTGATGTCCACATAGTTTGGGTTCACTTTGAGCCAAGGTTTAACCGTGCTGAACCCTGCATACTCTTGATCATTCCACTGCATCGGAGTGCGGGCATTGTCTCGGCTGTTTTCATGCAGCGCTGTCATCATTTCTTCATGGGATACACCCGCTTCGGTACGTACTTTATAGAAGTTCAGAGTCTCAATATCTTGGTACTCATCCAGTGAATTGAACTCTACATTAGTCATACCCAGCTCTTCACCCTGATAGATGTAAGGCGTTCCTTTTAAGAAATGCAGTGTTGTTGCCAGCATCTTGGCCGACTCGACACGATATTCACCGTCGTCGCCATATTTGGACACTGCGCGCGGTAAATCATGGTTATTCCAAAATAGTGAGTTCCAGCCTTGGTTTTCTAGCTCGACTTGCCATTTGGTTAAAACCCGTTTGAACTCGCTGAGTTTTAACGGAATCGGCTGCCATTTGTCGCCATCTTTCCAAGTGAGCGTGATGTGTTCAAACTGAAACACCATCGACAACTCATTGCGTTCTGGGGCGCTGTAGAGTTTTGCAATTTCCGGTGTCGCACCCCAAGTTTCACCCACAGTGAGAAGATCTTTATCGCCAAAAGTGGCTCGATTCATTTGCTGTAATAGGGTGTGCAAACGTGGGCCATTGCCCGTGATTTTTTTGTCGATCTCTTTGCCGATAAGGTCAATAACATCAAGGCGGAAACCACCAATACCTTGTTCTATCCACCAGTTCATCATGTCGTGAACCGATTGCTGAACTTTCGGGTTTTCCCAGTTCAGGTCTGGCTGGCGTTTAGAGAACAGATGGAAGTAATACTGCTCTGTAGTCGCATCCCATTCCCACGCGCCACCACCAAAAATGGAGCCCAAATCGTTGGGCGGTGAACCGTCAGTATTGGCATCGCGCCATATATAGAAGTCACGATATGGGCTGCTTTTGGATGATTTCGCTGAAATAAACCACGGATGTTCATCTGAGGTGTGGTTGACGACTAAATCCATCACCACTTTTATATTTCGTCTGTTTGCTTCATCAAGTAGGCATTTCATATCTTCCATGGTACCGAACTCAGCTGCGATAGCCTGATAGTCTGAAATGTCATAGCCGTTATCATCCATAGGTGACTGATAAACGGGCGACAGCCAGAGCACGTTCACACCCAGATTTTTAAGATAATCGAGTTTGCTGATGATGCCCGGTAGGTCGCCAATACCATCGTGGTTAGAGTCGCAAAAGCTGCGAGGATAAATTTGATAGACAACGGCATCATGCCACCACTGTTTTTGCATAGTACTTTTTCCCAAATTCCAACAAGACTCTAAGCAATATAGTGAGATAGAGGAGAAAAGAACAATTGATTAGATTTACTGTGATATAGAATTTAGCTATATCATGTTGAGTTGATACTGGTTTGCGGTTTTAATGGTCTTCAACAGTGAAAAATCCATTTCTCAAAGTGTGATATCAATAATTATTGGTGGTTGGCTATGCATAAAAACTATCGTTATTTCCTGATGGTTGCTCATTTAGGCAGTATCAAGCAGGCTGCGGAACAACTGCATATTAGTCAGCCTTCACTGACATCTGCTATGCAAAAACTAGAAAGTGATATTGGTGTTTCTTTGTTTCATCGCCGTTCAAAAGGGATGGAGCTGACGGAATACGGCAAAATACTTAAAGAGCATGTTCAGCAGCAGCAGGAACAGCATAATCAGTTATTGCATCGATTGCATGACATGCATCAGCGAGAAGCCGGTAAGTTGAAGCTGGGCACGGGTGACACATGGTGGGAACTGTTTGTTCGAGATGCAGTGAGCCAACACTTAAGACAAGCGCCAAAGTCGTCTATTGAACTTGAGTTTGGCAATAACTTGTCGCTCATGCACCACTTAGTTCAAGGGGAAATCGATCTGTTTGTCGGACATGAAATTCGACATTTGCATGAAAGGTGTCGGGTGCAGTTTGTCCCTTTGCTACAGGATCGCGAAGCCGTTTATGTACGAGGTGATCATCCACTGCTTACGCGTAACGTGCAGTCAATATCAGAGGTAGATGCGAGCTATCCTCTGATTCGTGTCACGCCGGATCATGCACGGCACAGCGTAGTGCTAGCGGATCATATGAAATCGCAGATGGGCATATCGTCGGATGTTGGGCGTTCCACTTATAACGTGGATTCATTTTCAGCCAGCTTGGATATATTACGCAGCAGTGATGCCATTATGCCCTACAGCAGTGAGCTGACAGCGTGGATGATGCAGAAAGGGTTTGAAACCCTTTTCATTGACGAAAACAAGCTTGGTAACGTTGGTATCTACCACAAAATAGGCTGTGACGACGAAAAGGTGTTATCCATGATAGAAAGGATTCGGCAGAGAGTCTGAGTCAGAAAAAGGGGCATCTCGCCCCTTTTGGATTTTGGTTGTACACATCAATGAGCTATCAATTGGCATGATTCAACTAACTGATAGTGATGCGGTGGTCTTCCACTTGTTGCGTTTCTAGCTTAGGAACAACCACAACCAACACGCCATCCTCAAATTCTGCGTAAATGTCTTTTGGATTTACGTTTTCGCTTAAAGAAAAGCTGCGAACCATTTTCCCTTCATAGCGTTCTTTGTGGATGACTTTGTTCTGATCTGTATTTTCTTCGGTTTTGCTGGTGGAGGCTTCAATTGTTAGCGCACCATTTTTATAGGTGATGATCACATCATCTTTAGCCACTCCCGGCAAATCGGCAATGATTTCAAATGCGGTTTCTTTTTCAATCACATCAACGCGAGGTGAAAAAGCCTCCGCATCAAATCGAGTGCGAATTGATGGGAATGCATGATCAAATACGCGATAGAAATCAGACCATGAATCACGAGGAATTAAGCTCATCATAACCTCCCATTTTCTATCATTTGCTACCTCACTAATTGTAGTTCTTGTGGCGTCAAGTGAAGAGGAAATTGAAGTTTGATTGATCAAAATCAAGCCCAATTCAAGCGTAAGAAACACGAATTCAAACCGGAATGGCATATCGGAATTTTGTCATCAAATAGCCTTTTTTCTGTAACCCATTTTTAATGTTCGCTGCGTAGGTTATGCCGGTCTTAAAAATAGTGATCATGGGTAAATTCCAGAGAACTAAGTGGTTAATTAAGCAGGAAATGATGGCAAGAGTAACTCACGATTTTGATGTGTTGATTATTGAATTACTGCAGCAGCAGGGCTTCATCAAGAAAGAAGCGGAAGCTTACTTAAAGAATGAAGTTTACCGTTTGGAGCCGGAAGAGATTCAGAAAATTAAAAACTACGCCAAGCATTTTGGTTTATCAGCCAAAGAGAAACTGATTCAGGAAATACTCGACCTACGCAGGGAAACCTTGTTTAACAAGCTATCTAAGAAGTTGGAGAGAGAATTAGAAATTACGGAGTAACGAGTTTTACATTTCGTTTTCCTAGTTGGTTTTGAAAATTATTCTCATTAAAATTGAAACTCAAATTAATGTTATGTTATAACAAAACACTTTTGAGTCAGTAGAGTTATAATTATGAGAATTTTTACAGCAGCACTGTTGGCATTAGTGTTTGTTTTTCAAGCGAATGCGAACACTCCTCCTTCTAAATCAAACACAGTTACCATCAGCGCTGCGTTTGAATTTGCTAACGTTGATCCATCATCAAGTGGGTATATTTTTACTAGGATGCAGGTCATTGAGACGCTTTTTGATGTGGACAATTCGGGTAATTTGCTCCCGGGTCTTGCGTTAGAAGCGACGCCAAACAATGAGCTAACTGAATGGACAATCACACTGCGTGACGGCGTTCGATTCCACGATGATTCACTGATGAACGCGGATACAGTGGTGAACAGTTTAAACATTGCGCTGGGAAAATATGGCTCGCTAGGCAAAGTGCCGGTGAAAAACATTTTAGCGCAAGGTGAAAACAAGGTTGTTATCGAATTATCTGAAGCATACAAAAGCCTACCTGCGGTACTTGCCAACTATTCCAATATAATTTTAAGCCGAGCCTCTTATGCTGAAGATGGCAAAGTGGTGAACTTGATTGGCACAGGCCCATACTCGCTTTTTGAGGTTACGCCGCCGCACAAAATTACCGTTAAGAAATTCGCTGGCTATTGGGGTAAGAAAGCGAGTATTGAATACGCCACTTATCTGACTGGTCATCGCGGTGAAAGTCGCGTATTACAAGCCATAAGTGGTCAGGCTGACATTGCTCTTCAGCTTCCGCCAGCCAGCATTATGCGTCTAAAAATGAATCCGCAAACCGATGTTCAGTCTTACTCTTTACCGCGTACCCTCGTTTTAAAACTGAACAATGCTCATCCGTTCCTCAATTCCGTTAAAGCGCGTCAGGCGTTGAGCCTTGCCATTGATCGCAAAGGCATTGCTAGCGCTGTGCTAGGCACTCCAGATTCAGGAACCGCGCAACTGTTGCCTCGCTCAATGAGTGATTGGTATTTAGAGTCTTTTGCAAACCCAGAATCTGATATTCAGAAAGCTAAAGCGATGCTCAAAGAACTTGGTTGGACTGAAAACAGCCAAGGTTTGTTGCAGCGAGACGGTAAAGTGTTTGAGTTGTCATTGATTACCTACGCTGACCGTCCAGAGCTGGCGAATGTAGCCACAGCGCTTCAAGCACAGTGGAAAAAACTGGGTGTAAAACTGAATGTAAGTATTACAAGCTCAAGTTCGATTCCCGCCGGTCATCAGGATGGTTCTTTAGAAGTGGCATTGATTGCGCGTAATTACGGAGTGATTGTGGACCCGCTTGTGGTACTGAGTAATGATTTTTCTGAGAAAGGTGGGGATTGGGGTGCTATGAATTGGTCCAATCCAGAGTTTAAACAGTTGATTAAGCAGCTTAACTACACGCTAGATGCAGACAAGTATCGCGAAAAAGCGCAGAGAGCGGCAACCATTCTTGCTACTGAACTGCCAGTGATCCCTGTTTCCGCTTACACAGAAGAAGTCTCTGTGAACAAACGTCTCAAAGGTTTCCACTTTGATCCATTTGGCCGCAATTTTTATCTTAACGACTTGGAGTTTTGATTCTCGTGTGGCAGTTAATTTATAACCGCATTTTGCAGCTTTTTGCTGTGGTATTTGGAGTTGGCGCATTGACGTTTGTTCTGATGCGTTCACTTCCGGGGGATATGGCTTTCCGTATTGCCTCTAGCCGCTACGGTCAGGATAACGTTAGCGCGGAAGCGGCCGAATATATTCGCCAAGAGTTGAATTTGAACCAATCGGGGATCTCGTCTTTTTTCTCTTGGTTAATCGATCTTGCGCAGTTTAACTTGGGCAACTCTCTAGTCAGTGGTCAGCCAGTCAGTGATATTGTCAGTCATCAGTTAGGGCATTCCTTAATGCTTGCAGTTGCAGGGCTTGCGTTGTCCGTCTTGATTGCATTCCCGCTCGGTCTCGCGAGCGTGAAATGGCAGAAATGGTTTGAGCCTTTCGCTGTTGTTTTTTCAATCGCAGTTCGTGCGCTTCCTGTGTTTGTAATTGGTTTAATTTTCATTCTGATGTTTGCGCTTTATTGGCAATGGTTGCCCGTTGCTGGTTTTGACACACCTCAGCATTTGATTCTGCCTACCCTGACTCTTGCTATAGCGTTGGCTGCAACCTCAAACCGGATTGTCGCGAGCTCAACTCGTCAGGTTTTACGTGCGCCTTTTTATCAGTTTTCAATGATGAAAGGGCTATCACCTTTACGAACGTTTCAGCGTCATGGAGTTCGCAATATTTTGCTCCCTGTAGTTGCGTTTATCGGTATCCAGTTTATTACCGTGATTGAAGGGATAGTAATGATTGAATCTCTGTTCTCATGGCCGGGGGTAGGGCATGGTTTGGCTCATGCGATTTTTGCCCGCGATATTCCTGTTATTCAGGGCACGGCGCTCTGTTTAGGTGTGATGTTTGTAATGTTGAATACGGTTGTTGACCTTCTGTGCTACTGGATAGACCCGCGAATTAAGGAGGAGCAATAACATGCTAGCAGCCTTCGATAACAAAAAACTCTATAGCAACAGATCGCGCCTTTTCGGTGTGTTGCTGCTGTGTGTGTTGATCTCGATGTCGATGATTGGCTGGGCTATGAACGTCGATCCGGCAGAGCAAAACTTGTCTGCGGTTTTGATGCCACCTAGTGCCGAATACTGGTTAGGTTCCGATCACTATGGTCGCAATATGTTTGCCCGTTTAAGTGAAGCTCTGCGTCTTTCCCTGAGTCTGGCAATCATCTGCGTGTTAAGTGCGAGTACCATTGGCTGCATATTAGGTGTGATTGCAGGTTGGTACGGCCGTTGGCTCGACAATGGACTCAATATTATTGTCAACATACTTCTGGCTATGCCGGGTTTGGTTTTCGTGCTGTTGTTTGCAGCGTTGGTACCCGGTTCTTTTACCGCCATTTATATCGCGATTGCGCTGGTACAGTGGGTAGAGTATTTCCGTGTAAGTCGCTCGCTGACTCAGTCTCTTGCCAATAGCCCTGAAATTCAAAACGCTCTGTTGTTGGGCTTTGGTCGTGTTTATATTTTCCGCCACCATTTATGGCCGACACTACGTTCACCTGTGTTGACTATGGCAGCATTCGGTGCCGCTAACGCCGTGCTTTATATGGCTTCTCTAGGCTTTGTTTATGTGGGCATTCAGCCTCCAACCAGTGAACTCGGACAAATGATTGTTGAGCTTTTTCCATATTACGGTGATGCGCCGTGGTTACTGCTTCAACCTCTAACAATGCTGGCGTTAATTGTATTGGCATTCCATTTGATTGCAGGAGAGAAACGATGAGTGAATTGCTGAGAGTTTCGAATCTCCATATATCAATAGGGGAACGAGCTCTGTTGGAAAATGTGTCGTTAGCGGTGAATAAAGGTGAACCGCTGGTGATCCTTGGTCAAACAGGGTCAGGTAAAAGCTTGTTGCTTAAGTGGATCATGGCGAGTATTGATTCTGGATTATCGTGCACTGGTGAGATTGCCGTCCACGGAGAGGTGATGAATATGGCACAGCGCCGTACTCTCTGGGGTAAACAAATGGCAATGCTGTCACAAGAGCCAATGTCGACACTTGATCCTTTGATGAAATCGGGTGAGCAAGTGGCTGAAGTATCAAGATTTGTCTTAGGGCATTCCGCGCCACAAGCACGTCTCATGGCACAGCAAGAGCTGGAGCGTTATGGTTTAGCGCAGGCTTATCAAAAGCGCGTAGGGCAACTCTCAGGAGGTATGGCTCAACGTATGGCGATTTGTGTGTCAACTGCCGCCAACGCTTCCATCATTCTTGTAGACGAGCCAACCAAGGGTTTGGATGTCAGTCGACGTGATGATGTTGTCGACATGCTGCGTGATAAGACCAAAAACGATGGCCTGATTGTAGTAACGCATGATGTTGAAGTTGCGCAGCGTCTAGGCGGACAAATACTGGTTCTGCATTACGGAAAGGTGGTCGAGCAAGGGCAAACACAGCAAGTGCTTGCTCATCCGCAGCAGGAATACACTAAAAAGCTGATTCATTCGACACCGAAAAATTGGCCACAAAGCCGAAGCAAAGATATTGCTCAAGAGCGAATCTTGAGTGTAGAAAACTTGGCAATACAACGCGGCAAACAAAAGTTGTTTGATTCGCTGACGTTTAACGTTCAGCAAGGTGAGATTGTCGGCATTGTTGGCGACAGTGGCTGTGGTAAAAGCAGTTTGGGTGATGCGATTTTAGGGCATCTTAAAGTGTCTTCGGGTGAGATTGTTCGTCAAAAAACTCAGGGTAAAGCTAAGTGGCTTAAGTTATACCAGGATCCATTGACTTCGCTTTCTCAGCATCTCACTCTAGGAAAAATGTTGGATGATTTGATCGAACTGCACAAGTTGGATGCTAGCCGCGTTGCACCATTAATGAAAAAACTCGCTTTGCGTGAGCAAGTGCTAACCTGCAACAGCAGTCAGGTATCAGGTGGCGAGCTTCAGCGCTTCTCGATTTTACGTGCTTTGCTGATGGAGCCTGTATTCTTGTTTGCTGACGAACCGACGTCGCGTTTAGATCCTATCATTGCCAAAGAGGTGACGATGCAATTGGTACAGCTAGCACGTGAGCAAAATTGCAGCTTGCTAATCGTTAGTCACGATCCAGATTTGATTAATGCGATTGCAGATAAAGTCATCAACATTAGTGATTATGCCCCTCAAGCGGTAAGTTTGCAGGAGTGTATCGCTTAGCTTTCATCTCTTCCAAAAAAGGACAAAAGCAGATGTGCCCTTGTCCTTTTCTATCTTGATTGTGAGTAATTACTTACCGACAAACGCAACGATAACTTTGTCTTCTCCTAGGGTACGAGAAAATACGTAAGGGCTATCTTGTTTTGAAGACGCTTGTGTTATGACTTGGTGTTTGCCCGCACCAATGGCTGGGTGACGCTGCCTAAATTGCCCGACGGTTTGCCAGTGTTCCAGCAACGCTTCTCGCTCGGCATCCAACTTCCAAACCATATCTGAGCGGGTTCCTTGATGGAAATCATCAGCATAAGGGCCTAAGTCTCTTGCGACTTCATCTCCGTAATAAACCTGAACAGCTCCCGGGTTTAGCAACAGGGCGTTGGCTGCGTTACGTTGCATTTCAAACGACTTGAAACGGCTGAAAAACAGCTCGGTATCGTGTGAAGACATATAGCTCACAGCGTTGAAATCCGCTTCTTGTTGCAGCGTTTTCGCGTTTGCTTGATAAACACTTTCCATCTGGCTGAAGCAGGTTGCACCTTTGTCCATTTTCTTCTGCACATCAAAGTTTATCAGTGCATCGAAGCCGTCATCAAAATACGGGCTGCGATAAGCGCCATGTCCCCACACTTCACCCATCATCCAAAAGGGTTCGCCTTGCTTGCCATGCGCTTTACGCCACTGGTTCAGATTATCGCTGGCGGCTTGTTTCAGACGTTTCCACACTTCACCTTCAACGTGTTTCACCGTATCTACACGGTAGCCATCAATTCCAAAGCGTTTTACCCAGTCGCTTTGCCATTCAATCAGATAATCAGATACGGTGAAGTTATCTTGTGCCTTCACTCTTGTTCCGGCGTTTTCCAGCAGCCACTTAGGTGGTTTAACAAACTCAGCCGATTCAGTACGGAAATCGGGTAGGCCAGCTAGCGTCATGGTGATATCACCAGAGCCCGGTTTCGGATAACCCGGTAGTCCGGTGCGAACCCAGTCGCCCCCCCACCAGTCTTTCCAGTTGTTGCTGTTGTAATCAATGAACTGGTGGAAACTGTGCCAGTTCTCTCCAGCAGAACTTGATGGTGCCCAATCCGCCCATTTTGCTGGCAGCTGTGAACCGTTTACAACGTTGATTTTATCGATTTGTAAATCAGCCAGTGTCGCGTAACCGGAGTGGTTAATAACCGCATCTAGCAGGATTTTTATGCCGCGTTTATGAGCTTCTTCAACCAGTGTTTTTAAATCTTCATCGACACCAAAGTTTTCATCGATTTTGGTGAAATCACGAGTCCAGTAGCCGTGGTAGCCATAGAATGGGAACGAGCCGCTTTCTCCACCACCGACAAATCCGTGGATTTGTTCCACAATCGGAGAGAGCCAAATAGCATCTGTGCCTAGGCTTTTAATGTAGTCTAACTTTTCAATCACGCCTTTGAGATCACCACCATGAAAGGTGCCGACTTCATCTTTACCGTCTTTCTTTCTCCCATAACTGTTGTCGTTACTGGTATCGCCGTTGTTAAAACGGTCGACCATGACGAAATAGATATTGGCATTACGGTAGTTAAATGGCTGAGGCTTGGCTTCAACAGGCTCAAGTAAGATTAAGCCGCCGTTATTCGCTTGTGGGGTTAATGACACGGCACCTTGTTTTACTGTCACCACTTTGCCACTAAAAGCATCTCTCAATTGCGTTCCGTTTGTGAAAGTATCACCAACTTTGACAGTGACTTCGCCGCCAGAGTATTTCTCACAGGTGACATCTGGAATCGGTCGTTTGAACTCACTGTTCACTGTTTTCTTCGCCTGACGAACAAACGTCAGAGTTTGTGCTTTGTCGTCATAGCTAAACGCGTAATCGCCAGTGAAGCGAATTTTAAGTGGCAGCGTGGTCGCTCCTGCACAGTTGAGAGCTACAGGAGTATTAAATTTGATGCTTGATGTTTCACCTGCCTTACAGCTTCCCTCCAAACCCGTAACTGTTAGTGTGTAGTCATCTTTGGTCAATGGAATTACTAACGGGTTTTGGCTGTCTAATGGGTAGTCACGACTGTTGGTTGTCGTGGCTATGGTCAGGTTTGGTGCCGCGAAGGCACTTGGAATAATGGCACATAAAGCAAGGGTTACAGTTTTTAGTTTCATCGTCACGTCCATATGGGATCTTATAGTCCCTCTAGGTAAACAGACTTTAGGATAAATCGATTAAAGACTAGGCACATCATTCCTCGCCCTACGCCTTAAGAGCTTGAAGTGGCTCACAAAAGAGAATTTGGGGGCGTAGTTCTTCAGGCACTTGTAGAAAGCAGGCAAAAGGCTAACACTAAGGGTAGTTATCTGAGGAAATGTTATGTGGAAATGGCTAGTTATACTGTTTTGGAGTGGAGCTTCGATGGCTGCACACCCAGACTTTTTGCTGCCATTTATCGGTGGTAACAGTGTATGGCCAGATCAAAAACAATTTCTCCAGACAGGGGAATGGCTAGAGTGTAGCGACAATATCTTTATTCCATCATGGTGTGGGGATGAGTTTAGCTATTACACCTTACCTGTTTGGCCTGAGGTGAAAGGCAATCAAGAAGGGGGAGTCCACTCCCTCACGCTGCATGGTGAATATTCGCCAAACAGTTGGAGTCTGTTCCAATTGAACTTACGTAAAGATGGTTTTCAACTGCAAAGCATCCAACTCGGAGAGCAACAGTTTTCAATCCGTGACCAATTGAAGACTGAGTCGACCCGAGAAGTTGATAAGGCCTTAGTTTTGTTCATTAATCGCAATGCTCACTCTTTTCCTAAAATCCTTCACTGGCAGAAAGAAAAGGTTATGGCAAAGCTTGTCACGGACGGAAAAAGCGCTGAAGTTCAGTTTACTCGTTCGGAGTAATCGCTGAGGGTTGGCGCTGAAGAAAGTTCGCCATTGAGGTTTCGTCTAAATACCCGTCGGCTTTCTTATGTGCCCGCAAATACTGATATCCCGCAATTATCTGTCGCTGCTGATGTTGCTTATCCTGACTCAAGGTTTCGCCGGTGACGAACTTGTGTGCAAGGCAATAAGCTTCCATATCAACCACTTCTGCTTTGCGATACAGATACCCACAACCAGTTGCTAACCATTCCAGCGAACAGTTGGCGCGAATGGCAATTTGATTTGCCTTTGCTAAGCTAGGTTCACTGCCTTTTAGGTATTTTCTTATCAGGCCTTCAGACAGATCAACGCGTCGCGCAAACCCGCTGATGCTTTCTTCGCCAATCAATTCTTGTAAACGTGTAGAAAAAGTCACAACTTCGTACTCCAGTTCGAACTTCTATAGTTTATCGGTTGAGGCGAGGAATAAACAAGCTTAGGATGAGCCCGTCGGATTAAGGAGTAATATTATGGTTGCAAAAGTCACAATCGCCCCGCAAGGACCAGATTTTTCAGAACTGGTTCAAGGGTATTGGCGTTTGGCCGATTGGGGTATGACACCTCAAGAGCGCCTGACGTTTATCAAACAGCACCTAGAGTTAGGTATCACGACAGTCGATCACGCAGACATCTATGGCAACTACGAGTGTGAAGTCCTATTTGGTGAAGCATTGGCGTTAGAGCCGTCCCTTCGTGAACAAATGCAGATCGTGACTAAGTGCGATATCCAGCTTTGCAGTGATAAGCACCCAGAACGCAAAATTAATCACTATGACACTAGCTCTGCGCACATCTACCAATCGGTGAACAACTCACTGGAGCGTTTGGGTGTGAGTGAAATTGACGTTTTGTTGATCCACCGTTTAGATGTTTTGCTTGACGCGGATGAAGTGGCAGAAGCGTTTGCTGAGCTGCACAAAGTCGGTAAGGTGAAACACTTCGGCGTTTCAAACTTCACACCGTCTCAGTTTTCACTGCTTCAATCTCGTTTGGGTAAACCACTGGTTACCAATCAGGTAGAGATTAACCCGCTTAACTTTAATGTTGCCGATGACGGTACATTAGACCAGCTACAAATGCTGCGTACCCGCCCTATGGCATGGTCATGTCTAGGCGGTGGTGAAATCTTTAAAGGTCAGTCAGAGCAAGCTGTTCGTGTACGTAACGTGTTAGAAGAACTGCGTGAAGAGATTGGTGCAGAGAGCATCGACCAAGTGATCTACGCTTGGGTTCGTCGCCTTCCTTCTAAGCCACTTGCTATTGTTGGCTCAGGTAAGATTGAGCGTGTTCAATCGGCAGTGGCTGCACTGGACTTAGAACTGACTCGTGAACAATGGTACCGAGTTTGGGTTGCTTCTAAAGGCCACGGTGTGCCATAGAAAGTACTTAAAACAGTATTTTTGAATCGAAACAGCTCCCTGTCATGAATTTGGCAGGGAGTTTTTTTATAACTTACCTCTGAGTCATACTGCTCCTGCCTCTTCACTCTTGCTGGATTTATCCCTCTTATATCAGCCAGCCAGTTAACTCATCTGTCTGATTCGTCTTTTGTCGCTTTTTGTCGGTGTTGTTTGTCCGGAAGCCGACAAACAAAGCGACAAATTGTCGTTTTATCTCTGGTCGTTTTGTGACCTTATTCAAATTTATATAGTAAATCAACCTGTTAGCGAGGGCTGTGGTCTGGATTAGTAATTGCACTGGATTAGCCAATGAAGACGTTATGAAAAAGTTGATGTTGTAACAATACGGTTTCAGTCAAGCACCAAACCAACGCAATGGAAGCGGGTGTCGGAAAAACGAAGGAGCGGTTATGTGGGATTATTCAGAGAAAGTTAAAGAGCACTTCTTTAACCCAAGAAATGCCAAATTGGTTTCAGAGGCAAATGCCCGAGGTGATGTGGGTTCCCTGAGCTGTGGTGACGCTCTAAGTTTGACTCTCAAAGTCGACCCAGAAACAGACATTATTCAGGATGCAGGTTTTCAAACTTTTGGTTGTGGTAGTGCAATCGCATCTTCTTCTGCATTAACTGAAATGATCATTGGTAAATCGATAGATGAAGCTTTAGCTATCACTAACAAAGACATTGCCGACTTTCTTGATGGCTTACCGCCAGAAAAAATGCACTGTTCGGTTATGGGGATGGAAGCATTGCATGCAGCAGTCGCGAACTATCGCGGAGAAACACTGGAAGATGATCACGAAGAAGGTGAGCTGATTTGTAAGTGTTTCGCGATTGATGACCTGATGATTAAACGCGTGGTTGCCGCCAATAATCTCACCACTCTTGAGGAAGTCGTCAATTACACCAAAGCGGGCGGCGCTTGCACCTCTTGCCACGAAAAGATCGAATGGGTGCTGGAAGAATGCTTGGCAGAAAGAGCAAAAGCCCCTGCCTTATCTAAAAATTCTAGCGTGAAACCCGCCATAAAACCGGTTGAAGCAAGTAAAGACTCTGGAGTTGATGCGTCTGTAAGTCCTGAGATCATTGCGCTGATTGAGAAAATTATCGAAGAAGTTCGCCCTGCGGTACAAGCCGACGGTGGGGATATCAGCTTAGTCGATGTGGAAGATTATGTTGTGTTTGTTTCACTCACTGGTGCGTGTACCGGATGTGGTTTATCAGGTCTGACATTGGCAAATGTGGAACATAAGATCAGTCGAGCTTTGGGAGAGTCTTACACCGTATTTCCGGTACAAGAAGACCCACAAATGACCGCAAAGAAAGAGGGAACTTACAATGTCTAGTATCCAACCGATGATCTATTTAGATAACAACGCTACCACTCGTATAGACCCACGAGTCTTGGACGTCATGATTCCTTATCTTGATGAATTTTATGGCAACCCTTCATCTATTCATCGCTTAGGCGCTCGCGTGGGTCAGGCTCTGGAAATTGCAAGAGAACAGGTTCAGCAACTTCTTGGCGCGCAGCACTCAAGTGAAGTGGTTTTTACCTCTTGTGCTACTGAAGCGACCACAACAGCTATCTTGTCTGCATTGGAAGCCAACCCCGAGCGCAGAGAAATCGTAACATCTGTGGTTGAACATCCCGCTACTTTACAACTTTGTCAAAACCTTGAACGTAAAGGCTACAAGGTGCATTGGATTGGCGTTGACGGTAAAGGCAATATCGATTTGGAAGCGTATGCCCAAGCATTAAGTGAAAACGTCGCGATTGTTTCGATGATGTGGGCAAACAATGAAACTGGCACTCTGTTCCCTGTGGAATCGATGGCAATGATGGCAAAAACTGTCGGCGCACAAATGCATGTTGACGCGGTACAGGTGGCAGGTAAACGCATGATCAACGTGCATGAAACCGAAATTGATATGCTGTCGATTTCTGGTCACAAGTTCCATGCTCCAAAAGGGATTGGCGCTTTGTACTTGCGTCGTGGTACGCGTTTCCGTCCATTACTGCGTGGTGGTCATCAGGAGCGCGGTCGCAGAGCAGGAACTGAAAATGCAGCATCTGCAATAGCGATGGGTAAAGCGGCAGAACTGGCTTATCAAGCTATTGATACCGAGCTTCATCGCATCAAACTGCTGCGTGATCGCTTAGAGCAAGGTTTACTTGCTCGCATTCCGAATACGTTTGTCACGGGTAATCCTAAACAGCGTGTCGCAAACACCACCAACATTGCGGTTGAGTTTATAGAAGGTGAAGCCCTTTTGTTAATGATGAACCAAGTGGGTATCGCGGCGTCGTCTGGCTCAGCTTGTACATCCGGTTCGTTAGAACCTTCACACGTGATGAAAGCGATGAAGATTCCATTTACTGCGGCACATGGCACCTTGCGCTTCTCGCTATCTCGTTTTACCAAAGATGACGACATCGATTATGTGCTTGAGCAACTGCCTCCGATTGTGCATCGCTTACGCCAGATGTCTCCTTATTGGGATAACGCCGCCAATGCGGGTAACGTTGAAGAGTTTGCTCCAACGTATGCCTGATAGAGGTGTGCGGTGATTAGGGAAGGATTCCCTGTAGTGATTAAATATCAGTGAGCAAAGGGATGGTGCATGTATGGTTACAGGGATAGCAGAACCCATTCATAGGTCAGTCATTATTAATGACACCACGCTTCGGGATGGTGAGCAGGGACCTGGTGTGGCGTTCACCATAGAAGAGAAAATGCATATTGCGATGCTGCTTGAAATGGCGGGTGTGCCTGAATTGGAAGTGGGCATTCCCGCAATGGGAGCGGAAGAGCAATACGTCATTAGTTCAGTGTGCCACTCCCTTAGTACTGCGCGAACTATGGGCTGGTGTCGGATGCTGGAGCACGATGTTCATTGCGCTTCCGGTCTTGGTTTAAATTGGGTGGATCTCTCTATTCCAGTCTCAAGTCAGCAGATCCGCAGCAAACTCAATCTGACGCCTAAAGCGTTGTTTGAGCGTTGTGAAAGAGTGATTAGCCAAGCGTTAAATGCAGGTTTGAAGGTTTGCGTGGGAATGGAGGATGCTTCGCGTGCAGAGGTCGATATGCTTTATCGGGTTGCAGAAGTGGCGGAACGTTGCGGTGCAAAACGAGTTCGTTTTGCTGACACCAACGGCATCCTTGACCCATTTTCGACTTACCACGTTATCACTCAGTTACATGCCCATACGGATCTAGAGATTGAAATGCATGCGCACAACGATCTTGGGTTAGCGACGGCGAACTCGTTAGCCGCCATTCGTGCTGGTGCTGCGTCAGTGAACACTACGGTAAATGGATTAGGAGAACGTGCGGGAAACGCGGCATTGGAGGAGATCTCTGTTGCGCTTACAGTGTTGCAGCAGACACCTAGCAACATTGATTTGCGCCAGCTACCGACCATTTGCAATTACGTACATCTGGCTTCTGGGCGACCTCAAACAGCGCAAAAAGCGATCACAGGCGATGTGGTGTTCACCCATGAGTCGGGAATTCACGTTGATGGCTTGCTGAAAGACATCAATAACTATCAGGGTTTCTCGCCTTCATTAGTGGGGCGCGAACACCACTTTGTCTTAGGCAAGCATTCCGGCGTCAGTGCCATTATGCGTATCTATCGCGATATGGGGATAGTGCTCACTGAGTCGCAGTGCGAGCAGATAAAACAGCAGCTTCGTGTTTGGTCTGAGCGGCGTAAAAGCGTTCCGACCACTGACGATCTGCTCGAGTTTGCCATCCATCACCAGCAAATCGCGTAGGGCTACAGGTATGTATTTAGAGTTAGAGAGTGATTTCACCGAGCAACTGGCGTTGTTGGAAACCGCAGAAGATTTTCTCGACTACTTCGTTGTTGATTACGATCCAGAGCTGGTGGAGAAAAAACATATACCACTGCTGCGCTTGTTTCAGAAGTTATTGGCTTGCAAACCAAACGCTGATTACGCCACTTATCAGAAGTCGCTTCGCTTGGCATATAAGCAAATCAGCTTAGGGCATGAGCCTATGATCTCGGCAGGTGGTTGCGCTAGCTGTGCCTCCGATTGCAGTGAATCTGGTGAACAGGAGTGAACGAAATGGACATGGATTACGCCTCCGACACAGTGCGTTTTGCTCCAGGAAGCGAAGTCAGAATTGTGCGTAATATCCGTAATGACGGTAGCTTTCAGGACTTTGCTAAAGGGGACTTGTTAGTGGAAGCAGGAAGCGTCGGCATTGTTCGTAGCTACGGATATTTCTTGCAAACACAGGTGATCTATCAGGTATTTATTCCAACGCAAAATCGAGTGATCGGAGTACGAGATAGCGAAGTGATCGATGCTGAATTGGCTTGGGTTCCATGTCTTTTTCGCTCATTAGACAAAGCCAAACTGACCTGTAGCTTACGTATGTTTGGTGAACCATTAGCCAATAAGGGCGATGTGATTGAGGTTCACCGAGTCTATCGAGACTTAGAAGATGGCACGGTGAGTTTCGAAGTTAAATTTGGTGCGCACTTAGTCAAACTCGATTCAACCCGACTGGAGCCTGTCGCTTAATTAGGGAGGAAAGCATGGAAGCTTATCAACGCAATTATTTAACCGCCAAAATCGCCACCGATATGTACAAACTTAACCCTGAATGGCTTTCAAGCATGCAAAGGGTCAAAGTGGATGAGCAAGTTGAACGTCTGTTTCGGGTACAAAAAGCCATACTCGGTAGCAGTGAAGCCAATCTTGTTTCAGTATCCGCATTCGAAATTGAAGCGGCTTTTGACAAGCTCGTTGAAGGCTATCAATCCCACAGTGAGTTCAAAACTGCGATGCAGGGGCAGCATTTGACAGAAGGTCAGCTCAAGCAGGTTTTAAGTGAAGAACTGAAGTGTGAAAAAGTCATGGAGCTTATTTCTCAAGACATTCCAGAGCTTGAACTTGCAACAGCGATGGAATATTTCAACACCCATCCGAATGAGTTTTCCCGTAGCAATGTGTGGGAAATGAGCCAAATTCTCATCACGGTTAACGACGAGTTTTCAGAAAATCATCGCGATGAAGCTTGGCGTCGTATCCACGATGTAAAAAAGCAGTGCGAGTACACCGCGTTTGGCACGCTGGCATTGAAGTATTCGGAATGCCCGAGTGCCATGTCTAACGGCTATTTAGGCTGGTGTGAAGAGACCAAACTCTACCCACAAATTGCCGCAAGCCTATTTGATTTGAACAACGGCGAAGTGAGTGAGGTGATTGAGACCGAGCTCGGCTTTCATCTGGTGCGTGTGCATCAACATAAGGGCGCTAGAACCGCAACGTTTGAAGAAGCTTATCCGTTTTTGCAAAGAAAGCATGAGCAACGTGCGCGCCAATTTTTGCAAAAGCAGTGGATTAGCCAGTTATTGCACTCTGATCCACTGTGCAGTTGAAGCTCTACTTTTCTCTTTGCCCCTGTTTCTTTTAGGCAGTGACAGCGAGGTTGCAGGTTAGAAAGAGACCTCTTTGAAGCTTCGTTTTTTGATGTTTAGGTAAGGATAAATAAATGAAAGGATTTCATCGCGTTATTGTAGGTTTTATTGTGCGTTCACTCTGTTTTGTCAGTCTTATTTTGGGCTCGTTATCTGTTCATGCAGAAGATGGCACCTTAGCGGTTGCCAATAACTTTTATGGACCTATTCAGATGCTGGTAGAAGATTTTGCCAAAGTGTCGGGGTTTCAGTTGAATGTCAGTACAGGTTCTACAGGGCAGTTGTATGCCCAAATTGTGAACGGCGCTCCGTTTGATCTGTTTCTTGCTGCAGATACCGTTCGCCCTGAAAAATTGGTCAATGAAGGGTTGGGTTTCGAGCAGTTTGTTTATGCGAAAGGGGTATTGGTACTGTGGTCAAATGAAGCTAACTATGACGTAAAACAGCACATGCTGTCAGGTGATTACACCCACTTCGCCATTGCCGACCCTAAACTTGCGCCGTACGGTTTGGCGGCTCAACAAGCGTTAACCAAAATGGGATTATGGGAGAGCATGACGCCGAAAATCGTGATGGGTAAAGGCTTGAATCCTACTTATCAATTTCTCTCTACTGGCAACGCGCAGTTAGGGATGGTGGCTAAATCTCAAGTGTTTAAAAATGGTCAATACATCGGCGGTTCATTCTGGGAAGTTCCAGAATCCGATTACGAACCGATTGAACAGGCTGCGGTAACGCTCAAATCCGGTGTTGATAAAGTCGCAATTGATGCTTTCCTTGAATACTATTCAACGGAGCTCGCTCAGAAAATTGTCTCTAGCTTTGGCTACTTGCAGTAGTGAATTAAGTGGCACTGAAGGTAGAGGCAAAGCGCTATGTTAGTCGTCGATACGGTGGTGATAACAACCACACTCAAACTAGCCTTTGTGGTTATGGTGACACTGCTACTGCTTGGTGTCCCGATCGCGTGGTGGCTCTGCCATTCTAGTTCGCGCGTGAAAGGTGTAGTAGAAGCAGTGTTGATGTTGCCATTAGTTTTGCCGCCTACCGTTCTAGGTTTTTATCTGCTTTTGTTGTTGGGACCGGTTGGTTGGGTTGGAAGAACTTTAAATCAACTTGGCGTTGCCCAACTGCCCTTTACGTTCACTGGCATTGCCATCGCCTGTACCTTACATTCGTTTCCTTTTGTTATTCAGCCTCTTAAAAATTCATTTCTCGCTATTGGTCGAAGACCGATGGAAGTGGCCGCCACACTTCGAGCTTCTCCAATTGATACTTTTTTCAATGTCACCTTGCCTTTGGCTTGGCCCGGAGTCTTTTCAGCTGCCATCATGGGTTTTTGTCATACGCTCGGCGAGTTTGGTGTGGTGTTAATGATAGGTGGGAATATTCCGGGACAGACTCGGGTTATGTCGGTTGAAATCTATAACAATGTCGAAGCGTTGGAATATCTTAATGCACATATCTTGTCTGGCGGGCTAGTGGCATTTTCATTTGTCGCTTTGTTGCTGATTCATTGGTTAAACCAAAAACATCAGCAAAGGCTAGGGTAGATGCCTATGTCTGTCTCTAGGTCGCACATTACCGCTGAGTTGACTATTCGTTATGCGGATTTCAGTTTAGACGCCAACCTGACTCTACCCGCGCAGGGCATTACAGTGTTCTTTGGTCATTCTGGCTGCGGCAAGACTACTTGCCTCAGAGCGATTGCTGGGTTAGAAAAATTGGATCAGGGCAAAGTGTCTGTTGCGGGAGAGGTGTGGCAGTGCAGTGATAGCCAACAATTTGTGCCTACTTATAAGCGCGATTTAGGCTATGTGTTTCAAGAGCCGGGCTTGTTTCCTCATCTAACAGTGGAAGCGAACTTGCAGTTCGGTGCAAAACGTATTGCGGTCAATAAGCGGCACGTCAGTTTTGATGAAGTGACAGAACTTCTGGGTATCACACCGCTGTTAAATCGCTATCCGGCTCAGCTCTCTGGTGGGGAAAAGCAGCGCGTTGCGATAGGGCGAGCTTTGCTAACAAGCCCTAAACTTCTATTGATGGATGAGCCTCTGTCAGCACTCGACCAACCTCGCAAACAGGAGTTTTTGCCTTATCTTGAACGTCTGCATCGAGAATTAGATCTGCCTATTCTCTACGTCACTCATTCCATGCAAGAACTGGCACGACTCGCGGATCACATTGTGTTGTTTGATAAAGGATCGATACTGGCGAGTGGCAGTGCCCACAGCATTATGTCTGACCCTAAATTTGATGCACTGTTCGGTGATGAAATTGGCAGTGTGTTTGATACCAATGTGGTTGCGATGCATGAAAATCGGATGACTGAACTGGATTGTGACGGTTTAACCATATGGGCGGTAGGGTACATTGCCGAGCAGGGTGTTACTTATCGCTGTCGTATTCTGGCATCCGATGTAGGGCTTTCTCTTGAAGAACCTAAGTTTTCCACAGTGCTAAACCGCTTTCGCGCAACCATCATCGATATTCAGACCACTCTTGCCGAAGATGGACAGGCGCTGGTGGTGTTAGAGCTGGAAAATCAACAGCGTCTGCTCTCTAAAATCACCCTAAAATCGCTGTACGAACTGAACCTCACCCAAGGCTTAAAAGTATGGGCGTTAGTGAAATCGGTCGCGCTGTCTTGAAGTCTGTTCAACTTGCATTTTGTTAGAACTCCAATAGTGTTGGGTTCATATGGAACATTGAGTAAGAATGCAAAATGGAAACAGAACAGCAACGTGATTTAAACGCCCAATTGATTGAATTTGAGCCTCAGCATTATTCATTATTGATTGAATGGATTGATTCAGACGAGTTGAATTACCTTTGGGGTGGACCTCAGTTTGAATACCCGTTAACGGTTGAGCAACTTGAAACGCACTATGGAAAACAGGCGCCAACACCGTTTTTATTTGTGGTGAATGGCGAGATGGTGGGTTTTATTGAGCTGTTTAAAGTGTCGGATTGCGAACAAAGGTTGTGTCGAGTGTTTATTCACCCGACATGTCGCGGTAAAGGCTATGCTGCCACTATGCTTGAGCTAGCTATCGTTAAGGCCAAAATGGTTGATGAACCACAAACCCTCTCGCTCGCGGTTTTCGCGCACAATCATTCAGCGATTGCTTGCTATGAAAAACTGGGTTTTAAGCCTTATGAAACAGTCAGTGGCTTACGTTACTTCAAAGGTAAGAACTGGGACCTGATCAGAATGTCCCAGCCATTATGATGTGGGCTAAGTGACTCAAGAGCTTTAAATCTTGTCTGGTTTGTTGACCGATGCAGCCAACACAGAAGCCAGCAAAATCGACGCGCCCAACCATTGAACGTAGGTCAACGTTTCGTTTAACCACATCATTGAGAAGATGGCTCCGAATAGGGGTTCACTGCCCATTAGCAGTGACGCTTTCGTGGGTGATATTTTCCTTACCGCGTAGTTCTGCGCATAGAAAGCAAACAGGGTACAAAACAGCACCAGAAAAGCCGTAATTAGCCAGAACTCTCTATCGTAAGGGATTTGGGTGGCGGGCTCTTTTGTGATTAAAGTACCGACTAAATAAGCACTAAATGCAACGACGAAGGCTTGGATACAGGTTAACGCTGTATTGGTTATCTGCTTTTTGTCTGTGAGCTTTTTGGTCATGGTTACCATTAGAGCTCTTAGAGCTGCGGCTGTGAGAATGCAGAGATCGCCACTGTTAAGTGAAATACCGAAATCTTGATGGTATGTGAGAAGAAGCACGCCAACAGTACTGATCACCGACAGCAACATCAGGCTTTGGCTTGGTTTGTTTTTGCTGAGCAGACTATCGACTAAGGCGGTAAATATCACATTCAAACTAATGAGGAAGGCAGCATTAGAAGCGGTTGTTTGAGATACACCGTACACTTCAAAAAAGAATATCAGTGCCAAAATTGCTCCCGTTGGAAGCGCCACTTTCCAATCTTTGTTTTTGCCTTGCTTAAAATCTTTTACGACTACAGGAAGAAGCAGAAGGAACGTGAGCCCAAATCGAATAGCAATAAATAAAGAGATACTTGTAAAAGCGATGGCGCTTTTGGTTAATCCATAGCTGGTGCCCCAAACAATCGCTACCAACAGTAGTAAAAGTTCGGGCATGGTCACTAACGAAATGCTTCTTTTAATCACTAGACTCGACACTGTGTTGTTCCTTTTCTGTACATCCAAATTGACTGAATCACTATCCACTAGTACGTTATTTGGAACAATAGAAGGATATGCAAAGGATTTTTGCGCTATGGACACGAATAAGCTGATTACTTTGTTGCCTGAGATGGCGACATTGGTAGTGGTTATTGAAGAGGGGAGTTTTTCAAAAGCAGCAGAAAGGCTTGGCGTTGCTCCTTCTTCGGTGAGCCGATCTATCTCGAAACTGGAAAGCGCGCTGAACAAAAAGCTACTGGAGCGCACGACTCGCAATATGCGTTTAAGTACTTCAGGAGAGCAGATATACAGTTTGTGTGTCGATATGCTCAAATCTGCGCGCTTGGCAACGGATGCTGCTTATTCGTCACAGGATGAAGTATCTGGAGAGATTCGGATTGCGGCACCAAGAGCGTTTTCAAGCCAAGTGCTTTCACCGATTATTCTCGATTTTCTCCAGCAATACCCAAAAGTCACTGTGCATTTTATTGTTGAAGACCACTTTATCGATCCCGTTGGGCATGAAGTAGATATGATCATCCACATTACAGAAAAGCCTGTAGAAGGTTTGGTTGCTAAAGTACTAGGGACAAACCGATTGGTTTTATGTGCAAGTCATGAATATTTAAATGAGCATGGTTACCCAACTGAGCCTGAAGAGTTGGCAAACCATCAATGCATTCGTTTGGGAGAGTCTACATTTGACCGAAAGTGGGAGTTCCGCAAAGACCAGACGGTTCGCAGCGTATCGGTCGATGGGCGACTGGCGGTGAACCACACCCATATTCGCAAAGATGCTGTACTTCGAGGAATGGGGATTTCGATATTTCCTCAGTTCTCAATCGCTAAACTAGTTCGGTCGGGGGCGGTCGTAGAACTGTTCCCTGAATGGGAAATACTCAGTCGTTATCAGGGACAAATTGTGGCTCAATACCCGCAGTCCCGATTCATTCCAAACCAGTTAAAAGTGTTGGTAGATTTCCTTCAGAGTCGGCTAAGTAGTTAAAAAAGATAGTTTTGTGCTTTATCGTTGAGGCTCAAGTGCTAGTATGGTTTTTTGTTCGGAGATGTATTTCTAATGAGTAGTGAACACTTTAAAGGTAAATACGAAGTTGAGTTGAAGTTCAGAATTGCGTCAAAAGCACTGTTTCTCGATGTTCTCAAGGGGCTTCCTCATGAAACTATGCTAGAAGACAACGCTGAGCGAGACTGGTATTTCGATACGCCTGACAATGCGCTCCAAGCTCAGAACAAAAGCTTATGCATCCGCACTATGGAGCCTTCAGGTATCAAGTTATGGATAGTCAAAGGCCCTGAAGCAGACCGATGTGAAGCGACCAATATTACCGATGCCGACAACGCGAAGAGCATGCTGCAAAATCTGGGATATCGCGTCAGCTTGCAGGCGATGAAAACGCGCAGCATTTACTTTGTGGACAATTTTCATATTACTGTGGATTCACTGGACGGTATTGGCGACTTCGCAGAATTTGCCATCATGACGGATGATGAAAGTAAACTCGAAACTTACCGCGTTGAACTGCTGAACTTAGCGAGTCAGTTTGGGCTTACTGAAAGTGACCTAGAGTTCAAATCTTACAAACAAATGTTTGTGGCTAAGTCTGCAAACCCTTCGACATAGCGATCAAAGAATCTGACGAATATCAGAAGAGATATCACTGATCATCTGTCGGGCACTTTCATCTCGAAGCTGAACCAGATAGATGAACAGAAGATCCGTAATCACGTTCTGCGCACTTCTAGATGCAATAGCCGAGCTACGGTTTTCCACTTCATCGGCTATCGTATCGAAGGTGATATCCGCGATGTGTCTGAGCTTACTTTTATTGGGTGAGCTCAGTGCTATTACTTTTGCGCCTTGTTCTTTGGCCGCTTCTGCTGCAACCAGAATTTCTTTGCGCTCTCCAGAAAAGGAGATGGCTATCTGCACATCTTTTTCTGTCAGGGTTCGAGCAACTGCAATCTGCACATGGCTGTCTTGTTCGGTTAAGGCTGTGATGCCCAATTTTAAGAGTTTATAGCCGAGATCTTTCGCCGTCAGGGCCGAACCACCAATACCGACAATTTGCACGGTACGAGCATCACTCAGCCATTGCGCAGCTTGATTACAGGCATCAAAAGAGAGTGCATTGGTGGTCTGAATCATGGCATCGGTTTTGGCTTTGATCAGCTTTTGTGCAATGACCGCAAGAGGGTCATCGGCAAATATCCCGCTGTGCAGCGGTGTCGAAGTAATTGCCTGCTTACGACCAATGTCTTCAGATAGTGCAAGTTTAAACTCACTGTATCCTTTGAAACCTAAGCGCTGAGTGAACTTAACGATCGTTGATTGGCTCACCTGTGCTTCATGAGCCACTTCTTGGCTCGTCATATATGCAGCTTTTGCGGCATTTTCAACAATCCAGTCAGCCACCAGACGACCACTTTGAGAAAGTTGACTGCGTTTCGCGATGATTTTATTGCTTACGGACATAACATAAACTCAATTATTTTGAATAAATTATTCCAAACTAGAAATAATACTGCTTGATTATATCTCTATGTTTTTATGTAAATATTTCCTATTTCAAAAACGGTTGACCATTGTTTTGACAGCAATTATTCCACAGTTTTACAGGTTAAAGAATAACCTTAACTGTGATTTTTGTCACCTTAAAGGAATATTTTATTCCATAGAATCCCCCTCAGATAATCCCATCGAGTAATGCCTAATGAAAATTGATTTAAGTCGATTGACTACTGAAAGCCGTAATCCAGCAAGCGCTGAGATTGATACCCTTTCAACCACAGAAATGCTGAAAGTGATTAACCAAGAAGACCAAAAAGTTGCGCTTGCAGTAGAAGCGGTACTTCCGCAGATTGCTCAAGCTGTAGATGCGATTACAGCAGCATTTGCCCAAGGCGGCAGACTGATCTACATGGGCGCGGGCACTTCAGGGCGCTTGGGTATTTTGGATGCGAGTGAATGTCCTCCGACTTACGGCACATCTCCGGATATGGTTGTCGGTCTGATTGCTGGCGGTCATCAAGCGATTCTAAAAGCAGTAGAAAACGCAGAAGACAACCGAGATTTAGCACAAAGTGATTTAAAAAATCTGAACTTAACCAACAAAGATGTGGTTGTTGGTATCGCCGCAAGTGGGCGTACGCCTTATGTATTGGGTGGTTTAGAGTACGCAACACAAGTTGGGGCAACCACAGTATCTGTGGCGTGTAATCCTGTGTGTGCAATGGCAGATGCGGCGCAAATTGCGATTCTTCCGATTGTTGGTGCAGAAGTGGTGACAGGCTCGTCACGCATGAAAGCGGGTACAGCGCAAAAGCTGGTGCTGAACATGCTGACAACAGGCGCGATGATTCGCAGCGGTAAAGTGTTTGGCAACCTGATGGTGGATGTGGAAGCAACCAACGCCAAACTGATTCAGCGCCAAACCAACATAGTGGTGGAAGCGACTGGCGCATCGAGTGAAGAAGCGGAAAAAGCACTCAACGAATGTGGTCGTCACTGTAAAACCGCCATTCTAATGATTCTTGCAGGGCTGGATGCCGAAAAGGCAGCCGCCAAACTTCAGCAGCACAAGGGTTTTATTCGCGCTGCACTTAACGATAAATAATCTTCTCTGCTAATTAAGGACTCTTTTATGGCAAAGATTACCGAAACAATGGTATCGCAGATCCTCTCTGCGGTGGGTGGTAGCAGTAATGTCAGCAACTGCGGCAACTGCATGACTCGTCTTCGTTTGACTCTGGCAAACAATGCGGTTGCTGAGCAAGCTGCGATTAAACAAATTCCGGGCGTGCTTGGTGTGGTGGAAAGTGATGAGCAATTCCAAATCATCCTTGGCCCTGGGAAAGCACAACAAGCGGCTGATTTGATGAATCAGCTGATTGACAGTTTAACCGCTGGCGGTGAAGCGCCAGCACATCAAGACTTATCTTCGATTGCGGCAGAGCAGAAGAAACAAGTTAAAAGTAAACAAACCAGTTCAGTGCAACGTTTTCTAAGCAAATTTGCGACTATTTTTACTCCACTGATCCCAGGTTTTATCGCAGCTGGCCTGCTGCTTGGCTTTGCGACTTTGTTAGAGCAAATCTTTGTTATTGGGCAAGAGCCTAGCCAGTTTATGGTCGACTTGATTGCCTATATGAAGGTGTTTGGTAAAGGTCTGTTTGCTTTCCTAAGTATTCTGATTGGTTACAACGCTCAGCAAGCTTTTGGTGGTTCAGGCGTCAACGGGGCGATTCTGGCTTCATTGTTTGTGTTGGGCTACAACCCAGAAGCGACTTCTGGCATTTATTCGGGAATGAGTGAGTTCTTCGGTTACACCATTGACCCGCGCGGCAACATCATCGGTGTTCTGCTGGCTGCAATTGTTGGTGCACAGGTTGAACGCAGAGTTCGTCGTTATATGCCTGATGATTTGGATATGATCCTAACTTCAGTAGTGACCCTGCTTATCATGGGTGTAGTAACTTATGTGGTGATCATGCCAATTGGTGGTGAGCTATTTAAAGGCATGTCTTGGTTATTCTTGAACCTGAATGACAACCCACTTGGCGCTGCAATTTTGGCGGGTCTGTTTCTGATATCAGTTGTGTTTGGTATTCACCAAGGCTTTGTGCCAGTGTACTTCGCGCTGATGGAAGCTCAGGGCTTTAACTCTCTGTTCCCGATTCTCGCAATGGCGGGTGGCGGTCAGGTTGGTGCAGCACTGGCTCTTTATGTGAAAGCGAAGAAAGAAGCGGTGCTACGTACTCAGATTAAAGGTGCGATTATCCCAGGCATCTTGGGTATCGGCGAACCGTTGATTTACGGTGTCACACTGCCTCGCGTGAAACCATTCGTGACAGCGTGTATTGGTGGTGCAGCAGGCGGCTTCTTCATTGGTTTGGTTTCTTACCTAGGATTACCTGTGGGCCTGAACACGGTATTTGGACCATCGGGTATTGTTGCGATTCCTCTGATGACCTCTCACCACGGCATTTTCACAGGCATGATGGTGTTCGTAACAGGTCTGGTAATCTCTTACATTGTCGGCTTCCTAAGCACATATTTCTTCGGTAGCAAAGACATCGATTTAAGCTGATTCATTCACCCCTATAGGAATGAAATAGCGGCGCCTTTGAGAAATCAAAGGCGCTTTTTTTATGCAGTAAAAAAGCGGCTTATGCCGCTTCTTTCTATTAAATCCCAATATCCCTTCTTCGAAGGGTGAACGTATTACAGTGCGAGCTTGAGGATCTCTACCACGTCATCGGGAGTAATGTCGCCGTGTTCACCGAGCGCTAACATGCCGTGTTCGATAAGTTTTTGCTTCACCGCTGGAATGGCCGATTCATCCAACCCGTAAGCAGAAAGCGTGGTTGGGTTGCCCATTAAGGTGAAGAACTGTTCTGTTTTTTGAATCGCAAGTTCGATTTGCTCGTCTTCACTACCGGCGGTGATATTTAGAACTCGTTTTGCGTATTGAAGCAGTTTGCCTCTCTTCTGCTCCTTTTTGTAGCGCCACAGTGAGGGCATTACAACTGCCAGTGTTTGCGCGTGATCTAAGCCGAATAGCGCCGTGAGTTCATGACCAATTGCGTGAGTAGCCCAGTCTGACGGAACGCCATTTTTCAATGTGCCGTTCAGAGCCATTGTCGCTGTCCACATTAGGTTGGCACGCACTTCGTAATCATTTGGCTTCTCCAGTGCTACCGGACCATCTTCGAGAATATTCAGTAGCAAGCTTTCAGCAAAACGGTCAGAGACTTTCGCGTTTACAGGGTAGGTCATGTACTGTTCCATGATGTGAACAAAACTGTCTACTGCACCATTTGCTATCTGGCGAGCTGGGAGAGAATAGGTCGTTTCTGGGTCGAGAATAGAGAACGCAGGGCGAACCAAATCAGAGCCGAAAGAGAGCTTGTCCTGAGTTGCGGCACGCGTTACCACACTGTTACGGTTCATCTCTGAACCCGTCGCCGGAAGCGTCAATACGCATCCTAATGGCAGTGCTTTCTTCACGCAGTTACCGCCGGTTGTAATGATGTCCCAGTAATCACCTTCATAACAGGCACCCGCAGCAATAAGCTTGCTACCGTCAATCACTGAACCGCCACCCACCGCAAGGATAAGGTCTACCTTCTCTTGTTTAGCCAGTTCAATCGCTTTGGTCAGCGTTTCATAATGTGGGTTTGGCTCAATACCGCTGAATTCAAATACGGTGCAATCTTTAAGTGCATCGATGACTTGGTCGTAAACACCGTTTTTCTTAATGCTGCCGCCACCATAGGTCATGAGAACTCGGCTGTTCGGTGCAATTTCTTGCTTTAGAGTCGCAATTTGACCTTTACCAAAGTGGACTTTAGTGGGGTTGAAGTAAGTAAAATTATTCATCTTGTTTGAACTCATTGAACGTGAAAATTGAAGCGAATTGCCTGTTCGACAAAATCTCTGAGTACCTGATTATACTCATTGAGCCAGTTTATTGGGTGTTTTTGTCAGTAATTTATGCTTAATTTTTATGGCGTCGATATAGGAAAGAACTGAGTAGCAGCATGGGCTGAAGAGTAATAATGAAGGAGAATATATATTTGAAGAAATAAATATATTTGAAATATATGAAAATAACGCTGTCTATTTAGCACACAAGGTGTATAGTAGCTGCAGCTCTTAAGCATGAGCTATTAATGAAACATTAAGTACAAGTCTCTTCTCAGTTCTCTTGCGATTTTCTCGTCATATTCCTGCGATAACTTTTCTTCATATTCCATAAAGTAGTTTTTGTTTACGACTTTTAATTAATTTTATCGAGGTATATATATGTCTAACCAAACAACTGGTTCTGTAAAGTGGTTCAACGAAACTAAAGGCTTTGGCTTTATCACTCCTGATAACGGCGGCGCTGATGTATTTGTTCACTTTAACGCTATCGCTGCTGAAGGCTTTAAAACGTTAAACGAAGGTCAAAAAGTTAGCTTCGTAATTGAGAAAGGCAACAAAGGCCCTCAAGCTGCTAACGTATCACCACTATAAGTTTTAAAGTAGGAGGTGTCGCCATCACCTCCTATTTCTTTCCCAAAGATCCCTTCCCCTTATTTAATTCCACTATCTGAAGTATTTTATGACTAGAAGAACAAGTCGCCAGCTTTACTGGTACTATAGCAAGCGCGATAAAAAATCCGCTAAGGATGCATATCCGTTTGTTTAAAATAGATTTTCACTTGCACCAAGAAAATGTACAGTGGTCTGCCAAGATCCATCAGCTCAATAGCGATGTGTTAAAGAGACACACTTTAATTAAGCTCCAAACATTCGAAGATGATCTTCACTTTTCATTTTGTGAAACAACAAATGAAGGTGAAATATTTTCTAGCCAAGGGCACCAATTAGGAACTTTTTTAGTTCACTAATTATTGATGAGCAAGAAGAAGCATGAATAAAAGCAAACAAACTAAGACAAAAGCTAAGAAAAAAATT
Organism: Vibrio plantisponsor; assembly: GCF_013041605.1. Taxonomy (GTDB): domain Bacteria; phylum Pseudomonadota; class Gammaproteobacteria; order Enterobacterales; family Vibrionaceae; genus Vibrio; species Vibrio plantisponsor. The sequence continues at coordinate 284,300 of NZ_JABEQC010000001.1, read as the reverse complement.
CAAGAAGAATCCATTGTTGATAAAAAACCATCGCTAAATGAAACAAGAAGAAAAATTGAAGATATTTTGTTAGAAAGAGAACAAGAAAAATTGTTCAATCTTTAAATTTGCACATTATTACTGCTTCTTAAAACTGCCGCGTAAGTAGGATGGAATTCTATTGCTAAAACATTTATATGTTTTTAGTTCGAATGACATCGTCATGTATAAAAAATTGATATTCACTCTCCAGATTTCAATTTTTGCCCTATCTAGTGCCAAATCCCCTTAGTTTTCAATTCCAAGTATTACTAAAAACTCTTTATTCTTTTCCTTAATTTGTCCTTCTTGCCTCAATGTCGAGCTATGATAAACGTGACATGAATCGAAAAAGAGAGGTGAGCATGGCAAAAACACAACAGTTGATTGAAGGTCCTATCAATAAAGCGCTTTTGTCACTCGCCATTCCCATTGTTTTCGGACAACTTTTGCAGTCAGCCTATCAACTGACGGATGCTTTCTGGGTCGGCCGTTTGGGCGCTAACGAAGTGGCTGCCGTTTCAGTGAGTATGCCAGTCACTTTCCTTGTAATTGCATTAGGTGCCGGGCTTGCAATGGCTGGTGCGACTCTGACCGCTCAATACATGGGAGCAAGACAGTATGACAAGGTAAACCATGTTGCTGGGCAAACCATGTTGATGGTGTTTATTACCTCGGTTGTTTTGGGCTTTCTTGGCTATTTGCTTTCACCTTACTTCTTGAAGTTATTGGGTGTTGAAGAAGCGGTATACACCAATGCTCTCAGCTTTATGCGCATCTCTTTTGTTAGCGTGATTTTTGTCTTTGTCTACAACATGTTTCAAGCATTGATGCGAGGCATTGGGCAAGTCAAAGTGCCGCTCTATATCGTGTTTGGTACGGTGCTGCTTAACTTTGTGTTAGATCCATTGTTTATTTTTGGTATCGGCAGCTTCGATGGTTTAGGTGTATCGGGCGCGGCGCTGGCAACGCTTGTCACTCAAGCTCTTGCTGCTCTCACTGGTTTTTATATTCTTTCCAAAGGCAAACACGGCATTCATTTAACATGGCGAGATTTATCACCTGACTGGACCTACATCAAACGCGCCTTCTTTTTAGGTGCTCCGGGTTCGGTAGAGCTTTCAGCACGGGCGCTAGGGCTCATTACTATGTCATTTTTAGTAGCGAGTTTTGGAACTGTAACGATAGCCTCGTATGGGGTGGGTTCGAATATCCTCCAGTTGATCACGATCCCTGCAATGGGGTTAGCGATGGCCGTATCTACGCTTGTTGGACAAAACTTAGGTGCTAACCGTGTTGATCGTGCTGCGAAAATTACCGTTATTGGCTCGGTTTGGAGTTTTGTCATGTTGACGGTTATCGGTGTGTTTGCGTATTTATTAGCACCAAACGTGGTGAGATTTTTCATCCCCGACAATCCGCTAGTGGTTGAACAAGGTGCCGAGTTCCTCAAGGTAATGTGTTTATCTTGGGGCTTCATTGGTGTTCAGCTTTCGATCATGTCGGCGTTTCGTGCTTCGGGAAATATGACCAACAGTATGATCCTGTCTTTACTCACTCAGTGGGTGTTCCAGTTCCCTCTGGCCTATATTCTTTCTAAACATACCTACTTAGCTGAAAAGGGCATTTGGTGGTCTTTTGCTGTTACCAACATACTTGTCGCACTGGTCGCTGTGGCTTGGTATGCGCGTGGAAGCTGGAAGAAAACCCGTATTATTGAACAAGACGATATTGAAACGTTGGCAACTTCGGAAGAAGCACTGATCGAAGTAGGCGAAAGAAGAGCTTAATCGTTTGTCAGCATTGGCTTAATCAGCCTACATACATTAGAGTTTACTGTTTTGTTAGTGGTAATCTAGCGGTGTATTTCCTCACCTATAAGTTACTGCTTTCTCATGCAAAAAATTATCCCAGCTCTGGCTTTATCGCTGTTGCTTTCAGCCTGTGGTGGCGAAGAGTCAGACTCTCCAGATACAAATACTTCCGAGATAACTTCCGCCTTTGCAACGGATGTTGTGGATAGCATGACTAAAGCGAACCAAGCTACCTTGTTAAACGCTTCTGCAGATGCCAGTTGGTCGAAAACGGGACATATTACTCAAGGGCTACCTAGAGGGGATGCAGCGCCAAGCTGGTGGGCAAATTCCATCCTTGATGACAGCTTAAAAACAGCCGATTCTTGGAATGCGCTGACTGGCTGGTTTACGGTTTTTGAATCTAACACTAATGTCGACCAAAACGTGAAGGTCTATTACAGCGATTTTGAAATTTGGTTGTTGAAAGGCAGTGATGTCAGCCATGCTAAATGGGAGCAATTGACTGTTACGCCAACCACTTGGGCATCATATTACGACTCCGATATTGTGACTTGGCTGGGCAGTGCGCTACCTGATGACAGTTCTGGCTATTACGAGTTTCAGCATCCGGATATCTTGCATGGTGGAAGCAGTAAAGTCGCTTTCGATGGGAATAATGTGCTTGGTGTATTTGTACGCACCCAAGCCTGGCTTGATAGTGCCGATGCGGATGCCGAACTGCTGATGAGTATTGGTGTTGATTACTATCCAACGTCGACCAGCTCTGTTCCGAAAGGGGATTTTGCGGATGCAAATTATCTTCCTGGAGCGGGTAGCAGCCGATTTGTCTATCTCACAACAGAACCCAAATGGTTCACGATGGCAAACGTCGCTGACGATGCGTTGGTCAATGTCGATAAATCCAGCCCATTTGTCCAAAGTGGCGGCAAGGCCTATTTAACCATTGAAGAATGGATGAACAATCATCCACCCCTTGATGAATAAATCGCTATCAGTTTGGTGTCTCTACTTCACCAGACCACTCTTCAGGATTGGTCAGGCGAGTTTTGTCTTCAAAGATTTCTGCTCGAATATCCTGCGGGTTGTAAATGACGCACGGCTCCATCGACAAACAACCGCAACCAATGCAGCCACCAAGATCGTTTTTCAACGCTTGTAACTGTTGAATACGGTGCTCGAGCATCGCACTCCAACTCGAAGCCATTTGCTCCCACTGTTGACGGCTGGGTGCCTGATGCTTCGGCAAATCTGCCAATGAGGCAGAGATCTCTTCTAACGTCAGTCCGACCATCTGCGCCGCTTTAATCACGGCGATTCTTCGCAGAACATTTCTATGATATCGGCGTTGGTTACCTTGATTACGCCAACTGAAGATCAGCCCTTTTTGTTCGTAGAAGTGCAGAGTGGAAACATTTACTCCAGATCGTTTAGCCACTTCACCGACAGTCATTTCCATATATAACTCTCCATTTGCTCTCGCTATTTATCTAAATTATAGGCAAATAACGCTTTACCTAAAGTTAACTTGAGGTATTAGCCTGACTGCAAATTAATAGCAGATGGAATAGAAATATGGAAGCAACAGAAAAAACGCGTGCCAACGCTTATCTAACAGGGCGCTTCTTTGATGGTGTATCGTCAGGGCTGTTTATGATGGCGTTACCTTGGGCCATGCTGTCAACTCCCAACATGGGGGCATTCGTCGCGATAGTGGCGTTGGCATGTACGGCAGTTTCGTTTTTCCTAACACCGATTTTTTCCACCTTGATTGACCGACATTCGAGAAAGCAGTTACTGGTAGTCGTACAGTTTGTGCAAGCAGGGACGGCTGCCTTTGTTGCGGTGTTTTATGGGGCTGGATACGAGTCGCATTGGCTACTTGCGGCTGCGCAGTTGGTGTTTTGGGCGTCCAGTAATCTAGCTTGGGCAACCAATAATGCGTTTACTCAGGAAAATTTCCATCAGCATGAATATGCGGTCATTTCCGGCAAACAGGAAGTGATTATGCAGGGAACGACGTTAGGTTCTGGTGCATTAGGCGTTGTATTACTCGAAATGTGGGGAATGCTGGAGTTTTCTGTATTCGCGGCAATAGCATCTGCTATCGCGAGTATTAGCTACATATTGACGCCTTATCGCCGACAATTGCGACAGTCTAGTTCTGTGTCGTTTGTTGGACAAATGAAAGAGAGCCGAGACATTTTTACTCAAAGACCCCATTTTTACGCCTTTTTAATGCTCTCTGCGTTGAGTTACCCCATTCTGACCTTCCTGACTAAGCTGGTGCCGATTTGGTTTGCTGAAACGGGTATCTCTGGCGACTGGTTTGCTGGGTATAACATCGCGTTTGGTATGGGATCGTTAATCACGGGTTTGATGGTTGGCAGACTGTTAGGGCTGGGCTCTCATCAGGGAATCATGATTGGCGCAATGGGTCTGGCTGCGCTCATGCTTGTTGGAATGAGCATGTCACCGACACCGCTAGTATTACTGATATTCACCTTTTTCTTTGGCACTTTTAACGCATTAAATAGAATCGCTCGGACAAACTGGATGCATCACAGTATCAGCATTCACCAACGTGGCCGAGCGGATGGTGGCTTGCAAATGTTTGCGACCCTAGCACAAAGCATTAGCTACGTAGCGATTGCGTTTTTGAGCCACTTTGGTGTGACTCAACTAGGATTTTTTATCGCGGCTGTCGTCATGATCTTAGCGGTATTGATAATGATGCGTTTGAACAGAGGGGCAGAGTTAGCTTTCAGCGCAGTCTAGTGGAATACAGTACTACATCTTAGAGATGTAAAGCGCTAAACGCTGCAAATCCGCTTATTGTGTTACGTAAGTGGACTTTTTGCTCTAGAACCGCGCCTATACTTACATTCGGGTGCACATAATCTGGGGTTCTAGTATGAGCTTACAACTCGCTTTCTTGCTTACCTTCATCGCTGGCGGGGTATCCGTATGGCTCTTGATGAGAGTTTCCAAAGAGTCTGAACGCGAAAGAATGGCTGTCATCAATAACAAAATTCGTTCGATTGGCGGAAGCATCGTTGGTATTGATTTGATAAAACGCTCACGTTGTCCTTTTAGTTCTGAATATCAAGACCCTGATTTTGTTTATAAATTCTATAAAATTACCTACGATATCGAGCTGGAAATAAAAGAGTGTTGGGCTGTTTTGGAGATGAAACAACGCCGCTATGGACCCGGAAGTGCTATTCATTCGAACTGGATATGGCGAGATTTAGCATAACTTGCCGTACTGAACTAAAGAGAAATTATGAGCAAAATCTATTTTGTATGCGGCTTCATTGGAGCAGGCAAGACCACTTATTCCAAACAGCTTGCTGAAGTTCATGGTGCCTTTCGCTTTTCAATTGATGAATGGATGATTCCTCTATACGGCGAACATATGGAGCGGGAAGTCTTTGATCGTCGCTTAGCGACACTGAAGGAATTATTTAAGAGCTCCGCGATGCAGCTATTTTCGCTTGGTGTACCCGTGATTTTCGATTTCGGTTTTTGGCGTAAAACTGATCGCAGTAGCTTTATCGAGTGGGCATCGAGCCTAGGGGTTGAGAACGAAATGCACTATTTGGATGTTCCCTTTGAGGTATGTAAACAAAGAGCGACCGCCCGTAACTCGGAGTTGCAAGGTAAGTCTTACGAAATGACGCCGGAGATGTTGGATTTATTCTGGTCTTGGTTTGAAATTCCGACACCGGATGAAGATGTTGTTTGGGTTCATCGAGAGAATTAACCTCGTTTATCACAGCTGTGATTTGTATCCAGATTAACCAATCATCAAGTTCTGAATTCCTTTGGGGTTCTAGAACTAAGTTTTTGAGCCTCTAAAGATGAACATGACAAAATTGTCATCATCACTGCCCAGTTACTGACAGAAACAGAAGTATAAGATGAGTGTCAGTTAAAAAGACTATGGGCAGGAAAAAGTTATGACGGTTAAAAACAAAAGCAACCCTCGCCATTCAAATCATGGAGGGCATAAAGGGCATGGTTGGATGATGCTGGTATGCGTATTAGTGATGTTGGGTGTCGTTTTCTTGAGTTATTCCGATTCGACGGATGTGTTTAGTTTTGCCTTGATGGGTTCAGCATTAATTCCTCTGATTTTATGTTTGCTTGTGCATGGACTGATGATGAAGTTCATGATGTCAGATTGTTCAAAAGATAAAGGCTCCGATAGTGAGAGTGAGCTTAACAACAGTGAGCAAAATACTATTCAACGAGAAAAATCAGAGCTAAAAACTGACAGTAGCAGGTCGTTTAATGCCTGATTTGTAGAAGCACAAATATTCTGTTATCAGGTAAAAGGGCATGAATGGCGTTACCATTCATGCCTTAAGGTTTCCTTGAGTAGAGCCTATTGGTCCAAAGATCTTGCGCAAGGCAAGGTTATTGTGAACTCAGTATGCTGGTCTTTCGATGTCACACTGATGGCACCATTATAGGCTTGGACAATCGATTGAGTGATTGATAGTCCTAACCCCGCACCGACACTCCCGACATGCTGGCGAGATTTATCTATTCTGTAAAAACGGTCGAAAAGATACGCGATGTTTTCCTCAGGGATAGTGTCGCCTTGGTTAACCACAGAGATCGTTATCTGCTCGTCGAGTTCTTGCACTTGAACTTGTATGGTCGATTCAACATAGGCGTGTCTAATCGCATTAGAAAGTAAGTTGCCCATTGCTCGCTCAAACATGTTTTTATCCATGTAGAGTCTCCCTTCTCCTGAGTTCACTAGCTTAACTGAGGCGTCGTCAGCCAATATTTCGTAGTAGTCAATCAGATGGGAGAGTTCTTTTCCCGCATCAAGCACTTCATCATTACGATGAATCAATTTGTTCTCGGCCTTAGCGATGTAAAGCAGGTCGTTGATGGTTTTTGTGATTCGATTTAGCTCTTCCAGAGTGGAAGCAATGGCCTCTTGATATTCTTTCGGCGTGCGACATGCACCAAGAATGACTTGGTTTTGCGTCGTAATATTCGTTAGTGGCGTTTTCAATTCATGAGCAATATCTGAAGAGAGCTCACTTAATCGTCTGAACCCCATTTGTAGCCTGTCTAACATCGCATTATGTGTGTTTGCCAGACCTCGCAGTTCACTCGGCAGTGATTCTAGCTTAATACGAATATCCAACTGTTCTGGAGAGACTTGTTGAATATGTTCATTGAGTATCGCGATAGGCTTAAGGCCTCGATGCACGATCAGGCTGCTAAATGCGGATGAAATGAGAAAAGTAAAACCGAGTGACCAAAAAAGAATCCAGTTCAGTTTGTCTAAAAACACAAGATGATGATTAATACTCAATCCAAGCACGACTAAATAATTGCCCGTATTGAACGCAAATGCACGAAGCGCGAGGGAGTCTTCATCCCATTCGATGGCATTGCTTGGGTTATAGGCTTGTGGTGAATTCGGGATGAGAGGCTGTGTTTTCGGGAGGGTCAAATTCGAATTTTGATAAATGATATTTTCATTTTCAAACACCCACATCAGAAGAGGGCTGTTATTCGATTGTTCGAATAGGGCTTGTGGGGACTGATTAATTTCTCTGTCGATAGCATTGAATTTACTGGAGACATAGCTGAAATCTTGATTATAGAAATGACGCTCTATTGCGTATTGCAGTACCAATGCGAATGAAAAATAAGTCACTAAAGTTGTGCCGATAAACATCAATACAAGCTTATTTCTCATCGAAAAAGGTTGTGACAGTTTAAGCATTATCAGCATCTTCCAGTTTGTAGCCCATGCCTCGGACGGTGTGAATAAGTGGCCTGTCAAATGGCTTGTCTACTTTATTCCGCAGACGTTTGATAGCAACATCGATAACATTAGTGTCACTGTCGAAATTCATATCCCAGACAAGTGAGGCAATGGTTGTGCGTGACAGTACCTGACCTTGTTTTCGCATCAACAGTTCGAGCAGCGTAAATTCTTTCGCTGTTAGCGACATTGAATACCCTGAGCGCGTGGCGACTCTTTTCACCATGTCGAGTTCTAGATCTGCCACACGGAGCGTTTGGGAGGTGTTGGTCGAGGGAGAGCTTACATGATGACGGAATACATTTTGGATTCTCGCCAGTAGTTCAGCAAATGCATAAGGTTTTACTACGTAATCATTCGCGCCCAATTCAAAACCACGTACACGGTCTTCAACCTGCTCTTTGGCTGTGAGCATGATAACGGGCGTATAAATTTCACTGTTACGTAGAGTATTAAGAACCTGCCAGCCGTCCAGTTTAGGTAGCATGATATCGAGCAGAATTAGGTCGTACTCTTCACTTGTTGCTTGGTAAAGTCCGTCAACACCGTTGTGCACTAAATCCACAATGTATCCCGATTCAATTAGCCCTTTTTGCAGGTACTCTCCAGCTTTGCGTTCATCTTCAACTATTAATAATTTCAAGCGTAATCACCTATTTTGTTGGGTGGTACAAGATCGAAAAAAGAGCATGAGCAAATAGCGTCATACTCTTTTCTATTGCGCGACGTTGTTTAGTTATTGCTATCACGCTCTGCGTAATGCACTTTTACGTTCACTCTGCCTACGTATTCGAGCTGACCTGTTTCGTTCATTCGTTCTTGCACTGTGATGTATCCACCTTCTTTTAGATGAGTGTTATTCGAACTAGTATCAAAACGGGAGAGATTCAGCGTTTTATTCAGTTTATTTGCTGGCATTTGTTTAAGAGCGTTGAGTTCTGACAGAGCCTCCTGATAAGCCTGCTCAGTAGAGGTTGCTGGTGCGACAGACACCGTTCTTACCTCCTCACGAGAGATATAGTTCCCTCCGAGGAAAAGTGGTTGTGCGAATGCTGAAGCGCTAGTCATTGTTAATGCTGTAACAAAAAGGGCGGTTTTAATTGCTTTCATGTTGTTTACCTTTACGATTTGTTTTCAATGACTGCATTATTCTATATCGCCTCTGACTATCCCCTTTCAGGAATATGACAATTTTGTCATAAAGATCTATCCCCTCACGAGGCAGTTTTTTTGTCTTAAATAAAGAATGACTTTTCTCCCTGCTGATCAAGGAGAAAAGTCATGTGCAGAGGAATTAGGGCTCTGAGTGATAACTAGTTCAGAGACACTTCAACATCGGAATGAATTTGGCAGGAGCAGGCGAGTACGAATCCTTCGGCTATTTCCTGTTCCGTTAAGGTTTCGCTACTGGTGCGAGTGAAATCACCATTGGTGACTTTGCATTTGCAAGAGCCACAAATACCGCTGCGACAAGCCGCAATGACAGGCACTTTGGCACTTTCCAACGCATCAATAAGCAGGCTTCCTGTCACGATTTTAGTCTCGGTACCAAACGACGGCACAAATACGGTGGCATGCGCCAATGCCGCAGCTTTACTCTTTGTGTCTTCAACCTCTGGTTGCGTTGATTCAGCAGGCGTAAAGCTTTCTTGATAGAACAACGTCATATCCATGCCCAACGCCGCTAAGTTCTCTTTCATCGCTTGCATAAAGCCCACAGGGCCACACAAAAATGCCGTGCGAGAAGCGATATCCGGGCAGTAATTGGCAAGCGCCGCTTGGGTTAGACGTCCTTCCAAGTAATCAGTATTGGTTGCATCCTCCAGCATAATGTCGAGCTTGAAACGAGGGTGCAGCTGCTCCATTTGTTGTAGTTCAGCATGATAAATTAGCTGCTCTGCACAGGTTGCTGCATGAATGAAATGTATCTCTGTGCGATCTTGGCTGTCTGCTAACAGTGTTTTCGCCATCGACATAACCGGAGTTATGCCGCAACCCGCACTGAGCAACAAGATCTTATCGGTATGAGGCTGCTCAATGTGAAATTGTCCAGCGGGTGGAAGTACCTGCAATGATTGACCCACTTGTAAATGGTCATTGAGATAATTCGATACTTTACCGCCAGCAACCCTTTTCACGGTAAATTGCATTTCGGTCTGGTTTGACAGTGAGCTGAGAGAATACGCGCGGTACTCAGTGTTGCCATCAATCTCTACCCCTAAAGTCACAAATTGCCCTGCAATAAAACTAAAGGTTTTGTCTTGCTCTTCGCTGGTTAAGGTAAAACTGATGCAATCCGGCGTTTCCTGCCATCTGCTTTTACAGATTAAGCGTGCAGCGCCTTGGTTCGGCCATTGAAATTGTTCCATAGTCGTCTCTTCAATAAGCACAGGTGGGCGATACCCACCTGTCATTAAACACATTTACGCAGCGGCTTTTTCGCCAAGGATTTGCGCAAGATCTTGTTCAACAGTCGAGATGGCTCTTAGGTCGAATTTGTCCTGAATAATGGCCATTAAGTTGTCAGTAAGGAATGCTGGTTGAGTTGGGCCGGTGTAAATACCTTTCACACCTAAAGCGAGTAGGGTAAGTAAAACCACAATAGCCTTTTGTTCGAACCAAGATAATACCAGTGTCAGTGGTAGGTCATTGACACCACAGTCAAATTCTTCTGCCAACGCTAATGCTAACTGAATCGCTGAGTAGGAGTCGTTACATTGACCGACATCGAGAAGACGAGGAATACCGTTAATTTCACCGTGTTGCTCTTTGTTAAAGCGGAACTTACCGCAAGCGAGAGTCAGGATCAGGCTGTCTTCTGGCGTTTGTTTGGTAAATTCGTTGTAGTAGTTGCGCTCTGCTTTGTCACCATCACAACCGCCTACCAAGAAAAAGTGACTGATATTGCCCTGCTTAACTTGATCAATCACAGCCGGTGCCGCTTCCATTAAGGCATTACGACCGAAGCCGACAGTGATCATCTGTTCAATTTCATCATGCTGGAATCCGTCCTGAGCTAATGCACATTCGATCACTGTTGAGAAATCATCACCTTCTAAATGAGATACGCCCGGCCAGCCGACAATGCTGCGAGTGAACAGGCGATCGGCATATTGACCGACTTCTGGATTCAGTAAGCAGTTTGATGTCATCACAATTGCACCCGGGAAGTTAGCAAACTCTTTTTGCTGGTTCTGCCAAGCGCTACCGTAGTTACCCGCTAAATGAGGGTACTTGTTCAGTTCTGGGTAACCATGAGCAGGTAACATTTCACCATTGGTGTAGACGTTAATGCCTTTGCCTTCGGTTTGTTGCAGGATTTTTTCTAAGTCATGCAGATCATGTCCAGACACAAGAATGCACTTGCCTTTCTTTGTTTTTACGTTGACTTGCGTTGGCGCAGGGTGACCGAAATTTTCCGTTTCGCCTTTATCTAATAGGGCCATGATCTTGTAGTTCATTAGGCCAATTTGCATTGAGCAGTTAAGCAGTGCATTGAGATCTTGTGGTTCTGTACCTAACCAAGACATGATTTGATGATATTCAGTGTGGATCTCTACATCGCTTTGTCCTAAAACACGGGCGTGTTCTAAGTAGGCTGCTGCGCCTTTTAAGCCATACAAGCAGAGTAAACGCAAACCCATGACATCAGGATCGACGGTTTCATGACCACGGTTTACTGCGGCTAAAGGCGCAAACTTTAACAATGCTTCACGATCCGTTGGAAGTTCAAACTGAGCCGCTGGGGAAAGCTCAGGAATTGATTTGTCAGCTAACGTTGCTGCGGCTCTGACTCGCTGTTCTAAACTCTGTTTGTATTGATAAGCTTGGTTTGCGAACTCAACGATGCGCTTTTCATCAAAGTTTACGTTAGTCAGTGTTGCAAAGAAGGCTTTCGGCGCCCATTCGTCGATTTCAGTGTCGATAATTTGATATTCACGGCCAAGTTGAGCCCAGAATGAAACGCCTTGTAGCGTATAAACTAAAATATCTTGTAGATCAGAAACATCACTTGTTTTTCCACACATACCTTGCGAATACGCGCAACCTTTTGCGATAGGGGTTTGAATGGTTTGTTCACATTGAATACAGAACATAGTTGGGGCTCCAGTGATAAGTATTAAAATTGGCCGCTTAACGCGAAGGGTGCGTTAAGCGGTCTTTAAATTTCATCGCTGGTAGTGCAGAGAGTATGCCAGTTTTTATCTTATTGATTTTTCGTGAATTTTTATTTTTCGAACAAAGTCATTGTTGTTATAAACACATCGCGTGTTGTTTTTAATACAACAAGTCACATTTATTTGGAAGATTCACAGGCTTGTACGCCCAGTTTTTTACCCATTTTGAACAAGTTACCTCTGTCCATCTGTAAAAAAGCCGCCGCCTGAGACCAAACACCGTTGTTCAGTTGCAATGCATGTTCAATAAGCTGCTTTTGAAACGCTTCTACCGCTTCACGCATGGGTACTGAAGAGTTGGGAAGTTGAGGCGAAGTATTGTTATTCGCCTTTCCATTTACTGACTGTTCAGATAAGTCAAAATCGTTCATAAAGTGGAGAGGTTCAATCAGCTCTGATTGTGTTCTCATAGCGTGTAAGCCCGCACGCATTAAGGTGTGTTCCAGCTCCCTGACGTTACCTAACCAAGACTGTTTTTCTAATAATTGCAGTGCTTTAGGGTGAATGTGCAGTGTTTTCAGGTGGAACTGGCGACGAATGTTATCCAGTATGTATCCCACTAAAACCGGAATGTCTCCTTCACGAGAGCGTAAAGGGGGCACCTGAATAGGAAATACATTCAAACGATGGAAAAGGTCGGAGCGGAAACGTCCTTCAGCCACTTCTTGAGCGAGGTCTCGATTGGTTGCCGCGATAACACGAACATCTACGATGTGGTTTTTATCTGCGCCCACTCGTTGTACTTCACCTTGCTGAATAACACGCAGCAGCTTAGCTTGCAGTAGCAAAGGCAGTTCACCGATTTCATCAAGGAAAATGGTGCCACCATCGGCCAGTTCAAATTTACCCGCACGTGAACTGTTGGCACCGGTAAACGCGCCTTTTACATGTCCGAATAGTTCACTTTCAGCAATGGATTCGGGTAACGCCGCGCAGTTTACATAAACCATAGGCTTGTCACTGCGTAGGCTATGCGCGTGAACTTGGTGAGCAACCACTTCCTTGCCTGTACCCGTTTCGCCGCTGATCAAAACCGCGTAATTCGAGTGCGCGACCATCTCAATGTTGGCTCTGAGTCGCTTAATCTGGGGGCTAACACCAACCAGTTTTCCACCTTTGTTTCTCGCTTCATCAATCAGCAATTGATTTACTGAATGTTGCTGACGATTGGCTTTATTCAATGCTTCAAACAGACTGATATTGCGAATGATCCCCGCAGCAAGCGCTGCAAAGGTCTCAATGGTTTTGTCTGGAATACTGTTGAAAGCACCGGGTTTTGCCGCGTCCAGCGTCAGCGCGCCAACCAAAGTATCGCCCACGTATAAGCTGCACCCCATGCAAGAGTGAACATCAATACTATGGTGGATATCTTCACTCAGTAAGCCGTCAAAAGGGTCTGGCAGGCTTGAATTCTCAGGGAAACGTACTGGCTTACGGTTGGCTAAGATCATAGCCAAACGCGGATGGACATCAGGCAGAAAGCGGCGTCCGAATACCTCAGATGACAAACCGCTGATGGCAATCGGTACTAAGTGCTTTTCGTTGTCGAGTGTAAATAGAGCACTGGCATCACAGGGAAGTAGTTGTTGCAGGGCATCAATCAATTTTTGGTAGTGCTGAGTGGAAGGCTCTCCCATATTCAGCTCTACCGCAATGTTCAACAGTACTTGTTCTATGGATGGTTTGATGACATGTGTGTCCATTTGGGCTTCTACGTTAAGACAAAAACGAACTGATGATGTGTTTATTACAACGCAGTTGTCAAGGGCTTAAAATGTAAGTTATTAAAAATCAATAAGTTAAAGTTGGCTTGATTCGTGCAATAGCTATTACTTCGTTATTTAGATGTATTGTTAGGAATCGCGCGTTTATGCTCAACATCACCGATAAGAGTGCAGAAGATAAAATCATCCCCGTTCTGCGCTTAGGCTTCAGACCTTTCTTTTTATTTGGCAGTGTATATTCAGTTATCGCGATTGGCATTTGGGTATATGCCTTTCAGCACGGTCAGCCCGCTCAGTTAAGAGTTCCCGCTTTGTGGTGGCACGTTCATGAAATGCTTTTTGGCTTTGCCATGGCGATTGTGGCTGGTTTCTTACTAACCGCCGTTCAGAACTGGACAGGTGTGAATGGCACCAAAGACAAATGGTTAGGCGTGCTTGTTACACTATGGATGCTGCCGAGAGTGCTGCTTTGGACAGACGTTCCGCTTTGGCTAACCTCTTCCATTGAAGCGCTGTTTCTCGCTTTAGTTGCGTATGAGATTTCGTTTCGAGTGGTGAAAGCCAAAGGCTATCGTAATCTGATCTTCTTGCCATTTTTTGTCTTGGCCATTGTGGCGAACTACGCCAGTTACGCAACCATCAAGGGTATGCCTCCTTTCCCTTCAATTGCGGTTTGGCAGGCGATGCTGTGGTGGTTTGTACTGCTTATTTCAATTATGGGCGGGCGAGTGATTCCGTTTTTCACCGCACGTCGATTTAACTTCGAGAAAGCGAACACCCTTCTTTGGTTGGATGCCGCTGCCAATACGCCGTTGGTTATGCTGTTTGCTTTAAGCTTTTTCCCGTTAACCAGTGAACAAGTTAGCCCAGCTATCATGCTATTCGCAGCGGTGATGCAGTTGGCTCGTTGGCTACGTTGGAAGCCATGGACAACGTTAAAAGAGCCGTTAGTGTGGTCGTTGCATCTGACTTATGCCTGCATCCCTTCAGGGCTGCTTATCAAAGCGTTAGCGGAATTAAATTGGATTCCTAACGGCCTGTTTGTATCCCACAATATGTTACACGTGATCGCTATCGGAGCGATTGGCGGGCTTATCTTATCGATGATCTCGCGTGTGACTATGGGTCATACAGGGAGAATGATTTATCAAGGACCAAACATGTGGCTGGCGTTTGCAGCCATCGTGCTTGCTGCTTTTGTGCGAGGTTTTGGTGTCGCTTTCTGGCCGCAGCACATGTTGCTGATGGTGGATATCGCGGCAGCGCTTTGGATCATCGCATTCACTTTATTCATCCTGAAATTTGGCACCATGCTGTTACGCCCACGCGCTGACGGCCACCCAGGATAACCCCATCAACAGACAAACGTTCATAGCCATTAGTCTTGCTCAACTATTCTTACTTCAATACGACTAATGGCTTGATGCGTTTGTTATTCAACGTTGAGCCCTCAAGTTCTATAACTTGCTTATTATTAATAAACAGATAATTAAAAAGAAATTGCATAGGAAATTTCAAATGAAAGAAAGTCAAAAGTCATTAGTGTTAGCCACCGTTCCTGTTTTACGAGAGAGTGGTGTCGCACTGACTACCTATTTTTATCAACGGATGCTCAAACATAATCCAGAGCTGAAAAACGTCTTCAATCAATCGCATCAAAAAACTGGCAATCAGCCTCAAGCGTTAGCTATGGCTGTGCTCGCATATGCTGAAAACATTCATGATCCTTCCGTATTATTGTCGGTTGTTGAGCGTATTGCTCACAAACACACCAGCTTAGGCATCCGAGCTGAGCAGTATGGCATTGTGGGCAAACATCTTTTAGCTTCAATCAAAGAAGTGCTGGGTGATGCTGCAAGCGATGAACTGATTGATGCTTGGGCTGCGGCTTACCAACAGTTGGCCGATCTGTTTATTGATGTGGAATCTAAGCTTTATCAGGCGTCTGTAGAAAAGGCGCAAGGCTGGACAGGTTGGCGTCCGTTCCGCGTTCGCAGCAAAGTGGCAGAAAGTGAAGAAATTACCTCTTTCTATCTTGAGCCGACAGATGGCGGCACACTGCCGGTATTCAAACCGGGGCAATACATCAGCGTTCGCGTGTTCGTCAAAGAAACGGGGCTGTATCAGCCTCGTCAGTACAGTTTGTCTCAAGCTCCCAATGAGGAGACATTGCGAATCTCAATCAAAAAAGAGTCCGCAGCAGACCACAAACCTGCTGGGCTTGTGTCTAACCATATGCACGGTGAAATTCAACAGGGTGATGTAATTGAAGTCTCTGCGCCGTATGGCGAATTTGTGCTGAATGAACAAAGTGAGCGTCCAATCGTACTGCTAAGTGGCGGTGTGGGTATTACGCCTATGATGGCAATGAGCAGCTATCTGAATAAGAAAAATGCTTTAGGCTCAGTGCATTTCATTCACAGTGCTCGCAACCCTCAAGTTCATGCATTTAAGTCGGTCACTGATGAGTTTGCTGAAAAAGGGATGAAGGTGAACTATTTCTATGATCACGGAGCCAATCAGGACAACGGCGCACAACAAGCTCCGTTCAATCTCACTCATGTTTTGCCGCAAGATTTTACCCAAGCGGATTACTACCTGTGCGGACCAATGGCGTTTATGTCTCATTACATGACGCAGCTTCGTCAACTTGGTGTATCAGAGACACAAATATATGCAGAAGCGTTTGGTTCTGGTGGCGTAGCCTAATATGAAAATCCCCCAAGCCGCAAAGCTTGGGGGACATTAACTATCGGTATGCAGAGGAGAAGTGATTACTTACGTTCATCTTCAATATCGGCGTTGACAATCACGATGTCATCGTGGTCGCCGTCAATTTCATCGTCTTGGTAATCCTCGTCGTCCTCTTCGCTCTCTTCTTCTGCTTCAAACGAAGGTGTCATTTCTTCCTGAACGCTTTCCACATCGACACGAGGGTCAAGTGCTACAGCAAGAGGTGAGGACACTAAGTCACCTGTTGCCATAATGTAGTCTTCCGATACCGAAACTTCGGCCTTCTTCTGGCGAGAGTTGATGTATTGCAAACGGAAAAACATCACTAAGGTACACGCAGCCATAAAGCCATAAAGCATCTCATTGCCAAACCATTGCATGATGGTAGAAGCAATGAGTGGCCCGATAGAGGCACCAAGACCGAATGTCAGCAAAATAGTGGCAGATAATCCCACACGCTCGCCCTGTTCAACACGCGAGTTTGCCAGAGCTGTTGCCAGAGGATATAAGGTGAACCCCAAAATACCGAACAGGAAAGTCATCACCAGAGATAAATGATCCTGATGTGGCAGAAGCGCGATAGCCGCGGTTAAGCCGCCGAGCAATACACAGTTAATTCGGATTAGGCTGCTACGGGAAATCATGTCTGAGAGCTTACCCATAGGCCATTGAGCCAACAAACCCGCCATAATGGTGGTGGTCATATAAGTGGCGACTTGGTCTGGATGCATACCAAGGTTACTTGCGTAAGCAGGAGCAAGACCATAGAAAGAACCGACAATCATGCCGCCTATAGCTACTGTGGTCAGTGCCTGAGGCGCTTTTTTCCAGTAGTAAGTAATTTGCAGCGGTGCAGGAACCAATGGATCTGGGTGAATTCGTTTCGTTAGCGCAATTGGCACAATACACAAAGCAAAACAGATGGCGATAAGCAGCAAAGGCTCTAAGCCTAGATCTGGGTAGAAGCTGATCGCGCCTTGGCCGAGAATCAACCCCAAATAAGAAACAATCATATAGCTCGCAAATACTGCGCCACGTTGATTATTATCTGCCTGTTCATTGAGCCAGCTTTCCAACACCATGTACTGACACATCATCCCGACACCGACGATCAGTCTGAGGATAATCCAGATTGATAAGTCGTCCACCAATGCGTGTCCAAGTGCGGATGCTGTGACTATGCCTGCACTGGCGACAAAGGCACGAATGTGACCGACCTGAGCAACCAATCGGTGCCCGATTTTAGAACCTGCAACTAGCCCTGCGTAATACGCAGACATCATGGCCCCAATCCATAATTCAGGGACCTGCATTGCTGAAAGTCTGAGACCTAAATAGGTTGTGAGTAATCCACTCGCCAAAACGGTGAGAAGTGTTGTGCCATATAGTGCTGTGAAAGTACGTAGCGGGTTTGTCATTAAAAATCCCTAAGGTGCCTACCTGCGTTGAGTTGAGTCGATTATTAGAATTTATGGAGGAAAAAGAGCATCTAGTTCTAAAGAGTCTAACGGTTATCCAACTGTTATTAAATAAGCAATTTTCTGATTTTATTTTCCTGAGTAATTAAATTGTCAGTAAAAAGTCATTGAATTTCTGACCATTTCTCATTGTTGGAAATCAGTGTTTATTTAAGTTCAAACTTTGCTATGAGCGGTAGATGATGCTGACGTTGCAAGAGTTGGAGAGCAAGATGATTACTGCGCGTAGTTTCAACATTAATAGCACCACGCTTAAATTTAATAACGACGAATATCCGCTGGCACAAATAAAACGTTCCAGAGTGAGAACCAATACGCTAAAAGATCATGCTGTCAGGCTGATTATATTTGGCTTGATTGCTTCCAGTGTGGTTTGGATTGTCACTCCCAATTATTTCGGTATTTACGCAGGGCCGTTTTCGATTTTTGCGGGAATGTTTTTGGCTCTGTTATCGGTGAGGAAATACGAACTGCAAGTGGAGTTTGAGCATTCTGATGAAACGGGTTTGCAGTGGATTTCGATTGCCAAAACCAACAACAAAGAAGTGAAAGACATTTTCGAGTCGCAGGTAGAAAAAATCCAACATATCATTCGTTAGTTTTTGAGTGTGCTGTCGTTACCAACAAACGCAAATAAAAAAAGCCAACACTCGAGGTTGGCTTTTACTTTAAGGTTATGAAATCTTAGCTTAATAGGCGAAGTGAGCGCTTATCACTGCTTTACTCAAATACCTTCTTTCACTATCAATCTGTTCTTATTGTCTCGGTTTTCCAACACTTGCTGGTGGTGATCGATGTTACCCATGGTTTTCGCCATACGGTCATAGAGCACAACATTGACCGTCGCAGCAAGGTTCATGCAGCCCGTAGTCGGAACATAGACCACATGATGGGCTTTATCGACGACCTCTTGCGGTAGAGAACCGTCTTCTGGACCGAACACGTATATCGCTTTATCTGGGTGAGTGAAGTGAGGGAGCGGTACGGCGCCAAGCGCCAGCTCAACACATACGATCTCTACATCATCAGCAAGCGCTGAAGTGAGATCTTCCATTTCCACCAATCCAATTCGCTCATGGGCATGTTTGGTATCAGTTTGGAACTTTGCAGCTCGGTTATAGCGTGTTCCGTTGTAACGAACTTGCGTTGCGTTGTAGCAACCTGCTGCGCGCAATACCGCGCCTACATTGGTTGGGTTCTTAGGATTATGCAGTCCAATAATGGCTGTCGACTCTGTTGTCATTACTGTCTTTCTACTTCTGATTTCTTAAGGTGAGAGTTTAAAACTCACGAGTTGGTCGAATTATGGCTTTAAATGGTGAGAAGTACTATTGCTGGTTGATGGTTTTCTTATAAATAAAATTGATTGCTTTCTGAGAAAGTGCGATGGTCGGTTTCATTGATTAGGAATGAGTTGCATATTAAATTTTTACTATTAAAAGGGAAAATGAGAAATGAACAAAGTAATCGCACTGGTGTTGTCTTTTATGTTTGTAGGTTTTGCGCATGCGTATACTGATTCACAAATAGAAACAGCAGAAAAATTGTTAGTCACGATGAAAGTAGATGAACAAATGTTGGGTGGTTTTGAGAGCATGCTTCCTATCGTCAATCAACTGGCTGACAATCTAAGACTCAATGACGAAGAAACGGTTGAATTGAAGAACATTTATCGCGATTGGTTTAACAATGATTTAGACAGAGAAGGTCTCAAAAGACAGATTGCCGTTGTATATGCACAAACGTTTACTGTCGATGAAATGGAAGATGTTATTCGTTTCTTTGAAAGTCCAACAGGGAAAAAACTGGTGGAGAAATCACCATCGTTGACGCAGAAAGGCGCTCAGTTGGGTATGAACGAAGCGCAAAATAAACAGCACTTATTGTTGGAAAAGCTGACGCCTTTCATTGAAAAGCATCAGGCGAAATAGTCTAGTTAGTCATCAACAGAACGACATGGAGACAATATGAAGTCATTAGGAAAACTGTTCTTTTTCTGCGGAAAAATGGGTGCAGGTAAATCAACCTATTCCAAAGTTGTCGCTGCTGAAAACAGGGCGGTACTTGTCTCCGAGGACGAATGGTTATCTGCTCATTATCCCAATCAAATTCAAACCTTTGATGACTACATTCAGTTTTCTACGGCAATTAAACCCTTCATTAAGAGCCATATTCAAAGCATTTTGAAAGCAGGGACGAACGTGGTAATGGATTTTCCCGCCAACACAGCCCGACAACGACATTGGTTTAGTTCTATGTGCTCAGAATTGGGATGTGAGCATGAACTGGTTTACTTGGATCTCTCTGACAGTCAGTGTCTGTCTCAAATAGCAAAGCGACGAATAGAGCAACCAGAGAGAGCACAGTTCGATACAGAGGCGGTATTTCATCATGTGACTCAGTATTTCGAACCCCCAACCAGCGATGAGAATTTGAATATCGTGCGAGTGGAAAGAGGCTAATTTAATCGCGTTTTTAATGGACTATTACGGGAGCAAAAATGCAACTAGCAAAAGCATTTCAATACAAGCAATGGGCAAACACTGAGTTATTAGCGTTAGGTGAGCAGCAATTTGATCGACTTCCGCAAGATGACGCGATTTTCTTTATTCGAATTCTCAACCATACCACTGTTGTAGACAGTCTTTTTATCAGTCGAATTTTGGGTGAGCCAGAGAAATACAGTGCTGATAATACCGTTGAAACACCTACGATCGCAGAACTTCGTCAGACAATGGAGCAGATTGATTTATGGCTAGTGAATTACGCACAGTCGCTGACGACTGAAGAGCTTGAGAGAAGTATCGTATTTAAATTTGTCGATGGTGACTTAGGAACACTGACGGTGGAAGAAATCCTTTTGCACTTGCTAACACACGGCAGTAATCACAGAGGTATGGCTTCCAGAACATTGGCAGCGAACGGTCTTGAGCGCCCTAAAGACACTTTTACTCGCTATTTGCATCAGGTAGAGCCTTCACGCAGGCAAAGCGAGTTTCAGTTCTAACTATCACACACTTCTATAGGTTGAAGATGGTTCTGTCTTCAGCCGATAGAGAATCGAAACGGCACCGAGTTGGAAATCTGATCTACTTTGCTGACAAATCAAAACACTCTGAGTAACTCGCACACTCTTCGCAACTTGGTGAGCGGCACACATAGTCGCCTCCGTTTTCACACAATTGGCGATACAAGAAGCGTTTCCAGCGCATGTTGTTGACGTTTTTGGTATGAAGTGACGGGAAGTAGTCTCGAAACAGAGCCGTTAGGCGAGGACGTTCCGGCATGCCTAAATCTCGCCATAAATGTTGGCTGCCCAAACAAGCACTGGCTAACACGGTTACCATTTCACAGCCAAGCGTAACATCTGGATTAAGTGACTCAACCAACAGCTTCTCTAGTTCTTCCAACTCACCGATCCGCATATTCATCAGCTCCAATCGTAGCCGGAGTTTCTCTTCCGCCTCTAAGGAAAGAGTAACGGATTCTAAGCCCATGGCTAACAATAGAGCATTATATCCGTTCTGGTTTAAACCCATGTAGAGAGGCAGGGCTGTTTGGCCCTTTTGATAGCTCTCTAATATTGGCTGCCAATAGTCTTGAATGACGTTATCCATCATGCGTTGCCTCGCTAGTTTCTGAGATAGACTGACTACGTTAGCTATCAGCGATACTTTGCTGCTGTGACAGTTGGCTTGCAACGATAGTGGGCATCAAGCTGCCTATCGGATTGAGCGGATTTCTCGTGCTATCAAGAATCGCTTCCTCCACAGGGCAGATGCTTGCACATTGGGGACTGTCGTAATGCGCAGAGCATTCATCACACCGTTTTGGGTGGATATGGAACTGGTTGGCGAGATCCGCATCTGGGTAGACGGCTTGATTTGGACACACCACCATACAAGCATGGCAACCAACACATTTATTGCTGATGACAAAGCTCATAGTCCACCTCCTTGCTTTGGTTCGCGATAAGATCTTTCGCAATACTGTCTAGGCTTGCTGCGACAGACTGAAAAGCAAAATCGACATTGGGTTGAACGCCGAGTTTTTCTAACTCTCGCCATGGTGTGATGCCGATTCTGGCACTCAATACCATTTGGCAGTCGGCGATGGACTGAATCAGAGCTTGCTTATCGACATCATCACAGTCATCTTTGCCATTACAGTACAACTCAACATGACGCGTTTCCTGATAGAGAAACTGCTGTGATTTCTCACTGAACAGGTAAATTTCAAAACGTGTCGCATGACCAAAATGAAGTTGAATATGCTCACTGTCGCTACCATCACTGGCAATTGCGACACGGAATGTATTCTTGCTCGACGGCTTATTCATATTCACCTGATCGTGCTCATTCGATTGAGAAGCGCTAGAACATGGTGATTCACCGTTGCCTAACATTCCGACGGCATCCGCTCGGCACTGTTGGCAGTGAGTCATTTGTGGCATGTGTCCACCGCATTGCTCACGGGCAAGTGCGACTTCTTCTTCGGTTGGCCCACGTTGACCACTTAGACCAAAATAGGTGCCGTGGCTTGGGTCTGAAATCAAAGGCATGATGTTGTGCAGCAGCGCGCCACGTTTTTTGACTTCTTCAGAGACCGCCGCCACGTGATGGTGATTAATACCGGGAATCAGTACCGTATTCACTTTCACTAACATGCCCGCTAGAGCAGCCATTTCAAGACCAAGCAACTGCCTTTCGATTAAGGTTTGCGCCGCTTCTCTGCCGCGTAAGCGTTGATTATTGAAATAGATCCAAGGGTAGATTTTCTCACCCACTTCAGGGTCGACGGTGTTTATGGTGATTGTGAGATGGTGGACGCCCACTTCAGCTAGTTGCTCCACATGATCGGCCAAAGCCAAGCCATTGGTTGAAATGCACAACTGAACATCAGGTTGAGCTTGTTTCAATAAACGAAGCGTAGCGAAGGTCGCTTTGGGGTTGGCTAATGCATCACCCGGCCCCGCAATTCCCGCCACGGTTAAGTTCGGTGCTCGCTTTTTAATTGCGTTGAATTGTCTTAGGGCGCCACTACTGTCCATCACTCTTGAAACGACTCCGGGACGGGATTCGTTGCTACAATCGTATTTGCGGTTACAGTAGTTGCATTGAATATTGCAGGCTGGCGCTACAGGCAGATGCATCCGAGCATACTGGTGCGCTTCTTTGGAGTAACAAGGGTGCTGCTGAATTTTTTCCTGTACCTGTTTGGTGAAGAAATGGTGCACCTTATCTTGGGTTGAATGTTGCGACCCTACAGAGCGAGAATGACTTTCCATGTCTACCTCTTGTTTACTGCTGAAATCAAACGATACGGTTGCTCTGCAAGCTTCGTTCCGATATAAAGATACTTATATTCAAAGGGTTAGGTGAGTGGTTGGGGCGGTTTGTCTGCCACAATGTCTGAAAGCAGACAAACGTTCCCAGTTGTTGTTTGATCTCCTCGCTAAATTTGCTTCATTTCAATGTTCATAATCTGAATACGATAGGCAATTTGACGAGGTGTCATATTAAGCAATCGTGCCGCTTTCGCTTTCACCCAACCTGACCGCTCAAGTGCATCAATCACCATGTCTCTTTCGTCTCCTGTTGGCATATCCTGTGGCGAATGAGGGTAGTCCGGCATTGATGCTCCATTGGTTGAGGCATGATGCGCAGGATGGCTAGCCTGATGATGAACAGGATTATTTGGGGAAAGATAATTACTTATTTGATGAACAGGGGGTTGGAACACCGGCTGCGACTTATTCAGCGTGATGAGTTCTGGCCCAATAACCCCTGATTCACACAGCACCGACGCTCTCTCGAGAGTGTTTTCCAGCTCTCGTACGTTACCTGGCCATGGATGCGACATCATCAAACGAATCGCTTCGTCGCTCAGTGTCAGTTTACGCTGCTGCGCTTTACTCAGGTTCTGGATCATGTGCTCAGCAAGTTCAGGTATATCTTGCAGACGTTCACGCAGTGGTGGCAAATACATAGGCATGACGTTGAGGCGATAGTAAAGATCCTCACGGAAATTGCCTTGCGCCACTTCTTGCTCAAGGTAACGGTTAGTGGCTGCGATGATCCGCACGTTAACCGAAATGGTGGTAGTTCCACCCACACGTTCAAACTCTTTCTCCTGTAAAACTCGCAGCAGCTTTGCTTGAAACGCAGGGCTGGTTTCACCGATTTCATCAAGAAAAATGGTGCCGTTGTCCGCCATTTCAAATCGACCTTTGCGCTGCTTCACTGCTCCCGTAAACGCGCCTTTTTCGTGCCCAAATAGTTCTGATTCAAGCAAGTTGTCTGGCAAAGCTGCACAGTTCAGTTTTACAAAGGGCAAGTTTGCTCTTGGTGAATTGTAGTGAATAGCGTTGGCAACCAGCTCTTTACCTGTGCCGGATTCACCACGAATAAGCACGGTAGAATCCCAACGCGAGACCAAACGGATTTGCTCGAAGATCTGGCGCATAGATTTGGTATGCCCAACCAGATTACGAAAACTGTAGTTGTTGCGAACTTTACGTCGTAAGTTGTCGCGCTCATCCACCAATTGCTGTTGATGTGTCTCCACCTTGTATGCCAACTGAACGTTTTTGGCGATTAGGTTGGCAATCATGTTGAGGAAGTTGGTTTGCAGGGTGATGAAGCCTTCCACAAACTTCGGTGGCTGAGCTGACAAAGCGCCAATCACTTTACCATTGGCGTCTTTCAAAGGGACGCAGATAAACGGTTTTTCGTAGTCATACAGTGCCAGCTTGTCCGCAAAGCGTTGGTCGCTGCCAAGATTGTGCAGCACGATAGAGCTGCCTTGGCGCAGAACTTCGCCCACCAATCCTTCGCCGATTTTATAAGACACCTGCTTGTGTTGCGCTGCTGAGTTAGGTTGTGGAGAGTGAACCGATTTGATTAACAATATGTCTCGTGTACTGTCGAGTATCGTTAACATACCGCATTGCAAAGCGCACTCATCGTGCAGCACTTGCAGGATTTTATCGGACGACTCCACATAGTTGAGGCTGGTATTCAGCACACTGGAAATCTTGTACATGGCCGCCAGTAACCGACGTTCCAAGTTCAATAAAGTCATTTCGTCTGTCATAGTCGATCACCATTGGCTGATGGGAAAAGTAAGACAGATGTGTGCGCCACGTAAGCGCTCACTATTGCTGACATTAATGGTGGCTGAGTGTTCATTCAGAACCTGCTGCACAATCGAAAGCCCGATGCCTCGGCAGCCAGTTTGGTGTTTTGGTTTGGTGCTGAAGAACGGTTGGAAAATTTTGAGTCGTTGCGACTCTTCAATACCAATGCCACTGTCTTCGACAATCACCTTAATTTCACCGTCACTTTCGTAAGAGCAGATGATGATGGTTCGGTCGCTGGTTTTCGCCGCCTGAATCGCATCAATTGAATTATCAATCAACTGTTTCAGTGCCAGAATCAAGCGGTGTGACATACCGTTAATGGTTGAAAGACGAGGCGCCAGAATCAGTTCCAAGTTAGACGATGACTTGAGTAGTTCATCGGTGCTGATGTCACTGACATCTCGAATGACCTGATTGAGATTAACCGGCTGAAACGCTTCGCTGGTGCGTTCAGGAATCGCTAGTTTGATGTCTTGCATTGCATCTAATGCAGTATCCATCGCTTCATCCATCGCCACTAAGCCAGGGCAAGCGGGGTTGGTACGTTTAAGAATACGTACCGCCGATTCAATCATGTTGAATGGACCTTGCAATTGATGCAGCGTACCCATCAAGGCTTCCTGCATGGCATGCACGTATTTGTTATCGCGCGCCATCAGTTTCATGGCGTTAATGCGGCGCTCTTCCACCAGTTGTTTTTCACGGGTTCTTTCTGAAATTGCGATAACGGTATAGTCGTCATCTTCAGGTAGGAAGTAGGAATCCACACTGCTGGCTGCTACAGGTGTTTTCACCAAGGCGTACTCAAACCAACGTTCACGAACGGGTTCATTGGATTCGATATATACCCCTTTATAGCGATTGTCTTTTTTGCCAAGAAAATCTGCGACTGAGTCATGCCCGTAATCGTTGAGTAAACTGTTGAGCAGTGCATCAATCGGAGACTGTCCAATGCTCTTTTCAATATTACTGAACTTCTGATTACTAAACAGAACACGGTGTGAGCTATCAACAAGTGCGATGGCGATAGGTGCGGCGTTAAGCACTGCCTGAAACATCGTAAATTGGTTTTTCTGTTCGGTTATGAGTTGGTGACGCTCGGTAATGTCTTTATGAATCGCGTAGTAACAGACTTCGCCATGAGGGTGTGATAGTCGAGAGATAGAGATTTCAGCAATATAAGCTTCGCCACATTTTTTGCGGTTAACCAACTGTCCTTGCCAGTGATTCCCTTCCGATATGGTTTTCCATAAGTTTTCGTACACGCTTCTTGGTGTGGCTTTGTAAGAAAGAAGAGAAGAGTTTCTGCCGATGAGTTCACTAAAACTGTAGCCAGTGATATCCGAGAATGTTTGGTTAACAAACAGAATAGTGCCTTTGTGGTCGGTGATGCTAATCGCGACTGGCGCATGCGAGACGATTTGTTCAAATGCTTGATAATCGAAAATAGGC
Organism: Vibrio plantisponsor; assembly: GCF_013041605.1. Classification (GTDB taxonomy): domain Bacteria; phylum Pseudomonadota; class Gammaproteobacteria; order Enterobacterales; family Vibrionaceae; genus Vibrio; species Vibrio plantisponsor. The sequence goes on along the minus strand of NZ_JABEQC010000001.1, from coordinate 257,962 downwards.
GGAGTTGCGCCTTCTAAGAGTGTGTCTACTTGTCCCATAAGTGCCATCCTTTGCTCTGTTTGGTCCTTCGTCATAGGCAACAATGCATTTCTTATTCCATATAAAAAGCATGGGAATGGTTGGGCTCAGCTAACACCTCCTTGTTTGATTTAAGACAAACGAAAGAGAAATTTTGAACTTTGTCACCTTCCTGACAAAGCAAAAGTGGGCTTGAAAACAGCGCTTAATCGCGCGTTAACATCTGTATTTTCAGGGCTGTGCGATTCAATTTAGTGCAAAAAAGACGGCTGGCATAACGTATGCACCAAGCTAGGGAAAGGTCAACTGACCCTAGTAGCAATTAACCCGTAGAAAAGGAATCAAGTTATGTCTGAAGGATTGATTATTTTGCTCAGTGCCGCTTTCGTGAACAACGTGGTATTGGCTAAGTTTCTCGGTCTGTGTCCGTTCATGGGGGTATCGAGCAAGATCAGTAGCGCTGTGGGAATGGGGGTGGCGACCACATTCGTACTTACCATCGCGACGGTCTCAACTTGGCTGCTGGAGTTCTATATTTTGCGCCCTCTGGGGCTCGAATTCATGCGTATTATCGCGTTCATTCTTGTCATCGCTGCTGTGGTTCAGTTTACCGAGTTGTACGTAAAGAAAAGTTTCCCCGCTCTGTATCAGGCTTTGGGTGTCTATCTTCCGCTGATCACCACTAACTGTGCGGTATTCGGTGTTGCGCTGCTTGCTGTTCAGGATGATCTCTCTTTTATCGATACCTTGATGTTCAGTGTCGGTTCGGCAGCAGGTTTCTTAATTGTGATTACTTTGTTCGCAGGGTTACGTAGCCAGCTAGTACTCAGCCGTGTTCCCGCTGCATTCAAAGGTACACCCATCGCATTTATTACCGCAGGGTTTCTATCGATGGCTTTTATGGGCTTTTCAGGAATGGCTTAGGTAAGCGACAACCCTGATTAGCTGTTCAGTAAGCTAGAGGTCAAACAAGGTAGAGATCAGAAGAAGGTAGCGGTCAAGGAGGACTGTCGATGTTAGTCATAGCTTTAGTGTTTTTTGTCTGTCTGGGGGCTTTACTGGGTATCGCACTCGGTTATGCAGCCATTTTGTTTCGCGTAGAGAGCAATCCACTGGTTGACCAAATTGAAGCTATTTTGCCCGGAGGTCAATGCGGGCAATGTGGTGAGGCGGGTTGTCGACAAGCGGCTGAAAAAATGGTGGCAGGTGAACTCAACCCGAATGCGTGTCCTCCGGGTGGTTCGAATTTGGCAGTGTCAGTTGCTGAAATGCTGGGTGTGTCTATCGATGTCGCTGATCAAGACAAGCCGCTAGTGGCGTACATAGCAGAAAGCCAGTGCACGGGGTGTAACCGCTGCTATAAAGCGTGCCCATTTGATGCCATTGTCGGTGCTCCAAAACAACTGCATACCGTTATCAAGGATGTGTGTACCGGATGTCAGTTATGTCAGAAAGCCTGTTCTCAAGGCTGTTTATCTATGGTTGAAGTTCAGCCAGATGCAGCGAGTTGGTACTGGCCAAAACCAACATTACCGGTCGCGGTGTAGGAGTAGATTATGTTGAGTTTAAGCGGCCATCCGTTTCGTGGTGGGATCCATCCAAAAGCTTACAAAGAGCTAACCAGTGATAAGAAAATTGATACTGGCTTCTGGCCGCGTAATGTTTTCTTGCCTTTGCAATTACGCAATGGCGCACGTTTAAAATCGCTGGTGGCTGTGGGTGAACACGTCTATCGCGGTCAGAAAATTGCAGTCGGGCATACCGATATGGTGGCTCCGGTTCATTCGCCGGTGAATGGTATTGTAACAGCGATTACTGAGCATTTGACTACCCATCCTGCCAAAGTGAAGTGCGATACCATCATCATTCGTGCAAACGAAGATCGCCAATGGGGAAAACCCGCATCCAGTGGCAGTATTACTAACCTCGACCCTGAAACAATTATCGAGCGAGTAAAAGAAGCGGGGATTGTTGGTTTGGGTGGTGCAGGTTTCCCAACCGCAGCCAAATTGATGTTTGCACGCAAAGCGAACGTGGAGACGCTCATCATTAATGGTGGTGAGTGCGAGCCCTATCTCACCTGTGATGATCTCACGATGCAGTCGTATCCAGCTGAAATCATTGCTGGCATAAAGCTAATGATGACAGCAAGCGGTGCGAAAAAAGCCATCGTCGGTATTGAAGACAACAAGCGCGATGCTTTTGATGAGATGTTCCATGCGGCCAATGCCGAACCGGATGTCGAGATCCGTCTGGTGCCAAGTGTTTACCCAATGGGTTCAGAAAAGCATATGATCAAAACCCTCACGGGTCATGAAGTGCCAGCGGGTGGATTATCGACTCAAATCGGCATTCTGGTTAACAACATTGCGACCGCTCGCGCTGTGTATCATGCGGTGCGTTTTGAACGACCTTTGGTTTCGCGCATCGTGACGGTTTCGGGCAAAGGTATTGATCAGCCATGCAACATAGATATACCCATCGGCACACCCGTCAATGATGTGATCAACTATTGTGGCGGGTTAAGTGACAGTACCGAACGCTTGATCTTTGGTGGACCGATGATGGGGCAAGTGATCCCGTCACTTCAGGCGGCGATAGATAAAACGGTCGGTGGCATTCTAGCTCTGACAGAAGATGAAGTGATCGATGAATACAAACATCAGGAGTGTATTCGTTGTGGTCAATGTGTTCGTGCATGTCCGATGAATCTAATGCCGTTTCAGATGGCCGCGTACACACGAGTTTCTGATTTCAAACGCACTCAAGAACTTGGTGTGCAAAACTGTTTGTCTTGTGGTGCGTGCAGCTATGTTTGCCCATCTTCCATTCCTTTAGTGCAGTATTTTATGCACGCCAAAGGAGTGATTAATTCTAACGCTCAGCAAGAGAGAAAATCAGCGCAAGTGAAAGCGCTCAATGAAGCTCGCAAGCAACGCTTAGAACAAGAGGCGCTTGCTGTTGCTGCAGCGAAATCGACACCACGTCCTTCTCGAACCGCTCGTGCTTCTGCCGTTTCAGAAACTGTCATTGCAGATATGGCAGCGGATAAAACGGGCAGACCTGCACGTCCCGCAAGAGCTGCTCGCACAGGCACTAAGCAAAACGAGTCTGTATCAGCTGAGGCTGTATTAAATGAGGTGACATTAAAACCTCAGTGCCCAGCAAGACCTGCTCGTCCAGCGAGAAATCCGAGTGCTGAAGTGGTTGAAGAAAGCATCTCATTGGTTTCTGACAAACCCGTTCGCCCAGCAAGACCACCTAGACCTCAACGACAAGCGAAGGAGGAGCAAGCATGATTAAGTATGACGCTGCGATAGGGCCATTTGCCCACAATGCGAACTCCAGCACTCGCATCATGTACACCGTGATTTTGACCTTGCTTCCAGCCTGCATTTTTGGCTTCTTTCAGTTTGGTTTAAACAGCGTAGTGCTAATGCTGGCAACTTGTTTAGCTGCTGTAGTTGCTGAGTGGCTATGCTTGATGGCGATGAAAAAGAACCCAATTGCTTGTATGGATGGATCGGCGTTACTTACTGGCATATTACTGACGATGAGTTTGCCACCCACTTTTCCGGTCATGCTTGGGGTATTTGGTGCTGTTTTTGCTATCGCTTTGGGTAAACATATCTATGGTGGGTTAGGCCAAAACCTTTTCAATCCAGCGATGTTAGCGCGTGTGATGTTGTTGGTCTGTTTCCCTGTGGAAATGACGCTTTGGGCAGACCCAACTCCCATTGATTTAAGCCATAACTTGGTTTCAGTACCGGATGCTTGGTTTCACTTTGATGGTGTCACTTCCGCGACTGCTCTGAGTACCGAGCGTACCGAACCTATCGTATTTATTGACCTGTTGCTGGGTAAGCAATCAGGCAGTTTCGGTGAAACTAACGCACTGTTTATCTTGCTTGGCGGTTTGTATCTGCTCTATCGCCGCATTATTCATTGGGCCATTCCAACCAGTTTTATGTTAGGGCTGGGCGCACCTGCACTGGTGGCGCATTTTATCTCTCCAGAGAGCTACCTTCCGTTTTGGATTCAATGGACCAGTGGTGGCGCTATGCTCGGCGCGTTCTATATCGCGACCGATCTCGTTACATCACCAACCAGTGTTCGCGGTCAGATGCTGTATGGATTGGGTTGCGGATTCTTAGTCTGGTTAATTCGAACATTTGGTAGCTATCCCGAGGGTGTGGCGTTTGCGGTATTGATGATGAATGCTGCCAGTCCGCTCATTGATTACTACATGCGTCCGAATGTGTTTGGTCGTCGTCCTGCGGTGGAGAAATCGTCATGATGGAGCAGATTGAAAAATGGAAAGAACAGGTTGGCTACCAAGCAGGTTTGCTTGCGGTGACATGCGGTCTGGCTGCCATATTTTTGGTGCTGACTCAGTGGATTACCCAGCCTTTGATTGAACAGCGTATCGCAGAAGATCAGAACGCGCTGCTGAGCGAAGTGCTGGCGGGGCAGGAGTATAGCAACGATGTGTTTGCCAGCGGAAAAGTCATTGAGTATCAAGGTTCACAGTTTGATTTATTTGCGGTTGAGAACAGCCAACACGAAGTGATTAGTTGGGTTATTCGTGGCGTGCAAGATGGTTACAGCGGTCCTATTAGCTATTTGGTAGGAACTACACCACAAGGTGAAATTCTCGGAGTTCGGATCATCAGCCACAGTGAAACTCCGGGGCTGGGTGACAAAATCGAATTAGCGAAAAGCTCATGGATTTTGAGTTTTGCCAAACGTTCGTTAGAAAGCACTCCGCTTTGGGCAGTGAAAAAAGATGGCGGTGACTTTGATCAGTTCAGTGGCGCGACTATCACGCCACGCAGTGTGGTGAAGGGTGTCCATAAAGCGCTACTCGCATTAGCACAGGAGCAGGAGGCAAACCATGAGTGATTGTTCTTCAAGCAATAAGTCAAATCGTGAGTACAAAAATATCATTCAGCAAGGGCTGTGGAGCAACAACATTATCCTCAGTCAGTCGTTAGCGTTATGTCCACTGCTGGCGGTTACCAGCAGTGCCACCAACGGTTTAGGTTTGGGGCTTGCGACTATGGTGGTGATGGTGCTCTCGAATGCTCTCAATTCCCTAGCAAAAGGCGTGATAAGTAAAGCGGTTCGGATCCCCGTGAACGTTATCATAATCGCGACTCTTGTGACTGTTATCGATGCTTTACTTAACGCCTATCTGCATCCACTGCATAAAGTGCTAGGGCTTTTTATTCCACTCATCGTAACCAACTGCGCAATTTTAGGACGGGTTGAGTCCTATGCCAGCCGTTCTCCCTTAGTGCCTTCCATTATTGACGGCGTGTTCATGGGCTTAGGTTTTACTTGGGTGCTGACCGTACTTGGAGGTATCCGAGAAGTGGTTGGTAGCGGCACTTTGTTTAGTAATGCGAGCTTGTTACTCGGCAAGAGTTTTTCGTTTTTGGAAACCACCGTCATTCCTGATTATCACGGTTTGTTGCTAGTAATCCTGCCGCCCGGCGGTTTTCTCGCATTGGGCTTGGTTCTGGCTTTGAAGCAGAAACTGCTTGCGGTTTTAGAAAGCAATCGCCTTGAGAAACTGGATATGCAAGGAGAGCAAGGATGAAAGTAAGCGTTGTCTATGCTTTGCCAACCGAGCAAGTGTGGCTTCCCGTGACGGTGGATGAACAGGCGACCGTTTTAAGTGCCATTCATGGTTCGAAGATCTTAGAAATGTATCCGACCATAGAACTCGACAGCCAGAAGGTTGGCATATTCGGCAAGATCACCACTCTCGATGCGCCGTTAAAAAACGGTGACCGAGTGGAAATTTATCGTCCTCTGATATGGAAACCTGAGGATGACGATGACGATGACGATGACGACGACGATTGATGTCGGCTTTGTGACAATTTGTCGTTTGTACGTTTCACAAAGTTTATAACTTATTGAATTTAATAGATCTCAATCAGGTACAGCTATTGCACTACAGATAGAGGTCAATCAATGTCACTGAAACGATTTAGGAATGGTCAGAACATATTTTTCAAAGGAGTGATGTATGGCTAAAGTAGGCATTTTTTTTGGTACCGATACAGGTAGCACTCGCAAAATGGCGAAGCTGATTCAAAAGCAACTGGGTGATGAAATTGCGGACAAACCAAAGAACATCAACCGAGTCGATGTGGAAGAGTTCACCAGCTACGAATGTTTGATTCTCGGTACGCCGACATTAGGGCAAGGTCAGCTTCCGGGTTTGTCAGTGGATTGCCAAGAGGAGAGCTGGGAAGAGTTTCTTCCTAACTTTTCCGATATGGATCTGACAGGCAAGAAAGTTGCGTTATATGGCTTAGGTGATCAAGTGAGCTACAGCAATGAGTTCGTCGATGCTCTTGGTGAACTCTATGATTACGTGGCGAACTGCGGCGCTGAGATGGTTGGATTCTGGCCAACGGAAGGTTACGAGTTCAACGCTTCAAATGCGGTTGATGGTGATGACTTTGTGGGTTTAGTTCTCGACAAAGACAATCAAGCAAGTATGACCGAGCAACGCATCGCAGGTTGGGTAGAGCAAATTAGTGCCGAGATGAACCTCTGATACTTTTGCGTAGCAATGAAAGTGACCGATATTGAACACAAACACGCATAAACCCATCCTTGGGGCTCCAATTTGCCATCCATGGCAAATAGGGTTTGTTTATCAATATCGGTCAAATAACCACCGTTAAGCTCTTTTGTTCTCTATGATTCAATCGGTCACTTTTATATTCAGTGAGTATGGAAGATGGCTGGTATCTGAATATATCCTATTCCTTTCATTCTTATAAACTCACATTCTGTTTTTCTTTCGTTTTTGCTTGGTTATTACTCATACACTCGGTTAACTTACTTATAAAATAGAATATATTTTTGTAATTAATGGATTGACGCTTAGCTATTAATCGGTAAATATGAGTTTAGTTTTCTATGATTTTCAGGTTGATAGGGCTAGGTTTACCCATTGGATATTGATTCTCGCAGTCTTTTATTTAGCTGCTGTGTAACTCGGTATTCATAGGACTTGAGTAGAACAAAGAGAACAGTAGTAGAAATTTATATAGATAAGTAAGGAGCGCAGTTAACACTAGAAATATTGGAGATGGATATGCCAAAAGGTATTAACGATAAATTTTACTATTTAAATAAATAATCAAATAAAAAATATTTTACAAATAAAGGATCTATTCATGAGCGAATTGGAAACAACAGTGAATCAAACAAGTTTTGACGCTGCGAAAACAGAGCTTTCACAAGTTGAAAAGTCTGCAAAAACACACGCTATTGTTGCCTATGCCCTGATGCTTCTGGGTTTTTGGACTGGGCTTGGATTTTTAATCGGCGGTATTTGGGGCATGGTTAAGGCATCTGACGCAAAAGGTACAATTTTTGAAAGTCATTATGCGAACATCAAGAGAACATTTTGGGTTTCATTGATTCTGAGCATTATCGGTATTGTTACATCTGTGTTTGTTGTGGGCTGGTTCATTGTAGTGTTCGCATTCTTCTACACGCTTTACAAGGTTGTTAAAGGTTTGGCTCGAGTTACGTCAAACAAAGCATATTAAGTCAATTTCTTAGCCCAAGCATAGCTTGGGCTAAGTTTTTTACTCATCATTTGAATTCACTTTTGTTTTAGGGAGCTTTATTTTTGTTGCCTCTCACAAAAGTTTTTTCTCATAATTCCATATTGAAAGGGTGATGGAATGAACAAAAGAATTGTACAAACACTGCTGTTAAGTGCAACGGCGATTGCGTTGTCTGGCTGTGGTGACAAAGTGTCTGTAGAAGTAGGACCAGTATCTGAAGCTCTGTTTGAACTCCAAGGTTTGCAATTTAAGAAAGCCGATATCTACCAGCTTTCTGAAAAAGAAGTTGCACAAATTAATAATTTGGCTGATGAAGCAGGCAAAGCGAGCCGTATATTCAGCTCTTCAAGCGATTATGATGCGATACTTGCAGCGGATACTTCGTTTATTAATAACGCGGATCTGAAGAAAATTGTTGATGCAGAACTTAACAAAATCAAAAATGCACAAAAAGAAGATGAATTGGCGTGGCAGTCTAACGTAGATAAAGTTACTCGTGAGAATGAGCCAAAGCTAACGGAAGCAAAACAAAACCTGGTCAAAGCTCAGGATGTTCAGGATAAGCTAACGAGTTTCTATGCCAAAGATGCAGCAACCAAGGTTCAGTTGGAACAACAAATTGAAACACTTTCTGCAAAGAAACAGGAGATGCTGAATAAGTACACCGATCTTGTGCGTAAAGATATTGTTGATTTAAAACTACCTATTCGTATGAATGAATCATACAGCTTTAGTTACCGTACCCGTACGCTTAAAGAAGGCACTCAATGTCAAGACTATCGTGATCTTACAGGTTTCTACAAAGACGGTACTTGTTATTATTTACAACCTAATCATAAAGATATGCTGAATGCTCCGTCTCATATCAGTGGCAGAGTTCTTTTGGAAGAATATATTGGTTATAAGCTTGCAGAAGAGAGTAATAAAGATCAAATCCGCAAGTTACAGAAGCAAATCAATGATTCAAAAATCATTGGTGAGAACCAGTTGGGTGTTAAAGCTTATCGTGTAGAACGCGATTACCGTGACGCGAAGAATGCCGTTGAAAGACAAGAGCGGACAATTGCCCAGTTACTCAGTGACAACAAAAAAGAACGATTCCTTAACGATGCGCGTCGTACAAAGTTGCGAAATATTGATGAGCGTTTTGAATCATTCATGACATCCGAAGCAATGAAAACAATTCAGACAGCTAAGCATGAAACCAGTGATGAGTATCAGGCCGACATACCAGTTGACATCAACATGTTAAGTTCCGTCCTTGTATATGAATATCAGGGAAGTAAAGGTCCGGTATCTATCATTGTTCCGTTTAATGCTAAACAGCAAGTTAAGTCAGAACAGCCAATCATCTTTGATCTCAATAACAAGATGTATAAGGTCGATGCTTCGGTTACCCCAAGCAACCGACGCCTACAACATTTACTGCTGCGCGGTTAAGCCCGTAGTCAAGATAATATTAGGAAAATACATGTAGCGGCCCGAAAAGGCCGCTATTTTTTATATTGAATCACTTCATGTTACACTTCGCGCCTCTAAATAGAGCAGGTGAACAAAAGCTGTTCTATCTTTTTCGTAAATTAATCTTTTCAGAGTCGATTCATGTCATTTGCAAAACTAGGATTGAGTGAAGCACTGTCGAAAGCAGTGGCGGATCTTGGTTATCAGAAACCTACATCTATTCAAACCAAAGCCATTCCAGTGATTTTGCAAGGGCAGGATTTAATTGCCGCGGCACAAACAGGTACGGGTAAAACCGCGAGTTTTGTTTTGCCGATTCTGGAAAAATTACAGCGCGGAAAAACACAGAAGAAAAAACGTGTTCGTGCGCTGATTCTTGTACCGACCCGTGAGTTGGCGATTCAGGTAGCAGAAAAAGTCAAAGAGTACGGTCAATTTACTGAGCTCACTTCGCTTGCGATGTACGGCGGAGTAGATGAAAAGGCACAAAAGCAGGCGTTGATTGATGGCGTGGATGTGCTGGTGGCGACACCGGGACGTTTGCTTGATATGTATGGTCAGCGCGCTGTGTATTTCGAAGAGATCGAAATGCTGGTGTTGGATGAAGCTGACCGCATGTTAGACATGGGCTTTATCGAATCTATCAACAAGATCATTGACCGTGTTCCAACTGACGCTCAGTGCCTACTTTTCTCTGCGACGCTGTCTCATAAGGTTCGTGATTTAGCGAAAACGGCGGTTAACGATCCGTATGAAATTTCAATTGCGGCGAATCAGGCTTCGAAGTCCAACATTGAGCAGTGGTTGATCACCGTCGATAAAGACATGAAATCAGCACTACTTAGCCATCTGATTAAAGAAAATCAGTGGGATCAGACTTTGATCTTCATCGAGACAAAACACGGTGCGGCTAAGCTGGTATCACAGCTAGAAAAGCGTGAAATCGCCGCTGAAGCATTCCACAGTGGTCGTAGTCAGGAAGTGCGTACGCGCTTACTGGAAGATTTCAAAAACGGCAAGATTAAATACCTAGTAGCGACGGGTGTGGCTGCGCGCGGTATCGATATTGAAGAGCTTTCTCGCGTGGTGAACTATGATTTGCCATTCCCAGCAGATGAGTATGTGCACCGCATTGGTCGTACTGGTCGTGCAAACGCAAGTGGTGAAGCTATTTCCTTCGTATCGAAAGATAACTTCAAGAACTTGTGCATGATTGAGAGCCGTTTAGGTCACTTGATTGAGCGTCGCGAAGTGGAAGGTTTCCAACCTCGTAAACCTGTGCCTATTTCTATTCTGAACTACGTGCCGAAGCACAAGCGCCAGAAGGAAGAGCAAGAGAACCAAGACAAGTAATCTTGCTCACGTAAAATGAATAAAAAAGCGAGCTTATTAGCTCGCTTTTTGTTGTCTATTCTCAGTTGTCAGTTCTAAATCAGCGCTGTGGTGATTGCTTCGTCTTGGCTTATCACTGTTATTGCTTTTAGCTGTTTTCTGCGGCTACTGGTTCTGCCTTTTGCTTTATTCTAAACAGTTTTGACCATTTAACAGGCATCATAGGTACCACAATCAGCAAAATACCAATCGCAGTTAGCATGTCTGGTATTTCGTCAAACCACATGATGCCGAACCATGTAACGAACACCAAACCTGAGTATTCTGCAAGTGCAATACGGTTAGCTTCAACCTTCTTGTAAGCCATTACTACTAGTGCGTGCCAAGCCAGAACCAAGAGGTTAATAATCACAATCCAACCAAGGTGTGTCCAAGAAATGGCAGACCAGCCTGGAATCGCGAGGATTAACGCGAGCGGTAGCGTCATTACGTTGGTCCAAAATAAAGTGCTGACCAGTGGTTGATTCGATGGCAAGCGGCGAATCAAGATGTTTCCCAAACCCATCGACAGAGCACAACCTAAGCCTGCAATACCTGCCCAGTGGAACTGCTCAGGACGTAAAACCACTAACACGCCGATAAAACCGATAATGGTAGCAATGATCTGTTTCATTGCTGGCTTCTCGCCGAGGAGGAACACGGAAAGTGGCAGCATCAGAATTGGACCAACATAGAAAATCGCGTTCGCGGTCGCTAGTGGAATGTAAGTAATGGTGATCATCGCACAAGCACTGCCGAGCAGAATGAGCTGAGCTCGAGTGAATGCGACTTTACAACGCCCTTGTTGACGTTGCTCTTTAGGTAATCTCAACCAGAAAGGCAGCAGTATCAATGTACCAATAAATTGGCGAATAAATACGTATTGGAAAGTAGGCACTTCGCCATTGAGTATTTTTAGTGAAACATCGGAAAACGACGCTACTAAGTTTGCGAGAATCAATAATAAAATGGATCTCGTAATCGTATTCGACATGAAAGAAATGCCTGTTTTTTAAATTCGGATGAGTTCGGAAGAGGCGCTATTGTAGAGCAATTCTATCAATTGAAAAGCTGTTTTAATTATGCTCTTCCTAGTTGAAGATGCAGCGCTTTATGTATTGGTATGAGGCTGCGTTTGCTCATCTCAATCACAGAGTTTATCCATGCTCATGGGGATTCACTCACTTCATACGCCATAACTATGTTGGCACCCAGGTCCACGCCTGATACTTAAACATTTAATGCGTTGCATTCACACGAATTTATTCCAATGACGTGGCATCGTATGCCAATCCCTTAAATGACATTGAGACCACTACCCATACTCAGGTGACCATTCATTTATACGCCAAACTAACACCTTTCTGATGGGGGCTGACTTTCGCTAGCTGGATCTGTTTACTAATCAAATCAAAGAGTGGCTCTACAAATTCGACGGATTGTGTAAGAATGCTCCATCGATAGGATCGTCCGATCTTGGCAAAACGTCTCACAATTAGGGTCTTTTAAGGCAGCATGATGGAATATTTAAGTAGTACCACTCTTATTGCTATGTTTTTGATATTTGTTGGTTCGTATGTTCAAACGGCAATAGGATTTGGTTTAGCCATCGTGGCTGCGCCACTTTTATTTTCGGTTTCTCCTGACTACGTGCCTGCCCCTATCGTTATTTGTGCGCTGTTTATCTCATTGCTGAATGCCATTAAGTTACGTTCGGACATTTCAATTGGTGGATTGAAAATGGCTCTGATTGGCCGCGTGCCGGGTTCTATTGCTGGTGGTATTTTGCTAGTGATGGTATCAAGCGATGTTCTGGCTTTGTGGTTGGGTCTATTGGTGTGGTTTGCGGTATTAGTGAGTTTGCTGCCGTACCGTATTGAACCAACTCCGGGGCGAATGGTTGTTGCTGGTTTCTTCTCTGGCTTCTTTGGTACCAGCAGTTCTATTGGCGGTCCACCAATGGCGTTACTGTTACAACACCAAGAAGCGAATCAGTTACGCGGGAATCTTTCGGCTTTCTTTTTGTTTAGTTCAATCATTTCATTGGTTATTCAAGTGCCGGCGGGATACCTCAATATGCATCATGTAATGTTGAGTATTCCTTTGTTACCTGCCGCTTGGCTAGGTTATGCGCTGGCGCGTAAGACAACCCATGCGTTGCCTAAAGAGAAAATTCGTATCGGTGCATTAGCACTTTGTGTGATCAGCGGTACTACCGCAATTTGGCGCAGCTTCATGTAAATACTTTTGCAGTTCTGTATCTTTCAGGGGAATTCATCTCCTGTTAAGAAAGGTTCGACAATACTCTTTTCAGTAAACCTTATGGGAAAACGCTGATTTATGCGCCAACCGCAAGTCTTTTCTTGCTGGCTTTAGTAGCATTAGTGGATTCAGCCTTTAAGGTCTGAGGTTTCTTTTTTGTATGGGACGCTTATTAATGCGTTGCTTCTTTAAGCTGAGTGGTGAAATAGCCCTTAGTCATTATTGGACACAGAAGCTTAGCGAATAGCGTCTCAAGTCAGAGGTTTTAATGAGAACGATCGGCAATATTATTTGGTTTTTATGTGGCGGTGTCGTGATGGGACTGGCGTGGTGGCTGGTTGGCCTGATTGCGTTTGTCAGCCTGATTGGTATTCCATGGGGGCGTGCATGTTTCGTCATCGGCACTTTCTCATTCTTCCCGTTTGGTAAAGAAGCGGTTTATCGTAATGAATTGACGTTCCGCAAAGACGTTGGAACTGGCATCTTAGGCAAGATAGGTAATGTTATTTGGTTCTTTCTTGCAGGTATCTGGTTGGCTATTGGGCACGTGCTGTCAGCGGTGGCGTGTTTTGTCACCATCATTGGGATTCCGTTCGCGTTGCAACATCTGAAACTGGCGGTGATTTCACTGGCTCCTATTGGCCAAACAATTGTGCCAAAAGAAGTGGCTTACGGGGCAAGATACGGCGGTCGCCGTTAGTCAGTTCTAGTTTGTTATAGTCAGTTTGGTATCCGGTCAGTTAATACGCTTTGATACCAAACTGGCGCAATTTCTCAGGCAGCACATCATCCAACTGATGGACTTCATCTGCCGAAATTTCAATTAAATTGAATTCATGCGCAGCGTAAAGCTGACGTGTTTTTTCCTGCTGTTTTAAAGAAATCTCTCCGCTATCAGTTCCCCAGTATTGTATGTAGACCTTACCTAAGGGCAGATAAAAGTCACTCATTACAAGCTCTTCAATAGGAAGAGGTCGTTGATATGCGTGCATTACGCCTGCCAGATAAAGCCAGTTATCGATAAGCAGTTCGCCGGTAGAACGTACGTAATGACCGTCTAGTGTTCGGTGTTTAGCTTCGAATTTTTGGCGGAAACTGGAATAGGATTTATCCGTTGCATGTGTTTGTGCATCTTGCCCTAGAAACTCGACGACGGACTGACGCAGGTGAGGGTTGTGACGAATAGAGTCGTGCCACACCACAAATTTTTGCTGAGACGATTTATCTTCACGCTGTTTCGCGCCAACACGAATGCCTGATGGGGTCGCTATCCATCCTTCATCTTCTTTCTTTATCCAACCCAGTTCGCTCAATAGTTGATTGACCTTCTTAGGGTTGAGTTTGAAATACTCACCCACTTGGGTTGCCGTTAAGGTGTTGCCACCTGTGGCCATCAGGTCGATAAGTAAGTTTTCCGGCCAAACGACAAATTTACCGAATTTTGGATGTTCAACGTATTCTCCACCGAATTTTGCGCCGAGATCAGTCAGCAGCCATTGACCTTCATGGCGACTGAGATAGCCTGCCTTGGATAGGTCCGAAAATAGCTGTTTCGCATCGACATTACGCAGTTTCGCTAACGCAGAAGTGGAGAGTTTGTCGGACATAGCAATTCCTTTCAGTGATTTATGCCCATTCAATCAGCTTCAAAGCAAATGCTCAACACCGTTATTCGCTGCTGGCTTGAAACTGTGATTTACAATGTAAATGAGCGAGTTAGCAAGGGAGCGAACAGTGCGGCTAGGATTAACGGCGCTGACAAGAAGTACAGCCGCGGCATGCAGAGCGAGTATGGGGATCTAATCTTCCTCTCTGAACTTTACAGTAAGCGTTCTTTAAAGCGCGTCTTGCCGCAAACCAGTCTTCGGGTTTTTGCATGATCAAATAACCGTTAAATATCTTGGTAACCTGTAAGCGGTATTCATCGATAAAACGGCTGTCAAACTCAATCTCAAAATGGTCGAGAGCCTGCTCGATAGAGGTAAAACTCGCGATGGTTTTAAGGATGTCTGGCTGGCTCATAGGTATAGTCGAGAGGTGAATGTTGAGTCATGGTAAAAGAGTTTGCGTGAACATGCTTTGATATAAGCTAAAACGAATGGCATCAAACTTTTATCTTCCGTATGTTGTTAATCATTCATTTAATCGCTACATAATCTTCAAAATATTCTAAGTTAAGATGAAGAAGTCAGTTCAGCTTTAAGGGTTAAAAATGTCTAAACAAGTAGTAATTCTGCTCCACGGGGTAGGAAGTAATGGTGAAGACTTAAGTTCATTAGGGGATTTTTGGCATCCATTGTTGCCAAATACTTTGTTCTTATCACCTAACGCGCCATTCGCTTTTGATCAAGCCAATGTGGGTTATCAATGGTTTAGTCTGATTGGCGTGACAGCGGAAAACCGCCCGCAACGCATTGTCGAGGCGAGAAGAGCATTTGATAAAACGATTAAAGCGCTGCTTGCTGAAAACAACGTAGATTTCGCCACAGACAAAGTGGTGTTTGTCGGCTTTTCGCAAGGCTCAATTATGTCGTTAGATGCGTTGGTGAGTGCGCGATACCCGTTAGCCGGAGTGGTGGCTTTTTCAGGTCGGCTTTCTTCGCCACAACCTTATGCAAAGAATTCGGATACTCCTGTGTTATTGATTCACGGCCAGAGTGACCCTGTCATTCCTTGGACTGAAAGTCAGAACGCGGCAAAGCTGCTTAGCCAGTCAAACTTCAATGTTGAAGAGAGTTATGAGCCAGAGACAGAGCATACGATTTCTTCCGAAGGCGCAATACTCGCAGCTCAGTTCATCCAAAGGTGCTTTGCGTAGTCGCTTTGTTCTTAGCAATACTGTTTTACGTAATAAAGCGAGTCAGTAAAAACAAATGCCCCTTATTGGGGGTGATGTCTATCACAAAAGCTGCTACTATTGCCCCAGTTTGAAAAGTTGGCTAATTGCCAACTTTTTTCTTGTTTACTACTTAGGAATTTTACGTGCTAACAACTGCAAACATCACCATGCAATTTGGCGAT
Organism: Vibrio plantisponsor; assembly: GCF_013041605.1. Taxonomy (GTDB): domain Bacteria; phylum Pseudomonadota; class Gammaproteobacteria; order Enterobacterales; family Vibrionaceae; genus Vibrio; species Vibrio plantisponsor. The sequence goes on along the minus strand of NZ_JABEQC010000001.1, from coordinate 242,228 downwards.
AAGCCATTATTTGAAAATATCTCGATCAAATTCGGTAATGGCAACCGTTACGGCCTTATTGGGGCGAATGGTTGTGGTAAATCTACATTCATGAAGATCTTAGGTGGTGAGCTTGAACCATCTGGCGGTAACGTTTCTGTAGACCCTAACGAGCGTATGGCGAAACTGGGTCAGGATCAGTTCGCGTTCGAAAAATACACCGTTGTTGATACCGTTATCATGGGTCACAAAGAGCTTTGGGCTGTGAAAGAAGAGCGTGACCGCATTTACGCACTTCCAGAAATGTCTGACGAAGACGGTATGCGTGTAGGCGACCTAGAAACTGAATTTGCTGAGATGGACGGTTACTCTGCAGAAGCTCGCGCAGGTGAGTTGCTGTTAGGTCTGGGTATTCCAGAAGCGCAACATTTCGGTCTGATGAGCGAAATCGCGCCGGGTCTAAAACTTCGTGTACTATTGGCTCAGGTTCTATTTGCTGAACCTGAAATCATGCTACTAGACGAACCAACCAACAACTTGGACATGCATACAATTGCTTGGTTGGAGCAAATTCTACTAGCACGTAACTGCACAATGATCATCATTTCGCACGACCGTCACTTCCTAAACACCGTATGTACTCATATGGCTGACCTAGACTACGGCGAACTGCGCCTATTCCACGGTAACTACGACGAATACATGATCGCTGCTGAACAGGCACGTGACCGTCTGCACGCTGACAACGCGAAGAAGAAAGCACAAATGGCCGAGCTTCAAACGTTCGTAAGCCGCTTCTCTGCAAACGCATCAAAAGCAAAACAAGCAACGTCACGTCAGAAGCAACTAGACAAGATCCAACTTGAAGAAGTGAAACCTTCAAGCCGTCAAAACCCTTTCATCCGTTTTGAACAGGAAAAAGAGTTGTTCCGTAACGCACTAGAAGTGACTGACCTGAAACAGGGCTACGGTGACAACATCCTGATCAACGGTGTTAACCTAATGGTTGAAGTGGGTGAGCGCATCGCAATCATCGGTGAGAACGGTATCGGTAAATCAACTTTCCTTAACACGCTTGCAGGCGCAATGACGCAAATGGAAGGTGTAATTAAGTGGTCTGAAAACAGCAACATTGGTTACTACGCTCAGGACCATGCTCATGACTTCGAACAAGACATGAACTTACTTGACTGGATGGGTCAGTGGAAAAAAGACGGCGACGACGAGCAAACAGTTCGCGGTATTTTAGGTCGTATGCTGTTCTCTCAAAATGACATCAAGAAATCAGTAAAAGTGATTTCGGGTGGTGAGCAAGGTCGTATGTTGTTTGGTAAGTTGATTATGCAAAAACCAAACATCCTTCTAATGGACGAACCGACTAACCACATGGATATGGAATCGATTGAGTCTTTGAACTTAGCGCTAGAAAACTACAAAGGCACGCTACTGTTCGTTTCTCATGACCGTCAGTTTGTATCGTCAATTGCTACTCGCATCATCGAAATTACTAAAGATGGCGTGAATGACTTCCATGGTACTTACGATGAGTACTTGGCAAAACAGGGTTTAACGGGCTAATCATCTACTTGTTTGGAGCTTCCACAATTTGAAGCTTGAGAAAGTAAGACGATAGACAGCGAAAGGGCAGAGTTAAATCTGCCCTTTTTTATTGTCTTTTTTATATTCGGGCTGTTTTTGACGCGCTGTTTACGGTAGCATCTCCGACCTTTTTCAAGTTGGAGGCTTAAGATGTATATCGGTTTTGACTACGGTACCGCGAACTGCTCTGTGGCAAGTATGGATGGCAATGATCCAAAGTTGCATCTTTTAGAGAAAGACAGTTTCTACATCCCTTCAACATTGGCTGCTCCTACTCGCGATTCTGTCGCTGAGCATCTGTTTCGTCACCGCGACTTAGCACCATTGGACGCAGATGGCGAACAGCGCCTTCGCCGTGCCATTGCGGCAAATCGCGAAGAAGATATTGACCTGCAATTTGACGATGTGATGTTTGGTCAGGCGGCTCTGGATCTTTATCTGTCTGATCCACACGAAGTCTATTATGTAAAATCACCCAAGTCTTTCCTTGGCGCGATGGGGCTACGTGAAGCTCAATTGGGTTTCTTCGAAGACTTAGTCTGCGCAATGATGGCGAACATCAAATCACAAGCCGAAAAAAGCTCTCAGCAAATCATTACCGATGCAGTGATTGGTCGCCCAGTAAACTTCCAAGGTAGAGGCGGCGAGGCTTCTAACATACAAGCTGAAACCATTTTGCGTCGCGCGGCTACCCGAGCAGGTTTCCGCAATATTGAATTTCAATTTGAGCCTGTTGCGGCTGGCTTAGAATATGAAGCGTCACTAACTGAAGACAAAACCGTGTTGGTGGTCGATATCGGCGGTGGTACTACCGACTGCTCGCTGATCAAAATGGGACCGTCTTGGGCAGGTAAAGCTGATCGTAATGACAGTCTTATCGCGCATACAGGTCAGCGAATTGGCGGTAACGACCTTGATATTCACATGACCTTCAAACAATTGATGAATCCTTTCGGTTTTGGCAGTCAAACCCTTTCTGGGCTGGAAATGCCTTTGACCCAGTTCTGGAATCCGATTGCAATCAACGACGTTAGCGCACAGGCGAAGTTCTTTGCTAAAGAGAATCTAAAAGACCTCAAACATCTGCACAAAGAAGCGGCTGAACCTGAAAAGCTGGCGAGATTGCTTTCGGTTTACCATGACACTTTAGGCTACAGTTTGGTAAAGAAAGCCGAAGAAGCGAAAATCGCGCTTTCCGATTCACAGGTATTCACTGCGCAGCTAAAGGTCTTATCAGAATTAATTGATGTTGATATCCGCTTAGATGAAATGATTGAAGCGATTGAAGTGCCAAAAAGCAAAATGGTGGAACTGGTGTCTGAAGCGGTAACACTTGGCGGGACTAAGCCGGATGTGATCTTTATGACTGGCGGCTCAGCACGTTCACCAATCCTACGCAGTGCAGTAGAACAAGTTTTGCCAAATATACCTGTGGTCAGCGGTAACTACTTTGGTTCGGTAACGGCAGGTCTGGCTCGATGGGCTAAAGTATGTTTCGAATAAGCCTCGCAAGTTAATTTTCATCTAGTTACAGCAGCCTCATTAAGAGGCTGTTTTTCTATCACCCCTAAACCACCATCGCAGGCTGTGGTGATTGTTTAACCTTTTTAATTGTATTGATTTATCAATTGATGCAATTGGAAATATCTACTCGTGTTTATGCCATCTGATCAGTAAGATAGCCAAGTCTTATCCCTTGTAAGGAACAGAACTCGATGAGCAAAACTCGCATTCTAATCTCAGATTCCACTAACCCTTGGTTTAACTTAGCGGTCGAAGATACGATCTTTCGATCTATGCCTTCGGACCAAAGGGTGCTGTTCCTTTGGCGCAATGCCGATACTGTGGTAATTGGCCGCGCTCAAAACCCGTGGAGGGAGTGTAAGACAGACAGTATGGAGCAAGACGGTGTAAAGCTCGCTCGTCGTCAGACAGGCGGAGGTGCGGTATTTCATGACTTAGGTAATACCAACTTTACTTTTATGGCGGCAAAGCCTGAGTATGACAAAGAAATTTCGACCAATATTGTACTGGCTGCTTTAGCGAAGCTGGGGATCAACGGTGTGGCAAATGGTCGTAACGATTTGGTGATAGAAGACGAAGCTGGAATTAAGAAGTTCTCGGGGTCGGCGTACCGTGAAACCTTAGACAGAGGTTTTCATCACGGTACTTTATTGCTCAGTGCAGACTTAAATCGCCTTGCTGATTACCTCAATCCTGATGAGAAAAAGCTGCAAGCGAAGGGCATTACTTCCGTGAAATCTCGTGTAATCAACCTCAATACGGTTAAGCCAGATATCAATCACGAGCAAGTGTGTGAAGCGATTATCGAAGCATATTTAGAACATTATGACGAGTCCGTCACCGCTGAATGGATCACGCCAGAAAACTTCCACGATTTACCAACATTCAGTGATAAGTTCGCTGTACAACAAAGCTGGGATTGGAACTTCGGACAAACGCCACCGTTTACTCATCGTATGGATGAACGTTTTACATGGGGTGGGGTTGATGTGTATCTCGATGTAGAGAAAGGAACCATTCTTGAAGCGAAAATCTTCAGCGATATGTTAGACCCTCTGCCGATGGAGCTATTAGCGCAGAAACTAGCGAATTTGAGTTATAACAAAGCAAGCATTGAGCCGTGCATTACCACACTGGCTTTGCAAATGCCTCAATACTCAGAAGTGTTGAATGAGTTTAAATCGTGGTTTATCAATCAGATTGATTAGCGTGTGGTTTCAATTCTGAGCAATAAAGATGAAAACCGAGCCTAGCAGCTCGGTTTTTCGTTACTCTTCAGGATAATCTCGGCGTTGGTTGCGTTTATCTTGCTGAACCTGCCAGTGTTCGTTTGGGTCGTAGGCTTCATCACATAAGTCGATGGTGAATCCCATATCCTGAACTTCTTTTAAAGTGAGGTTGTCAGCCAGTTGAGTGACTTGCCCAGCTTTATTTCTTAATTCCATATACCCTCCCATAGTGCAGTCTAGGAATAGAGTGGCAACGAGTTAAGTATAGGCGATACAGATCTTTTTAGAGCGAACTGTGAATTTTATTACAAAGAGCTTCTGCTAGCTGGTGGCTGGCAAGGTTACGCTCAATGACGGATGTAGAAATCGAGCCTTGATCCACAACGCTTATCCAGTCTTTAATCATGTGCGCAAAGCCTTTGCTTTCTAACATCGGCGTCCAGTCTTTAAGTGACAGTGAGGTTTGTTGGTTGTTCACCCAGCGAGTTCCGGAAACGAAGGAGTCAAATTCATACGCTTCATTGACCAAATGAGCCTGTATACGTTCTCCTGTGATGCCATACTGACGATTCATTGAAGCATGCAATAGTGTTTCGCCATGCTGCCATTGCACATCAATACGCGCCAGTTCATTACCAGACATTTGATGCGTGACATACACATCTTGCAGATCGGCTTTTGCGAACAGGTTTACGCTGTCCAGAGGATGGATAAAGTCATCGAAAATAAAGGTTCGAATATCGCCCGTTAAGTTATAGCGATGTTTTTCCCAACGAAGGGCGCGCAAGTTGTTGAGAGTGCCCTGATGCAAGCCAGACAAATGTTGATTGAAAAGAGGAATATGGCGGCGGTTAAAACCGACATACAGAGGCTGATTGTGCTTTTGTGCTAACTGGTAAAGTGTTTCGCATGCCTGAGCACTGTCAGCCAATGGTTTATCTACAAATGTCGGGATTCCGTGGCTGAGAAAGAAGCTGGCGATTTCAGGATGAATGCTCGTTGCTGCATGGATCATTACAGCATCAACATTAAAGCCAAGCAGCTCTTTGTAATCACGACAGTATGAAGAAACGCGGTATTGATTTGCGAGTGTCTTAAGCGCCTGTTCGTTACGAGTACAGAATACGAGTTCGATGTCAGGAATGGATGTGATTACAGGGAGATAGGCCTTTTGCGCGATATCACCTAGACCAATAATACCGATTTTCATTGCACGTTCTCATTTAACGAATAATGGTCAGAAGGCTAACATGCTGATGAAAAAACGGTAGTGTCATGATTTAAAAGTGGGAATGTGAGGGCATTAACTGTAGACAGTTGTTTAAAAAGGGCTCTCTTTGTTGAGATCATTGCATATTTCAATTATCGCTAGAGATAAGCCGGATTTAATCATCTGTTGTTGGCGTTGAAGCTGCAGATGGTAAAAGTCTAAGTCGATGTCTAGGTCTGGATCCATTGCGTCAAAAGGAACCATGCCCGACTTTTTCACTAGGTTCAGTTCTTTGATTTGAGCAACGATGTTTGGATCGGTAAAGGTATACTCTGAACCGTCTTTATTCAGTTGATTGCGAATTTTGATAAAGCACTCAATGTCATGGTAGACATCATCGGCAACAACGCCTAAACCATAAAGCAGTTTGAGCCTGACAGAACGATTTCCTAATGGGCCTGTATCGTGTAGTAGGGGGCCTACAACCGATTGAACAGCGAAATTATCTTTACGAAAAATCCTTTCCATCAGGGCGGTAATGGCATCACTGAATATTTCTACGGCAGCAATGAAATAACCACGCACGGATGACGCGTCATTTAATCGTTCTAATATTTCAGTTTCGTTAATTGTGTTTACCATATAATGTTCTAATCGAATTTTGGGCTAGAGGGCTGAATGGCAGCCCTCTAAAGTTGTCGCTTTAATTGCGCTCATTCTCTTTTTAGAGCTGAGCGTATAAAGCTTCAATTTGTTGTATTTCTTTGCTGTTCTCATTCAAGCCAGTGTAATGCGCGAGTGTCTTTTTCACGCCAACCTCTTGAAGAGAAGCTTGCAGTTCTACTGCTTGTGGGTCGCTGTCATTGGTGTATTTCAAAGCAGCAGCAACGCCTTTTAGTAGAGTGCCATTTGCTACGTTGTACTCAATTGTACCGAGCAAAGGTTTAATGAGTCGATCATTTGGTCCCAATTTTCTGATTGGTTGGCGACCAACACGATCCACTTCGTCTACAAGGAATGGATTAGCAAAACGACCTAGAATCTTTTCGATGTAGGCTGCGTGCTTTTCTCTTTCAAACCCGTAGCGATTAATTAGTACTTCACCGCTCTCTTCCATCGCTTGTTTCACTTCACTACGAATAGCAGGATCTTCGATGGCTTCACGAATCGTTTTATGGCCAGCAATGTTACCTAAATAGGCTGTCACACAGTGACCTGTATTTAGGGTAAACAGTTTACGCTCTACAAACGCCATTAGGTTGTCTGTGCATTCCATGCCTGGAATGTTAGGGATGTCGCCTTTAAATTGAGTCTCGTCGACAATCCACTCGCTGAAGGTTTCTACTGTTACTGCCAGAGGATCGGTTTCCCCGTCTTCTGCTGGAGGAACGATACGGTCGACAGCTGAGTCAACAAAACCCACAAACTGTTCTACTTGCGCTTTCACATCTTCTGCAAGAAGCTCAAATACGGCTTCTTTTAGCTGAGTGGTACCACGTACCATGTTTTCGCAGGCAATAATATTTAGAGGCGAAGTCTTACCGCTCTTGACTCTTTTTTCAAGTCCCTGAGCTAATGTTTTTGCAATGATTCTTAAAACTGTAGGTCCAACCGCAGTAGTAATAATATCTGCTTCTTCAATACAGTCGATGACCGCTGGGTCGTTAGAATTAATAGCAGTGACACCGGTTACAATCTCTGTAACGCAATCAGCGCCTACTACTTTTACTGGATATTCCTTTCTTTCAATCAGTGCATTTACAACCACCTGATTGACGTCTGTGAATGTAACGTGAATGTTTGCGTCTGCGAGTAACTTACCAATAAAACCGCGGCCAATATTGCCGGCACCAAAATGCAACGCTTTCATAACATACCTTCCAAAAATTCAAATTTAAAAGAAGGCCAGTCGGGGGGGACCGGCCTTAAGTTCATCGTGTAGGAGCATGGCTCAAAACGCTAATTAGCCATTTAATATACGAAGAACATCACCAGGGTTAGTTGTGGTCTTCAAACACTCGATGGCTTCTTCGTCATCAAGTGAGTTGGTGATAGCAGTGATAACTTGAATATGTTCATCACCTTGCGCAGCAATACCGATAACCAGTTTCGCAACATCATCTTCGTCTTCACCCCACTGGATACCTTCAGGGAATTGGCAAAAGACGATGCCGGTTTTCTTAACGTACTGCTTAGCTTCGATAGTTCCGTGAGGAACGGCGATGGACTCACCTAGATATGTAGATACCAGTTGCTCTCGAGCTAGCATGCCTTCGACATACTCAGGTTCTACATTGCCCAGTTTTACAAGTTGTTCACCAGCAAACTTGATCACTTCTTCTTTGCTCTTCGGAGTTAAGCCTAAGAAGATGTTTTCATTGGATAGCTTTAGTGTTTTGTCTTCACTAGAGTTAGTGTTTGCTGGTGCTTCAGGCTTTTTTAGTGCGCCCTCTTTCGCCGCTGTAAGTTCTGCCACTAAGTTGTCGTACAAAGCGTTATCAAGGAAGTTTGATAGCGAAATGTGCTTAGCATTAGCCGCATGTTTACGTGCACGGTCTGTAAGATCACGGTGAGTGACAACGATATCTACATCGTTTGGAAGGTTGTTAATTGCTAGGTTTGTTACTTCGATATCTAGATTTGCAGCATCAACTTTCTTGCGTAACAAGCTCGCACCCATCGCACTTGAACCCATACCTGCGTCACAAGCTACGATGATTTTACGAACTGCACCCATGTCGATGTTTGCAGCAACTGGGTTTTGACCTTTAGAAGACGCTTTCATGTCTTGCATTTGGCTAGTTGCTTGCTCTAGAGAATCGTCATCTTCAGTTGTTTGCTTCTGAGTTTTCATCAGTAGAGATGCTACAAAGAATGAAACAGCTGCTGAACAGATTACTGATAGGATAACACCAACGAATGCTGATTTTGGTGTCATCAGTAGTACTGCGAAGATAGAACCAGGAGATGCTGGAGATACAAGACCAGAATCGAACAATACGTTAGTGAATACACCAGTCATACCACCTGCAATTACAGCGATGATTAGGCGTGGGTTCATAAGTACGTATGGGAAGTAGATCTCGTGAATACCACCTAGGAAGTGGATGATTGAAGCACCAGCCGCTGATTGTTTAGCACTACCTTTACCGAATACCATGTAAGCGATAAGTAGACCAAGACCTGGGCCTGGGTTAGCTTCGATTAGGAAGAAGATTGACTTACCTAGTTCTTCTGATTGCTGAATACCAAGTGGTGAGAAGATACCGTGGTTAATCGCATTGTTCAGGAATAGGATTTTAGCAGGCTCAACAAAAAGTGAAGTAAGAGGTAGTAAACCTGATTCAACTAGAGTGTTTACGCCAGCAGCAAGGCCAGTAGAAAGTACTTTCACTGCAGGACCGATAACCAAGTACGCAATGATTGCGCAGATCATACCGATGATACCAGCAGAGAAGTTGTTCACTAGCATTTCGAAGCCGCTTTTCACTTTACCGTGAACAGCTTGGTCGAATTTCTTGATAGCAACAGCGCCCAGAGGACCTGCAATCATTGCACCCATGAACATTGGAATGTCAGTACCAACGATGACACCCATAGTGGTTACTGCACCAACAACTGCACCACGATCGCCTGCAACCATTTTACCACCGGTATAACCGATAAGTAGTGGTAGCAAGTAAGTGATCATAGGACCTACCATGCTGGATAGTGTTTCATTTGGAATCCAGCCAGTTGGGATGAATAGTGCTGTAATAAAACCCCAAGCGATAAATGCGCCGATGTTCGGCATTACCATATTGGAAAGGAATCGGCCAAAATTCTGTACCTTGACCTTTGCTTCTGGTGATAACATAAGTTTACCCCGTTCGATGTTCTGATTAGTTTTGTTGTAGTAACGGTTCGCCAAAACCGCTGATTGAATAACACTCAATAAATTTACCACACAATTTCTAGTTGGCTCTGAGAACGGGTTTTTTGTGATCAACCAATCATAATTGGTGCCTTTCAAATAAATTCTTTGTGATCTTCTTCATTTTTCTACTATGTAATTTTGCTACAAATTACTCATTGGAAAAATGTCAATAAATATTAAATGATCATCATCCCATTATGGATAAAAAATCATTTTTAAATAAGTCGACACGTGTCACATATTTGCTAAATTAAGAACTTGTTGAGATTTTTAGAGTGATCTTTGTCACGCTAGTTAATTTATTTCACACTTTGAAATAAATTGGAAAAATAATTAATGAGATATTTGTAATTTAGATACAGGAATTCTGATGTGCAAAAAATAGCCAGATATGGTTTTTGGGTATTCTCAAGTTGGCAATGAAACGGACAAGTTTCATGCGGCATATATGTGCTTTGTTGTACATTTGTGCCCTCATATTTTTGGTTAAATAGAAAGTAATCAGTTGTAGGTTTGCTGGGGTAACTTAACGCATGCTCTGATTCGTTTGTGGGTAGAATCTTAATCTTGGGTTTCTCTCATTGGCATAAATGTGCACTAATATGAGTAAACACTAAATTAAATCAGTCACTTAGTTTCATATCTATTTGCATTTCATGAATGATTAATAAAAAGGAAAAGTCCCTAAGAAGTGTGAATTGGAAGCAACTACGGCAACCAAGTGGTTTAGCCAGTTGCATTTCCTTGCTAGAATTCCGCCACTTTCAATATGGACAATAGAATTTGTGAATGAAAGAGAACGTAATAGTTTCCGTTTCGTCTATTAACGGTACACGGCATTTCCATCTCGGGAAGCTCTATCGGTACTGCTTGAAAGGTGTTGGTTATTTGCTTCTTGCCAGTGTAATTGCCACGGGAGCATTTATTTATAAGTTGGTAAACGATGCATATTTTGCGCGCTTAAAGCAGATTGAGTTGGAAAATAAATCATTAACACTGTCTGAGGAAGTTTCTTCCCTTAAAAGTTTAAAGGAGAGTTTGGAAGGAGACTTGCTGGAACGTGAAGAAAAAATACAACTTGTTTCTGATAAGCTAGGTGACCTTGAGAAAGTGCTCGGAATGGGAGAGACATCTTCCGAATTGGAGTCTCGTTTAGATACGGCTGCAATTACATCATCAGTTAGGATGGTGATGTTGACTCAAATTCCAAGCGGTTCTCCTGTACAAAAAGGACGAATTTCGTCTAGTTATGGTAAAAGGGTACACCCAGTTACGGGTAAAGCGGCGTTCCATAGGGGCCAAGATTTCGCGGTAAATACTGGTACTCCAATTTATGCGCCAGCAGATGGTGTTGTGGAAATCACCCGTAAGAGTGATCAAGGGTCGGGTAATTTTCTGCGTTTATTGCACATGCACGGATTTAGCAGTTCATTTTCACATCTACAAAAGTTCGCGGTTAAAAGTGGCGACTTTGTACAAAAAGGTGACTTGATAGCATATTCGGGCAACAGTGGCCTTTCTTCTGGGCCACATTTACATTATGAAATTCGATTCGTCGGCCGTTCATTAGACCCTAAGCCTTTTGTTCATTGGGGGATAAATAACTTTGAGACGATATTTAGTGAGGTTAAAGGTATTCGATGGGAATCTTTGGTAAATCAAGTCGAGCTAAGAGTCAGCACTCAGCTACCACTCTCATTGCAAAGGGCTGTTCAATCGACGGAAAATTCCGGGTAGAAAGCAATATGCAAGTGGATGGCACGGTTGAAGGTGAAATTCACGTTGATAAAACTTTAATCATTAGCGAATCAGGTCGTGCTGTTGGTGAAATTTTTGCGAAACACCTTGTGATTAACGGCGAGTTTGAAGGAACTTGCCACGCAGATAAAATAGAAATCCTTAAACGCGGTAAGGTTACAGGTACCATCTACAGTGACGATTTAAGTATCGAACAGGGTGGTCGCTTCAATGGTGTTACTCATCCTGCAGAAAACAACACTGATAACAAATCTGTGGTTGAACTTGCAGACAAGGTGAAAGAAGTGAAAGCTCAAGAGACTAAAGTTCAAGAGATGAAAGATCACGAACCTAAAGTCGCTGCGAAAAAGTAATGATTAAAAGTCATAAAAAATCCGCCCAATGAGGCGGATTTTTTTGAACGGCGAGTAACGAGAGTTACTGCTTATTTTAGAGATTTCTTGTGCTCTGCTTTACAAACAGCGGCTGTGAACACAACGTCAGTTGAACTGTTTAGCGCAGTTTCAGCTGAATCTTGAATCACACCGATAATGAAGCCAACGGCAACAACCTGCATCGCAACATCGTTTGAAATGCCGAACAGACCACATGCAAGTGGGATAAGAAGCAATGAACCTCCAGCTACACCTGATGCACCACAAGCTGATACTGCAGCAACAACACTGAGTAGTACCGCCGTTAACAGATCAACTTCAATACCTAGCGTGTTTACTGCTGCAAGCGTAAGAACAGTAATCGTGATCGCTGCACCCGCCATGTTAATCGTTGCGCCAAGAGGAATTGATACAGAGTAAGTATCTTCGTCCAGCTCCAACTTCTCACAAAGTGCCATATTAACAGGGATGTTTGCTGCACTTGAACGAGTGAAGAACGCCGTCATACCACTTTCGCGCAAACATTGCAGAACAAGTGGGTATGGGTTTTCGCCAGTTTTTACGTAAACTATCAATGGGTTAACGATTAGAGCAATAATTGCCATTGCACCTAATAGAACCGCAAGAAGCTGCGCATAACCTGCTAAAGCACCGAAACCTGTTGTTGCAAATGTAGATGCAACTAGGCCGAAGATACCGAAAGGTGCTAGGCGGATGATGAAGCGTACGATTTGAGAAACACCGTGGCTCAGATCTTCAAACACAGCTTTAGTTGTTGCTGAAGCATGATGTAACGCTAAACCTAAACCAACACCCCAAGCCAAAATACCGATGTAGTTTGCTGTCATCAGAGCATTTACAGGGTTATCAACCAGTTTGAATAGAAGGGTGTTTAGTACTTCTGTAATGCCTTGTGGAGGAGTTGCACCTTCAGCGCCCGCAACAAGTGTCAAAGTTGTTGGGAACATGAAGCTAAGTACAACGGCTGTTAAAGCTGCGGTAAACGTGCCTAGTAGGTATAAAACTACGATAGGACGCATGTATGTGTGTTGGTTTTTCTTTTGATTTGCAATCGACGCGGCTACCAAGATGAAAACAAGTACTGGCGCTACGGCTTTTAGAGCACCGACAAAAAGGTTACCAAGTAAGCCCACACTTTGCGCAGAATCAGGAGAAACAGTCGCTACGATAGCACCTAAAATGATACCAACGAGGATCTGAAGCACCAGATTGCCACGAGCGAAACGGGCAAAAATATTGTTGCTTTGCATAATTATCCCTGCAATGAATAAATAGTTTGAATTGTAATGTTTACAGCAGTACTTGCTGTAGGGGGGTAATATTAACGTTGCAGGACAATGTGTCTAGGATTTATTTATAGATAGAATAATATTTAACAGAGATGTTGAATTTCGACACATTTTTGATGAAATGTTGCGTATTTGTAGCGAATGTTTTTTATGAAAATAAAGGGTGAAATATCACCCTTTGCTAATATTCTGGATTAATATCCTTTTTCCCTAGATTGTTTTTCCTTGATCACGCTTTTAACGTGCTTATGAAAATCTTTCTCTTTGGAACGCCTTTCTGCAATGGATTCACTATTGCGTGCTTGCTCGGCAAGAAGTTTGCGATAGTTACGCAGTCTTCTTTCATCCAGCTCTTCACTTTCTATCGCTTTTAGAACGGCACAACCCGGCTCGCTAATGTGTTTGCAATCGCTAAAGCGGCACTTGTCCGCCAAATTGGCGACGTCTGCAAATACTTCTTCGATGCCTTGTTCACAATCAGTGATTTGAATTTCCCGCATTCCTGGCGTATCAAGTAACAACGCACCGGAAGGCATAGAAAGCAGTGAACGTGATGTGGTTGTGTGGCGGCCTTTACTATCGTGTTCTCGAATACCACTGGTCTCTTGAATGTCACTACCCATCAGCGTATTCACTAAGGTAGATTTACCCACACCAGAAGACCCCATAACGGCGATTGTCTTTCCAACTTTGCACCATGCTTTCAAACTCTGGCAGCTTTCGCTGGACAGTGCGTTGATGGATTCCACGTTCAGCAATGGATTCAGAGCTTGAACCTGCTGTTTCTTGTCATCCGCATCGTCACATAGATCGGCTTTAGTCAGCACAATAACAGGCTCTACCTGAGCTTCTTTCGCAAGAGCCAGATAGCGTTCTATTCGACTGAGATTAAAGTCCTGATTGAGCGATGAGACGATAAACACCGTATCGACATTGGAAGCGATAAGTTGTTCGTAAGACTTAATACCCGCGGCTTTTCTACTAAAAAGCGACTGGCGTTCTAGCAATTTAACAAACTGGTTCGTTTCACGGTCGAGCAGTACCCAGTCTCCAACGGTCATTGCTGGCAGTTTGGCGTGAATATCTAAGTGAATTTCGCCATTCTCTGTCCAACAAATGTAGCCAGTTCGGTGATGTTCACTAATACGCGCGGGAATTGCCGTTTCTAATTCATCCCAGCTTAACTGTTGCTGGTAAACAGGTCGCCATCCTAATTGTGGCAAAGAAAGTGATAAAGTTTCGTTTAAACTCATTTGGTTACCCCAGACACGCGTAGGTACGCTGTCTTATAACGCAATTAAATATGACTAGGGCCGAATAAAGGTGTGACCCCGGTTTAGTTAAACACCGGGCAATTCAAGGGAAAGAAAGAGTTGAAGGTTAAGCTTTCTTCTCTGAAGTTGCGCGGCGGGTTTTAAATACAATCATTAAAATCTCCTAAATTTCTGGTTGAAACGCATGCAAATGATAGCAGAAGAGGCGGGAATACCCACCTCTTTTTTATGGTTTGAATAATACAAAGATTGGACAGCGCAAGTCGCTCATCTCGTATTAATGATGTTCCATCTTCATGCCACTCATGACTTTTTTAACGGGTGCTTTAAATGTCAGTTGCTCACCATCTTTGAAGGTCACTTGAACATCGATCTCTTCATTCTCTGCCAGCGGTTTTGGCAAGTTAAATAGCATGATGTGGAAGCTGCCCGGTTTCAGTTCTAGCTTGCCTTTGGCTGGGACTTTTAACTCAGAAACCTGACGCATTTTCATCACATCACCTTCTGTGAGCACATCGTGCAGTTCCACTTTTCCAGCTGCTTCTGTAGTTGCTGAAACAATGTATCGGTCAGTGTCGCTTCGGTTAACAATCTCACCAAATACTGCGCTGGTTACCGCGGTAGGTGGCGTCGCTCTCGCGTAAGGTTGATGAACCATGATGTCCATTTTCGCGTAGGCTAAAGGGCTTGCTAATAAGCTGATAAGTAACAGGGCTTTACCTTTCATTGTTTCATCCTTTTGTTGGTTGAGTGACTTCTTTTATCGCTTCCACTATTGGCGCAGGGTTCTGCGTATGTGGAACTTTTGTTATTAGAGTGCCGTCGGGTTGTAAGAAATAAAAATAGGAGCTGTGATCGAGCGTGTACTTAAGCTCCGAATTTGGTAATTCGGTTTTACGAAAGATCACGCCATATCGATTCGCGAGTGATGTCGTAATATCCAGAGGTCCAGAAAGACCCTCGATCATCGCGTGGAAGTAGTGAGCATAGGTCGCAGAGGATTCTGCATCATCTCGTTCTGGATCCAATGAAACAAACATAGGTCTAAGTTGTTTTTTTGTTTCATCGTCGATCTGATTTAACGCACCTGCCAGCATGGCCAGTGATGTTGGGCAAACGTCCGGACAACGAGTAAAGCCAAAATAGACAACACGGATTCGATCATCCGAGGTATCAAAGATGTTCACCGTTTGGTTTTTTTCACCGTACAGCGTTACATCAGACGCGGATTGCATCTCTTCCTGTTCTAGCGTTTTCTGTGCATCGAAATAGCTCTTGGTACCAAAACCAAGTACGAATGCCATGATTAAAATTAAAGACCAATTTTTACTCATCGTTCCATCCTTAATGCTGGTAGAACCGTTATTTTACCGTCAGTGAGTTGTCCTACCCATGTCATTGAGTCGCTAGTACATACGGGCAATATGATGTCAGATTCAAATCTGCCAGACTCTGCTTTTTTAAGCACGTATTTCACGGTTCCCATGTCCATTTCGACACCTTGTAGCCGTAGCTCAAGCTGCTCAGAATCGCTGTCCGGCCATGAAACCGAGAGACGATTTGCCACCAGAGGGTGCACTTTGTCCTGAGCAAGAGTCATTGAGATATTCTGTTGTGAGCAAGGGGTCGTTGACAATACACAGTACTGAGACAGATCAATGCTCTTTGTCTCTGATGAGAAGAGTTTAATGATGTCGCTTGCAAAGAAACCAGCAAGAAGTGCGGCAATAATAAAGAGAAGTTTTAACGCTGAACGCATTTTCTTACACATGGTTAGGAAAGGTGTGCGCATCCTAGCATAAACGGAGATTAAGTTTAGGAAAAGTAGGGCAAAATGTGGAAAGGTTCAAGCAAACATTGAGGAGATGAACAGGCGACTTGAAGCCGCCTATTGAGGGAATATGAAACGATTAAACGTCGTGTTTCTCAGCGTATTTTTCTAGTCCCAAAACTAAAGCGATTGCACAGCACATAAAGATAACGGCAACCACTAGCTGCGAAGACTGAGAGGTGATCGCTTCAAACTCAAATGGAGATAAGTTGTGCTGAACCAGTGGCACTTGTTCCCCATGAGAGTTAGTGCGCCATGAAACCGTCTCTTTCCACGGCCAGATTTTCGGCAAAGTACCCAGCATTAAACCCGTGAGGAACATTAAGGTGACTTCTCGGAATCGTTTTAGCAGCCAAGAAAGCACGTGAGAGAAACTCAGTAAGCCAATCACACAGCCTGATAAAAACAATAGTAAGACGTCGATTTGCACGTTTTTAACCGCACCCAATACTGTTGCATACATGCCGATTAGCAGCAGAATGAAACTGCCTGAAATACCCGGCAATATCATCGCGCAAATCGCGATAGCACCCGAAAGGATAATGTTGATGTTGCTGAGTTCGAGGTTCAATGGTTTCAAAATCGTAATGCTATAAGCAAAAGCAACACCTAGAGCCAAACATACCCAACGTGATGCGGTTTTGTGTTCCACTTGTTTGAGCATATGGAACACCGAAACAAGGATTAAACCGAAGAAGAAAGACCAAGTTGGGATAGGGTGAGTGACCAATGCCCAAGAGATGAGTTTTGCCAAAGTAGCAATACTGGTGAATATTCCCGCAAACAATGAAATGAGGAAAAAGCCGTTAATATACTGGAATGCAGCGGCAAAACCTTCGCGTTTCCAAATGCCGAGTAAGCTTGGATTTATGCGTCGAATACTTTCCAGCAAAGTGTCGTAAATGCCGGTAATGAATGCGATGGTACCACCTGAAACGCCGGGAACAACATCCGCTGCGCCCATCGCCATTCCTTTAATGAAAGTACTAAAGTAGTTCATTTCAAACCTTTAAATGAGAATAGTGATGGGGAGTATAACGAAAAAGGAACGTTCATACTCCTAGGTTTTGGTGAGATATCGAGATTTTAAGGTTTTATGCAATACGTTCGATGTTCAACGTTAGCTTGGTGCCATTGAATTTCAACTGGCTGAGTAGATTCTTAGCATTCTTTTGTCCTGCTTCATCAAACTCCATACCGTAACGTGCATAGTGGGTGGAACGTTGTAGGTTACAAATTTTACCCGTTAATGGCGCAAATACTTTGGTGCCACGCTGATCTGCAAATATCTCTATCGAGACCATTTCACCGACTTGATACGTTTTGCCAACTGGTGGGGCGATAAATCGGCATCCACTTTTGGATAAATCACGAACTTCGCCACTGGCTTTGTGTTCACCACAGATCACTCTGCCTGGCAGATTGACGTCAAAACGAGGCTCTTTCCTCAGTTGTGTTACTTGCATTGAGCTTGGTATTGACAGCATAGCCAGCGGGATTGGCTCTTGAACTACATGCAATAACTGACTGCGAAAGTGGATCATTGCGCCTTCGCCACGCGAAGATATTGCACGAATATTGATCCAGAAACCTTCTTGAAAATAAAAGCTCATATCGCTGGCTGAGATATTTGGAATTTCAGCGAGAAGATACGTGTCAGAGTGAGTACCGATAAATGGTGTTCTACAGATGAACTTTGTGCCGACAGGAGTGGTAATGTTCAGCTTCAATTCGCTACCGTGCTCAACCATAGCAAGAGCGTCGGTACTATTGAGAGTGATAACGGATTTAGTCGCTTTCGCGACATTTGTTTTAGCACTTTTAGTCGCTGTTTGTGGCGAGCTCATCCATAATCTCCAACAAGACAATTTATAATTTTTTTAAGAGTTGAGATTTTATGGTTATGCATTCAGACTTTCAATTCATCATAACCATAAAATAAGACTTGATTATCATTTTGGATATAAAAATGGAACATACCGTTATTTACGACAGAGAGAACGAGTGCTTTCGCGTCCACCTTGAAGGTGAACATTACGCGGTTGTGCGCTATCAGTTCTTCGATAAGGCTATGCACATAACGTCAACCAAAGTCCCGCAAGAATTACAGGGAAAAGGCTACGGAAAAATTATGATGGAAAGCGTTTTACCACTGATTGAAACGCAAGGGTTTAAGATTGTGCCCGTTTGCAGTTACGTAAAACACTATTTAGACCGTCATCCGCAATGGCAACATTTACGAGCGTAATTCTAGCGTGACGCATACAAACGCATGGTCACTGGCGAATTTATCCAGCTCGAAACTTGGATTGATCAGATGCTGATCCTCAACATGAAAATCAATGACTCGGGCGATATTGCGGTCTGTCTCTAAGCCGAATTCGCTCGACATCAGTATGTAATCCAAAACTTGCCCTGAAGCTCCGGTGTAATGAGTTGGCTGACGCTGAACCTTTCCCGTGTGGCAATACAGTTCCCAGCTATCGGTAAGATGGTAGGGGAGGAGCGGCAGGTAAGAATCCGGCTGGCGAAAACGGTGAGTAGAACGTAAACAGGCGAACTCTTGGCTATCAAGCAGTTGGTTAAAATCACCCATTAGTACCACCGGATGCCCAGTGGCTCGTTTTCTCTCCATGATCGCTTGATGCAATAGTGTTGCTTCGAATCCACGTTGCACAGTGGAAAGCCAGTTGCCATAGTTTTCCTGCTGCCATGTTTCAAACACGCTCGAACCTTCTTCCTTGTTTTCTAGTGTCGGACGCTGTGATTTAAAGTGAACGATATAGACATCCACTTTCCCCATTACAGGGTGGTTCAACGTTGCTCGCAGCGGTTTACGATAGAAGGTAAAAGCGTCATCGGAATTCGGTTTCTTGGCCTCAACGGCCTCTATATCTGTCAGCTCATAACGTGAAGCAATACCGACTACTGGGTGAGTGTAGATGTAGTCTTGAGAGACTTTTGGTTGGTCTACAACAGCGAAATATGAATAACCTAGCGGCTTTAACTGCGCCTCCAGTGCTTCTGCGCTGAAGATCTCCTGAAACCCGACCACATCCGCATCTAAGGTTAATAATTTCCGTTCTAACCACTGTTGTTTTTTATGCCATTGGTTGAGCTCGTAAATATTATTGAACTCGTAAAATGCATTAGGGGGAGCGAGATAGTTGAATAAGTTTGCGGTAGCAAAACGGATTTGCATCGATTGCTCCTATTTTTATCAGGATCTGGAGACCCTAGTATTAATAGTTAGGTTACAGATAAAGCGGTATTGGTTAGACTGATAATATGATAACAAGGATGATAATACTTTTAATGAACACTAAAACTTGGCGTACCCCACAAAACTTCTTAATGGTTATTTCAGCGATTGTTCCGATTGCGTTTGCTAGTTGGATGGCACTGCTCAATAACTTTGTAATCGAAAAAGCGAACTTTGATGGGGCCGATATCGGCTTGCTGCAAAGTGTGCGTGAAGTGCCTGGGTTTCTCGCTTTCACTGCTGTTTTTGTGCTGCTTTTTATCCGAGAGCAACGCTTTCTGTTGATCTCCCTTATGATGCTGACGTTGGGCACAGCAATCACGGGGTTGTTTCCTTCTTTGACCGGCTTGTTGCTAACCACTTTGTTGATGTCTACGGGTTTCCACTATTTCGAAACATTGAAGCAGTCATTATCACTGCAGTGGCTCAGTAAAGATGAAGCACCAGAAATGCTCGGTAAGATGATCTCTATAGGCGCACTGGCGTCGCTGCTGACTTACAGCGCATTGTGGATCATGCTTGAGCAATTACACTTAAGTTATGAATGGGTGTATGGCATTACTGGCGGACTTGCTTTGGCCCTAGTTATTGTCGCTGCCGTTGCATTTCCAGAGTTCAAATCGGCTACACCGCAAAACAAGAAATTGGTTTTACGTAAGCGTTACTGGCTTTACTACGCTTTGACCTTTATGAGTGGCGCTCGCCGCCAGATCTTCACTGTTTTTGCTGGCTTCTTAATGGTTGAGAAGTTCGGTTATACAGCAGCAGACATCACGTTACTCTTCTTAATCAACTACGTTTTTAACTTCTTATTTGCCAAAAAAATTGGTCGTTTTATCGGTGTGGTTGGCGAACGCAAAGCGTTAATTGTTGAGTATGTTGGCTTGATTGGTGTCTTCGTTGGCTATGCTGTGGTGACCGATGCACACTGGGCTGCGGGACTCTATGTTATCGACCATCTGTTCTTCGCCTTGGCTCTGGCTGTGAAAACCTACTTTCAAAAAATCGCCGACCCAGCAGATATGGCGTCGACAGCGGGGGTGGCATTTACCATCAACCATATTGCAGCCGTCATTATTCCAGTCAGTTTCGGTATGCTATGGCTAATATCACCAGCCGCGGTTTTTTATATCGGTGCAGGCATGGCGGGTATATCACTGCTGCTTTCTCTGAATATTCCTAAGCAACCTGAAGAAGGAAATGAAGTACGCCTATTTCGTTGGGCTTGAGGTATTTAAAAACGGTGTGATGCAAAAATGTTTATTTGTCTCACTTATGATATGTATCTTATTGATAAGTTTCTGAATTGATTAGGGTCAAAGTCACGACGGCTATCCCATGTTAAAAAAGCTGCAAAATATATCGTAATTTTTGAAATTACATTTCAACACGAACGTTAGTGAGCGCTATTTGCATGGAAGTTACTGAAAATAAAGATTACCCAGATCACGTCAGTTTTATTTCTACAACTGATCGTTCTAGTCACATCACTTATGCGAACCAAGTGTTTTGTGATATTGCAGAGTACTCGCAGGAAGAGTTGCTGGGTAATCCTCACAACCTAGTTCGTCATGCAGATATGCCTAAAGCGGCGTTCGGACAACTATGGAGCTACATCCAGGAAGGCAAAAGCTGGATGGGCATAGTTAAAAACAAATGTAAAAGCTCTAAGCATTACTGGGTTTCTGCATTCGTCACACCGATAAAAAACGAAAAGGGCGAGATCATTGAGTATCAATCGGTTCGCTCTAAGCCCACGGCTGAACAGGTGAAGCGCGCTGATGCGCTTTACAAAGCAATTAACGCGGGTAAAAAAATCTCCCTCACACGTTCTCCTCTAACCAAACTTTTGATGCTGATAAGTGTTCTCGGATTGGCAACCAATCTATATTGGATGTTGCAGCAGCAGACTTGGCTATTGGGTGCACTTTCCAGTGCATTTTTGTTAGCGCTAATGGTCGGAATCGCCCATGTACAGCGCCGATTAAGTCATTTGCAGGCATTGGCTAGCGAAGCCTATTCCAATCCTCTGTTAGAAAAGGTGTATACCGGCCGTCGCGACGAGTTTTCCCAAGTGGAACTGGCTCTTATGATGCGCAAGGCTGAGTTGAGAGCTGTTACAGCGCGAAGCGGTGATACTTCTGGTCGTATTTTGAAAGATGCCCAGCATGAATTTGAAACGGCTAAATCGATAGAGCAAAGCTTAACCGCGCAACATGCGGAAACGGAACAAGTGGCATCAGCAGTAGAGGAACTCACATACTCTATTCACGATATCGCCAGTGCGGCTTCACTGACTTCTCAACTCACTCAGGAAGCTCGTTCTGAATCCATTACGGGATTAAAGAGCATTAAAGCAACCGTGAGCAAAGTTAATGAGTTGGATAAAGAGCTGCTCAACAGCCAGACTATTTTGCAAACATTGTCTGCCCATACTAAGCAGGTTGAGTCGATCCTAGATGTGATCAGTGCGATTTCAGAGCAAACCAATTTACTTGCGTTAAATGCGGCAATTGAAGCTGCACGAGCTGGAGAGTCTGGTCGGGGATTTGCTGTGGTGGCAGACGAAGTTCGTCATTTAGCGATTAAAACCAATGACTCGACAACCGAAATTCATAGCATGATTACAGAACTGCAAGATCTTGCGGCTCAGGGTGTAAACGCCATTCAGCGTGGTTCAGATTTGTCTCAGCAGTGTATTGTGAGCGCAGATGAAACTGGCGGAATGATCAACGATATCACGTCAAAACTGGAGCAGGTATCTGACCGAAGTCAGCAGATAGCGGTTGCAGTAGAGCAGCAGGCGATTGCGACCAAAGAGATCACCGCCAATGCGGTCAACATTAAGATGTTAACGGAAAAAACCGCGCACTCTTCGGCTGACTCGGTGAACCGTACCAGAGTGCTGGTCTCAAACCTTAAAGAGTTGCAGAGGCTCATCAGTCAGTTTGAACGTAACTGATCACCTGTTAGTTTGGTAAGCAGCAAATTGATGACACTCCGTTGTCATCAATTTAGCGTGACTAACTTATATAGGGGTAAGAAGTCGAGGCTAGTTGTTTTGATCTTTGATGTCGTATTGGTAATCAACATTGACTAAACCGCGATAAGACGTTTTGTCCGGTTCAACCATGATCGATTCAACTTTCAGTTCGCTGTTGTTGATTTTAACGCTGTCTGGAACAACCAGAGGTTCAACAACACCTAGCTTGAAAGTGAGCTCTTCCGAAGATAACTCTCTCAAATCGTGAATAATTTTGAATCCTGCTTGTTGCGCTTTTTGTTCAGAATTGAACACTTCTGTTTGCAATGTGGTTTCTGATTGTTTGGTTTGGGTAGCAGCCAATACACTACCGCTTACGACCATCATAGTGATTAATGCGAGCGCTTTTTTCATGTGAATACTCCTTTAACTGTCGTTGTTATGCCCTTCCGACAAAAAGCGACACGGTGTTGATGCTATTCATCTGCCCGTGACAACTTGTTGTTTGGGTATCATGTGCATGTTGAGCACGAAATTATCCTAACAACAGACATGTAAGGAGTCCGTCAACCAATGTAAAACGATAGAAATCTTATCTTCAACTTTCTGACATTCCTGATTTAGTTGCGGTTTTTTCTAACACTGTAAAACTATTGACCAAATTTTGTTCACATTATTACGTACACAGTAAGGTTTAGTGCGTTATATCTGAGTCGAATACCACCAGAGCACAGAGCAGCAAACCAGATACATGATGGTGATGTAGCGCCAGTTGGCCTTAAGCAACGCTTTCGCACTGATATCGTAGCGAGACTGAATACTGAGTTGGACACCAGAAAAAGGTGAGGCGGTAATGCCTAATGACCAGCCCATCAGCAGAGTTAAACCAAGCATATTAGGGGCTGCCATTGAAGGCGCAAGTACACTGCCTGCCAATACCACACTGGTCACTGGGTGCATTCCTGTCATCGCCAAAGCAATGAGTACGGCGACTGTCACGCTGGCTTCAATCGCGCCAAAATGTTGCGGTGCTAATTGAATGTTCATTGCATCTAAAGAGGCAGCAACACCCGATGCGAGCATAGCAGCGGCAGCAAACAAAACCACTTCGCCGCTGGAATTGGCAATTCCAGACTCAATATGGTTGCGTGCCGCGACAATTGCGTGGTAGCCCTTATTAATCAGAAGCCACAAAGCGATAAAGCACAAAGACGTTAAAGTCACCAGAGAGAGTACGCTAATGTGCGGATAGAACTTATGAGCGGCGATTACAACGGATGCAAGTAAAGCGGGCATCCACAAAGAGTAGATAGAAATTGGGTAGCCCGAAACAGAGTCTGCATCTGCGCGACGAACAAGTTGCCAGCCGCTTATGGCTAATGCCACTGCGCATACCGGAATACCGTAGCTCACCAAGGTACCAAGTTCAGAGCCGGGAGCACTGGTCAACGCTAAACCCATAGAAGCAAAAAACGGTGACCATAACGCACAGGCAGCGAAGCCTCGCAGTAACACTAAACCTTGAGTTGTGCTGAGTTTGCTTTGTGTTGCCAGCTTATCGCCGATAATCATAACGGACGAGATGTTGAGCACAGTGCCAAATAGATGAGCGCCAAGCAGAGTCCGAATCACAGCGCTTTTGCCTTGAGGGAGCGTTTCTCCTGTTTTGACGCTATTGACCGCGAAAATACGAAGAAACCCAACACCGACGATCATGGCCACCACGTTTTGGTTGGCATCTAAGGCTTTTAACAGATAACGTCCATCAAGCCCTTTGAACAATCCGTAGAGCAAGCCAATTGAGCCTACTGCCATCAGCAGGATAATTTGTTTTCTTTGCGTTGGTTTGACGTAGGGCACGAACAGCATGACGACTAGCCAGATAGGAATTCCCGCCCAGTAGCCGCTGAATAGACCTGTGATCTGAGCGACGAGCGAAAGTAGTACGCTAAGCATTAACAACCAGCCGCCAGTAGCAGCAACAGAGGGTTTCATAGTTTTAAGTACGCCAAACAAAAAGTGAATGAAATGTAGGGAAGTGGCGATATTTGTTGGAATTATTTTTGTTTATACACAAAACGCTTGAACAAAAAGCTTCAAGCCGTAACGGTATGATTGTTTACATATTACTCATCAATGTTGCGGGCGCAATAGCGATTGTGAATAAAATTTAGGCGTACTAAAAATGGGCGGTTTAACCACGCAGGCAGGTCTGGAAATAGCTCACTTCGTTGGTCGCTAACTTGTACACATTTGCAGGTTTGCCGCCTTTACCTTTGCTCGACGCTGCAATTTTGTTGGCACTGACAATAATGCCAGTATCAATTAAGCGTCGCTTGATGGTCATACGGTTTACTTCAACGCCAAACTTGCTGTAGGCATCAATAATGTCTGCCACCAGGAATTCTTTTTCCAATAGAAACAGAACCACAGAGGTATATTCTACCGCCGCTCTAAGCTTTTTCCATGCGTGCTGAATTTGTGCGACGTGGTCAAAAGCCAGTTCCATTTTTTCATCAAGCAAAGGTGGCAAGTCAAACCAATCTGCGCGGCTTTTGTCTGTTCCTGCATTTTCGATTTGCTGAACGTTGGATGGATTGAGAAGCGCATAGTGAGAAATGCTGATACTCCAGCCTTCCGGATCTCGTTTAGGGTTGCCATCCACTAGAGGATCACTGATGTAATTGGGATAGGTGTGTATCTTTTGGCGACAGATTCTTCGGTGTGCAGAATTGAAATCTTCATCTGCGGGCTCGCCACCTTGACTGGTCATATCCTCGTCGTAAACAAACCCGCCCGGCAGCGCCCATTTACCACAGTCAGGGCGGTTTGGGTTAGAGCGTTTTACGAGTAGGGTCTGAATCCCCGATGGTGCGAGACGAAGGCAAACCATATCAATGGTAACAATCATAATAAGAATCCTGACATTTAGTGGCACCATTCTAGGCAAGTGAATATTGAGGGTCAATGTAAATAACATATCGTGACAAACTAGATTAGAAATTTGAGAAAAGACGGAGGTAGTTACAATAAGTCTCTGTAATTAATATGAATCAATGCAGACGAGTTACAGATCTATAAAACGACACTTTTTGTGTGGTTTGTAACGAAGTTTGACAAACTAAAAGGGTTGAATTATTGTTCATGGCAAAGTTAGGAACAAAATGTTACTAACGCGAATCACTCCTTGCAGTAAACAGAAGGAAGGCATCATGAGCAATCGCCTATTCTCTCCTCAAATCATCCGCAGTCTATTGGATTTAGATGCCTATAAAATCAATATGATGCAGGCTATTCATTCCAATTATCCTGATACACAAGTGCGTTATGAACTGATTGTTCGTAGCGATGAAGATGTCAGTGACTTACTGGAAGAAGTTGGTGAAGAAATTGCTCATCTGTCCTCGTTAAGATTCTCCGATGCCGATATCGCGTATTTAGGCGCTCATTTCCCGCATTTGAAACCGTCGTTCATTCAGTCTTTGCGCTATTTCCACTTTCAGCCTGAACGTCAGGTTGAGTTAGATGTGGTTAAACAGGACGGTAAACATCAGCTGCGAATCAGCATTCAAGGTTCTTGGCGTGACACCATCTTGTACGAAACCATAGTGATGGCGATTGTGTCTGAAGTTCGCAACCGTCGCCGTTGGGCGGATGTGCCTGCTGAACTGCCAATGCAAGTGTTTGCCGAGAAAATAGCGTTGCTGAAATCAGAAATCGCTAAACGCGGCATTACCAATTTCTCACTAACTGAAATGGGGACGCGCCGCCGCTTCTCCGGTCAGGTGCAAAGAGATGTGATGGCGCATCTGAAAAAAGAAATACCGGAATTGTTATTGGGTACCAGTAACTGCCACTTTGCCCGTGAGTTTCATTTAAAACCGATTGGCACTATCGCCCACGAGTGGTTCATGGGGCATCAAGCGTTAGTGAATGTGCGTGATTCTCAGCGCGTGGCACTTGAACAATGGCTAAACGCATTTGAAGGTCAGATCGCTATTGCGCCAACAGATACACTCACGATTGATGCTTTCATCAGTGACTTCAATATGCACCTAGCTAAAGCCTACAGTGGCGTTAGACACGATTCCGGTTGCCCGTTTAAGTGGGGCGACCGAATGATTGCTCACTATGAGAGCCTTGGTATTGACCCGAAAACGAAAATCTTCATTTTCTCCAATGGATTGAACTTCAATGAAGCATTGGATCTGTGCGAATACTTTGCAGGTCGAGTTCAGATTTCCTTCGGTATCGGTACGTTTTTGACTAACGATCTCGCAGGTTGGCAAAATGAGCAGGGCAAGAGCTACAAGCCACTTTCTATCGTGATTAAGTTGACAGAGTGCAATGGCAGACCTGTGGCGAAGATCAGTGATGAGCCGGAAAAAGCCATGTGTGAAGACCCACTGTTTCTCGCCAACCTTAAGCGCAGATTCGATATTGAAGTCGATATCGATGCCTTGATTAAATCGCTCAAGAAACAAAAGCAGACTAAGCACAAGTACATCGTCGCTGCTTAATCCGTCAGTCATACCATTAAAAGAGCCTTCTCTGGTTTTTTCACTAGAGAGGGCTTTATTTTTATGTCACGATACCGGTTTCATTCCGCCTCTAAAAAGGATTGCTTTGATATGAGTTTCACTCCAGTAAAAACAGCCGTTATTGGTTACGGCTTTTCCGCAAAAACCTTCCATCTTCCATTTATCAAAGCGCTACCAGAGTTAGAGTTATCCGCTATCAGCTCCAGTCAACAAGCGAGTGTTGAAGCTGACTGGCCGCAAGCGAAGTGGTTTGCTGATGCGAATGAATTACTAGATAACAGTGATGCTGAGCTGGTGATCATCACCGCGCCAAACGATGTGCATTACTCACTGACAAAACGCGCGCTGGAAAATGGCAAACACGTTATCGTTGAAAAGCCGTTTGTTACTCGAGTGGAAGAGGGTGAAGAGCTGATTGCTCTGGCTGAAGAGAAAGGACTTGTGCTGAGCGTGTTCCATAACCGCCGTTGGGATGGTGATCTTCTTACAGTGAAAAAACTCATTGATGAGGGCCGACTTGGTGAAGTGAAACTGTTTGAATCTCACTTCGATCGCTACCGTCCGGAAGTTCGTCAACGTTGGAGAGAAATGTCCGCTGACGGCGGCGGTATTCTGTTTGATTTAGCGCCTCATTTGCTGGATCAGGCGCTTATGTTGTTCGGGATGCCACAAGCCATCAATGCACAATGCAGAAATATGCGCCCGGGTTCGACCACTAACGACTACTTTAATCTTATTCTGCATTACCCAGAACATCTGGTTCACCTGCACGGCAACATGTATAGCCCAGAGCCGAACTTGCGATACAAGGTATTAGGTACCTTGGGTAAATATGAAAAATACGGATTAGACCCGCAAGAGCAGTGCCTAAAAGATGGCGTGGAACCCAACGCATCAGGCTGGGCGAAAGAAGAGGAATCTTCGTACGGCAAACTGTATCTGGAAAATGAATCTCACACGATTACAACCGAACACGGCTGCTACGAAATGTACTTTAAGGCTGTTGCATCGGCTATTCGTCTTGGAACAGAAAACCCTGTACCAGCGACGGAAGCACTGAAAAATATCACCCTGATTCAGATGGCGATGGAAAGCAGCGAAACGGGTCAAACGCTCACGGTGAACCTATGAGTTACACCCTAGAAAGCTTGATTGAACAAGAACACCAGCTTGAGTTGGAATATTTCAACCAAGATGTTGCTTGGCAGTTGGGCACCTGCATTAAAACGCTTGCCGAGAAAAAAGGCGCGTCGATATCGATAGAAGTGTTTGGTTTCGGCCAAACCTTATTTCAATATTGCATGATGGGTTCGAGTGCGGATCAGCTGGATTGGATTCGTCGTAAGCGTAATTCAGTGTTGTGTTATGGCAAAAGTACTTACTACTTATCTCTCTACAATGAGGGTAAGAAGCGAGTATTTGAAACTCAGCCACACATTGACCCGAATGAATACTGTGCTCACGGCGGCTCATTCCCAATCCGAATCAAAGGTTCTGGTTTAGTGGGAGCGGTAACGGCATCTGGGTTGGCTTCGTTGGAAGATCACGAGCTGGTAACCGAAGCAATGAAGCAAGCGCTGGAATCTCAAAAAGCACAATAAATACTGAGAACGACAAGGAGGTCGTGAATTATGTCTCAAACAACGTGGAGTGATTTTAGACGCGCGCTGCACCAGTATCCTGAACTCTCAAACCATGAGCATCAAACCGCTCATCGTGTCAAAGATGTGTTTAAGCGTTTCCAGCCGGATGAAACGGTGTCTTCTCTTGGCGGTCATGGCGTTGCTTTCGTTTTTAACGGTTTCAAAAAAGGGCCCACAACCTTAATTCGTTGTGAGTTGGATGCATTACCTATCGAAGAGTGTAATGACTTCGCTCATCGCTCGGTTCATCAGGGCGTGTCGCACAAGTGTGGTCATGATGGTCATATGGCAATTGTGACGGCATTAGGTGAAATGCTCTCCGAAAACAAACCGAAATCTGGTCGCGTTATTCTCGCTTTTCAAC
This sequence comes from Vibrio plantisponsor, assembly GCF_013041605.1. GTDB lineage: Bacteria > Pseudomonadota > Gammaproteobacteria > Enterobacterales > Vibrionaceae > Vibrio > Vibrio plantisponsor. The sequence continues at coordinate 213,431 of NZ_JABEQC010000001.1, read as the reverse complement.
CAGCAGAAGAGACGGGAGAAGGTGCCATCAATATGGTGAATGACCCTTCGTTTTCAAATTATCTGCCGGACTTCGCCTTTGCTCTGCATAATTATCCGGGGCTGGAGTTAGGGCATGTAGCAGTAAAATCCGGTTCTTTTAACTGCGCTTCTCGCGGGATGATCATTCGCCTCAAAGGGAAAACCTCTCATGCAGCTCATCCTGAGAATGGGGTCAGCCCTGCTTTGGCGATGTGCAGCATTATTGAATCCTTAGCTGCCTTACCTGAAACCCTTACTCAAAGAAGTTGGGTGACCGTTATTCATGCATCTCTTGGCGAAATTGCTTTTGGTACTTCACCGGGTGACGCAGTGGTTATGGCGACGCTGCGCAGCGAAACCAACGAAGCAATGGAGAGCTTGGTTAATGCAGCAACAGAAATTGCGCAGGAACTGGCACAGCAACATGGGTTGACGTGGTCGCTGGAATGGCAGGATGTTTTTCAGGCCAGTGTGAACTCGCAACTTGGTGCCGAGCTGGTGGTGAAAGCGTGTCAAAGCACTCAGACACCTTGCCATATTCTGAAGGAACCAATGCGCTGGTCGGAAGATTTCGGACAGTTTACAGCGGTTGCAAGAGAGGGCGCGATGTTTGTGCTCGGCTCAGGCAGCAAAAGCCCACAACTTCATAACCCCGATTATGATTTCCCAGATGAGTTAATACCAGTTGGTAAAGCGGTATTCGCAGATCTAATCGAACAGATTAATGGTTTAAACAGAGCTTAAACCTAAACAATAACGGCATCTTAAGATGCCGTTATTGAATTAAACTTATGTAAGTTAAGTGTGTTTGTTATTTGATGCCCACTTAATGATCTCAACGACAGACCAACCACATCCCCAAATGAATCTTTCACTTCGCCAACAGGTTTAAGTTCTGACGCATAGATATAATTCGCACTCACTCTTCCTCCACGCCAAAATTTCGCTAGTTAAAAATGATGTAGAACCTTTAATGGTATGGCTCTGAGGGCATTTGAGGGGATAAATCGTTTATGGACAATTTGATTTACCGGTAGGAGTAAATTATCAGTTTTCGGAAAACTTTTAGTATTGCAAAGACTCAATAGAATACAGAATAAATTTCCCATATCAGCCTTTATTGAGTTTCAAAAGGAAAGCAGCAAACAGTTGCAAGAATATAATTAAAGCATGCAGTTAAGTGCGATAACGGAGCAAAATAATTGGTGGTAAAAGAGGAACTCAAATCAGAGTTCCTCTTTCTTTTAGTTAGCCGTGAGTGAAAACTTAGTCAACAAAAGCGGGCAGACTATTTAAGTCAAGTGAACCTGCGATAACACCACCAGAGATAGTGATATTCACTGGACCATAGTTATCACTGCTGCTGGTTACGGCATATAACTTATAATCGCCGTCGCTGATATTTTTCGTAGTATACAATATTTTCGAACTATCAGAGCTTGAAACAACTGCTTCAATGCTTGGTTGATAGATAGAATCTGTCTCAATGAAGAAGTTAGTATACGTTCTATCAGCGCTGAAGCTGACGGTTTTATCGTAGTTATCAGCGATATAGTTCACTATATGAGTTTGGAAGCCAGCCGCTGTTTGTAAATCAGCAAGAGTGAAACTGGTAATCCCTTTATTGCTCAGCAAAGTATTAAAACGCGTTTCAAGTGCTGTGGTGTCAGTGAGCACATCATAATCACTATATAGATAGAGCCAATCTTTTAAGGCAAAGTTAGTACCTTGATCTTGGATTGCTTGCAGCATGGTTGCGTAGTAATAGTATTCGTCATAACCCTCATAACTAGTCAAACCAGCATTAGAACTATCATTATAATTATTAATAAGCGCTGGGGAAACGACCGAGGACCCAGTAGCTGAGTAGAAGGTTGATTCAATCTCTGAGTTATAAATTTGCGCTTGTTCGGCAGCAATGGTCGCGATTGCTTCTTTAATCCAACGCATAGTGCTGGTGTTCATGGTGTAAGTTTGACCGTTATCTACAGCGTTGAGATACGAGATGTTCTCGCCCAAGACGTGAGTCATTTCATGTAGCATTATCACGTAATCACTTGCAGCTGCGGCGGTATAAACCATTTCCAACTCGTTGTAATCTAATGCTGAACCTTTAAACCCAGAGTCTGAAGCGGTTTTTAGACACACAGTCCACGCTTCACTTTTGATAGTTGTGTCGTTGGCTGCATCTATATCAAACATATCTTCAGCAATCATATCTTGCCAGACTATTTCAGCCATTTGTGCCGCACGTATAGCATTAGCTTGTGAAACTTCATAGCCAGTTTCAGTTACTATATTGAAGTGGTCTGTACTAATGAGATAGTTACTTGAGACAGCATTGTTACAAAGTGAAGTATCACTGATAGTTGTCACGTTATAGTTAATTGCATCCATACGTGTGTTTAATGCAGCGACTTCACTGGTAGTATTTGATTGAGTTGTACTCGGAGTTGGCGAGTTTGGAGAACCGCCAGAAGAGTCGTCACCGCCACAACCCGTTAAAATAACGGCTAAAGCTGATGCTACTAGGCCCAGCTTGATATTTTTATCTTGATAGAAAACCACTACGAATCCTTTTTATTGAATAATTGAGCAAATTTCGTTAACAGTTATTAGCATTAAACGAACATTCATTTGCTCGCTAAATATATTTTTAAATCATTGATAAATTAATAAAAAACTCTCATTAAGGATTGATTAAAATCAATAGATGGTAAGATATTTTTTGAGTCGTATTTTTAATGCGAGGGGGCACTTGAAACAAACTAGCCACGTATTTATTCAATAGAAATCATTAATCATTAGAGAAATTCAATCAAACAAGTCTTGCTAGGAATGTAGCAAACAATGCATCTATGAAGAAAAGGGGCAATATTTAGTTAGAACAGTGCGGAAATACTGAAGATGTTGAGTGGTTGTAAAAATATCTATTCGGTTTAAATTTCTCACCAAAGTATGCGTAGAAAACGCAGTTCCACAAAATGAATTCTTAGTTGCCGATGTGTTCAGTTTGTCGTTGTTTTCACTGCACTTACAAACTACCAATAGCTATTAATGGTCTTCTTTGACGGTGCAGTGATTTAGTTGGTAAGAGAGATAATCAGTTCAGTGGTGCTTGGTTCAGTTGTGCTTCCTGCATTTCTGATAAACCGCCACCGTTGTGAACATTGATAAAGCCCTGTTTCACAAGAGATTCCATCGCCATACCTGAGCGGTTTCCACTGCGGCAGTAAACGACAATAGAACGATCTTTGGCGATATCTGCAAAACCAGTTTCAACCGTGTTGAGTGGAATATTAATCGCGTTATCGAGGTGACCTTGAGCGAATTCTTCAGGGGTTCTCACATCAACCACCAGTGCGCCACTTTCAATCAGTTCCCATGCGGCATCAGCTCGCTGTGACGCCAAAGCTGAACCTGCTGGTAACGCCATTGCGCCACCTAAAAGTAAACTTAATAGCTTTTTCCACATAACCTTACATCTCCTTGGTGGATATCCTACTGAACTCATTATGAACGCAATTTTCCAAGTTCGACAATAAAAACCTCAAGAGCTTTTGAACGTTCATTCCAACATTTGAATAGAGGCTTGGTTCACTTCTTCTAAGACGAGTTTAGGCCAAATAGTAAGCCAGTTTTTCTTGTGTACTCTTTGAGTAAAAACATCGGGTTGAGGGAATTGTGGATTGAGAGCAACGTTCAGCGACCAGTTTTCTTCTAGGCCAAAAGGGGCACAAAAGGTGAGTTGGTCATCTACGCCCAAATGAACACCAACACAGGTTGGCACTTCTACCCAATGGGCAATGGCATGTTCGGTACTTTGATACGGGGAATGACCATGATTTAAGTGCATCCGAGCTTGATTTCGGACTTCCCAATTGATGTGCGGAAGCGCACTGTTCAAATGATTCTGATAGCGAAGCTCAGTATCGTGACTTAGATCTTCAGTATCGAAATAGACCAAATCAATGTCGTTTAATGGTGTGATTTCTGGTTTGGAATGCAGATGATCCCAAATAGCATTTCTTAAAAAGCCCGCAGCGAGATACCAGTTAGGTAAAGCAAGCGTTCGTGCCACTGTGAGACATTCCATTCTGAACTCATCACCTTTTATCAGTAGGTTTGTTTGCTCGATAACGCTCATCTTTGGGCTTCCTAAATGTTTAATGCTTAGCTTGCCGCTTTTAATTCGCTTAATACATCGTGCATTGAGTTGCGAATATATGGGCCGAGTGCCAGCACATCGTCACAAGGTTTGACTAAGTCAGGGATTTGATAAGTGATCATGTTTGCAGCCATCGCAGATTTCACACCGTTGTTCGAATCTTCAAAGGCAAGGCAATGCTCTGGGGCGATATTTAAACGTTCAGCCGCGAGAAGATAAATCTCTGGGTCTGGTTTACCGTTCTTCACTTCACAGCCTGTCGCGTAGGTATCGAAGTACTGATCAAGCTCAGCCAAACGTAGTTTTACGGTGGCAACGTCGCGTTGAGTGGAGGTAGCGACAGCGGTAGGAATATTGTTTTCTTTCAGCCATTGCAGAAGTTCAACAACCCCTTCTTTGACAGGAATCGCTTGGTGCTTCACAACCGCATCGTAGCGCTTACGCCATTCTTGATGCAGTACTGGGTAATCTAAATCAGGGCCGTAACCTTCACGTAAGGTTTGTTCTATTCCCGCCGCGTTTTTGCCAATGACAGACAGGTAAATCTCTCGGTGGAAAGGTACGCCTACTGCGTAGCAGGCTTGTTCGAAGATTTCTAAACAGACTTGCTCGGTATTCAGCAATAGTCCGTCCATATCAAAAATAGCAGCTTTGAATTTCATTATTACAACTTTGAGCTGGTGTGTGGAAGCTCGTTATTCTCCCATATTCTGACTTTGAAGTGAGATTTTTTTTATCGGCTTGAAAGCGTCTGCTTATCTTTCCTTACGTAACGCATTATGCAGAGAGAGATTTTTCGCCTTGGGTTATCCTTACGCCCCGTTTTTGGGAGCAGCTTCAAACAACATACCGGCTTAAGCCGTTTTGGAAGGGAAGATCGTTGAAATCTGCATCAATTCAGCAATGGGTGCCAGGGTTGCACCAGCTCAAAAACTTGGTTATCGCTGGCGTAAACCGAGTATGCCCAAGTGGTGCGAGTTAAGCGGTATTCATGTCGGCGACGGAGGTTTAGTGTTACCAGCAGATATGTTTGTGGAGATCAAACTCAGTGGCTGCTATTTCAATGACGTAGGGGAAGGATACATCCCTGAAATTCAGAAAGAAACTGAAAGCTCAGTCGAAGATATTCCTGTTTCTCAAATAATACTTTATCTCAGTTTTAATGGTCTTCATTCGAGTAAGTTTTTGCCTGAACAGGTTAAAAGTTACTTGGATGAAGGCCATTTTTTTGGCGATAATTTTAATGTATTGAAAGTATTAAACAAAATTCTTGGTACGGACTTTGGTTGTCGTATAGCAAAGCCAATAATAAACAACGTAGTCAATGAGTGATTATTGGTTAGTTTCGCTACTCAATTAAGGTAATCATTGGATGATCAATCGAATTAAATTCGCAGTGTTTTTTTGTTCATTAGTCTTTTTATCGGGATGTGTGAAAGATGATTTCGTCACATATAAACCGAAACTGGGCGATGAAAAAACGTATCAAATAGAGTTAACAAAGCGCCTTGTCTATGAAGGCCGCGATCTAGAGGAGAATCCTGTTTTATTTGAACAACTTAACCAAACTCGGTTTAAGGTTGACGGGATTCGTCCTGAAGCTATAAGTCTTGAGCAGCGTTACGATTATTTTTCTCTCGAAGGGATAGATGGTTCTTTTAATAGTGTGATTGATGACACTTCGAATCGATATAAAGATATTCGCCAGCTGCTGTTAGAAGGCTTTAATTTGTCATTGGATAGGTCATCTACGGAACTCCCAATTTATTCAGCAAACAATCAAGATCTATGGAATAAGCTGAAAGATGCTGGTAAGGAAGATCGAGTTCAAGAGTTAGATGTGATGAAGTTTGTACCCATGATAGCGAAAAGCATCCCTGCGAAAGTCGGGGCTCAGGTACCGCTAAACGATTTTTGGGGACAGCCAGCGACATTAAAAGTAGAACTGATTGATGAACACGTGATAACGGCAACCATTGACGCTTTTTCTGACGACAAACAAACGGGTGTGGTGGCTAAGGTCACCATTGATCGCCAAAATGGTTGGGTTCGGAGCTTATCAATGACATCAAAGCAACCTGCACATTTGCCTGACTTGTACAATCCAACTTATGTTTTAACACATGCGCAAATAGCGGTTTCAGAATTATCTCTACAGGACATTCCTTATGTAGCTGATGTTTTTCAGGACTCATCTCAGAATGTGGTGTCGGAACCTAAATTTTACGACTATGAAATTTTTGATATAGAGCCAACGGGCAAGTTGGTGGGAAATACCAAAGGTGCCTTTTATTTTGATAAAGATAGGTTGAGGTTGGTTTACCCATCAGTCGTTGAAGGGGGTGAGAATTACTACAGTTATAGTCTGGATAAACTTTATGCGCTGGATAAAAACGGGCAGCGAGACAAGCAAAAGTTTTGGTTAGAAGGCTATTACAGAGAGTGGAAGTCTTGGGAATCCGATGGAATTGTTTCTCTGGATTTTCCCGCCTTGCCTTTAGGTTGGGATGCAGAGAAAAAATTAGATGATTTTCATGCGTTTGAAGGGGAAGTATCTATTCAACACCATCAAAGACTTAAAGAGGAGGTGGAGTGGGTTTCTGGTCAGAACCGAGTATTGAATGTACAGGGGATTGAAGTTCGGATTCTTCCTGTGTCAGATACCTCTGAACACTATTTGATAGTCGCCAAACACAGCGGAGACAGCTGGCTTGCTCCATATGTTGTTGAAACTGGAGGGACGACGAAAAATGCTTATGTGACTTCATTAGATCGAGTACGTTCATTAATCTCAAATGAGCAATTTGACTCTTTATATTTCAGTGAAGATTGGAATCATGATTATTCTATCTTCGAAGTGATATTTTCTCAGAAACCCAACAACGTACAGTTTTACATTGACTATACCGACCCAGCCAAGAGCATCACTCAGCTAGTCCAATTTGTGGATTATTTTTCTTATCTTGAAGATACAAACAATCCATCATTTGTGGAAACCATCAACGATGTCAATGAACTACCTAAGAGCGAAGAGCCATTCTCTATTGAATCTGCCTTCCCAGTCGTGTCGAATATATATGGGTTAAAGTTTACCCTTCCTCAAGACTGGCAACAAAGCTGTGAGTTAAGGGTCGCAAAAGGGTTTTCAGTTAATAATCATTCAGTCTTGTGGCTTCGCAACGGCAGTCAAAGATCCGAATTTTTCTTGTCAACAGAAGATGGTATACGCCGAAATTTCTATAACAAAGAAGTGACTACAGAACTGACTTGCAACTCTCGACCAGAAGAAACGTATTTCACTCCTCAAACCGTATCTAACAAACCTTGGTTGATTAACGTTGATTCTTTAAATGAGTTGGACCCCAACGTCGATGTTCTCTCTATGACGATTGAAACGTTTGTACAACGTTTCAAGTTCTACAATCGTGACCAAAATTCTTTAGTTGTGTTAGATGCTCAGAAGGAGCTTACAGGTTTTGAAAGCTTCAGCAACAGTGGTGCGCCAGATAGATATAGGGTAAACCCATTTCGTCAGGAGTTACTGAGCAGTATTTTAAGCGATGAGGGATACCTTGTAGTATCAGGTGTTGTTACTTCAGGAAAATTGACTTCTCTGCAACCATTTCAGTACCAGCGGCAGTGGCAGCACTCTTTCCCTGCTTTCCCTTCGGAGCAATAAGCTATGCGTTTAATAACTCTAATTATTATTGCTCTTAGTTTTAGTCCTTTTGCCTACAGCAAGGTTGTATGGCTTGATGAACAATGGAAGGAAACAAGTAAAGAAACGGCTTCATTTTATATTGAAGTTCCCTTAGAGAGAGATGGTAAGGCTTGGATCGCGGAGATTTACTACAAGGAAAATGATCAACTGCGTTTTAAAACGAAGATTACACAAGATTCCATTTTTCATCCGGAGGCAAATCTAATAGGTGACCACTATTACTATTTTAAAAATGGGGATATTCAGTCGAAAGGTTCTCTTGATGAGAATGGACAGGGGAATGGCAAGGTCGTTGGTTATTTTGAGAATACTCCTGAGAAAATATGCTCTATCGTATATTTTATAAATGGTGTGAAACATGGTCCAGAACTAAGTTTTTATAGTAAAGGCGGGCTTTCCACAGAAAGCGAATATCGAAACGGAAAGCTTCATGGTTTACAAAAGTTTTATTCCCAACAAGGTGTGCTATCTGAGCAAAGAAGCTATGAAGATGGTCAATTACATAGGCCACAAAAAATCTGGGGGGAAGAAAGTGCCATTCTGGTTTTAGTGGAGCATTACCAATCTGGTAAAAAGCATGGTCAACAAACACGCTATTTCGCCGACGGGACGCTTGCAGAGAGCAAGTTCTATTCACAGGATACCCTTATAGGAAATCGAGAATTATTCTATTCAGACGGCAGACTGAAAGAGCGTGAACGCTATGATGAAAACGGTCGCCGAATGGAAAGAACTTATTTTTATGATCAAAATGCTCAAAGAGTCGAACAGATATGGAGTTATACGGATATAGGGGTTACTGAAGATAAGAGGCGCTACCAAGATGAGCAACTCATACAGCACGAACGCATATTTACGGGAGAAAACACTCTTGCAGGGCAAGTAATCGAAGAAGAGTTTGATCCCCAAGGTACGCTAATTGCTCGCAAAGAAACTCGTAATGGGAAGTTATATGGGGAGCATATCTGGTATGAGAAGATTGACCGTTCTGAGTACCGAATTTCGAATACTGGCTACTATGTCGATGGTTTACAGCATGGAAGGTATCTAAGTAAGGCTCAAGATGGAAGTACCTTGGAACAGGGACAATATTTTATGGGCGAAAAGATTGGACCTTGGCTTTATAGAGCTCCCAATAGTGAACGCACAGTTATCTATGATGAGTATGGTAAGAAGCACGGAGAAGAGCGAGACCTGGCTTCGAATGGTACAGTCATCAGTCATGCAACTTATCATCATGGACAGTTAGACGGGTTATATGAGCGGTATGATGATGATCGAACGCTGCTTGAATCGGGTATATATAAACTGGGTGTCAAAGATGGAGCATGGTTAGAGCTAGAGACCACGGGGTACAGTAATAACTACGTATCGAAAGGGGAATATCGGCAAGGTAATCGAGTAGGTTTGTGGGTTTCAACAACTAAGAGTGGATATGAAATTGGCCGAAGTAACTATAATGATGAAGGTCAATTACATGGAATTCGTTACCACATGGATCCCAATGGTAGTGGTGCATTAACTAAAGTAGAGCACTATGTGAGTGGCCTAATGGTGGGGAAGCAGTTCCAATATCGTGATGGTAAACTCGCAAAAGTGACGCTCTATGATGAAAATGGACAGAAGCAGAAAGTAATATTTCAGGATCCTGAAGTGAAGGAAGTTTTTGATCTCGAATCGCTACTATTTAATTAATGCAAGGTTTGCCTAAAGAGCTTGCTGACTTACTTCTGTGCTGTCTCTGATTACCAGTTTGCAGCGTTCGTTATAAGAGAATTCAAGTTTCGATACAAAAGTAATATTACTTTGTAAGCCTGTCTCAACGACAGGCTTTTTTATTGCATTTTTATTTCAATGTTTATGTGAAGTGTTTGAACAACTTAGGTTATGCTTAATGGAGAAATTAAGTATGTGAAGTAAGGAACACAGCAATTGAAACACGTTTCGATCGAACAATGGATGCCCGGTTTAAATCAACTGAAACACTATGACCGTTCATGGTTTAAAGATGACCTCCGAGCCGCGTTATCTGTGGTAGCTGTCGCCTTGCCGGTTGCTATTGCTTATGCGCAGTTAACCGGAGTGTCTGCGATTGTTGGTCTGTATTCGTGTGTGCTTCCAATGCTGGTTTATGCCTTGTTCGGAACCTCTCGGCAGTTAATTATTGGCCCTGATGCCGCAACTTGTGCGGTTATTGCTGCGGTGGTTACGCCTTTAGCCGCAGGCGACCCGACCAAACATTGGCAGCTTGTTATGACCATGACGGCGATGACCGGTATCTGGTGTATTTTAGCCAGCCGTTTCAAGCTGGGTGTTCTGGCAGATTTCCTATCAAGACCTATTTTGCTTGGCCTGCTTAATGGTGTGGCGTTGACCATTATTGTTGGTCAGTTTGCAAAAATATTCGGTTTTAAGTTTGAACAGCGTTACCTTTTGGAACGATTGTATGAAGCCCCTTCTTTATTGCTGAGTGTTCATTGGCAAACCATGATGATCAGTGTTACTACGGTGGTTGTTTATCTGGCGTCAAAACGTTTTAGACCGCAGTGGCCAGCAGCGATGTTTGCGATTTTCATTACTGGTGTGATGGTTTGGCTGATGAAGCTAGACACCGTCGGTGTAAAAGTGGTGGGCGTTATTCAAGGTGGGTTGCCAGCGTTTCAGGCTCCGACATTTGATATTGGTGTTTCCCGTGAACTCGTTGTTCCTGCGCTTAACTTAGCGGTAGTAAGCTTCGTAAGTATGATGCTTACTGCACGTAGTTTTGCAGCGAAAAACGGCTATGACATTGATGCAGACAAAGAATTTCAGGCATTGGGACTTGCGAATCTCGCGTCTGCATTTTCGCAAGGTTTTGCTATTAGTGGCGCAGATTCTCGCACCGCAGTGAATGATGCAAACGGCGGAAAATCACAACTGGTTTCAGTGATTGCAGCGGCGGTGATTGGGGCAATAGCGATATTTGCTTATCAGCCATTACAGTACATTCCGATTGCGGCACTAGGTGTTGTGCTGATTATTGCGTCGATGTCTCTGCTGGATTTAAAAGGGGTTTGGCAACTTCGCAAACGTAATAAAGATGCGTTTTATCTTGCTTCCATTACGCTGGTATCAGTGCTAGTTATTGGCGTTATTCCCGGTATCACTTTGGCGGTATTGTTGGGTTTGTTTCAGTTCCTTCGCGTGGTCATGCGTCCGAGAGACCAAGTATTAGGTTTGGATAAAAAAGGTACGGTACGTTCGATTGACCCTTCAGGCAAAGCGACAGCGATTCCGGGTTTGATCATTTATCGTTTTAACTCTCCGCTTACCTACTTTAACGCGCCGTACTTTAAGCGCCGACTATTGGAGCTTTCAGAAGCTGGCGGCAGTGGCGTTGTGTGTGTGGTGGTCGATGCGGTCTCCAGTTTTACCCACTTAGATCTCAGTGTGATGGCGATGTTGGGCGATGTTCAGACGATTCTGAAAAAACGAGGTATTCGCTTAGTGATCGCAGGGCGAAAACGTAGCCTACGTAAATGGTGTGAGTTAACTGGTGTGCCTGTTGGTGACGGTGGGGTAGTACTTCGTGCCGATCTCTATTTAGCGATTAAGCTCAGCGGCTGTTATCAAGAAGCGGTTCAGGAAGGTCAGGTACCACCAGTGCAGAAAGAAGACGATCCAAACGAGAATACAACCAATGCAACTCCCGAAGTTGCGTAATGTACAAATCAAAAAAAGAGCCTGTATTTACAGGCTCTTTTCGTATCCGGATGTTGAGATTAAAGCGGCTTAGCGACTTCAATCACTAGCTTGCCGAAGTTCTTACCTTCTAGCAGGCCAATTAGCTGTTCTGGAGCATTTTCCAAACCAACTTCTACTTGTTCACGGTATTTGATCTTACCTTCTGCTACCCATTTGTTCATGTCTGCAGCAAACTCGCCGTAACGGTGACCGTAATCATCAAAGATAATAAAGCCTTGAACTTTTAGACGCTTAGTCAGGATTAGACCTGTTAGTTGAGACAAACGGTCTGGACCTTCTGGTAGTGACGTTGCGTTGTATTGAGCAATCAAACCACACACTGGCATACGAGCTTTGGTGTTCAACAGAGGCATAACTGCGTCGAATACTTTACCGCCCACGTTTTCGAAGTACACATCGATACCTTGTGGACAAGCTGCCTTAAGCTGCTCTGCAAAATCTTCCGCTTTATGGTCGATACAAGCGTCCATACCCAGTACTTCTACTGCATAACGACATTTCTCTTCACCACCAGCGATACCAACAACGCGGCAGCCTTTGATTTTGCCAATCTGACCTACTGTTGAACCTACTGGGCCTGTTGCTGAAGCGACAACAATGGTTTCACCCGCTTGTGGTGCGCCGATATCCAAAAGACCCATGTAGGCGGTAAAGCCTGGCATACCAAGAACACCTAACGCCCATGACGGGTTTGTTGGGTTCGCACCTAGTTTCAATAGGCCAGTACCATCGGATAGTGAGTATTTCTGCCAACCTGTCGTGTATGAAAGAACCCATTCACCAACCTGGAAATCAGGGTTGTTTGATGCTTCAACCTGACACACAGTGCCGCCAATCATGACGTCATTGATTGCTAGAGGTGCAGCATAAGATTCTGCATCACTCATGCGGCCGCGCATGTATGGGTCGAGTGATAGGTAGATAGTACGTAGTAAAACTTCGCCTTCTTTTGGTTCTGGCTTAGCAACGGTTTCTAAGCGAAAGTTTTCTGGTGTTGGCGCGCCTATAGGGCGTGACGCCAACACGATACGTTGGTTTGTAGAGTCAGTCATTAGACTTTCCTTTTATATTTCTAGAATAATTAGACCAGTCGTCTAGTGTTCGTTTCAAAAAAACCGCTACGGAAATAGCGGATGAATCTGTTAAATCGGCACAGGTTAGCCGTTGTCGATATCGCTTAGTTGAGCTGTTCACCTTTTAAAACTTGTTCGGTTACTTTTAGTGCCTGAACTAAGCTCGCGTCATCGAGACGAATTTTGTTTATTAAGCTTGCACCAATCCAAAGGTTGTACAGCAACTCTGAAGTTTGGCGACTATCTTTTACGTTCATTTCGCCGAACTGAATACCTTTTTCAATGTGTTCTGCCACGGTACTAATCACACGGTCTGTGCCTTTATGCAGTGCTAAGCGCATCGGCTCAGATAAATCAGAGACTTCACCTGCGAGTTTCACCACTAAGCATTTACCAGTTTGGCACGCACTGCTGTTTTGTTCCATCCAGTACCGCCAATATTGCATGAGTTTTTCATACTCACTCATATCACTGCTGGCGAACAGGTTTTCGAGCTTCTGCTGGTAGTGATTGAAGTAATCTTGCAGCAGCGCTTCGCCAAATTGTTCTTTGGATTTGAAGTAGTGATAGAAAGAACCTTTCGGTACTTCAGCATTTTTCAATAGCTCAGACAGGCCAACACCGGTAAACCCTTTACTGGCAACCAGTTCATAGCCAATGTCTAAAATATGCTGTTTGGTGTCGTGTGATTTTTCGTTCATGGGAGGCAATATAATTTAAATTAGACCAGTCGTCTAGTGATTTTTAAAGTGAACCTTAACGTACAAATTCGACTTATTTGCTCAATGAATTTGAACTCAAAAATCAGGATCGACTTGGAAGTGCATACGCTCTTTTGTGTAGGGATGATCAAAGCTCAGACTTTCTGCGTGCAGATGAAGGCGCTTATCTTTTCGTCCGTATAGGTCATCGCCGACAATCGCCATATTCAGGCCGTCGGCGTGAGCACAATGCACACGAAGCTGGTGTGTTCGCCCTGTTTTTGGGTACAAATAAACCCTGCTTTTGCCTTCATTGCTGCTGATTTTTTGCCAAAAGGTTTCGGCTGGTTTGCCGTGTTCGTAGCAAACCATTTGGCGAGGTCGGTCATCTAAATCACCACGCAGAGGAAGCGTGATTTCTCCTGAATCAGCCGTCAGTTCGCCACTTAATAGTGCTACGTAGCGCTTCTCAACGCCGCGAGTAATGAACTGCTTTTGCAAACTCTTGTTCGCGCGACGAGTGAGTGCAAACACCAATATTCCAGATGTCGACATATCTAACCGATGCAGAACAAAAGGGCCTTCTACGTCGGTAAACATTGCCTCTAAGCGTGTTAGAACCGAGTCTTTGATATTCACACCGGGTACAGACAAAAACTCAGCGGGTTTGTTGACGACGACAATCGCTTCATCTTGATAGAGGATCTCGATCTCTTTGCCGTCAGCGGGGTTTTCAAGCAATGGATTGTCATCCAGTTCAATACCCTCAAGCATGTGGCCTAATATCGGATGGCACTTGTTGTTACAAGCCGGATAATATTTCTTATGCTGGCGGATTTCGGATTTTGGTGAACGACCCCACCAGAATTCCGCCAATGCAATCGGCTTTAGTTGGTGTGCAAAAGCGTATTGCAACAATTTAGGGGCCGCACATTCGCCAGAACCGGCTGGTGGATTAGGATTCACCGTGCCTTCAAAGATGTCGACCAGCGATTTTTCATCACCCTGCTGATTTAAAAACTGATACTGCGAGAACAGCTTTTTCTGCAAAGCAGCAGAAAGCTGCTTACGCTTTTCTTTGAGTTCTTCAAGCTGATTCTGATGTTGTTCAAGTTCCGCTTGAAGCAGCGATAACTCGTTATCCCACTTTTGCTTGAGATGCTTGAGCTGATTCTTTTCAGTGACGCTCTGCTGTGCAAGTTGTTCAAAAAGGTCAGTTATCTCATCGGTAGACATGTTTTCAGGCGGTGTTTGACGCAACAATTTACGCTGCTTGCGTCCTTCAATCATCACTTGACGATGAGATTCAATTTCTTGCTCAGCTTGCTTTTGACAAGCATGAATTGCCCCAGTTAACTGCGCAGAAGTTGGCGACTCATTCAGCTCTCGAACTTGGCGGTTAATTTCTGCAATTTGATTGGCTTCCAAGCGGAAGAAGGTTTCGTCTTCAAAACGATCAAATACTGGCGGCACGAAGTGAGGCTGTTGCAGCTTTTCCGCCAGCAGACCAGAAAAAGCGGAGAGATAGCCTAGTTCACCTTTTTGATTTTGTACCACTAACACGCCAAACATTTTGCCGTGAGAATCGGGTTCATTTTCAGTGAGCCCGAAAGGGTGTGTCCAATCGGTCTGAGTTTCAATATGTTGCTGTAGCTCTTTGGAGGCGATTTCGCTTAGCGGATGAGGTTCATAGCAAAACGGAAAAGTAAAACGCTCCGGTAATGTGTATTCAGAAATGTCAGTCTGAAATGGGGTAAAACAGTGATCGGAGTGCTTCATAACGCTGGAACCTCTTTTAGGTCATCAAAACCTAGATAGATATAAGCGCGGAATTTTACTGGGCGCAGAGGGAAAATCCATCATTTTGTTTGTTTACCCATAATCACCAGAATGATGCCGCCGAGAATCAGTGCGCTGACAAGGGTCAGGTGCAGGGTAAATGCTTCTCCCACCAGTAGAGTTCCGCCTGCTATGGCAATCACAGGTACAGACAATTGAGCGACAGAAGCCTGCAACATAGTCAGATGACTGATCACTCGATACCACAAAATGTAGCCAGCCGCAGAAGCAATACTGCCGGAAAGCAAAGCGAGGACGATACCTTTGGAGGAGCTTGAATCTAGGTTCACCATCCACGGTGTCAGTAATACGCAAAGTAGCCCAGCGACCCAAAATCCTTGAGAAATGGCTGAGATAGGGTTGCCGCTGTTGCGGCCGACCAGAGTAAAGACAGCCCATGCTAACCCTGAAAGAATCATCAACAGAGCGGAGAGAATGTCAGGTCTGGTGACACTGGGCGCCATGAGATAAACAAAACCGGATATAGAAACAACTAATCCTACAAGTTCTAATGCGTTGATTCTGTTCCCTTGGAAAAAGTGCGCCGCAAGTAAGCTAAGTTGCACCGTACCAAACAGAAGCAGAGCGCCTGTTCCGGTTGATAGCTCCAAGTAGGCAATAGAAAAACATAATGCATAAGTAAACAGAGCCAATCCTGCTTTGATGGCGAACATCGGTTGGTAGCGCCTCTCTGCCTTTTTCACCATCACACTGTGTAAAACAATCAAAGTAATGGCCCCTGATACCAGTCGAAGGTAAGTAAAGGTGGTGGCATCAATGGTTTGGTCTTGCAACGCTAAGCGACACAAAATGGAGTTTGCTGCGAAAGCAAGCATGGTAACGACAGTTAAGAAAACAGGTGACACTATGATTAACCTTCTTGTTATGTTCTGGATAATTTAAGGTTAAACGCATGTATACAACAAACTTTAATTTACTTTGATAATCAAACTAACTACACTTTAGAAAATTTGATTATCAAATTATTTATTATGCAAACTCCAAGTTGTCCTCAAACGCAGACGTTTTCATACACCAATGAGAAAGGTGAAAAACGTACCCTTTATGTTCTGTTACTTACCGTTGTCACTATGGCAGTCGAGATTGTTGCGGGTAGTTTTTATGGATCTATGGCCTTGCTTGCTGATGGCTGGCATATGGGCACACACGCCGCTGCGTTTTGTATCACGTTGTTCACTTATCGCTATGCCCGTAAACATGAGAAAACCCGAGCGTACACCTTTGGTACTGGTAAAGTTGGCGTTTTGGGTGGATACACAAGTGCAATCGGCTTAGGTTTGGTGGCGTTAGTGATGGCTGGCGAATCCATTCATCGTTTGTTTAACCCGCTAAGTATTCAGTTTAATGAAGCGATTATTGTTGCCGTCGTAGGTCTTGTAGTAAACGTCGCCAGTATGTTTTTATTGCACGACCATCACGACCATCACGACCATCACGACCATCACGACCATCACGACCATCACGACCATCACGACCATGCTCATGAGCATCATCATGATCACAACCTTACCGCGGCTTACATGCACGTGCTGGCTGATGCGTTAACTTCGTTATTGGCTATCGCGGCTTTGATCGTAGGTAAATATTTAGGCTGGGTGTGGTTAGACCCAATCATGGGTATTGTTGGTGCTCTTGTGATCACTAAGTGGGCAGTAGGATTAATGAAGCAAACAGCGCCTATTCTGTTGGATGCTCACATCAGCCATGACTATGAAAAGAAAGTGCTCGCCAAACTTACTGAAGCAGGCGCAAAAGTAATTGATATTCACGTTTGGAAAGTGAGTGCGAATCATTATTCTGCGGCGATACGAATGTCTGCTGAGTCGAATAAAGATGCACTGTACTTTAGACAGGTGTTGAAAGAGTTTGATAGACTCCACCACCTCACGCTAGAAGTAAACCCGCTTTAAAGGCTATGACATATGCACCAGTTGACCGAGCTTAACAACCTGATTACTGAGTTCTACGACAAGATGTCCTCTTGGGAGATGTCCGTTGTTAAAGAAACAGGGTACTCATTGGCTCAAATTCACACGCTTGAGGTGTTAGGCTCTCACGGTGCAATGCGAATGAAAGAGTTAGCGAATCGACTGAGCATTACAACGGGAACCTTAACCGTTCAAGTGGAAAAACTGGTTCAGGCGGGACTAATAGAACGTCAATCCATAGAAGGGGATCGACGTTCTATTCAGGTTACTTTGACTGAAGAAGGGAAAGGGGTGTTTCAACAACACAACGCCTTGCACATGTCGCTCACTGAAGAGCTCACTCGTCGTTTTAGTGCCGAGCAGCAAAAGAATCTGGCTCAAATGCTGACGCTGATCAATCAAGAGTTCTAACTCTCTTCAACGTTTCGCTCTATAGCATTGGGACTACGGAAAGTAACAGTAGTCCTCCCATCGCTCCGTTAAACCAGCGCACATATTTCGGATGATGCATCCAGTGACTAAGCTGTTTACCTTCCGCCGTCCAGACACTGACTGAAGGCACATTCACCATCGCAAATACAATTGCAATAATGGCTAAACCAACCCAGCTGGTGGTGTAGTTGTAAACACTCACTGCGGTCAAAGCCATTGACCAGCCTTTGGGATTCACCCACTGAAACATAGCTGCTGAAAGAAAAGTCATTGGCTTATAGGTCGTACTGCTTTGACTTGGCTTACTAAGCACAATTTTGACAGCCAGATAAACTAAATAGCCTAAACACAACCAGTGCAGTGCCTGTTGAATGATCGGGTATTGTTGGAACACGCCAATCAAACCTATACCAACCAAAATGATCATGATGCTAAAGCCAAAAGTGACACCAGCCATATGAGGAATGGTTTTCTTGAAGCCGACATTCGCTCCAGACGTCATCAACATAATGTTGTTTGGACCAGGGGAAAACGTGGATACAAACGCAAACATCACTAAAGGCCACCATTGATATAAATCCATTTTCTCTCCTGCAATTGTTATCAAATGATGGAAAAATTGTAATTGGATGCGAACGCAATTTTGTGCTTATATTTGTGTTTAATGCAATTTATAAGCAATAAAATTTAGCTATGGATAGATTTGACGAAAGAATATTGTTTGAGCTTCAGTCCGACGGAAGAATCTCAAATGTCGAGCTGGCGGAAAGAGTGGGATTATCGCCTTCGGCTACGTTAAGACGAGTGCAGGAACTGGAGAGAACCAAAGTGATCAAAGGTTATCGCGCTGTATTGGACAAAAATCTGCTAGAAGTCGGTTTTATTGCCTATGTCTCTATAGGTTTAAATAGCCACACTAAGCAGTCGCAACTCGCATTTGAAGATCATGTTCGTTATGCCAAGGAAGTGGTGGAATGCCATAACATTACAGGCATGAATGAGTATCTGCTGCGTGTGGAAACTAAGGACCTAAATTCGTATAAGCGCTTTCACTCGAATGTCTTGGGTGAAAGTCCGCAAGTGAAATCCATCTCGACCATGGTGGTGATGGATTCGCCAAAAGATGAGCGGCAATAGAGATTCGAAAACGTACAGTACAAAAAAGGCGATGGAATATAACCATCGCCTTTGTGTTTATGTCTGAGCAACAAACGGTTTAAACGCGGAAGTGGCTAAGTTGTTCTTTCTGCTGCTCTGCAAGTGCTGAAAGTTCTTGGCTTGCTGCTGCTGACTGGGTAATACCAGCAACGTTCTGGCTTACCAACTCATAGATAGTTGCCAAGTTGCGGTTAATATCCGAAGTCACGTGGTTTTGCTCTTCAGAAGCTGCGGCAACTTGGGTGTTGATGCCGTTCAGTTCCGAAATCGCCTGACTAATATTGTTGAGATATTCACTTACCTGATCGCCCAATGCCTGATTGGTTTCAATCATCTTCAAGCTCATATTCATACTGTCATTCGCAATGCCAGATTTACTTTGCAGCTCTTCAATGATGAGCTGAATTTCCTGAATTGACTGCTGAGTGCGAGCTGCGAGCATACGAACTTCGTCGGCAACAACAGCAAAGCCACGACCGCTTTCTCCGGCTCGCGCCGCTTCAATTGCCGCGTTCAAAGCCAGCAAGTTGGTTTGTTCAGAAATGCCTTCAATCACTTCAATGACCTGACCAATTTGCTCTGACTGCTCTTTCAAACCATTCACAACCAATGCGGCTTCATTAAGCTGGCGAGCCATATCGATACTTGCTTTGTGGCTTTGTTCGAATATTGCCAAGCTCTCTTTCGCTTGCTGATTAGCTTGTTGCGCCGCTTGTTCTGCTTGAGAAGCGTTGTTGGTTACACTTTGAGCAGCACTTTCAAGCTGATTTACCGCTGAAGCCACTTGTTCCACTTCTTGCTTTTCTTGGTCAGAGTTAACACTTGATTGTGTCATTACTGCAGCAAGCTCTGTTGAAGCTGAAGCAACTTCAACACTAATGCGGATTAATGTTTCAACTGTTTCGCGTAATTGTTTGGTTGTGTCGTTGATGTCACGAGCCAGTGCGCTCACTTCGTTGTTGCCTTCAACTTTGGCTTCAACCAGCAAGTTGCCTTTGGCAACTTCACGCATAATCGTTTGTAGGTTCTGAATTGGCTTAACGATGATGGCCGCTAAAAGCCAACTGCAAAATGCTGCCAGAATCAAAACTGTGACAAATCCAATCATGGAGTTTTGCATCACTGTGCCGTGATGATTTTCGGAACCTTTGACACTTTCCAGTGCAATAGCATTGAGTCTGCTTGAAAGGGCTTCAATCGCTTTGACCATTTGCGCGCCAGCATCTCTGTACGCGGCAGAAGCCTGCTGATATTTGTTGTCAAAGCTTGAATCAAGATTGGTTTGGTTATGCTTAGTTTTAAGCAATGGGATCATGGTGTTAAGAGAGTAATCTACATAGTGTTTCATCACTTTTTGCAGCGCGGTGACTTCTGGCTGTAGACCTTGAACTGTGTTTAGAGATTGAAGAAGTTTAAGGTTCTTGGCTTCGTTCTCTTTTAGTACGGATTGAAGACGTGCGACTTCGTCAGGAGTGAACAAGCTATAGATAGCACTGATGCGCATACTGTAGGTGTTGTTAACAATGTTGGTTACAGCATCTTTGTGCTCAACAAGCTGCTCGGTGGATTGAGTCACACTTTTGAAGGCAGTTTTAAGAACTGACGAGCTATAGGTAATTCCAACAGTCAGAAGAAGCATAGTTACAAGAACAGGCACGACAACCTGTAGCTTGATAGACAACCCGGAGATCAGCTTTCGCATGATGTATCCTTATGTAAATAGTAGTAATTATTATTTGATAGTTTTGTCACTTCGAGATTTTATCGACTTGGAGTAATAATTCAATTATTTCTGGCCTCAAATTAATCAGATATTGCCTATTATTTGAGTATTTATGCTGTCTTTTTGAAGATTGTCTGATTTTTTGCTCATTTGATAACGTTCCCAGTCGGAATTTTATTTGATATGAGAAACTGGGTACATATGTTTGAAGGATTTATTTTAATTTGTCATGCAGTTTTCAACGAACTGAAACACAACTGTCACATTTGGATTCTAAAGTGAATCCCGTTCCAGTAAATCAACGGCAAATAAAATAGCCACTTAAGGAAAGAATGTGATGAAAAAGACAGTAATCGGTGCAATCGCTCTTCTTGGCGCCCTAGCAATTAACCCTGTTTCAGCAAAAGAAACTATCTCTGCAGTGGGTTCAAGCAGCGTAACACCACTGATGGAAGTTTTCTCAGAAACATACATGAAAACAAACTCGGACGTTTTTATTGAAGTACAAGGCCCAGGTTCTTCTGCTGGTATCAAAGCAGCGAAGAATGGCAGTGCAGATATTGGTATGTCTTCTCGTGGTCTGAAAGACTCTGAAAAAGAATCAAACCTAGTAGAAGAAGTGATTGCTCGTGATGGTATTGCAGTGGTTGTTCACCCAAGCAATACAGTGAAAGGCCTAACAGCTGAGCAAGTTTCTGAAATCTATAAAGGTGAAATCACTAACTGGAAACAAGTTGGTGGTGAAGACAAGCCAATCGTAGCAATTACTCGTGATACTGCTTCAGGTACTCGCGGTGCTTTCGAAGAAATCATGGAACTTAAGAAAAAAGTTTCTGGCAAAGAAGTTTCAGCTATCTCTCAACGTGCGCAAGTTGCGAACGGTAACGGTGGTCTGAAAACTATGGTTGCTTCTAACCCATACTCAATCGGCTACATCTCTCTAGGTACAGTAGACGGTTCTGTTCATGCTCTAGCAATCGACGGTACTCCAGCAACAGTTGAGAACGTTAAAGCTGGTAGCTACAAAGTTGCACGTCCTTTCCTAGTGCTTTACAAGAAAGGTGCTCCATCTGCATCAACACAAAAGTTCCTAGACTGGATGCTAACTGATGAAGCTCAAAAAATCGTTGCTTCACACCACTACATCCCAGTGAACTAAGATTTAAATTAATAAACTTTGCTCAGCCCGATTTGGGCTGGGCTTTTGTATTACATACCGACGAACTGATAAAAGTTGGTTTGCTCGGTAGGTGAGATTGAGAACATCTATGACCATCGCAAATAGTGACAAGCTTATGGATATCGAAAAGACGCAAGCAAAGCGTAAACTGCGTGCTCAAAAGCGCGTAGATTGGAAGGAACGTTTCTTCCACGGTTTGTTTTTGACGAGTGCCGTTATCGGTATCGTTTCTCTAGCTGTTATTGCCTACTTCATCGTAAGAGAGAGTATTCCTGCATTCCAAGAAGCTGGCGTTTCAGGAATCGTTCTTGGCCAAGACTGGCTGCCTCCAGCGCTGTATGGTGTCGCGACAATGATCGTGGCTTCTGTTGTTTCTACCTTCGGTGCAGTTATTGTTGGTGTGCCTATTGGTGTACTTACGGCTGTTTTCATCGCTGAAATTGCGCCGAAAAGTGTGGCTGACGTGATTCGCCCTGCTGTTGAGTTGTTAGCTGGTATTCCTTCTGTGGTATACGGGTTCTTCGGCTTGGTTATCATTGTTCCTCTTATTCAGAACATCTTCCAAGTTCCAGCGGGTAACACCATTCTTGCAGGTATCATCGTGCTTGGTGTGATGATTCTACCTACTGTAATCACGGTATCTGAGACCTCTATACGTGCTGTACCTCGCGCTTATAAAGAAGGTTCTTTGGCTCTTGGCGCTTCAAATATCTATACCATCTTCAAACTTCTCGTTCCGGCGGCACGTTCAGGTATTATGACCGGCGTGATTCTGGGCATTGGCCGTGCACTTGGTGAAACAATGGCTATCATCATGGTTATGGGCAACGCGCCAGCAATGCCTGAAGGTATTCTCGATTCTGCGCGTACTCTAACGGCGAACATTGCGATTGAAATGTCTTATGCAAGTGGTGTTCACGCCAACGCACTGTATGCAACTGGTGTTGTGTTGCTTGTGTTTATCATGATGCTTAACGCTGCTCTTCTGTACCTGAACCGTGAGAAAGCGAGGTAATCAACATGGATCACGCAAAATACAATCAAGTGGACCGCGCAAAACTAAAACAAGCACGTGAATTTAAAGATAACGTATTACGTGTGTTTATCTGGCTTGCAGCGGCGCTAACCGTTGGCTTTCTGTTCTGGATTATCTGGTACATCCTATCTAACGGTTTACGACACGTAGACTGGGCATTTGTTACAGACAACTACACTCGTACTGGTGATGAACACGGTATCTTCCCGATGATCGTTTCAACCATTTACATGGTAGTGGCGTCGATAGCGGTTGCGGCACCGATGGGGATCATGACGGCGATTTATCTCACCGAATACGCCAAAGTGGGCAGTAAACTGGTGAAGGTTATCCGTTTCTGTACCGAATCATTAGCGGGCATTCCATCGATCATCTTTGGTCTGTTTGGTATGACATTCTTCGTGGTGATTCTTGGTCTAGGATTCTCGATTCTTTCCGGTGCATTAACCCTAAGTATCCTGATTCTGCCTGTAATCATTCGTACTACAGAAGAAGCATTAATGGCGGTACCACAAACGTATCGCGAAGGCTCTTATGGCCTTGGTGCTTCAAAAATTTACACCATCTGGCGTCTCATTTTGCCAAGTGCGATCCCAGGTATTCTAACTTCTGTCATTTTGAGTATTGGCCGCGTTATCGGTGAGTCAGCACCGGTGTTCTTAACCGCAGGTATGGTAGCTCGTGTTCCTGATTCTCTTTTGGATTCAGGTCGAACATTGACGGTTCACCTTTACAAACTGACAACTGAACTATTCACGATTGAAGAGTGGAATCAAGCGTACGGAACAGCCACTGTGCTGATTGTTGTTGTGTTGCTCATCAACATGGTTACCAAGTTAATCGCTAAGCGATTCAACACGGCAACTTACTAATCCGATACGACTGACAGAATTTAAGAGACACGACAATGAACAAATTTAATATTGAAAATCTGGATTTATTCTACGGCGAAAACCAAGCGCTGAAATCTATCAACCTGCCAATTCCTACTCGTCAAGTGACGGCGCTGATTGGTCCTTCTGGTTGTGGTAAATCAACGCTATTACGCTGCTTAAACCGCATGAACGATCTTATCGAAGGCGTCACCATCAAAGGCAAGCTTGAGATGGATGGTCAGGATATTTATGGCAACGTTGATGTTGCAGATATCCGTATCCGTGTAGGTATGGTTTTCCAAAAGCCGAACCCATTCCCGATGAGCATTTATGAAAACGTGGCGTACGGCTTACGCGCTCAAGGTGTGAAAGATAAGAAACACATTGACGAAGTGGTAGAACGTTCACTGCGTGGTGCAGCGCTTTGGGATGAAGTGAAAGATCGTTTGAAGTCACACGCGTTTGGTTTATCGGGCGGTCAGCAGCAACGTCTATGTATTGCTCGCACTATCGCAATGGAACCGGATGTAATCCTGATGGACGAACCAACGTCTGCACTTGACCCAATTGCAACTCATAAAATTGAAGAGTTGATGGAAGAGTTAAAGAAAAACTACACCATCGTTATCGTTACTCACTCAATGCAGCAAGCGCGTCGTATTTCAGACCGCACCGCGTTCTTCCTGATGGGAGAGTTGGTTGAGCATGACGATACTCAAATCATTTTCAGTCAACCTAAAGATGACAGAACAAAAGGCTATGTGAACGGTGATTTCGGTTAATCGCAACGCATTCACCAAAGAGATGTCATTACTGACAACGCTTACTGGCTAACACTATATAACTATAAAGCGATGGTAATCTTGCCCCTCACAATGAGGGGCCTTTTTTTTGGTGCTTCATTGCATACATTTTTTGGTCTGCAATGTGAATTAACTGGTTGATGTCGTTACCATCATTAGGGCAAGAACTAAGACCAATGCTGGTGTTCAATGAACGATATTGATTATCACCAACCACAAATTTCTGTTCAAAACACTGCTCAATCAGGCTTTGCATTCCTTCTAATTCCAGTGCATCAATACTATTAATGATGATTGCAAATTCGTCGCCACCCATTCGGAACAGTTCATAATCGAAAGTAGGTATATGTGATAAGCGTTTGGTTACTTGTTTTAAAACAGAATCACCAGCTAAATGGCCAAAATCATCGTTGATGGCTTTAAAACCGTTGAGGTCCAACAGGAACAGCGAGTAATAGCTGCCACTTGGTCGATGTGAAATGGAGCGAAACATCGATAATCGGTTGCCGATATCGGTCAGTGGGTCCGTTAATGCTAATAGACGATGATATTGAGCCTCTTTGTACCAAATAAAACTCACCAATCCTATAGAGAAAAACAGCAGCAGAATGAGTGCATATTGAATATTGGTCACATACTCAGCTTGCGCCTTCTGCTCTAAATACATAGGGCTTTGAATTTTGAAGTTATCGTTAATGTATTGAATCACATCAAGATATAGAGCTTCGGTTCTGGTTGTGAACTCAGCGAGCGATTGCTCGTCGTTGATATTCATTAAGAAGGATTCAAGTAGCTTGAAATGGTCAAACGTATTTTTGAAATAGTGTAGCGTACCGTCTATTTCTAAGAACTCATCCGCTTCGCTGTTGTGCAGGATCAGATCAAAACGGCTCCAAGTAAGCTCATATTTTAGCTTCACAATTTCGAGATCTTCTGGGGTATCAAGAGCATGAGGCATGATAGATACCAGCTCTGTAAACTCTTTGGTTAGGTAGAACAAAAACCAAGTGGCTTTATGCTGCTTATAGGTGTAGGAACGAGCTAACTCCTTGGTTGAAGTTAGCGTATAGAGATTCGCAATCATTAAAACAACAGAGACAATCAGTAGCAGCGTCTTTGTACGTTGAATTAATGGATGTAACTGCTTACTTTGAGAGGCTGCAATCATTTGTATTTAATCGATATCTCTTTAAGTTGCCATACCATTTGAGTGTGGTACTCCGGGGTATCTGTCTGTGGATACTTCGACATATTGTAAATAAACCAGAATGGACCTTTGTCTCGTACTCGCATGGGTTCGCCATTGACTGCGTAAGCCACAATCGGTTTATAGCGCTTCAAATCATCAATAGAAGTTGATGCTGAGTAGTCGTTCAAAGCGATAAAGGAAACACTGGCTACATCTTTGATATTTAAATAGCTCAACAAATCGACCATGGTAAAACCAGTAAAGGTTGAAGTGTGCTCGTTGTCTGCCCAAGGAGTGCTTGTGCTAAAACTCACAACGGGCAACTCGCTTTTGAGCTGATGCATAGAAAGTACAACGGGGGCCTGATCTGGCACTCTTACGGTTAAATCAAACGCAGATGCAAAATTACTAATAAGGAGAAGAGAGGCAGCAAAAATCCGTTTCATTCCATTCATTCACTTTATGTATTGAGTGCTATTTTTGCATAAATCGTCTGTAAAACGACCTGTGCAGTATTTTTCTACGAAATTATACGGTGCATATCTAGCCAGTTCTATTTTTTATTAAGACATATAGTACTTAAGTTAGGTTATTTAGGACTATCAACTGGAAATTTATGCAATGAGGTGAATGAAATTCTGGGGAGGAATATGGAAAGAGTTTTATATCGCTTTTGCGCTAAGCAATAAAAAGGCTTCAACGAGTGAAGCCTTTTGTTTGCGAATCTGAATTTAGAAAATCAAATGTGCAACACCAGCGATAACCGGTAGGGTGATTAACGTACGTAGAATGAAGATAACGAACAGTTCTACGAAGTTAACCGGAATACGGCTGCCTAACATTAGTGCACCGACTTCAGACATGTAGATAAGCTGAGTAACAGACATTGCTGCGATAACAAAGCGAGTCATCTCATTGTCGATTGAAGCCGCAAGGATTGCAGGAATGAACATGTCTGCAAAGCCAACCACAATTGTTTGAGACGCTTGAACCGCTTCTGGTACGCCTAATAGCTCTAGGTAAGGAATAAATGGCTGACCTAAAATCGAGAATACAGAGGTGTATTCAGCAATCACAAGAGCAACAGTACCTAGACCCATAACAACTGGAAGTACACCGAATACCATGTCGATAGCGTTACGGATACCTTCGCCAAACACTGACTTGAATGAGTTCACTTGGCCTGCTTTCGTTAAAGCAAGTTTCATACCCCAAGAAAGAGAGGTGTGACCTGCTGGAATCGCATCCGCATCCGCGTCAGGTTTTGAACCATCAATGAAAGTGTTCTTCTTCAAGCTTAGTGGTGGCAAGCGAGGAATAATGATCGCCGCAACAAAACCAGCTAAACAGATAGCGCCGTAAAATGGCAGGAATAAATGTTCCAATTCTACCTGAGCAATAACCACTAGACTGAACGTGATAGATACTGCTGAGAAGGTTGTACCTACAACAGCTGCTTCACGTTGAGTGTAGAATTTGTCTTCATATTGCTTGCTTGTCAGTAGGATACCTACGCTGCCGTCACCCAACCAAGAAGCCACACAGTCGATTGCGCTACGACCAGGTAGGTTAAACAGAGGACGCATGATTTTGCTTAATAGCGCGCCCATCAGTTCTAACAGACCAAAATTAAGCAATAGTGGCAGTAACAGACCTGCAAAAATGAACACTGAGAATAGCGTCGGTAACAATCCTTCCAGAACTAAGCCACCCGTGTTTTCTTCCCAGATAGCTTCAGGACCAACTTTGAAGAAAGTCATGATTACTGCTGCACCGCCAATGACGCGTACAGCTAGCCATAGCCATGAAGGGTTAAATAGGCTGTTTAAGAATGGCTTCTCAACAATGAATGCCGGTTTGAAAAGTTTCGTTGCAAAAGAAGCAACCGACATAAATGCAATAATAGTGGTAATAATTGCAACTAAAGAGTCACCAAATAGAGCTTGTACTGATTTAGCTAATACAGCGACAGGAATGGTGAATGAACCGTCATAACTGATCGGTGCCATAAATAGGAACACCCCGATCAAAGAAGGGATCAGGAACATCCATAAGCTTCCAGAAGACTTCTGTTCTACTGGACTATCTAATGTTTGAGCGTTATCTTGCATTATTTTTCTCGTGTTACTACTAGTCAATTAACACCATGTCCTTGGTATATTAATTCACTAAACATCCGTATTTACTCATTGGCGCGAGAATATCTATTTTTTGATGCTTTAGCAATACTATTCATCAAAAAAGGGTAAATATTCATTCCTTTGCACTCTGAGAATGGCAAATCATGGTGATTTGTTTCGTTATTGTTACACTGGTGAAGGATTTGTTTAAAATCATTTGTGTGCTTAATGTGATATTGGGCACAGACTTGTGGATTTAGAATCGGGCTAAAAATGGTTTGGCTTATATAAGTTACAGAATTATAAAGAAAAGCTCTTGGTTATTAGACCAAGAGCTAGAATATGAGGATTGACAGAGGGAGAATGTTGCCTTTAGGCGCTAGGCTGGGTCTGTATTTGTTAATGAAATTTTATCGATGGC
Source organism: Vibrio plantisponsor (assembly GCF_013041605.1). Classification (GTDB taxonomy): domain Bacteria; phylum Pseudomonadota; class Gammaproteobacteria; order Enterobacterales; family Vibrionaceae; genus Vibrio; species Vibrio plantisponsor. The sequence goes on along the minus strand of NZ_JABEQC010000001.1, from coordinate 185,279 downwards.
ATTTAAGCTTACACGCAACGCATCGTCGAACTCTTTATACACATTCTCTTCACCTACAAGATGAATAATTCCCGCCCTGTCTAGCTTTTGTGTCACGCGTGGGTTCGCCCCTGAAATGAGCACAGTGACATTTTTATGATGGAAGTTCTCGATGATTTCTTCGAGAGCCTGCAGTCCTGTAATGTCCATAAATGGCACCCATCTTAAACGGATGATCAGGATCTTTGGTGTTTCCTGAATACTGGTCATCACACGTTCAAACGTTTCGGCTGCGGCAAAGAAGAATGGTCCATCGAGTGCATAAATAGCTAATTCACGCGGTAATGCACTCTTACCATGACGTTGCAAATCAGGCGTTAACTCTTCCGCCGTAGGTGCTTTCACTTCCACGCTAGAAGCCATACGCTTCACAAAGTGAAGAATGGCGATGATCACGCCAATGTTTACCGCCACTACTAGGTCTGCGAACACAGTCAAACTGAAGGTAATAAGCAAAATAACCACATCTGCCTTGGGTGCGCGTTTTACCAACTTTAAGAAGTGTGGAAGCTCACTCATGTTCCAAGCAACGACGAATAGAATCGCGCTCAGTGTTGCCAATGGAATGTTGACTGCCAGTGGCGCTAAAACGAGTAAGATAACGACAAGTGTTAAGGCGTGAATAATGCCAGCAAGCGGGCTATTACCCCCATTACGAATATTGGTTGCGGTGCGGGCAATTGCCCCTGTTGCAGCAATACCACCAAAAATAGGTGCGATGATATTGGCAATGCCTTGGCCCACTAGTTCTTGGTTTGAGTTGTGTTTAGTGCCCGCCATACCATCCGCAACAACCGCAGAAAGCAAAGACTCAATAGCGCCAAGCATAGCGATAGCAAAGGCAGGGCCGATCAACTGAATAATCTGAGAAAAAGAGATATCAGGGACGGAAAGCTCTGGTAAACCTTGCGGAATACCACCAAAAGCTGAACCTATGGTGCGCACGCCTTCAAAGCCGACGACATACTGCAATGTGGTCACCACCACCAGTGCCAGCAATGGCCCCGGAATGCGTGATAACTTTGGAATCTTGGGAGCTGCAATGACCAATACCAAAGATAATAAAGCCAATAAGGTCGTTGTTAAATGAAACTGTGGGAACGCATGGAAAATAGAAATCAGTTTTTGATGAAAATGCGCACCGCTGATCTGAGGTAAACCAAAGAAATCTTGCCATTGACCGACCCAAATAATGACACCAATACCACTGGTAAAGCCGACGATAACTGGATCTGGGATATAACGAATAATACTGCCGAGTTTAGTTACACCGAGAACAAGCAGAATGACACCCGCCATCATGGTCGCGACTTGCAAGCCGCTAACGCCATACTGAGCAACAATCCCCGCCAGAATAACGATAAATGCACCAGTAGGGCCTGCAATTTGAACTCGTGAACCACCGAAGATAGAGACAATTAAGCCAGCGATAATCGCGGTATAAATACCTTGTTCAGGTTTCACTCCTGATGCAATCGCGAATGCCATCGCTAAAGGAAGAGCAACCACCCCGACAATCAATCCCGCGCTTAAATTATTTAACCAATGCTTACTTTTAAGCAGACCTGCTTTATGGGATTCATAGATGGCAAACATATCAATAGCCTTAAAAATGGTGTGGTAATCGAACGGCGTCTGATTCTACGCTCATTTCATATCCTGTAAAGGTAGGATTCAGATAGATTTTATGCAGCGAAATTTAGGTAATAAAAGCGCTTTTCCAGCGGAAAAGTTGCACTCCTGTGAGGCATTCGTAATGAATTTTTACCAATAGGTTATAGGCTTAACACTCTTAATGTCAGAGAGCTTGGGTTATAGTGTTCGCGCCTTATAAAACATCAGACTACAAACATTATGAAAAAACGCCTTTTACCTATTCCTCTGATTTTGCTCACTCCTATTGTTTTACTCGTCGTAGTTGTTGTTGCGGGTGTTTATCGCTTTTCACTGTCTGATCAAGAAATCATGGCGAAATTTCCCACGACAACCAAACACAAAGATCAGATTGCTCAAGCAGTGTTTGGATTGGATGTACCCAACCCAATCACCGTTCCGGTGCCTGAAACCCCAAGCTTTGCGTTTATGGAATCTTGGGATGAGCAACAACGCTGGGTGATCGGCAGTTATGATTCGGGAAGCGAGCGAGGTTCTGTCGCATTGGATACTCAGCTGATGCTTAAACTGAAAGGTTTTGAAGAGAACCATGGATACCTTTCGGTCATTCGTGTTTCGAATCAGGGCTCAGGCGTATTCAACTATTTAGCGCTATTTAAATATGACTCACTCAGATCTCGAATGGTGATGGTCAGCAGCCAACTTTTAGGAGATCGCGTAGACGTGCAATCGCTGGTACAGGATGGTAGCAGCGTCACTGTAACACTGCTAAGCCATGCAAATAATGTGGCTTTTTCTGAGGCACCAACGGAATCTGTGTCTATACTGTTTTCGATATCGGAGAAATATCAGCTATCGCCATCCAGTTAGAAACTTAGTTTCAACAGGGTAGTTGCTTAGCAGGAAAATGGCTTAGTGATACTCAGTGGTCTGAGTAAACTTCTTGGCTTAATTTGAAAGTTTATTTTTGAGTTTCTATCATTTGCCTAACAGAACACTTTTTGAGCAAAAATGGAGTTTGACATGATTAATAAGCGTTTCTTTAAGACAAAAGATGAAGTAGAGGTGACATTTGAGCTGGATGCACCGGATGTCGCATCGAATGTAGCTATTGTTGCAGATTTTCTTGATTGGCAGCCTCAGCCTATGAAGAAAGTTGCAAAATCCAGTGTGTTTAAGTTTAAAACTCGACTACCAAAAGATTCTAATTACCAGTTCCGTTATCTTTTAGACGAAGAACTTTGGGTGAATGATCCACAGGCTGATCAATACATTCCGAATGGCTACGGCGAAGATAACTGTATGGTCTCCACTCACCAATAAATTCGTTTAGATACCATATAGTTAATAGTAATGTTGATTGGCTAATGAAGGCTAAACTTGCGCTATAAACAATACTTCTAAAAAGGCACTTTTGTGCCTTTTTACTATTCTTTACTCGCTCAATAATGACTTTTTGTTAAGAAAGCCGTAATCTGTGCCTCTTTTTAAATGATTTACACAGGTAAGGTTGTGCTTTCAAAATCTGTTATTTTGCGATTTTCAGAGCTTTCAAAAAGAAAGAAAGCCTTTGCATTAGGGTTACCTATTGTAGCTGCTGCAGCCATCTTGTTATCGTCAAATCCTGAGTCAAATCAGCGACGTATTGCTTTATCTATCCAAGAATCAGACGTAGTAGAATCGATTTTTGGCGAGTCAAAGCAAGAGAGTGAGCCACTTCCTGATTACGAATATGTAATCAAATCCGGTGATAATTTAAGTAGTATCTTTAACCAGCTTGGTTTTTCCTACCAAGAGCTGATGAAGATAATGGAAACCGACTTGAACTATCTGGCACTGGATACATTGAAGCCTGGCAACATACTGCGTTTCTGGTCAGGAGATAATAAACGAACTCTGGCGAAGATGGAGTTAGAGTTCAGTTTGGTTGAGCGAGCGGTTTATTCGCGTGTTGAAGATGGAAGTTTTGAATATAAGGACGTAACTTTACCTAGCCGATGGAAAGAGTTTGCTCTTGTCGGTGAAATTCAGGGTAGTTTTTCACAATCTGCGAACAAGATTGGTTTAGGCAGCGCTGAGATCGACCAAATTGTGGCTTTGTTGAAGGATAAAGTGAATTTTGGCCGAGATTTACGTGCTGGTGACCAGTTTGAAGTGGTGCAATCTCGTCAGTATGTCGGTGAAAAACTGACAGGTAACCGAGAAATTCAAGCGATTAAAATTTACAGCCGTAATAGCGAAGTGTCTGCGTATTTATACAAAGATGGTCAGTATTACGATAAAGATGGCAACAGTCTTCAACGTGCTTTTCAACGTTATCCGACAAAAACACATTGGAGAATGTCATCTGGCTTCGATCCTAATCGTCATCACCCTGTTACTGGACAGTATGCTCCGCACAATGGTACGGATTTCGCGACACCAATAGGCACGCCAATCTTGTCAACCGGTGACGGTGAAGTGATCATGACTCGTAATCACCCGTATGCGGGTAATTATGTTGTGATTAAGCATGACAACACCTATAGCACTCGTTATTTGCATTTGAGCAAGATACTGGTGCGTAAAGGGCAAAAAGTTACTCGCGGTCAACGCATTGGTTTGTCGGGTAAATCAGGCCGTGTGACTGGTCCGCATTTGCACTATGAATTGATCGTTCGTGGTCGTCCGGTTGATGCAATGAAAGCGAATATCCCAATGGCAACTTCGGTGCCGAAAAAAGAGATGTCCGTATTCCTTGCTCGACGTGATGAGCTCGATAAAATTCTCGACTCGAAAGAGAGCATGCTTGCTTCAAATACCAAAGACGTTCCTCAAGAGGGTTAGTCGTTGGTTCATTAATGTTTCAAGAGCCCTATCGTTTGATGGGGCTTTTTTATGTTTTAACTATCTATGTTTTAAAGATGTACGTGAAGATGCGTTGTCTGCCGCTTTACGTATATAATCCGCCGCGTACTTTATTGAGGAGAGATTTTATGCAGCAAAACGAATTTGAAGCTTTGGTAAAAAGCTTATGTGAGAAAGAGAACCTACCTCAGGCTCTGGAGCTGCTAAAAGCGAGTGAAGATAAAGAGGTTGCGGAAGCGGCTCAGTCGTTAACAGGTCAGTTTGCATTGGCAGAAGTTGATGGTGAACAACGCATCTATCACGTCTTTTTGCAGCAGGATGAACAAGGCGAAGAGCAAGAGTTTGTCGAGCACATTATGAATGAAGGTGACGATGTGATTAAGTTTGTCGCTTGGTTCTTTGATATCCATTTTGATGTTAAACATAAAGATACCTACCAAGCGGCTGGCAAAACTTATAAGCAGCCAAAAAGAAGCTAACTGAGTTTTCGCAGATAGCTATGAATTTTCGCAGATAGCTATGAATTTTCGCAGATAGCTATGAATTTTCAATTAGCATCAGCCTATATGGTGGCGGGTGAAGTGGTTGTTAAACAAGTGATGAAAGAAACGCTTTACGGAAAAGCTAAAGCGAAGAAATCATCGCGTATAAAGATGTTTGTTAAGAAAATCTTTCAGTAATTAAAAAGCCCTGAGGTTAATGGTCTCAGGGCTTTTACTTATTCGATTGGAGATGGGATTAGCCAATCTCTTTGCGATGAATCGGATGAACATTTTCTCCGTTCGATAGGCTTTCTTGATTCAAATCTCGTTGCGCTAACCATGTTTCTAAATCGCTGCATCCACCGATGTAGTTGCCCTCAATCCAAATTTGTGGAACCGTCACGGGCGTTTTTTCTCCAATAATGGCTTTCACCTCGGGAATCATTCTGTACAGCGCCGCGCTGTCTTTTACCACATCATGGTACTGGTAATTGATGCCAGATTTGTCCAGCAACTGTTTTGCTTTGGCGCAGTAAGGGCAGGTCTCTTTACCAAACACGATATTGCCCTTCAACGAGTCACGCTTCGTCCATTCTTTAATCGCAGCTTGTACCAGCAGACCTCGGTTTAAGGCTTCTCCTTGGCTCACGACTTGTCCTTCAAGGATAACAATTGGCGCATGCCAAGCTCCGTGCTTTAAAGGTTCCCACCAATGCGATAGCCAGTCTTTCACTTCTAATTCAACAGGAACGTCTGCGAGTTCGTTTTTAAACGTATCGAGAAGTATGTCTTTTGTCAGTGTGCATTCACCGCACGGAATGTTTACTTTAAATGGGCCAAAGCTGCCTGCCCATCGATATAAAGTTATTTTAATTGGCTTTGTCATGGCTGATAGATACCCAGTTAACCTTCGTTTGATCACTTACAACATAAGAACGAACTCAGGCGGTTTTTATTTCAACGTGGCTCTTTTTTGCTTCCCACTGAGTAATGAAGGCGACAGACAAGATGATAATAATTGCCCCAAGCCATAATCTACCCGGTGGAACCCAACCGAAAACCATCCAGCCAGCAAGAACATTCAACGGCAGTTTCGCATGGTCGAAAGGCTGTACGAAGGACGCATCCGCTACAGAGTATGCTTTAACTATCGACCACTGAGCTAAGGCTGTCATCGCGCCAGCAGCAATAAGTAATACCCATAACGTACCGCCGACAGGTGTTTGCCATTCAGGAATCGCCAAAAGCAGGTTAAAGGGTGTAATCAGCAGCAACAGGTAAACAACCATAGTGGACGGGTTATCGACGGAAGAGAGTTTCTTTACCATCAGTGAATAACATGCCCAGAAAAACGCCGCGCCAACAGGAAGCAGTGTTGCCCAGCTAAAGTCTTCAGCCCACGGTTCAAGAATTATCATTGCGCCGATAAAGCCGGTCAGCGTAGCCCCCCAACGAGCGATTCCCACTTTTTCTTTCAGAATTAAGCCAGAGCCGACGGTGGCAAATAGTGGAGATGTCATCAGCAAAGCAATACCTTGCCAGATAGGCACAGGGTAGGCGAGTGCCCATAGCCATAATTGAATACCGATTACGGCTAGGAAAACACGAAATACGTGCCAGCCAAAATGTTGGGTACGTAAAGATCGGCGAATGCCCAGCGTTTTGAGATAAGGAAGGATAACCACAATAGCGACTGCGTATTGAATCAAAGCCACCGTAGTTGAAGTAAGTCCGAACTTGATGGTCGCAATTTGTGTCACGCTGTTCACAACAGCAAAAGCTAACCCCGCTGTTAACATCCAAAAAGCGCCATGGATCGGCTGGTGTTTTCCGTTCATTTGAAATGCTTATACAAAGTAGATAATAGGGTGAATCATACGTTCTATTTATAGTGAAACCAATGTCGATTATCTGTTGAAGCTGTTCAGAATCTTTGAGGTAAGTTACAGATAAAAAAAGACCTCCTAGAAGGAGGTCGAAAGAACATGAAGTGACCAGTGATTTCTGCCTTATCACTGAAAAGAAGCACAAACGCTGCCTGCATTTGTATTTTCTATATAGCATTTACTGTGCCAATAATTAATTTTCTTAATTTACAATAGGTTATTAAAATGTTGCGTGTTTGTGCAAGAACGTTATGTGCATCTTCATGGCGCACAACGCTGTGATGTGGTGCAAAAAAAAAGACCAAACGATTGTTTGGTCAAAAGGATTTATCTTGGGAGTATTTAAACCAAGCAAACATTGTGAGTGACAAATACATAGAGTATTTGGCCCAATTTCTTTGCTGCGTCTAAAGGTAGATGGATTACGTGACGGTTTGATTTCAACTTGTTGTCATTATTGTGACTTGAAAAAAAAGCTCGCACTTGGCGAGCTTGTTGAATGCGTATTCTAAAAAATTAAGCGATTTTTACGCCATTCGCTGTCAGACCAACTGCGATGTTGCCACGAGTTGCGTTTGAGTAAGGACATACTTGGTGAGCCGTTTTCACAAGTTCAACCGCTTGTGCGTCTTCAAGATCTAACTGAACATCTAGGCTAACAGTTAGAGCGAAACCACCAGTTTCGTTAGGACCAATACCCACTTCAGCGGTTACAGGAGCGGATTTAAGCGCAACTTTTGCTTCGCGAGCAACATGAAGAATCGCGTTTGAGAAACATGCTGAGTAGCCTGCTGCAAATAGTTGCTCTGGGTTTGTTGCTGTACCGTTACCGCCCATTTCTTTTGGGTAGCTCAAGTCTACAGACAGTAAACCGTCATCTGTTGAAACTTTACCGTTACGGCCTGCTAGTGCTGTTGCTTTAGTTGTGTAGATAGTCGCCATGTTTATCACCTTAATATATGTTGTGTGCAATCTAATTGTTTGCAATATTAAATCGATCTTTAGGTCGAATGCAAGTATATTGTGCACAATTTATTTTTGAGAGAGAGAAACATGAGTCATTGTGGAACAGGCAAGAATACGGAATCACTTGCGAGAGAAGAGCTGCTACTGCTTGATAAACAGGTGTGTTTTCCTTTGTATAGCGCAGCCAACGCCGTGGTTCGTGCATATCGACCATTGCTTGATGCTCTCGATCTTACCTATGCGCAATACTTAGTGATGATGGTACTGTGGGAGACAAACGGTATTAACGTAAAAATTCTTGGCGAACGATTGCACCTCGATTCAGGCACATTGACTCCGCTGTTAAAGCGTCTCGAAAACAAAGGTATTGTGCTGCGCAAACGTGGGCTGTCTGACGAACGTGTGCGAGAGCTTTTCCTAACGGATGAAGGTTTTGCGCTAAAGCAAAAAGCATTATCAGTACCCAACGCTATGCTATGTAAGTTTGACCTTGAATTGGATGACCTGGTTTCGTTAAAAACACTTTGCGAAAAGGTCATTGCGAAGTTGTCCTGAACTTAAAAAATCGGGTCAAAGATCTTAGTTCCAGTAACAGATCCATCAATTTAGTTGTTGAATTGTATGGATAAGATAAAATTTGTGCTCATTCAATGTTCAAGGAAGAAAAATGAACTCGGTTCGATTAGATGAGCAACTGATTTACCCGTCAAAAGTGGTGTGCGTTGGACGTAATTATGTTGAGCATATTAAAGAGTTAAATAATGCCATCCCTGATCAAATGGTGGTGTTTAATAAGCCCAACAGCAGCGTAACCTCGATACTGAACTCTTTCCATCAGGAGACTCTGCATTACGAAACAGAGATCTGTTTCATGATTAAAGATGGTCAGTATGCCGCGGTTGGTTTGGGTTTGGATCTCACCAAGCGTGAACAGCAATCTGTATTGAAAAAACAAGGTTTACCTTGGGAACGTGCAAAGGCTTTTGACGGATCAGCAGTGTTCAGCCGTTTTATACCGCTAGAAGGGATTGATATTGCTTCTCTGCATCTGGAGTTGCTGATTAACTGCGTTCGAGTACAGGCGGGTGGTGTTGAACAAATGATGTTCAAACCCGATGTCATTTTGCAGGAATTAAAGTCTTACACCACTTTGTTTGATGGCGACATCATCATGACAGGCACTCCACAAGGTGTGGGAGAAGTTCATCGCGGCGATGTTTTCCTGGGACGTCTGAAGAGCGGTGATACCACACTTATCGAGATTGAATGGCCGGCTGAATAATCGGCAATTCTTTCCCTTCTTGCCTCTTATTTATATAGGTGATGTGAGAAGGGAAAACAGATTTCGTTTTCCCTTTTCTTGTTTATCCCCAAACAACCAAGTTAAGCACCAGAAATACCGCCATACTCACCACAGTAGTGAGCAGTACATTCTTCGTTTTCCAAGCAATAATGCCAGCCAGAACCGCAGCCCAAAGATAGGGGTTGTTGACTGAGGTATTAAGCTGACTGTCGTGCGTAAAAACGATCGGTGCCCAAATTGCCGTTAATACCGCTGGGCTGGAATAGCTGAGCAGCTTCTGTACGCCCGGGCTAAGTTTTAGTGGCAGTCTGGGTTCAAGAAATAAATACCGACTGAGAAACACCAAACAGGTCATGGCCAAGATAGAGAGAATAATCATGCTTTATCTCCCGTTTCTTTGTTGCTTGGCGTTTTTTTCGTTAAGGCTAGTTCGCTGAAACATCCGACTAACATAGCGCCAACGCTGGCATACATTAAGCTGCCGTTTACATTAAAGATTGTCAGAGTGACAGACAGTATTAACGCGGTAATTACGGAAATAAGAATCGGAATGCTCTTAACGTTTGGGATAACAATTGCTATAAAAGTCGCTGCAACTGCAAACTCTAAACCAATAGAATTGAGCGACGGAATGTAACTTCCCGCTACAATGCCGACCAAAGTGGCTAAGTTCCAGATTAAATAGAAACTAAAACCAGCCCCCAATGCATACCAGCGGTTAAACTGTTTTTCACTTTGTTGACCACATAATGCAAACAGTTCATCAGTAAGCAGAAACCCGAGAATCAAACGCCAACGGGTAGGTAGTGGGCTGATTTTTCCTCTCATCGAGACGCTATAAAGAAAGTGCCGCGAAGTGATGAAGAAGGTGGTGATCAGCATGGTCATTAAGCCTGCGCCCGCTTTTATCATGCCTGTTGCGACTAATTGAGCGGAACCTGCAAATAAGATTGCCGACAAAGCTTGGCTTTCAAAGGGGTTAAGCCCAGCCTCAATTGCAAAGGAACCTGCGAGTAAGCCCCAAGGCAGAACCGCGACACTAAGAGGCAGCATGGCAACTGTGCCTTGCCAAAAAAGCCGTGGTTTGGAGTCTACAGTGTGGTGCGGCATCGCCGTACTATTCATAAATCGTCCTTAATATCATGGTTCCCCTTATTTGTTTGAGTAAGTTGGGGAACCGTTACAATCCATCTTATTGGTTAATGATCATTCGTCGAACAGAGGTGCTTCTTTTGGCTCAATCATGAGTGTGCGAGTCGGGTAAGCGATATCCGCACCATTTTGATGAATGATATCCATCACTTTCAGCATTACGTCCTGCTTCACTTCGTGATAGCGAACCCAGTTAATGGTTTCTGTGAAGGTATAGATAAAGAAATCGAGGGATGAAGCACCAAATGCGTTGAAATTAACAATCAAGGTCTGTTGCGCATCGATATCTTCGTGGTTTTCTAACATTTCACGAACTTGAGCCACAATCGTTGCCATCTTATCGGCATCTTGATAACGCAAACCTACGGTTTCATAGATGCGGCGGTTCTTCATGCGTGACGGGTTTTCAACAATAATGTTGCTGAATACAGAGTTCGGTACATACAGAGGTCGTTTGTCGAATGTGCGTATGATGGTCATACGCCAACCAATGCGCTCAACAGTGCCTTCAATTTCGCGGTCTGGAGAGCGAATCCATTCTCCTACTTTGAAAGGGCGATCGAAGTAAATCATTAACCCGCCAAAGAAGTTCGAAAGCAGATCTTTGGCCGCAAGACCGACGATCAAACCACCGACACCACCAAAGGTCAGCAAGCCTCGCAAACTTACCCCCAGTGTTTGCATCACCGTGAGTAAACCTATCGTTAAGATGATGAGACGGGCCACTTTACTTGCGGCTTGTATGGTTGTTTCATCACGACTCTTGTCTTGAAGGAGGTATTGCTCGATATTGATGGCTAAGCGAATCAAAATCCAAATGAAAACAGCCGCAAGCATGAGCTTTTTACTTGTTGCTAACCAACTGAATTTGCTTTGAATGTTATCATCCAGCAGCAATCCAAGAGATATGGTTGCAGGCCAGCACCAAATCAAAGTACTGATTGGGGTTTTTAAGGCATGTAGTATTAAGTCGTCCCAGTGAAACTTGGTTTTTTCACTGATATTGGATAAGTGGTTATAAACGAATCGCCAAATCACCCAAGCAATTAAACTTGCTAACGTGATGAAAATTACGCTGTTATCCCAGCCTTTGAGGTACTGTGAAGTTTGAAGCTGTGTTAATAATTCGTTCATAACTATCCAAATTTGATGTCATTTTTCTCATCTAAATTAACAGAAAGTGGGTTTGTTCTCTAGATTATGTGAGTTAAGTGGCGAATTTTTAAAGGCATTCTATGCTATCTAAAAAGTCGTCCAATAGTATTCAACAAGTTTGCTAGCGGTTTTAATTAGTATGGTTAGCGCCAATAGAGCAAAGTAACCATTTGAGTCAGTAAGGCCATAAAATGAAAATTCGTGATAAGCAATTTGCCGTGATCGGCTTAGGGCGTTTTGGTTTATCGGTTTGCCAAGAGTTGGCAGACGCTGGTGCACAAGTGCTGGCTGTGGATATCAATGAAGACAAAGTGAAGGCTGCGACTCAGTTTGTCACTCAAGCGGTTGTCGCTAACTGTACGCTCGAAGATACCGCGGAAGAGTTAAAACTCAGCGATTACGACATGGTGATGATTTCAATAGGCGAAGATGTGAACGCATCGATTCTTACCACGCTTGTAATGAAAGAATCGGGTGTGAAATCTGTTTGGGTAAAAGCGAACGACAAGTTTCACGCCAAGATTCTGCAAAAAATTGGCGCTGACCACATCATCATGCCCGAGCGCGATATGGGTGTTCGCGTAGCGCGTAAGATGCTGGATAAGCGAGTCTTGGAATTTCAGGAGTTAGGCAGCAACCTTGCCATGACCGAAGTGGTGATTGGTTCTCGTTTGATGGGCAAAACTCTTGGGCAACTGAGTTTATGTCAGAATGATGAGATTCAGGTTCTAGGCTTTAAACGTGGTCCAGAAATCATCAAAAATCCCGACCTTGATAAAGTGATGGAAATTGGGGACATGCTGATTGTCGCTGGCCCTAAAGACGTATTAATGGCTAAGTTGAAATCTTTATGAGTCTATTTCGCAGCGGTGTTTTCTATCCTTTAGATAAAAAACATAATGAAAAGAAAAGTTCTGAGCCGAAGATTATCTTGCTCAGCTTCCTTTGGGTTCTGATACCTTCCGCTATTTTGCTGACTCTCCCTGTTTTTTCTGTTTCCGGTTTAAGCTTTGCTGATGCGCTGTTCACTGCAACTTCGGCGATCAGTGTGACCGGACTTGGTGTGGTTGATACAGGGCAACACTTTACCTTAGCGGGCAAAATTCTGTTGATGGCGTTAATGCAAGTTGGCGGGTTAGGGCAGATGACTCTGTCTGCGGTACTTCTGTATCTATTCGGTGTGCGTTTAAGCTTGTATCAACAGGCGTTGGCGAAAGATGCACTGGGGCAAGACCGAGCTATTAACCTGCGCAGACTGGTCACCAGAATCATCACTTTTGCTTTAATCGCAGAATTTATCGGGTTTGTGATTTTGTCGTTTCGCTGGGTTCCCGAGTTAGGGTGGTCAACGGGGCTGTTTTACGCGCTTTTTCATGCTATCTCAGCGTTTAATAACGCTGGTTTCTCTCTGTTTTCGGACAGCATGATGGGCTATGTGGGCGATCCTTTAGTGATTATTACTCTTGCCAGTTTATTTATCTTTGGCGGATTGGGATTCACCGTTGTCGGAGACGTCTGGACGAACTGGCGTAGAGGCTTTCATCGTCTGAGTTTGCATACCAAAATCATGCTCACCGCAACGCCGACCTTGTTGTTTATAGGCACCGTGTTGTTCTGGTTGTTAGAACGGCACAATCCAAACACGATGCAAAATCTGGATTTAGAATCGCAATGGCTAGCGGCTTTTTTCCAGTCTGCAACCGCTCGAACCGCAGGTTTTAACAGTGTCGATCTTGCTCAATATACTCGTCCAGCTTTGTTGGTGATGATCATTTTGATGCTTATCGGAGCTGGTTCTACATCAACGGGGGGAGGGATTAAAGTCTCGACTTTTGCTGTAGCGTTTGTTGCAACTTGGTCTTTTTTACGTCAGAAGAGACATGTGGTGATGTTTCAGCGTACCGTCAACTGGCCAACGGTAACGAAAGCATTGGCGATTATTGTTGTCAGCGGTGCTTTGCTGACGATCGCTATGTTTCTACTTATGATTACCGAAAAAAACGCCAGTTTTGATCATATCTTGTTTGAAACGATTTCAGCTTTTGCCACCGTCGGCCTTTCAACAGGACTGACGGCTGAGCTTTCTGAAGCGGGTAAATACATTATGGTGGTGGTGATGATCATTGGTCGTATCGGGCCGCTAACATTGGCTTATATGCTTGCGACCCCACAACCAACCCTGTTGAAATACCCTGAAGATACAGTGTTGACCGGTTAGTTCTGGTCGAAGTGACTAGTGATCGCGCTGCGGCGCGTTTCCGCTGCACTTTCTGAATCAACGGTATCTTCAAAGCCTTGTTTAATAAAACGCTGAACAGGAGATGCTGGCTGAATTCGCTTCAACTGAGGTGAGTTCTCTGTTCCCGCTAAGGCATAAACAGAGCGTCCTTGACCAGTTTCTATCTTGATGTTCTTACCATCATATTCAAAGCTGGTGCTGATTAAACGGTGATTGCGGAATACACCTTGGTCACTCAAAGTGATGACTTCAGTCCGATAGCCAGGCGCATTAATTTCAATCCAAGAGCCATATACTTGGGATGGATTGGTATAAGCTTGGTAACCAAAGTAAATGAGTGCCCCACACAGCAAAGCTGCGACACCTAAGGTTGTGGCAAATACTGACTTAAATAATGCTTCTTTTGACATATGAATATTTGGATCAACCGATCCTTATGACTCCGACTGCTTGTTCATTTTGTAAGTTCATTCTTACGACCTGCTAAAAGTACCATCAAATAGCATCAGTTTGAAAGTGTGTGAACGGATTTCGTTTTTTACTCGGCTCGTTGGTCTGTATTACACCATAGACAATAACCAAAAGTCATAAAGTGGGGAGCCATTTGTGACATTCGGAGGTGAACTGAATGGCTCGCTTATTTATAAATCAATAAGAATAATCTGGGTATTTTGCGTCTTGAATCAAAACAGGTAATGCGTTAAAACAATACGCTGTCGATGGAATAACCATTAATTGATAACTTACAAGGAAGAACGATGATTAAGGAAAACACTTACTTTGAAGGCTCTGTTAAGTCTTTAGGTTTTACTCATGCAGATAACGATGTCACTGTTGGGGTTATGCTGCCAGGAAGTTACACTTTCAGCACTGCTAGCCCGGAATGTATGACAGTAGTAAAAGGTGCACTCACGATTAAGCGTGTTGGTGACAAAGACTGGACGACATTTGAAAGCGGTGACGCATTTGAAGTGGCTGGTAATGCTTCATTCGAAGTGAAAGTTGACGCTGCCACAGCCTATCTGTGCGAATACCTATAATGAGAAAAGGCCACACTAGTTACTCACTAGTGTGGCAAAGCAAAAAGGAATGGGCAGTGGATTATTCTCTTTTTGTTTGGGTGCTCATTGTTTGCTATACACTATTGCTTGTTAAACACTCAACAGATAGTCGCAACCAATGAGCAAGTGAAAAACCAAAGTGGTTTTTCAAATTGAATCATTAATAGGTTTGGAATAAGCCTGAGTTGTAATCATTGATCGCTTGTTCAATTTCTTGAATTGAGTTCATGACAAATGGGCCATAGTGAACTACAGGTTCATTGATTGGTTCGCCGCTGAAAATCAACACACCACTTGTATCGTTCGCTGTCATAGAGAATGCTTCCCCGCTAGACAACAATGCAAACTCACCTTGCATCAGAACGCGTTCACCGACTTTGATACTGCCTTTGTAAGCGTAAAGCATAACATTGTGATACTTAGGTGTTTGTAGTGTTACCGCACCGCCAGCATTTGATTGCCAATCAGCAACCGTTGCGGGTACACCAGTTCTCGTCAATGGGCCCTGTAAGTCAGTACCATTAGCGGTAATGTCACCCGCTAAAACTCTCAACAATCCCAGTGTTTCATCTCTGAATTCTGTAATCGTTTCAGGTTGAAAATCGTGGTATTGCGCTGGTTTCATTTTGTCGCGCGCTGGCTGATTAATCCAAATTTGGAAACCGTGTAAATCGCCATCTTGCATAATAGGCATTTCACTATGGATCACACCTTGTCCTGCTGCCATCCATTGAGCGCCACCTGAGCGAAGTGAGCCAACATTTCCCATATGATCTTTATGTTCAAAATGGCCTTTTAGCATATAGGTTAGTGTTTCAATTCCGCGATGTGGGTGTGGAGGAAAGCCTCCGACATAATCTTTGCGCTGATCTGATTTGAGTTCATCCACCATCAAAAACGGAGAAAAAGAAGCGTTGTTGAAACCAGCTACACGCTTGATTTTTACGCCATCACCGTCTGACGTAGGCTGTGCTGGAATGATTTGGCGGATTTCACGTTGTGTATTCATAATGTTTATACCGTAGCTTTAGATGGTAGATGAGGTCGGCTGACCTTTTGTTTCTATGCCCGAATTGTAGTAGAGGATTAAACAAAGGATGAGAGGTGTTAGTCGAGGATGTCATTCAATAATTTCGAATGAGTGGTTGGTAGTCGCTTTTCTAGTTGATTCCCCGTTTGGTCTATACTTTGAGTGAACGTAACTCTAACGAGGAGGTTGCAATGGCTGTTCTTCCTAAACATAACGACCAGAACCCTCGCTACGACCCTGATGATGACCTAACCGTCGATCAGTTACACAGATACACTCGTGCAGCGAATAAAGCGCAGAAAAAGCGAGAAGCGATAGAGGAAAGTGAAGCACCATCTATTATTGAAGTTGCTCGCAGAGCGCGGTTTGCTTCAAAAAGAAAAGAAGCCAGACCGAAAACGAATGAAAGAAGTTCCCATCAATATGCGATGTTTATGGTTCTGATTGCGCTACTCGCGCTGGGGGTTATGTATTTAACTCAGTAGCTCTGTGTATTGGCGTAACTTTTCTGTCTGGATAATTCAGCAACTGAGTTTGATAGTCACCGACATTCTGGTAATAGCAGTATTGGTTCTTACCATTGTGTTTAGCTGCGTACATGGCTTTGTCTGCGCAGCGTGTCAACTCCGAAAGGTTGTCGGCATCTTGCGGGTAGAGTGCGGCACCTACGCTGATGGTTACATTGCTAAGCAATTGTTTATCTTTGTATTTACTGTCAAATAGATGACATATCCGGTGAAGGATATTGTCGAGATCTTTTAAGGATTTCACATCATAAAGTAGCAACACAAACTCATCGCCTGCATATCTCGCTATAGAGAAATCAGCTTTGTGGGTTTCTCTGTCTCGTGTGCGGACGTTATTCTTAATTCTGTGTGCAAAATTCTTGAGAATTTTATCGCCCATTTCATGGCCGTAGCTGTCATTGATGTGTTTGAAATTATCAATATCTAGAAAGACCAATGCTGTAATTCTTCCGTCGTTTGGTATTTCTGATAGCTTCCCTGTCGCCCAGTTTTCAAAACTCCAGCGGTTGGCTAGACCCGTGAGGTGATCGCGATAGGCAAGTTTTTCAATTCCTTCTAAGTAGATTGAGGTGATGTAGTTTATGGCTTTGGAATAAAAGTAGGATGAAGTATTGCACACAGCGCACATGGCAATAAGGCTGATGAAAAAGCGCTCAGTAGCGAGAAAGTCAGTGCTTACTATTACAAGGTGATTATAAATTGCGATACCTGCCAAAGTGCAGTACGTGCAGCTGATGATCAAGCCAATTGTGAAGGTATTTATGAAGATAACGGCGGCAAGAATCGGATATACCCACAGCAGGCGATTTTCTAATTCTGCCCCATAAATAAAAACCATAAGTGCCTGCGTCAGCAACACAGAAGTGAGGATAACGTCAGTATATTTAGCGTTCTTTGCAATCAGCAGGTAAATCAGATTCGCAGTTGTGACGAAGAGACTAACAACACACAGAAAACCAAAGATAAAGTTACTGTTCGTTAAATGGTGATAACCGTAAACAGTAAAAACCATCATTGATAAAAGCGAACTTAATAATATGACTTTGTTTTTTCTGATTGAATTTATCTCCGCCATCTCCTTTAACTGATGCCCCATCAGTTTATTCATTATTAGAATTGTCCTAAACACAAACCAACTCGGTTAAAGTCTAGGAGAAAAAAATGGAAGCAAGGACAAAAGAACAAGAAATCTTGTGATGCCTTTCACTTTTTTGACTAAACTTGGTTGTTTTAGCTCATCCTAAAGTTAAGAGAGACCACTATTGGTATCTAGTCTCTGTTTGATGAATACATGAAATGGGAAACAAAAGAGCTTTGTTGAGAGGCTGAATAATGGAAAGGCGCAATGATTTGCGCCCTTGGTTGATAACTTTAAACCACCGCTTTGGAAGGTGTTGATTTCTATTTCGATACCAACCCGTATGGCAGGCTGGCAAAAACTTGCGGCTGTTTTTCGATTGTTGGAATGGCGTTCACCTGTTGCCAGTCAAGTAACATAATCGCTAGCACATTGCGGTGTTCACCGTAACTCAAATCAAAATCACCAGAAGTGGAAGGAATCATACCTTGATCGCGATTGATGGCGTCTCTGATATGCTGTCTGGTTTTTTCTACCACTGGATCATTGTTTAGCCCAGCGAGCAGAAAAGAAATTCCAACTTCTGCAATGATGTCTTCTTTGGCTTTTAGCAAAATTGTATCAATGTTGTTGCGAAAATAATCGTAGATCCACTGATGATCCGCTTCATTGACAGCATGCTGATAGTATTGTGAATCAGCAAAAATAATGTGTGTCATGCCATAAAGCTTATTACCGAACTGTTGATTGGTGAGATGCTCATCTTCACTGTCCGGATAGGTATTACGGAAAGCTTCAATAAACGGCGCTACCACATCCTGCTCACCCAACTGTTTCAGCCAGTACACCTGATTGGCGAGTTGCGCTGCCCACGCTTTGATCATGCTTGGGTCAGTCGCATACTTGGTAAAGTCGTAACGACGAATGATTTCACGCAGCTTCGCGTCCTGTTTGTGTTTTAAACCATACTCATCAGCGCGAGCCATGGAGCCCAAAAGGCCAACGCCTAAATAAAGGTATTCGGGATTATGCTTGGTGACGTTATAGCGAAGTCTCGAACGTTCATCGGTTTCGTCTAAATAACCTGCGAGCCTCTTTTGGCTATGCATATAGATCTGTTCCGGAGTGTGTACTTCTTCCGCATAACGGTTCAGCCGACTCGCGACTCTAGCCAGATCACTCCAGATCGCCGCTTGGTACTTTTCATTGGACGTTTGGCGATACATTCGTAGCGCATAGTGACCTTCCTGAAATGCTGGCAAGGTATAAAGCTGACTCTCATAGGTGTTTCGAATAACGTCGGCGAAATACTGGTCGCTTTTTTCTTCTTGCTGAGTTTGAAGCTGCGTGGTTTCCGTGCAATTGGACAAAGCAGAAAGCAGAAGTAGTGAAGCTCCGATACTAAATGCTATGTATTTCTTCCGTAATAACATGATGATACTGATGCTGAAAAATGATTGCCGCTAGTATCAATGGTGACGAACCAATTTGTGTGAGCAATGAGTCAGTTATGTGTGAATTCCTAACTCGTCTAGTGTAACGGCAAAGGGGTTAGTTGATATCGCGAAAAGTAAGATTGATGCGTTCTCCTTTGGCTTTTGCCGTTTTGGGAACGCTGTGCTGCCAATAGTGTTGAGTTTCACCCGCCATAATAAATAAAGAACCGTGTCCGAGTTCGACTTCGTATTTCTCTTTGGTGGCGAGATGACGCAATACAAATCGGCGAGATTCTCCAAGGGTAAGTGAAGCAATGACTGGATTAGTGCCCAGCTCAGTTTCATTATCCTGATGCCAACCCATCGAGTCTTGTCCATCGCGATACAAATTAGCCAGCACAGAGTTGAAGGTATGTTTGGCGACGGCTTCACAGCAAGACTTAAGTTCTAGCAAAGTAGGTGTCCATGGTTGAGGCTGCATTGATAATCCAGAGTAGGTGTAGGATTTGTCTCCGTGCCAAGCCTGTAATCTAGGTTGCAAAACTTGTTTACCGAACAATTGGATCTTCTCTTGCTGCCAATTCAGTTCATTTCTGAGGTTGAGAAAACTTTGGTCTGCCTGCTGTTTCGATAGAAAACTGGGGGCATACAGTAGGCGCGCATTTTGCAGCTCTATCCAATTGTTGTCACTTTCGTTTAGGGAAAACAACGCAAATTCCATAAGTTATATCCATAATATTATTATTAAGATGCACGATTATTTGGCTTGGGATTGGTCAAACAGTATTGCATTTAAAAAGCTCGTCGTCGTGTCTACGTGCGACATAATAGTACGGTAATTTTAATCATTGCACAGTGGAAGGAACGTTGCATGGGAGCTATCTCAGGCAAACTATGGATAGTTAGAACGCTACTGCTGACTTTTCTTGTAATTTTTGTTGGCCTGATTGAATCCTTCAATGTTAGCCAGCGAAATTTCATGAGAGAGGGGCTGTACACTCGAGCTAAAGAAGAGATGTTGTCAATTCGATTTCGCCTCGAAGCTTCTATTTTGTCTGATATTTATGCTGCGAATGGCCTACAGGCGTTGGTCACATTGCGTCCGGATGGTGATATCACGGATTGGCCGCAGGTAGCAGCGAGTGTGCTGCGTAAAGGAAAGCATGTTCAAGTTGTGGGCTTGGCACCCAACGATGTCATCAAATACATATATCCATTGGAAGGCAATCAAGCGGCACTTGGGTTGGATTACAGAACGGTTCCGCAACAGTGGAAATCGATTAATAAGGCCAGAGAGATCCAAGATATCTTTATCTCTGGTCCTGTAAATTTAGTTCAAGGTGGCAAAGCTATCGTTGCGCGTGTTCCAATCTTTACTGACCCGCCAATCAACAGCCAATATTGGGGAGTATGCAGTATTGTTATTAACTGGGATTCGCTTTTTTCGGAATCTGGTGTAGAGACTTTCGGCTACTCTTACAATTTTGCTATTCGTGGCTTTGATAGCTCAGGCTTTCAAGGGGAAGTCTTCTTTGGTGAATCGAGTACGTTTGATAACGCCTTTGCGACAGAAATCGTCAACTTCCCCTATGGAAGCTGGGTAATCGCAGCTTCAGAAAAGAAAGATGTCCTCAAGCAGCTCCCTTGGTATCAAAGCAACATCGTTCGTCTGCAAGGCTACCCTGTGTTGCTGATATTGATCATTCTGGCATTCATCATTTATCGCCTGTACACCATTGCCAATGAGCGCGCCATGTTTGACGAACTGACCAAGTTACCAAACCGCCGTTATTTTATGTTTACACTGCAACACTTTTTTGAATTGGCTGAAAGGTCGAAAGGAAAGAACAGTTTTGCCATTGTAAACATTGATTTAGATAAGTTTAAATCCATCAATGACAAGTACGGCCACGATGCAGGGGATAAAGTTCTTATTGCTTGTTCTGAGCGAATACTGTCGGCGCTTCGCGCTTCGGATATCGTATCGAGAATGGGGGGCGACGAATTCTTAATACTCCTACCACGTATCAATCGAGTTGCAGATTTGGATATCATCAGTAAAACGATAGAAAAGGCGATATCAGACTCACCGGTTATTTACGATAAAACGCTTCTGAACATTCATGCCAGTGTTGGTTATATCCTCTATCACTCCAAATTTGTCGATATTGATGACATGCTCAAAGCTGCCGATGAAGCCATGTATGCTGTCAAGAATGGTTTGGCTTAATCATTCGATTCTTACATCAAATTGCGTAGTGCCTTACATTGCAAATTGCAAATATTTGCATTCTGCAATTTCGTTATGATATTGGTTGTAATGAAACGGCTTGTTTTATGTACAATGTGGCCTGTTTCTGTGCGAAAAAAGTTGGCACGCTACCTGCATTAACTAGTGTGATCCTTTTAAGCCAAGGATCACCTAGCCAACTGACGTTGTTAGTGAATTTATTTTGTTCACACATATCTATAGCCAATCACGGACATTGTGGTTGGCTTTTTTTTATCTGTTTTTTCATGCCTGAAGAAGAAATTTCATATCAAATCTTCTTCTGAATCAGCGCATTTTGCATAGCAGCTCGGTTTTCTCGGACACACGGCGCCCCTCGAGCAGATTAGCCTAGCATCTCCCTCAATACCTCTCTCAATCCAGTTGATATTTAGGATACGAGCAATGGTTCTTAAATCCTTTTTAATATGTGTTGGAATAATGGTTGTACCGCCTTGGCTGACACAAGAAGATTTCAACTCTTCCGCTATGGCGTTTGCATCTCCGCCCTGCGCTGCTATTGCTGGGTTTAAATCGATGCCAGCACAGAGTACACGGGTATTTCCTGCGGCGTCTAACACATTGATTGACTCACAGCAGTAGATTCTTGGCTCGTCACCGACGTTAAGAATAGAGATCTGCGCGGAGCTTCCTTCCTGAGGCTCGGCTAAGCGTCTGAATACCGCCCAGTGCTGGCAGGGATCGTGAACCTTACGCATGTTGCCCCAAGGAAGAGGGATCCCGTTACCACGATAAACCGCTTTGAGCTTACCCGGCCCATAAGCATCAAAGTAATGCCAGTGAGGGTAGGGAGAAACCACCGTCATTCGGCGCATCGCAACAGATGGGGATACTCCAGCTTTCTTGTGCACATCGATCTCATAACCATTTCTATCCAACAACTGACGAAATGGTACTTTCGGGCAAAGCAGCGCACCGGCGAAAAAGCTGGATTCAAAATCACGCCATGCCTGAAGAATATCTTGTGAATTCAGTTCAGAGCTGGATTGAGAATTCGGTTGCTCTTCCCAACTATTGGAATGTCCGACTGATAAGACGTTTTTCAGTCCGTCTTTGCTGTGCAGTACATTGTGACCGATATACACAGCTAAATCGTATTTGAGACGAGTCGGGTATTGTCGCAAAACTTCGTTGAGATAAATGGTATCTGGCGGCTCAAAAAAAGAAGTAACGAGTTGTTTGGCGCTCACCCCAAGTTCATCCACAACATCGTGAGGGGTTCTTTTTACCCAGCGAATGTTGAGTCCCAGACTTTTGGCGATATCAAACAGATCTTCAACCGCAAGATTAAGACGCTTCTGGCCTATCTCTTCTGCGGCTCTTTCTAAGTCGGGGAAGTGGTTTTGCAGGCTTTCTTGATGAGCTCGAATAAGCAAATGCGCGAACTGTCTGCCGGTAATGCCGGTTTGAGAAAGCATCTCTGGAATCGCGATTTGTAAAATATCATTGGAAAACAGAAAGCTGGGTTCCAAGGCCATACCACTGATACCACCTCGATTGCCTTTTTCTGGCGTGATATCGGTTTGCTCGGGTTCATCATCAAGAAACCAAGCGGGATCTTTTTGGAATACTTCCGCAATGACTTTCAACATTTCTACACTTGGAACACGCTTTCCCCTCTCAATCATCGAAAGGTAGGAAACCGAAGGCGCGTATTCTGAATTGATGCGAATACAGCGTGCAGAAAGATCTTCCATGGTTAAGTGGTTGCGTTTTCTCAGGTTTCTCACTTTTGTACCCAAAAAGTGAGACTGTCTAACTAAGCTTTTTGACACGGCCATTTTGTAAAATTCACATTGTAAAATTTTTGTTGTGAAATTGTAGGTAAAATTGCGCTAGTCTACAAATTAACCCAGTCACAAACTTGAATAAAAATTAAACACAAGTTTGAGAAATATGAACTGGGACTATTTTTGAACAAAGACACCCAGTCGATTGGTTATCGCTAGAGAATAGAGTCAATAGCGTCGCCAAATAGGAAGGGCTTAATCCAATAAGGAAATGACGATGAATATGCTGACATTTGATAAAACTGACATTCAAAAACAACATAAACCATTTATCGCTGAAGCAGTGTTCGCCGTCGAAACCGTCAGTGCACACCAATCGCGAGAGAAACAAGTGAAAGCCAAACAGTTGCTTGACCGTTTGTTCCCTCTTGAAAATGGTTCACACCAAGACGTAACCAGCTACATGATCGATTACAACCATGTACTTGCGTACTTTAAAGATGGTCGTCACAGTGGCTTAAAGCATCCTAAACACTTTGTTGCTTATATCGGCAACAAGGAACAGCCTTGCTCAATATTGTTCCGTGATGGCAGTGGTAGCCATGTAGAAGTGACGCTAGGTTGCCATCGAGGTACAGGATGCATTGAGCTGGTGGAGATTGAAGATATACAACTAGAAACGTGTACAACGTTTATGCAAACCGATGAGACTTCTATTCCAACTGTTGCGATGCGCCATTGGATTAGTTTGGTGAAAGGTGACGAGCGTGGTAAACCTCAAGCGTGCAGTGAAGATAAAGAGTACGTTTCTAAGTGTGGAGAAGAGTACTTATTGAGTTATAGCTTCAGTCTTTAACTCACTGAATCTCACTGTGCTCCATCCAACCTGTCTTAAGCTCTGCGAGCACCTCCCGCTGTAACTCGGGAGGTTTTTTTTACCTACTGAAATGGGGTTGTTTTAGAAAGGCATTACTCGATTTCGGCCCATTTTTTTCGCTTCATAGAGCTTTCTGTCTGCACGTTCAACCAGTGATTCAGGTGTGTCTTTAGGCATTTTTTCAGCGACACCAAAAGAAGCGGTAATACTACTGACTTGTTCACTTGTGCGGCGATCTTTCACATTGAGTTTTTCAATGGATGTACGCAGCATCTCAGCAAACTGTCGCGCCACGCGCAAAGATTTGTGTGGCACCAATAGCGCGAACTCTTCGCCACCATAGCGATAGGCGGTAATGCCGCCCTGACAACTGGTCTGTAGTCGTTTTGCGATAGCACGAATCACAGTATCTCCGAACAGATGGCCATATTCATCGTTAAACACTTTGAAGTGGTCAATATCTAAAAAGATAAGGCTGAGTGCCTGTTCAGACTGCATCAGTGACGCCAAATCATCATCGAATGCTCTGCGGTTATATAACCCTGAGAGGCTATCAAACAAAGCCGCTTTGTGGACCTGAGCTAACTGAGATTTCAAACGAGAAATCTCTTGGCTGGCACTGTTTAGCTGCTTGTTGAGGAAACGCGTCGAATGACGAATATCCTCTGATTCATTGACCAATTGACGAATAACGGACATCACTTCATCAATAGAAAGGTTTTCGCTGTGTACTTTTTCTAAGTTAGCAAAACTTTTATCAATGACTTGCGAAAAAGCGCTGGCGTCGGACAAGGTATCGTCCATTGAGCTAGAAATTTCATGTACCAGCAGTTCGACGTTTTGTCTTAACTCGTGGATACTCGTTTCTGCTTTTGAAGCAATATAATCTTTATAAAGCTGCTCACCCTTTGCGGCTGGGCAAAAACCAAAACTCTCCAGAATATAATCCAGTTCTTGGTTCAGCTCAGGAATCGTATTATCCGCGTAGGTATACCACAAGGCGTAATTCGATGGCGTCGCAGCGATGCGATGCTTCATCATTAGTGGTACTGCTTTTTTAAGATTGGAAGTGGCTCTTTTAAACTCGTCTTCGTTCATTTCTTAGTATTAATAAATGCGTCGAAAGTAATACGCTAAGAGTAGCGGAATTCAACGCTTTGCGCTCCAAAAATAACGTCGATTTGAGCCTTTTCGCATAGAATACGTTAAGTATTTCTTGCTGCTGGAAATTACTTGCCTGATTGCCCATCAAATGGTTATCAAACAAGATGCAGCGCTCTATGAATGGTTCTTAACGATTTATTTTTGTAACGCGAGTTGCGTGGAGTGGCGTTTTTTCAGCAACACCACAATTTGAGGCAGCAAAGATACGATAATCATTCCGCCCATAAGACTATACTGATGCAGTGAATACAGTTCATTCATCAGTAACCCGCCACAGACAATCCCTGCAATCGGGTTTGCAATACCACCAAAAGTAAAATCAACAATCGACATACGCTGCAATAACCACACGTACAAACTATAACTGAATGCAGTATTGAGTAATGTTATCCAGACTAATCCACCAAGATTGGTTGTGGAGAAGAACTGCATTGCGTCAATGTATGGCTGCGGATGCACGCTTGCGTGAACCAGAGTTACCAGTGTGAGTGCTACTCCGCCGATGATGAGTTGCCATGTCAGTACTGTCCACCAGTCAATTTTTCCGCCCAAGGTTTTTGTCAGAGATGAGCCGTAAATAATGCACGAGATAGCCGCCAACATGGCGATTAAACCAATAGGACTCAGTGCTATAGATTTCGGGTCAAACAGCAACCATGCAAGCAATATCAGCAATACGCCGCTTGTAAGCTGAACTTTTGATGGCGCAGTGCGGTTAAATATCCAGTGAAATGCCATGGCAAATACGGGCACTGAAATCATTCCGACACCAGCGATAGCGGAAGGGAGCGTCAATGCCATAACAAATATCAGGCTAAAGAAAGCTGCGATATTTACAATGCCGATGGTAATCAGAGGCTTCCAGCTCGTTTTAGTTGGAAAAGTGGGTTTTAAGGCAAGCAAAATTAGCCCTGCAGGCAAAGCTCGCAGAGCACCAAGCAGAAGTGGAGGCCAGCCTGCTAAGGTGTATTGTGTGACAGCGTATGTGGTTCCCCAGAAAAATGCGGGAATCATGGCAAATAAAATATTCATATTAAGTATCTTTATATCAAGATATCTGTGTGGCGAATCTAAAACAAAAATTAGTTATTGTAAAGTATCTTTACATTGAAGTATTTTAAGGCAATGAAAAAGAAAGAGTTGTAAAACAATGGACGCAATCGATAGGGCCGTATCCCAGTGGGGTACAGAGAGACCGGATCTCAACACGATACCAATGGCTATGATAGGACGCCTGATGCGCCTGTCTAAAATTCTTGAGAGCCGAATAGCAGAAGTTCATAAGAAGTATGATCTGAAAATGGGCGAGTTTGATGTTCTGGCAACTTTGCGCAGAGCTGGCGCACCTTATCGGCTGACACCTTCTGAGTTACTTAGCTCTATGCTACTGACTTCAGGAGCTATGACCAATCGATTGGATAAGCTGGAAAGTAAAAATCTTATACTTCGCCAGCACAGCCAAGCCGATCGACGTAGCATCGAAGTTGAGCTGACAGAAGACGGTTTGGCTTTAGTCGAAGCGTTGGTCACAGAGCATGTAAAGGCTCAGGAAGAACTTGTGGTTGGCCTATCAAAGGCAGAGCAACAACAAATAGGTCAATGTTTGAAGCTGTGGCTTAAAATATTCGAAGATTAAAAAGGAAGGCGAAACCGATGGATGTGCAGCGTTTAGAAGAGTATTTAAATAATTTACCTCAGGCTGAATCGTGTAATCCTTTCGGGCCGGATCCTTTAGTTTTTAAGATTCGCGATAAGATGTTTGCGTATCTTGCATTCGATACGGACAAACCGTTTGTTACGTTAAAATGCGAGCCTCAAGACGGCGCGTTTCTTACAGACCAGTTTGATGCGATCAAACCTGGCTATCACATGAATAAGCGACACTGGATTTCTGTTGTTTTGGATGGAGATGTGGAGCCGGAGATGATAGAAGATTTGTGTTTGAGATCATTCCAATTGGTAGTGAGTAAGCTGAAAAAATCTGACAGAGAAGCGCTTCAACTATTGCTGCCTTAAGGTTTCGCTATTTATCGTTGAACAATAAAAAATGCAGCCAACAGGCTGCATTTTCAAATATATCTTGAAGCAGATTGGCTGGCGCTCTAAGCCATTTGTGCTTCCAAGCGTTTTGCGCCTCTCAACATTGCTTCAATCAGTTCCGTAGCATTGAACTTCTCAAGCGCTTCATGGGCACCAACCTGATGTGCTCTGTCGACACAAATTTCACTCGATAGAGAAGTGTGAAGGATGATGTAGGCATGGCTTAACGACTTATCATTTTGTACTTCAAACGCAAGTTCATAGCCATCAAGACCCGGCATTTCAATATCACTGACGAGAAGGTCGATAGCGTTGTTTTCGTTCGCCATCTTCTTCATAAACTCAGCCGCTTCATTGCCGTTCTTGCACACATAATATGGGATGTTAATCCGGTCTAACGCATCCGACAGTTGTTTGCGGGCAATAGACGAGTCATCAACCAGCAAAATATTCAGTGCTTTGAGGCGCTCACGCTCTACATCTGTCAGCATTGGCACTTTGGTCGATTCATACTGCGGGTAAATTTTTGACAGCAATAACTCGACATCGAGTAACTGAACGATTTTGTCTTCATAGCGCGTAATCCCAGTAACGAAAACATTTTTACCAGCAGTGCTAGGGGCAGACTCGATAGCACGCCAGTTACAATCAATGATCTTTTCAATGCTGCGAACCATAAAAGCCACGACGGTACGCAGACAGTCAGTGACGATTAAATAACTGTTTTCATACTCGTTCGGAGCAATAGGTCGAAAACCAATCGCAGCGGCCATGTCGATCACGGGTACAGTTAAATTACGAAACGTGACCGTACCTATCACATGGTGATGTGAATAAGGGATTTGAGTCATCGGCATATAGGGCACAATTTCTCGAACTTTTAATGTTCCAATAGCGAACAGCTGCTTTTGCAGGTTCAAAGTGAACATCAACATTCCTTGTGACTGATTTGCCTTACTTATTGTCTTAGCCATAGTGGTACTACTTCAATAATTTTACTGGTAACTATACTAACGCATATTGCCATATCATCAACGACTGGCATTGATTTAGACGCTTATTTTCTATTTTAGTTTTCAAAAAGTGGGGTGCGTGTCCCTTTAGCTTAGGTTAGACTTCGCGCTTTAGAAATGAGGAGAGAATGAAATGGCAAGAACCGCAGCAGCCCTTCACATTTTGGTTAAGCATAAAGAGCAAGCAGAAGATATCATTCAGCAGCTCAAGAAAGGCGCTAAATTTCAGGTGTTAGCGAAGAAGCATTCTATATGCCCATCAGGTAAGAAAGGTGGAGACCTAGGCGAATTTCGTCAAGGGCAAATGGTGCCACAGTTTGATAAAGCTTGCTTTCAAGGTGAAGTTCTCACCCCTCAGCTAGTAAAAACGAAGTTCGGTTGGCATGTCTTAAAGGTGCTATATCGTACTTAAACAAGCATATGCCATGCATTATTGAGTTAACGAGCCCAGGATATTTTGTGTGATATTCTGGGCTCGTTTTTATCAGTTGCCGCTTCTAAAGCAAACCTGTTTGTACGTTTAATCCATGTTAGATAATTTTATTAATAACTAACGGCTTGGATTAAAACTGGTAGTTATATTCAATGCGATGATCGCCGTCTGCAAAGTCAACTTTCTCATTCCAGTTTGCAAAATAACGAATATTAGAACGAGGTGTGAGCTGGTAAGAAATGGCAAATTCGTGAGTCAGGATATTGTCGTCACCAGCAAAGTTACCATTCTTGTAGGTATCCGAACCCGACAGTGTGTGCATATACATCGGGTTATAGTTGATCCAAATTTTATCGGTTAAAGCCACTTTAGAGTACATACCTACGACTGTGAATGTCCCTGGGATTTCATAACCGTCATCTTCGGTGTTTTGAACCGTCACACCCGCACCTGCAAGAGGGTATAGGTTTAAGAATCCACCAATTTGAGGAAGCGCTTGAAGAATACTGTACGAGGCATTTAACGTTTCACTATCAACGTCATATGTCATGTCAAGCTGGCGACCTTGACCATTTTTGATGTTTGCCTGGAAGTTGCGCAGACGGAAAGAGTCAATGCTGTCGTCAACAGAACCATACATAGGTTTGTCGTTATCTCGAAAACCGAACATTTTGCCACCGATACCTTTCAGTTCAAACACATTCATTGCGGCAACGTTTTCTTTGCCAGAATCGTAGGTTTTGCCCATTTTAAGGTTAATGCCTTTGTCTGTAATACCAACGCCACCTTGAGTAAATACCGCAAGTGGATCCGACATATCCTGAACTTCATCTGTTTGCTCTTCTGCGATTGAGCTGAAAGATGTCGCAGCGATGAATAAACTGAGGAGGGAAAGAGGTAGTGCTTTATTCATAATTAAAATACTCAATAAATTGGATTTCAAATAATAGCCATCATTCCGAGTGTAGAAATTGTTGTGCAACAATAGGCTTATTGGGTGAGTTTGACTCGTTGGAACATCATGCTTTATATAATAACGCGACAGAGGGGGGATTAGATTAAAGCAATTAGGAAAGTTGTTCTTTCCTAATCGGAAAGACCAAGAGGGTACTTTTTATTGAATAATTCTTTAGTCGTTTCTAATTTAGAATGTGTTTTTGTTTCGAACAGTATGCCACTCCTTAAATAACTCAAATGCATTCTTAAAAATAAGACAATAAATTAACCTCATGAATTTGTTAAAGTAATCTGTATATTTTTTTTATTATTAATCGAGGATGCTTTTGTCCCATTGACTTATTCTCTATCAACGTTAGTTTTACATAAGTCAGGTCTATGGTTAGGAGTTTTTATAATGACAGAAGGAAAAAAACTAAACGTAAGATTACTTTCTGATGTCTGTATGCAATCACGTTTACTTAAAGACGCGTTGGAGTCTAAGCTTCCAATAAAAATAGAAATTTCTCCTTTTTGCGATATGTGGATGCAGGAGAATAACCCTTCATGTCATGATACTCAGCTAGTCCTCATCGATTACGCTCGACTCGATGATCATGCTCTCTCTGACTATGCTTCGTTCAAACACCTATGTTGTCCTGAAGCTCGTGAAGTTGTACTAAATTGTCCTAGTGAGATTGAAGCAAAAGATTTGTTCAAGTGGCAGTGTTTGGCTGGGGTATTCTACGCCGATGATGACATTGATGTATTAGTGAAAGGCATGAGTAAAATTATTAAAGGCGAAATGTGGCTAACTCGCCGACTTGCGCAAGAATATATTCTTCATTATCGCTCTGGCAACTCAGTTGTTACCTCTCAAATGTTCTCAAAATTAACCAAGCGCGAACAACAAATAATTAAGCTACTTGGCAGTGGAGCTTCGAACGTTGAGATAGCAGATCAGTTATTTGTCAGTGAAAATACAGTTAAAACGCACCTTCATAATGTTTTTAAGAAAATTAATGCTAAGAATCGTCTTCAAGCATTAATTTGGGCTAAGAACAACATTGGAATTGAAGAAGTAAGTCAATAATAAATACGTTTATTAATTTATTATTAATCTAATAAAAAAGTTTATATTTAAAAAGGCAGCTGAGCTGCCTTTTTACTTTTCCAATCCAAATTTACTTTCTTTGACGGTGAATGGTTACTCTACAAACACTGCCGTTCCACTTACCGATACCGTCAGCATTCCATTGGTCTTGCCAAAGGTTTCATAATCCAAGTCAATACCGACAACAGCATTCGCGCCAAGCTCTCTAGCACGAGCTTCAAGTTCGGCTAATGCAATCGTTCGCGCCTTCTGCAACTCGTGTTCATAGGTTGCTGAACGCCCACCAACGATATCTCGAATGCCAGCGAACAGATCTTTAAATATGTTTGCACCGAGAATGGCTTCACCTGCAATAACGCCGCAATAACGAACGATACGCTTGCCTTCTACATTCGGTGTAGTAGTTACGATCATAGAAAACTCCCAATGAATAATCTTGTTGTCTGGTTTTGTTATACCACCATTGGCACACTAATGTTTAATCATTTTGAATTTTGTTTTAACTGTATGATTTATAAGTAATAAAATTGACAATTAATTTTATTCTTTAAGATTAACATGTTGATTTGTGGTTGTGGCAAAGTCTGGTTATAACGCTTTCTTTTTCTTCGTAGTTAAAACTTATGGCGCTAGAGCACTTGTTAGATTCCATTGCCGAAAAAGGTTGGTATGTCTGGGATGATTTTCTAACCCTTGAACAAGTTAGGTTACTCAAAAACTGTGCTTCAGATGATTGGCAGCGTGCACGTATTGGTAGAAACGAAGATACTCAAAGAGCCAGTGAAATTCGTCGCGATAAAATTCAGTGGCTAGACTCGGACATGGGACAGCCGGTTCAGGATTACCTAGAGCGTATGGAGTTTATTCGTCGTGAGGTTAATCAGGCTTTATTCCTCGGGTTGTTCGAATATGAAGCTCATTTTGCACAGTACGAAGTCGGAGATTTTTACAAAAAACACTTAGATGCTTTCCGTGGTAATGAAAGTCGCAAACTGACCACGGTTTTCTATATGAATGAAGACTGGCGTGACGCTAACGGCGGTGAACTGAAAGTTTATGATCTTAACGATCAACTGATTCAAACCATCGCCCCTATTGCGGGAAGGTTAGTTGTGTTCCTTTCAGAGCAGTTTCCACATGAGGTTCTTCCTGCACATGCTAAACGCTACAGCATTGCTGGCTGGTTTCGAACCAATGGTGTCAGCGAGAATCGGTTTGATATTCTCTCCTAAATAAAAAAACAGGCATTTGCCTGTTTTTTTATTTCTTGCCCCTCTAAACCACACCGCCTAAGACAGTGCTGGTTGCTTCTGCAGAATTGCTGCTTAACTTCGAGATTGTTTCAAGTACTGGTTTTGCAGTATATACATGCGTTTTACATCTCGGTATTGCCCGTTGATAAAGAACTCTTCGACTAAGTGCCCTTCCTCAATAAAACCACACTGTTCATAGAGATGAAGCGCTTTTTCATTTTCAATCGCCACATGCAGGTAAATTTTGTGAAGGTTCAGGATAGTGAATGAGTAATCTAACGCCTTGTTGATCAGCGTATTTGCATACCCTTTTCCTTGGTGTTCTGGGGTAATAATGATCTGAAATTCAGCGCTACGATGAATGTAGTCAATCTCAATAATTTCAACCAAGCCAATCAGGGACTTGTTCTCATCTTCAACAACAAAGCGTCTTTCCGCGTTATCGTGAATGTGTTTGTTGTAAAGTTCTTCTAGTTCATCAAAAGACTCATACGGTTCTTCGAACCAATAAGACATGATGTTTCTATTGTTGTTTAAATTATGGATAAACCTAAGATCGCCACGTTCTAAAGCTCGAAGAGATAAATTCTGTTTCATGTTGGTGTCTCTTACAGGTGATACGGATTTATATCATTGTTTTATTACAGTTTAGTCTTCTACTCTTTGTCAAAACTGTCTACCACAATCGCACCCATGGAAGCCGGCATAGTGACAACTATGATACGTTTGAGCGCTAATATGGGGTCGTCAACCAAAGGCAACTTGTTCAAGGCAAATAGCACCAAGCCAACCACTAAAGCCGCAAGCAAATAAGCGATAACAATACGAAAAATAAACACAGAAATTCGATGTTGAATATTTCGCTGAAACACACTTTGATAGGCGAATACGCCCAGAAAACACAGAGAAAGGCTCATTAGGAACAGCAAATTGGTTGTTGGTAATGTGGTACCCAGTTGCCATGCCTCTTCCGAGAAGGAAATGGGAACCGCCAATGCAAAAGCTCCCACGCATACTTGGCTGGCATCTTCCATATTGAAGCTAAAATTCTTCATTCAAACTCCTTCTGTTTTAAATAACTGTACGCTTTGCTTAGCATTTGTCCATGGAGATTTTCTTACAACTGCCGGAAATAGCATAACTTTTGTCATTGTACTGCCCCGAAAACGTAACGGCTCTGACATCTCGGCATTAAATACTGGTGTCAATGCAGAGGAAGAGTGGACAGTTGAATGAAAGTAACCATATTTGGCACTGGATACGTTGGTTTGGTTCAGGCAGCGGTATTGAGTGGCGTTGGGCACAATGTGTGTTGTGTGGATGTTGATGCTGAAAAAATTAGTAAGCTGCAAAGAGGTGAAATTACTATTTATGAGCCCGGGCTAGAACAACTCGTCCACAATAATCTCGCAGCCGGACATTTATGCTTTACCTCTTCAGCAAAAGAAGGCATTGAGTTTGCTGACGTAATATTTATCGCCGTTGGAACGCCACAAGATGAAGACGGTTCAGCAGATCTCCGTTATGTACGGGATGTAGCGAAAATCATCGCGACATTCTCTAACCACAGAAAAATCGTCATCAATAAATCCACGGTTCCTGTGGGGACAGCGCAACAAGTGAGTGATGTATTGAGCTTGACCCGAGAGAATTTAGGTTTACCGCCAATACATTTCTCAGTGGTATCCAATCCTGAATTTCTCAAAGAGGGAAGTGCCGTAACTGACTGCATGCGTCCGGACAGGATTGTGATTGGGCTCGATGAAACAGATAGACTTTTTGCAGAAGTGAAAGATCTGATGCGAGAGCTGTATGCGCCTTTTAATCGAAACCACGAGAAAATTCTGTTTATGTCTGTGAAATCGGCGGAGCTCACTAAGTACGCGGCAAACTGCATGTTAGCGACCAAAATTAGTTTCATGAACGAAATCGCTAACATTGCAGATAAGTTGGGGGCGGATATTGAACAGGTACGCAAAGGTATCGGTAGCGATGAGAGAATTGGCTATCACTTTATTTATCCTGGTTGCGGCTATGGCGGTTCTTGTTTTCCCAAAGATGTTCAAGCTTTGATTCGTTCATCGGAGAACATTGGTTATGAAAGTGAGATTCTCAAGGCGGTTGAGAACACCAACTACCACCAAAAAAGAAAGCTCTTTGAGCAAATATGTGTTCACTTTGGAGGAGCTCATAATCTAAAAGGGAGAACGTTTGCTCTGTGGGGGCTAGCCTTTAAACCTAAAACTGATGATATGCGAGAAGCTCCTAGCCGTGTGTTGATGGAAGCCTTGTGGTCAGCTGGTGCTATGGTACAAGCCTATGACCCCAAAGCTATGGAAGAAACTCAAAGGCTTTATTCTTTACGTAACGACCTTTTATTGATGGGCACCAAGGAAGCGACATTAAAAGGTGCAGATGCTTTGATTATTTGTACAGAGTGGCAGAACTTTAAGGCGCCCGACTTCAGCTTAATTTTTTCAGAGTTAAGGGAACCAGTAATATTTGATGGGAGAAATCTTTTCGAACCACAGAGAATGGCCGCAAGGGGATTTACTTATTGGTCTATTGGAAGGAAGGTTGCCCGCCCAGATAAACAAGGGCGGGCATAGAACTGACGGCTTTAGAGAATCGTTGTGCTTTCTTGCATATAGCGTTTCATTACTGGACTCTCCATCTGTTTTTTATCGGCTGGTTCCCAAAGTCCTTTCTGAATACCGTCAATAATCATATGTATTACTGCTGAGTCGATGGCTGACATCACCGCGATATTGACGGGTTCGTTGTTGGTATAACCCGATTCCATTTCAAGTAAGTCTTGGTAAGCGATGTAACGGAAAACACTACCACTTAAAGCGTGAGAAAAAATGGTTTTGCTGGTAGTGACACTAAGTAAAATTTGACCCGTTCGAACATCGACCGCACGCAGGTTAACCGTTACCTGATCCATGCGATACTCGCCATAAGTCGCAAGTCCGAAATAGCCGATACCATGACCACCACTTTTTAAGTCAGACTCGTACCCAATAATGCCACCCTCGATGACTAAGTTTGCCGATTTCAACGCAGGTAAGTCGTCCCCAATATTAACTGGAGCTTCATCTTTCTTCTGCGCGGCGCGAATGATTTTACGTTCTGTGAGTAAGTTCTGTAATCCTTCACGCTCTAGCGGTAAGAACCACTTGGAGTCCAGTAAAGAAGAGGTCAACATTGATGTGCCTCCCTGTGGTACCGCAGTTGCAAAGGTACTTGAAGGGTAGTCTTTGTATTGCCCTGTTTGGTCGCGAAAATCATACACGGAGACCATAATCTTCCCTTTGGGGAGAGGCAGGTTGATAAGATCTTTATATATAGCCCCTCTTGGCGCTAGTGTTGGATACTCTTCCGCATCGGGTGTATCCATAAAATTTGAACACCCTGTAAGTAAGAGTGCCAGAGTCACTGCTAGGTAAAGTCCTTTTTTCATTTTTATCTTCCTGAACTACAAACCTGTAACTTCGATTGTGGTAGATTCACCAGTCGATTTATCTATAACTGTGATGGTTAGAAAACCATCATTATCGGTGATGGTTAGTGTGTAATCGTCGGTTTCTAAACTTCCCGGTTCTCCGCTGGAAATTAATTCACTTAACAGCCGTGATTGTAATGAGGATAGGAGGGAAGAGACCGATGAGGTTCCGCTGCTCGTCCTATCAGGGTCTTCGTAATCATTGATTGCTTCCGCTCTGGCAAACAAATGTGAAGTGTTGAGAGGGTTGCCACCAAATGTAGGATTTATCGGTTTGTAAGTCAGTTTGGATGCAAATACAGGTGCTGTCACTAGACTGCAACTGATTAAGCTAAGACTGATTATGATTGCCTTTTTCAACCTAAATTTTGAATGTTTAGGCTGAGAACGCTGTTTAGAAACAACCAGAGTTTTCATAATTTTCCCTTGTAAGCATTTATTATATTTCGTCATGTGCGAGATCGAATGTGTCGGAATACATCCGTTGTATTCTCCACTTGGTTAAATAGTCCTGTACTGTTTTTACCGCTTTTGCTGCCTGCTCTTTCGACTCTTTCATTTTTGGTGAAAGACTGGTGCGAAAGACAACTTTTTGCGAATGCCAAATCGTCATGATGGTTCCAAATTTGGCTGTTGTTTTTTCAGTTATAGTTAAATTCTCTTCTAAGTTTTCTTCACTCTCATTGAGCTGCTGTGCGAACTCTGAATAAAACATGCTTCCAATGCGAGTCATTGTTCTGTCTATGATGAGGCCATTTACTTCATCTAAAGAGTCGTGTGCTCCATCTTCTAATTGTTGCGTGTCTTCTATAGGAGATTGGTCACCAGTACTCTCTTTTGCATTCAGATAAGAAGCATGTAATGAGAAGTACACAAAAAAAATAATTAGAAATTTATTAATTCTAAGCGTCATAGATGACTCTATAAATGTGTTTAAGACGAATTAATAATAAGAGTTAATTGCCATTAATTGTATAAACCAAAGTATTAGAATTGAACAAATAAATTGGTATTTTTGTATTTGTTTTTACATAAATCTAACAACCAAAAAATTAAAAAATAAATATCAAATTTAATTTAAAGTTGATGGTTTAAAATCATCGGCAGCTCTAACCTAATTAACGAGAACACGGTGTTCTCTAATGAAGGAGGAGTTATGTCCATCCGGAATAATGCCTGCTTCAGTATGCTAGTCATAGGTATCGTTTTGTATTCAGCAATGTCGAACCTAGCTTGGGCGAACAATGATCTTGGTGGTCAAGCTTATTATCAGTCAGAGAATAATCATGGAGGCGATGATCGTCACCATGAGAACTTTAACAATAGAAGACATACTCAAGTAGGTAAGTTCGGTTACGGCTTGGACTTAAGTAATTTCAACGAGTTAGATTCTATGCCAACTGACGATAATTATGCTGAAGTCGTCTTGGAAGACTCGATATTAGGAAGTGTCTATATCGAGCAGGGTAGTTCTATTGCAGGTAATAAAGCGAAAGTAGTCCAGTCAGACAGCGTAGGGAGTGAGGCTGGGATTTGGCAATATGGTGGGGATAATACTGCTTTAATAACTCAAACGGGTAAGTTTAATAAAGCTTACATTGCTCAGTATGGTTATGGAAATAAAGCTTGGATTAATCAAGCTGGATATAATAATACCGCGGCAATTATCCAATATGGATATGGAAGTTCTTTGAGTATTAATCAAACGGGCAGTAATAACCAAGCCATTATTGTTGATAACGGTGGTTCTAATTATGGCATTAGTCAAAATGGTAATGACTATGTGGCCATAGTTGGGGGCTATGGTATCAATGTGTATGTTACTCAAAATTAATCGGCAACACATTCAGATACTTGTCTATTCAAATGTAACAATATGATATAAAGGAAATTGTCATGAAAACTAAATTGGCATTAATAATTGCAGCAACGTTGGCTTCAGGTAGTGTTCTTGCAAACAACACAGCAGACTTAGATTTATTTATGACTTCAGATTCTGACGTCACTGTATTCCAAGAGTCTCCTAATGAGGGTAACAAGGCAGACATTAAATCTTACTTTGTAGATGATTCTACTCTGTCTATCTCTCAAGTTGGTGGTGAAAACAAAGCGAGAATTTTAGCTGTAGGTGTAGATTCAGGTAATTTTAGCATCGACCAAACTGGCAACAGCAACAAAGCTCGTATTATGACTGATAACAGTCCATGGGATCATTATTCTTATGATAATGACAATGTTTCTATCGTTCAAAATGGTGATAGTAACAAATCTCAAGTATTGCTTCAGGGTGGTACAGATGACTCAAATGTTGAACTTAGCGTCGAAGGTACACTAAACGAAACTAGTGTTGTTCTGAACAGAGGTGACGGAAGTTCTGTTACAGGTAATGTTGATGGAACTGGCAACATGGCTGACGTATATGTTGAAAATAGTTTCGGCAACAGTGTCGATTTCACACAAACAGGTGACTACAACACAATTGACGTTGATGTTACAGGTTGGAGCCATGGTAACGATATTACTATCGACCAACAAAACGCACATGCAGCAGCTAATGTATCTGTTTACTGGGGTAGCTCAGAAAACACTATCAACATTACTCAAACATATGGCGATGTTGCGAATGTAAATGTTGGAGCTAGCACAAATAACACTGTTACCGTTATTCAATACTAATCGTTGGTTATGTTAGTACGTTATTCAGCGGCGCTTTGCGCCGCTTTTCTAGTCTCATTAAGTGCGATAGCGATGGATAGTTCATCATTGAGTCTTTATGGTGGAGCGCTTCAATTTGAATGCACTCAAGACGCGCAACGAGTCAAACTTACTGCGAAAACGGGTAAGCAGTTTGCCGCAAAAATCGTAGCAAGTGCGGCTTCCGGTAACAAAATGAGTTATGGATTCTCTAATCGCAGTTCCTTGAACTTGGGCTTTGGCGTTAATGATTTGCCTATTCGTTTTGAAGTGATTAGTGAGAGTGAGGGAAGCGAATCCTTTACGCTTGAAGCGGGATGCCAATTGACATCAAATATGTCCTCTTAAGATCTAATCGCCATATTTGAATATGCTCACTCGACATGAGTTGTGACCAAGTTGTTCAGATCTTCATTTGTGGATATCCAAATAGCACTAGTACATTGGAGAATCGAGATGAACACACTCGAACAAACATTACAGGGCGTTGGGGCTGGGTTGATAACTCTTTCTGTGTTTCTTGAATTCAATCTGTCAGTTCACGCTTTACAGTTGGTAGAGCTAATAAAGTCAGTAATGTAATCGTTGCATCTAACCCTATTAGGTCGTCGTCGACGGATGATAATACTGATGATGGTGAAGGTTGAGCGTTAAAGCGCAGCTTTGTCTATTACTTTGTCTACGAGTAGGTAGTAGGCTTGTTGTTTTAAATATTTGTTATCCAATTCGCTCTACTTGCCAAAATAAAAACGTCCTCTCAATGATCAATTAAGAGGACGCTTAATAAGTCTGTCTTTAATGCATTTTATGCTTCTGGAAGCTCAACGCCTTTTTCTTTAAACAGACGGCGGCATGCGCGTCCATCACTGTGGAACAGGTGACAACGGTGCGCTGGAATACCAATCGACAGCACATCATCTGTTTCAACATCTAGCGTATCTGGCTGACGATAGATCACATCTGAGTCGGAGCCCTTAAGGTTCATGTAAACCTGTGTTTCATTACCCAGCTTCTCAACCATCATCACTTTACCTTCAATGATAGCGTCACCTTCACTTGCAGTGAGTAAGTGTTCTGGACGAACACCTAAAGACATTCTCTCACCGCGGTTTACGGTTGTTCCATCGACAGGAATCCAGAATGTTGTGCCATTAGAAAGTTGCACCATTACTCGGTCTTTCTCCACTTCCTCAATGAACACACTCATAAAGTTCATTTTTGGTGAGCCGATGAAGCCCGCGACAAAACGGTTTCTAGGGTAGTGGTAGAGCTCAAGAGGTCTACCTACTTGCGATACATATCCCGCATCAAGTACAACAATTTTGTCAGCCATTGTCATTGCTTCTACTTGGTCATGGGTAACATAAATCATGGTGCAACCCAGTTTGCGTTGCAGCTTAGTGATTTCTGAACGCATTTGCACTCGAAGTGCTGCATCTAGGTTTGATAAGGGTTCATCAAGCAGGAATACGTTAGGTTGAGACACCAAAGTACGACCGATGGCAACACGCTGACGCTGACCACCTGAAAGTGCTTTTGGTTGGCGGTCAAGCAAATGCGTCAACTGTAGAATGTCTGCAGCATGATCGACACGTTTATGAATCTCTTCTTTATCAGCTTTGGCGAGTTTCAAACCAAATGACATGTTGTCATAAAGGTTTAGGTGAGGGTAAAGAGCGTATGACTGGAATACCATACCCACACCGCGTTTAGAGGGCTCAACATCGTTCATGCGTTGGTCGCCGATGTACAAGTCGCCGGATGTGATGTCTTCTAAGCCTGCAATGCAGCGAAGTAACGTCGATTTACCACAACCAGATGGACCTACGAATACAACGAATTCGCCTTCTTGAATGTCTAAATCAACATTCTTAGAAATCACTACATCGCCATAAGCTTTACAAACATTTTTTAACGTGACATTCGACATCTAGCTCGTCCTCGATCAACACTTTTTAATTACTATTGCTCATCATTGTACGACATTGTTTTGTGCAATGAACTACTAAGCAATAATAGTAGGAATACATTTAAGTTTATGATTTCTCGACTTTGAGAAGAATCATTTAAGTGGCTAATAATCTGGTGTAATCCCAATTTGCTTTTAGCCTTTATCGGTAAGAAAAGAAAGGGTGATGTATTTTAGTAATATTTGGGTATACGCTGCTCGAAATCATACATCACCCCTCATAGCCAAAATTAGGCACTTATCAATGCAAACATGTGTTCCCCCCGGAACGACGAACTTGCGTCGTATGCACATTTGCGTAAGCACTCCAACCGGCAATGTAAACACCTAATGTTCGGTGCTAATAAAAGACTCTTACCATCCACTTTGGACGTAGTTAGTCTCTAAGATGTGAACCTAGATGACATCCTCCTAATCCTTTTTTTTGTGGGGGTAGTAGACAGGGATGAGTAGGAGGAGGGGGAATAGGGCGTAGTTAGATCAAGCTCAAATAATTGATGCTTTTGAAGTTGAGGTTGCTCACAACAAAACACCTTTTTGTGATCTTTGTCGACCACTCGTGGCGATGCAGATCACGAAAATAGTCCATAATAGCTAGGGCGTAGTGCGCAGGAGGATGAGTCGTAGTCTGTTTTTTCTGATGATATGTGACGAAATACGGCAAAACCTCTTGGTTAGCCCTACAACATAAATATTAAAAGGATATGAACATGAAAAACGCCCTAAGTACCGTAGCACTTAGCACATTAGTTGCTCTTGGTTCGTTTGGAGCTCACGCTGCAATCGAAGAAGGTCAATTGACTATCTGGATCAACGGAGACAAAGGCTACAATGGATTGGCTGAAGTTGGTAAGAAGTTTGAAGAAGACACGGGTATTAAAGTAACTGTTGCACACCCAGATGCGCTTCAGGATAAGTTCCCTCAAACCGCTTCAACTGGTGACGGTCCTGATATTGTATTTTGGGCACACGACCGTTTTGGTGGTTATGCTGAAGCAGGTCTGCTAGCAGAAGTTAAACCATCTCAAAAAGTTAAAGAAGGCATTATCGACTTCGCTTGGGATGCGGTTAACTACAACGGTAAGCTAATTGGTTACCCAATCGCAGTAGAATCACTATCTCTTATCTACAACAAAGATCTTGTTCCAAACCCACCAAAATCTTGGGAAGAAGTAGCACAGTTAAACGCTGAGCTTAAGAAACAAGGCAAATCTGCAATCATGTGGAACCTAAAAGAACCGTACTTCACTTGGCCTCTAATGGCTGCTGATGGCGGTTATGCGTTTAAGTACACAGCTCAAGGTTATGACATTAAAGATGCTGGTATCGCGAACAAAGGTGTTTCGGATGCAATGAACTTTGTTAAAGGTCTTGTTGATAAAGGCGTAATTTCTTCTGATATGGATTACTCAGTTTCTGAAGCTGAATTCAACAAAGGCAATACTGCAATGACTATCAATGGTCCTTGGTCATGGGGCAATATTGAGAAGTCTGGTATCAACTACGGTGTGACCACTCTGCCTAAATTTAATGGTCACTCATCTAAACCGTTCGTTGGTGTACTAACTGCAGGTATCAGCACAGCATCTCCTAACAAAGACCTAGCAGTAGAGTTCATCGAGAACTACCTACTAACTAACGACGGTCTACGTAAGATGAATGATGACAAGCCACTAGGCGCAGTTGCTTTGAACACATTCCAACAAGAATTGGGTAATGACCCTCGCATTGCGGCGACAATGGACAACGCAATGAACGGCGAAATTATGCCAAACATCCCACAAATGAATGCTTTCTGGGGCGCAGCTAAGAACGCAATCGTCAACATCGTTGATGGTCGTCAAACTGTAGATGCAGCACTTGCAGATGCAGAAAAGCAAATGGTTAAGTAATTTTTTAGTTCTACTTTTGGGGAGGGGGTAACTCCTCCCTACTTTCTCAGTTTATTTCGCTAGCAGGTTGTACTATGCAGTCAGTTCAAGGTTCAGAAGCGATGCCAACACCATCAACACCGTCATCTTCTAATAAGCGCGCACTACTTAAGTGGGCAGCGTTAGGGGCTGTTGGTGTGGTCAATGGTTATGCATCCATTCTTATGTATTCGCGCGGTGAGTCTGCCTTTGCGTTACTTACTCTCTTTCTTACCGCATTAGCACTCTATATTTTTGGCAGTAAGAAAACTTACGCCCACCGCTATATCTACCCAGGTATTGCTGGGATGATTTTATTCATCCTTTTCCCTTTGGTATACACCGTTAACTTGGCTTTCACTAACTATAGCGCTAAGAACCAGCTCACTTTAGATCGTGCACAATCTGTATTGATGGATAGAACGTTCCAAAGTGGTCAAAGCTACTCATTTGACTTGTATGAGACTGAATCAGGTTTTCAAATTACGATTCAAGATGGCGATACTCAATATGTGACGGAAGCATTTTCATTGAATGCTGCAAGCCGTGAGTTAAACCTTACACCTACTGAACAACCTGTATTAGGTGCAAAAGCACCAATTAAAACCATCATCAGTAACCGCTCTGCTTTGAGTGAGTTCGACCTTCATTTTCCTGATGGTAATGACATTCGCATGAGCGGCTTGCGTAAGTTTGCTGCGGTATTACCGCTATACAAAATGCAGGAAGATGGTGTCACTTTGATCAACCAAGAAACCGGTGAAGTACTGCGTCCGAACATGGATGTCGGTTTCTACCAACCTGTAGATGAGAATGGTCAGTTTGTTGGCTCAACGGTATCACCAGGTTTTGTTGTCTCTATCGGTACTCATAACTTCGAACGTGTTTGGAAAGATGATGGTATTAAAGAACCCTTTATCAGCATCTTCATTTGGACGGTTATTTTCTCTCTATTGACTGTCGTGTTCACTCTGCTTATCGGCCTAGTGCTTGCGAGCGTTGTACAGTGGGAAGCGTTGAAAGGTAGAGCGATTTACCGAGTTCTGTTAATCCTCCCATACGCGGTACCTGCATTCATTTCGATTCTGATCTTTAAAGGTTTGTTTAACCAAAGTTTCGGTGAAATCAACATGGTGCTTCAAGCGATGTTTGGTATCAGCCCTTCTTGGTTCTCAGATCCGATACTGGCCAAAACTATGGTGTTGATTGTTAACACTTGGCTAGGTTTCCCTTACATGATGATCTTGTGTATGGGTCTACTAAAAGCAATACCAGATGATTTATACGAAGCGTCGGCTATTGATGGTTCAAACTTTGTGAGCAACTTTACTCGTATCACATTGCCTTTGATGATTAAGCCAATGACACCGCTTCTCATTGCGAGTTTTGCATTCAACTTTAATAACTTTGTGATGATTCAACTATTAACGCAAGGTGGCCCGAATATGATTGGCACTTCAGAGCCAGCGGGTTATACCGACCTATTGGTAAGTTATACCTACCGTATCGCATTTGAAGGCGGCGGCGGTCAAGATTTCGGTCTGGCGAGTGCAATCGCAACACTGATCTTCTTACTCGTGGGTGGTTTAGCACTACTCAACCTTCGTTTCACTAAGCTTGACCAAGATTAAGGAGTCGCACAATGGCAATGGTACAAGGTAAATCCTTAAAATACAGAGTGTTGGCGACGCACATCGCGATGTGGGCATTCTTAGCATTAATCATTTTTCCACTGTTGATGATTGTGGCGATTTCTTTCCGTGAAGGTAACTTTGCAACAGGTAGCTTAATTCCGGAAAACCCGTCACTAGAGCACTGGAAACTGGCGTTAGGTATTGCTGTTGAGAATGCTGACGGTTCAGTGACTCCGCCTCCATTCCCTGTTCTTACGTGGTTATGGAACTCAGTGAAAGTGGCAGCCATCAGTTCAGTGTTGATCGTCGCGCTATCCACGACTTCTGCCTATGCTTTTGCGCGTATGAAGTTCAAAGGTAAGAGCACTATCTTGAAAGCGATGATGATTTTCCAGATGTTCCCTGCTGTGCTGGCGCTGGTGGCTCTATACGCATTGTTTGATAAGTTAGGTCAGTACATTCCATTCCTTGGTTTGAACACTCACGGCGGTTTGATTTTCTCTTACTTGGGTGGTATCGCGCTGCATGTTTGGACAATCAAAGGCTACTTTGAAACGATTGACCTTTCATTGGAAGAAGCGGCGGCACTTGACGGTGCAACACCATGGCAAGCTTTCCGCCTAGTACTTTTACCGCTTTCCGTACCGATTCTGGCAGTTGTGTTTATTCTCTCATTTATCGGTGTTGTGGGTGAGGTTCCAGTGGCATCTTTGTTACTTTCTGATGTAAACTCATACACACTTGCGGTTGGTATGCAGCAGTATTTGTACCCTCAAAACTACTTATGGGGAGACTTTGCGGCAGCGGCAGTTTTATCTGCTTTACCAATTACTATCGTATTCTTGCTTGCGCAGCGTTGGCTAGTCGGAGGACTCACGGCCGGCGGTGTGAAAGGATAACAACGATAAGGGCGACTGCAATGTCGCCCATTTTGTGTCTGCTTAACAACTTGGTTTGGCCGCTGATCAGTTAAGTTAGATACATAACTTCTGGCGTTACGCATAGCTGGCTGTTAGCTCAATTCCTTACTGTAAATGACTAACGGTTTTTGTAACCATGACCTGAGCTCTGCTCAGGTTTTTTTATATCTGCGATAACCGTTTTAC
This sequence comes from Vibrio plantisponsor, assembly GCF_013041605.1. Classification (GTDB taxonomy): domain Bacteria; phylum Pseudomonadota; class Gammaproteobacteria; order Enterobacterales; family Vibrionaceae; genus Vibrio; species Vibrio plantisponsor. Next base: position 140,796 of record NZ_JABEQC010000001.1, on the reverse strand, counting down.
TGAGCTTTTCATAAATCTTAATAACGCGTTAGGTCTAATGGAATGCCGAACTATCGGCCACACGAGCCCGTGTGGCTAAAGAGATGTGACACTTAGGCAGGAACTATTTTAAGCGGCTAGAATTCTTTACTGGATGGTGCGCAACCAATGTACTGTAACAGTACATATAGGCTCTCTTGTTGTAGAGCAACTTTACGGAATAGATCTGCGAATGTGTCATCACCACCAAAGCAAGTGCGAATGTAGTGATTGATTTCAGAAGGCTGGTAGCCTTCTACATACATAGTCCGAATCCAATGATATTCAACAGATTTTAAATCGGAGAGGGTGTTTTCACTTAAAGTAATATCACTGATGGACAAGGCCATGTTTTTGTTCTCTGGGAAGGCTATTCAATTTTCTAGCATATTAAATCAGAGAAAAATGAAACTTCTATGACAAAAAGTCTGGCGGGAGAAAGAACTTAGGGGGCTGAATATAATGTTGAATTTAAACGATTGGTGTAAATAAAAAAGAGCGTAATCATACTTACGCTCTTTTTACTTAATACACTATTTTTCGATGTAGGTTTTATGCACTCGCTTAGTCAGTTTGATGACGAGTTCATATGGAATCGTTCCAATGTGCTTTGATACCTGCTCAATTGGTAAATTTTCTCCCCAGAATTCGACACTATCCCCCACTTTATCTTGTGAGTCTGGACCTAAATCAACGGTAATCATATCCATGGATACTCGGCCTGAAATTGGCACGATGCGACCATTAATATAAACAGGCGTGCCTTCTGGCGCAGATCTCGGATACCCATCACCATACCCCATAGCAACCACACCAATGTAGGTATCACGCTGTGACGTCCAAGTTTCACCATAACCTACAGGCTGATTGGCTTTGTGTTTGCGAACCGCGATAAGTTTGGAGGTTAACGTCATACCACAATGCAGGCCATAGGATTTACCTGTTTCGTTTTCATTCGGGCTGATGCCATACAGTGCAATGCCAGCACGCATGTAATCGAGATGAGAGTCTGACCAGTACAGAATGCCCGCCGAATTTGCCAAGGTTTTAGGGCCTAGGAAGCGAGAGGTCTGCGACAGAAACAGATCGATTTGCTTTTGTGTAGAGGCAGATGAAAGATCATCGGCACAGCTAAAGTGACTCATGAAGCCAACTGGGCCAGATAGCTTACCTGTAGCTTCAATTTGCTCAACATAATCATTCAGTTCGCACGGTTGAACACCCAGACGGTGCATACCAGTATCCAGCTTAAGCCACACCATGATTGGTTTCGCTAACGTAGCATTTTTCAGATCGTCTAGTTGTTCCTGGCAATGAATAGCGGTTTGAAAGCCTTCACGTGAAGCGACTTCCAAATCGTTCTTACAAAAGCAGCCTTCAAGCAACAAAATAGGTTGTTGAATGCCGGAATTTCTTAATTCCTGTGCTTCCTCAATACGAGAAACGGCAAATACGTCCGCCTGAGCCAGCGCTTGTGCTGTCTTTATAGCGTTGTGGCCGTAAGCGTCACCTTTAATAACCGCTACAACAGGCTTGTTTCCACATTTCTTTTTTAGCAAATCGTAGTTATCACTAAGCGCTTTTAGATTGATAAGAGCTTCAGCTGTGATCATTGAATCCGTCCTAATTTTTACCTTGTTTCCATTGCAGCTCAGAAATGGGGCTTACTAAAGAGTAGCTATCATACTGAGTAATGTCTGTTTCTCCAACAGCGAGCAAAGGCTCGTAGCAAAAGATTTTATACATTTATTTAATAATAAACAGACCATACCAAGGTATGAGATCATTCCAGTCATTGCGACTATTTTGGAGTTTTGTGTATGGATAAAACCACTGTCTGTTTTTTATTTCTGACAAAGTGATTCATTGGATGTTTTGAAAGAATATTATTCCTTATATTTAATTTTTTTCAGTTGAATAAAATTATTCATTTTCTGGCGAAAAAGTAATTCCGATCACTGTTTTGTGCAAAAGAATTTAACCTAAATACTCATTGTTATTAACTAATGGCGGTCTGTAGTTGTTGAAAATAGGTGGGACGTGGACTTTCTTACTCGATTTTTATAAGTAAGGTTCTACGTTCTTGCACTTCAAATTTATGACTAGATTGTATACAAAATTGTTTATTGTTGCTCTGGATCACAAAACATGAAAATCTAAAAATATTGTTATATTTGGAGATAAATACCAAATGGGTGTTTTGGCTGAATTTTAGATATAACAACTATTTGATTGGTCTGTAAGACAATCTTTCGATTAGGTATGTGGATGCTTTCATTTATCGCTTTATTTTCTTTAAGTTGCGATATTTTCTAAAAATCTCATTAATTGAATTAAAATGCATAATTTTTGCTTATTGTGAGGTTTTGATGCATAAAATTTTAATTTATTAAATTATTTTGAATATAAGTGAACAGTAAATCCTATTGTTGATGAGGATTTTAAACTGTAGGTTGTAAAAGAAGTTGAAATTAGTGTCTGGTCTAGATGACCAAAAATGGAGTAACAAAGATGGAACTTAAACAACCGTATCTATTATTTTTGGGTGATGCTGCAGATTCTCTGGCAGCTAAAGTCGCGCAGGGTATTAAAACTTGGCGCCCTGAGTACTGTGTAGGACAACTGCGTCTTGAAGCATGTAATGCTGACGTTGGTCTGCAAGACTTAACGGTGGCGCAAGCGAAAGAAGCGGGCGCACAAACCCTCGTTATCGGAGTTGCTAACCGTGGCGGTGTGATCTCCAAAGAGTGGATTTCCGTTCTTATAGAAGCGCTTGAAGCTGGGATGGATATCGCAGCTGGTCTGCATAACAAATTAACAGACATTCCTGAACTTGTTGAGTGTGCTAAAAAGAACGGTTGCGCACTTTATGATGTTCGTTACCCCACACAAACTTATCCTGTTGCCAATGGTAAAAAGCGCTCAGGAAAACGTGTTCTGACAGTAGGAACAGACTGCTCTGTTGGTAAAATGTATACCTCACTTGCAATAGAAAAAGAGATGAAAGAGCGCGGTGTTAATGCTGATTTCCGCGCTACTGGTCAAACGGGTATTCTGATTACCGGAGCTGGTGTCAGTGCAGACTGTGTCGTTGCAGACTTTATTGCCGGAGCAATTGAAACCATTACACCTGAAAACGATCCACAACACTGGGACGTTATTGAAGGTCAGGGCTCGCTATTCCATGCTTCATTTGCGGGTGTTACAACGGGTCTAATTCATGGTTCCCAAGCAGACGCTCTGGTACTTTGTCATGAACCGACTCGCACACATATGCGTGGATTGCCTGACTATCAGTTACCAGACCTTAAAGTGTGTATGGAAGCGAATATTGCTACGGCTCGCTTAACTAACCCTGCGGTTAAGTTTGTAGGTGTATCCATAAATACCTCAGGTTTGAGCGAAAGTGACGCAATGGCGTATATGGATAAGGTGGAATCAGACATTGGTTTACCTGTTGTTGACCCGTTCCGCCAAGGTGTTGCCCGTATTGTCGATAAGCTTTTGGAGCTGTAATGAAGGTAAAACTCTACACACAAAGTTGGCCAATTCGTGGCAGTTTTACTATCTCTCGGGGGAGTAAAACTCAAGCTGAAACCATCATTGTTGAGATTGAACACCAAGGTCTGATTGGGCGAGGGGAATGCGTTCCTTACGCCCGCTATGGTGAGTCAATCACGAGTGTTTTGCAGCAAATCAAGGATGTTATTCCAGAAATTGAAAGTGGTATCTCGCGTGAGCAGTTACAACCACTTCTTCCTGCTGGTGCGGCGAGAAATGCGGTTGATTGCGCTATGTGGGACCTTGAATGTAAGCAAGACAAGCAACCGATATGGACGAAGGTCGGTTTAGCCGCCGAGCCACTCACTACGGCTTACACGCTCTCGTTAGACACTCCTGAGAATATGGAGAAAACGGCGATTGAAAATGCTGACCGACCGCTGCTTAAACTCAAACTGGGTGGTCCAGAAGATTTGGCGCGTGTGCAAGCGGTGCGCCGTGGCGCACCCAACGCAAAAATTATTCTTGATGCGAATGAAGCGTGGACGGTAGAAACCTACAAACAGCTTATTCCTGAATTGATAAAGCTGGATGTGGCGATGATAGAGCAGCCATTTCACGCCGATGAAGACTCTGTTTTGGCCTCGCTAGAGCGCCCAATTCCTATTTGTGCCGATGAATCTTGTCACGACAGAAATAGTTTGCAGAAAGTCGTTGGCTTGTATGACATGGTCAATATTAAGCTCGATAAAACCGGCGGTTTAACCGAAGCACTAAAGCTAAAAGATCAAGCGCAGTCATTAGGATTACGAGTCATGGTTGGTTGCATGGTTTCGTCTTCATTAAGCATGGCTCCCGCTTTTGTCGTGGCTCAAGGTGCTGAAGTGGTTGATCTCGATGGTCCGCTATTGCTTAGCGCAGATATCGAAAACGGATTTGAATTTGAAAACAATTCTATGTTGCCCTTTCAACAAAAGCTGTGGGGGTAGGGAGAGAAAATGGAACGAATCGTATATCTAAATGGCGAGTTTGTTGCGGAAAGTGAAGCGAAAGTTTCGGTCTTTGACCGTGGCTTTCTCTTTGCCGATGCCGTTTACGAAGTTACCGCAGTACTGGGCGGTAAGCTCATCGATCATCAAGGGCATCTTGCGCGTTTAGAACGTTCTGCAAAAGAGCTCGACATCAAACTGCCTGTAACGGGCGAGCAACTGATGGAAATTCAGCGAGAGCTGATAAAAAGAAACGCTTTGGTTGAAGGTGGAATCTATTTGCAACTGACGCGTGGCGATGAAGGTGACCGCGACTTTTCCTACAGTGATGATATCGAACCAACCTTAGTGTTGTTTACACAGTCCAGAAGTCTGATCAACAGTCCTAAGATTCAAACTGGTATTAAAGTGATCTCGTTTGATGATATCCGTTGGCGACGTCGTGATATCAAAACAACCAGCCTATTGCCAGCTTGTTTGGCAAAACAAGCGGCTCATGCTACTGGTGCTGAAGATGTCTGGTTAATTGAAGACGGCTTTGTGACTGAAGGCGGCTCTAGTAACGCTTATATCGTGACGCAGGAAAATGTTTTGGTAACGCGCCCTTTGAGCAATGACATCTTGCATGGCATTACCCGAGCTTCTTTGATGAAACTAGCTAATGAGCTCAACCTAACTATTGAAGAACGTCTATTCACAATCGATGAAGCCTATCAGGCGAAAGAAGCGTTCATCAGCTCTGCTACAACGTTTGTTTGGCCAGTGGTAGCAATTGATGACAAGCCTGTTGGCAGTGGTAAACCGGGCGAAATAGCTTTAAAACTGCGTGATATCTACATAAAAACTGCGCAAGAGCTGGCGGAATAACATAAGGCATAATAATTACAGCGTGAGTTTGGCTAGGTACATAAAAAACACCCGACTTCAGTCGGGTGTTTTTTATCCGTCAGCTTTAAGGTATTTCACATGAGCTTCCATCTCTTCACCGATTTCTGTTCGCATGTTCATCAGTCTAATTGCCGAGTTACGTAGAGCGATATCTTCAGGGGTTTCAGGTACCCACTCAGGAACTGCCGTTGGCTTACCATTCTCGTCAACAGCTACCATTATTACAATGCAATGGGTAGTTAATCGGTTTTTGAGCTCTTTAGGGTCGCTGGCTTGTACGTCAATGGCAATGTGCATAGAGGTTTTACCTGTGTAGATAACCTTTGCACTCACTTCTACGATATTTCCAACATGGATAGGAGCAACGAAGCGAATACCGCCAGCATAAGCGGTAATACAGTATTTGCCGCTCCAAGCAGCAGAACAAGCGTATGCCGCTAAGTCGATCCATTTCATTACTGCGCCACCATGAACTTTACCGCCAAAGTTCACATCGCCAGGTTCTGCTAAAAAACGGAGGGTACTTTCTCTCTTGCCATTACTCATCGGCGATTCCTTTTGCTTTGCCAAACAACCATACATTGTAGTGATCCAACCGTATGTTGAAAACGCAATTACGATAACCTGAAAGTTAATCAATTGACTACCATTCTTTTACATAATTCCAACAAGAATGGTGTGATGGTTGAAAACTCATTATGGGATGTTTGGAGAGCACGGGAGTAGAGTAGTGAATAAGCCTTTGAGCTTTGCTACTGATCTAATATGCTCCTACAAGAAATAGAAGCCATACAAGGAAAGTAAAGTTCATGTCTAACGAATCCTATTCGACAATTTCTGATCCTGCGCTACTGAGTCCAGATGTCAGCCGTTCCAATTTATGGCGTTTAACATTGGCACAGGCGTTGGCAGGGGCGAACTCAGTGGTTGTATTTGCGACCGGAGCGATTGTCGGAAGTATGCTGGCACCTTCTCCGTTACTCGCCACACTGCCTATTTCTATTTTCGTTGTAGGTATGGCTGTGTGTGTTTTTCCAGCTGGAGAATTAGCAAGAAAGTACGGACGAAAAGCAGCGTTTATTGCGGGTTCGGTAGCTGGCGTGTTAACGGGTTTGTTGGCGATGGCTGCTATGTTCACGGGATTGTTCTGGTTGTTTTGCCTCTCGACCCTTTTAGGAGGCGCTTACGCTGCTGTTGTTCTCTCTTTTCGTTTTGCTGTAACAGACGGCTTACCGCCAGAGAAAAGACCTCAAGCACTTTCGCTAGTTATGGCTGGTGGTATTGTTGCAGGTGTTATCGGGCCGCAGCTAGTGACACAAACCATGTATCTGTGGCCAGAAAAAATGTTTGCTGCCACGTTCCTTGCACAGGCAGTAGTTGCTGTGATCTCAGGTGTGATCTTATATGGCGTTCAGTCTCCGGCTGTAAAAGAGCAGCATGGTGGAGGAAGACCATTAATGGAAATTGCACTTCAACCACGCTTTATTTCTGCTGTGGTGTGTGGCGCAGCGTCATACATGATCATGAACTTTCTTATGACTGCAGCCCCGCTCGCCATGCATATGCACGGCCACAGCCATGAGTCGTCAAACTTAGGTATTCAATGGCATGTGATTGCCATGTATACCCCGAGCTTTTTCACCGGCAAACTGATAGCGCGATTTGGCGCTGTGCGTATTTCGGCAATAGGTATTGTTTTGACGGGTATTTCAGCGGCTGTTGGTTTGTTGGGCGTAGATGTAAACCATTTCTGGTGGTTACTCATTTTACTGGGCATTGGATGGAACTTCGGCTTTCTTGGCGCTTCAGCTTTAGTGTTGGAATGTCATAAACCGGAAGAGAAAAATCGTGTTCAGTCGCTCAACGACTTCATTATTTTTGGCTTGATGGCGATAGGTTCGTTTTCATCTGGCGGGCTGTTAAGTGCTTACGGCTGGCAGATGGTGTTGTGGGTATCCTTCGTTCCTTTGGTTCTCGCAGCTGTTGCCTTGAGTGCAGGCAAAGTTGCTAAACTAAAAGCATAAACAATAACCATGAGTTGAATCTAGGAAAAATATATGCAACAGATACAAAACAAAAGCCTTCTTTCGTTTATGGTGTCGAATGAAGCGGAAGGGATAGCGGTGACTAACCCAGCCACTGGCGAAGTCATTGGTTATGCTCCGGTTTCTAAAGAACACGACATTCTCAATGGCATTGAACGGGCGAGTGTTGCTCAAAAAGAGTGGGCGGCGTTACCAGCGAAAACGCGCTCGGCTTTGTTACAGAAATGGAATCAACTGATTCTGGATAACAAGCAAGATCTTGGTCGTTTAATGACGCTTGAGCAAGGTAAGCCGTTGGCGGAAGCTCAAGGCGAAGTGGTATATGGCGCGAGCTTCATCGAATGGTTTGCTGAAGAAGCAAAGCGCACTTACGGCGAAACGATTCCAGCTCCGAGTAAAGACAAACGTTTAGTGACCATCAAGCAACCTATCGGTGTTGCCTGTGCGATTACACCTTGGAACTTCCCAATTGCGATGATCACTCGTAAAGCGGGCCCAGCTTTGGCGGCAGGTTGTAGTTTTATCGTTAAGCCTTCTGAATCAACACCACTTTCTGCATTTGCAGTGGCAGAACTGGCATATCAGGCAGGCATTCCTCGCGATGTGTTGCAGGTGGTTCTGGGTGAAACCTCTCGTCAAGTGGGCGGTATTTTCACAACACATCCTCTGATTCGTAAGCTTTCGTTCACAGGCTCTACTCAGGTCGGCAGTATACTAATGCAGCAAAGCGCTGCGGATATCAAACGCACCTCTATGGAACTGGGTGGCAACGCGCCTTTCATCGTGTTTGATGATGCAGATATTGATGCCGCGGTCACTGGCGCGATTGCTTCTAAGTTCCGCAACGCAGGTCAAACCTGCGTGTGTGCTAACCGCTTCTATGTTCACAGCAAAGTGTATGACGAGTTCGTCACTAAGTTTGATGATGCGGTACAGAAACTTAAAGTCGGTAACGGCTTGGAAGCTGGCGTCAACATTGGCCCTGTGATCAGTGAATCGGCAAAACAGAATATCCAAGCACTGATTGATGGAGCCATTAAGCAAGGAGCGAAACCTGTGTCTGAATTGCACCAGTTAGATGGTCTGTTCATGCAACCTGTAGTGCTGAAAGATGTCACTCACGACATGAAGATCGTCTCGCAAGAGATCTTTGGTCCAGTTGCGCCTGTGATTCGTTTTGATAACGACGCACAACTGATCGAAATGGCGAATGACACTATCTACGGCTTGGCTTCGTACTTCTACAGTCAAAACATTCACCGTGTATGGAAGATTGCCGAAGCGCTTGAGTACGGCATGGTGGGCATCAACGAAGGTTTAATTTCTACTGAAGTCGCACCATTTGGTGGTGTGAAACAATCTGGTATCGGACGTGAAGGCGCGAAGCAAGGCATCGATGAATACATGGATGTGAAATACCTGTGCTTTGGCGGAAACTAATTTAAGGACGAAAAAATGACAAACCAACATCTGTGACAAACACGTAATTATTCTGATTTCTGATGAAATCTAAATGGGTTTCGCTCGTACGATAAATTGTTTGCAACGAAATACTTAGGCATCGAACCGGATCTGACGGCCGTTGATCATTGAGTTCGACGTTCTCAATGAAGGTTTGGATACGCTAGAAAAAATCATTCTAGAAGTGGTTAACGCTTAACTAAGCTCTCGCTCAGGCTCTTTTATTTGAGAGATACCCACTATCAGAGACAAGCTAATCCGTAGCGCGATTTAGCTCAGTACTTCTTCGTGGGTTTTAAGCGAAATAACACCTTCGGTCGGCGTTAAGTTAGACCAAATGAAGTTATGGAATTTGATGATGTCACTAGCGCTCATCTCCAGTTTGTCAGCCGTTGTATGACAATCGGAAATCACCACTATATTGAAGTCTTCTACCAGCGCGGCGTGAATGGTTGCGTTAACACAGAAATCAGTCGCCAACCCTGTGATATAAAGGGTTCCAACATTTAATGAGTCTAAAAGCTCTTTCAAATTTGTCTTATAGAAAGCGCCATTAACGGTTTTCTCGACGGTGTAATCTGCATCACTGATGACAAGCTCTCTGACGATTTCAAAATCTTCTGTACCCGGCAATAAATAGTTTTCTTTAATACCGTTATGCTGAATGAAAATAACGGGTAAGTTTTTGGCGCGGAAAGCATGAGAAAGCTTATTGATTCTTGAAATAACGCCTTCTCTGTCGTGTCTTGGCGTGTGGAAACAGCCTATCTGCATATCAATGATCAACAGGGCTTCGTTGCTCCCATCCCCTTTCGTGGTCGAATCCGTCATGTCACGGTAATCCTTTACTTTCAGCCAAATGAAGGTCGCATTATAACCACTAACCTCTTGGCTATGCAGCCAGAATGAAGCCGATAGAGGCTATTTCTTCATTTATCTAAGCTAGGGTTTTGATATCTGCTTTCATCTCGTTTAAAGTCTTTCACTGATAAATATCGTTAAAAAGACATAGTTCTTTAGGAACATAGCCCGACAAGGAAAGCAGAGTGAAAAAACAGGCGAGAAATCTTCATCCTTCACTAGCAATTGCTAAAGCGCCTTCAGACGTATTCATGAACTTCGAAGCGTTTTTGTCGAATACCGAAACGCGCGTACACAGCCACGCTTGGGGGCAGGTTCAGTTAATCGCTGGTGGTATATTGGAAATGGAAGCGGAAGACACCCGTTTTCTTGCTCCACCTCATCTCGCAATTTGGGTTCCAGCAGGAACTCGACACAAGAGTTTTAACCGAAAGCCTCTGGATTACTGTTCCATCAATATTTCAGCCGAAATGACACACGCTTTCCCGACCAAAACGAGCCTGATTAAAGTGACTCCGATAGTGACCGCTATCATTGATGATTTTCGCATGCGCGAAATCGGTGTGGCGGAAAGTGTCGAAGACAAACGTCTGTTACAGGTATTGATTGATCAGCTTGCCACTCGCGAAATGCAGCAACACTTCTTGCCGTCCAGCCACCACAAATATTTAGCACCTATCTTAGCGGCGGTAGAAGAGAACCCGACCGACAACACCAGCTTGCAGCAGTGGGCAGAGCGAGTGCACACTACCGAGCGAACGCTTGCTAGGTATTGTCAGGCAGAGCTCGGCATGAGCTTTACTGAGTGGCGCTTACGTGTTCGCTATCTGCACTCAATGGACTTACTCCGAAGTGGACACTCGGTTAAAGAGGTCGCCTTAACCTTGGGATACAACCAAGCCAGCCCGTTTATTGCCATGTTTAAAAAATACTCCGGCCAAACACCGGAGCAATATAAGAACCGATTGTTGTAACGGCTATTCGCTGAGTTTTTTCATCGCTTTTTGATAGCTTTCAATTTTTTCAACTTGTTCTATGTACTTCTTAATGTGGTGATAAGGAGTCATGTCGCAGCGCATATAAGCAAGTTGCAAAGCTAGTACCATCTGGAAATCTGCGCCAGAGAGTTCATCGCCAGCAAACCATTTGTTATTAGAAAGATGCTTATCCACCAACTTGAGTTGAGGAATTATTCTTGGGTCAATGAAGTATTGGTTTAACGCCTGCACAAACTTTTTAATCACAGGTTTAATAAAGAACGGCATTGGTTTATCGACCGCTTTTGATAAAACCAGTCGCATCACCAACAAAGGCATCATTGAGCCTTCAGCAAAGTGCAACCAGTAACGGTAATCTAACAGAGCTTTAGGATCTTTAGGTCTGAACTGTTGCTCGGTGTCGTAGGTATCAATCAGATATTCGATGATTGCGCCAGATTCAGCAATTACCAGTTCGCCATCGGTAATGACCGGTGATTTACCCAGCGGGTCAATCTGCTTGAGTGACTCTGGCGCGCCGTAGGTTTTAGGGTCGCGCTGATAAACTTTAATTTCGTAAGGAAGATTTAACGCTTCTAATAACCACGCAATGCGATTAGAGCGAGATTGAACGAGATGGTGCAGGATAATCATAAAGGCCTCTGACGTTACTTATTGATTTATCTTGCTAGTCTCACCAATAGCCAAGCATAGGTCAATTTAAAATACGCGATACATTGGCGAGAGTGATATAAGAGGTGTGGTTATTGGCATTGGTTTTTCACTGCCTACGCACAAAGTTTGAGTGATCTAAAGTAATCGTTGGCTCGAGGTTATTGCAAATAATGGGTCCACAGATTGGAATGTCAACAAATCAAAGAGTTATCTGTCGTCGTAACTTATTCAAACTGCAATGATAATGTCATAAACCGCAACTAATGTGCAGCGAGTTTCTGAAAACGTAAAACCAAATTCGCTCTGAAATTAAGGAAGATTAATGACTCGTTATACTCTGATTGCATCTGCAATTACCGTGGCTTTACTCAGTGGTTGTAGCTCTACTCACCAAGACGATAAAAGTGATGGCTATCAGTACAGCAGCAAAGCTACCTATTCTGCTCAGCAAGATTTAAACAGCTATGAAGCCGCGCCAAAAGGTTACAACGTGGTTTACAGCCAGTTGGTTGAACGACATGGTGCGCGTGCTCTATCAAGTCCAAAATACGACGTACTGAGCAAGCAAGTGTGGGATCTAGCACAAAAACGCGGACAATTGACACCGCTCGGTGAAAAGCTTGGTCCAATCATTGATAAAGTGACGGCAGCGAATGAAAAGCTGGGTTATGGACTGCTGACGAAAGTAGGTGAAGAAGAGCCAGCCGGTATCGCTTCTCGAATGGCGCAGCGTCTAGATTCCATCATGACTAACGACAGCAATAATCCCGTTTGTATTCAAGTACAAACCTCAGGTCAAGAGCGCGCAAACCAAACTGCACATTACTTCATGCAGTCATTGGCAAATGATGTGGCTTATGTAGCAAACAATGCAAAGCAGTGTTACCAAACACAATCACAGCCAGATGAAATTGATAAACAACTGGTGAACAAGTTTGAACTCTATTTCCACAAAACAAATCCTGTAAAGAGTGCAAAATACCAACCATACACTGCAAACTTTGAAGCCTATGATGCTTTTAAAGATTCAGAGAAGTTAGAAAGTGCCTTTGATGCAGTTTCAGAGCTACCAAAAACGAAATTGTTGGCTCGTCAAATGTTGGAGCGTATTTACACCAAAGAGTTTGTCGATTTCCTCGAAAATGATGTCTCTAACGACAAGAAGTGCGACGTAAGCGCTGAGAACTGTTTCAAGACCAACACCAAGAAACCTAGTGAAACGGAAGATGACTGGAAGTATGTGCAAAACGAGGTCGACGCTGCCTCAATGCTCTACAACATGTTCATCATTGGTCCGGGAATGCTTCGTGAGGCACAAGCTCAAGGTGGAGAGTGGGGCTTAGAGCAGTTTATTACTCCTGAAGAGTCGGCTTGGTTCTCTTATCAGTCAGATGCTGAAGATTTCTATGAGAAAGGTCCAAGCTTTGCCGATTCCAATGGCGTGACCTACAACATTGCTAAACCGCTTTTAAAAGATATGTTCAATGAGATGGACGCTGTAGCCAACAACAAGCAGGCGGTAAATCATGTGGCAAAGGTACGCTTTGCTCACGCTGAACAAATTATGCCTTTAGCAGCGTTATTGCATGTGAAAGGCAGTACTCAGCAGCAGATCCTTCGGTGCTCTATTCTCAAGAAAATAATGAATGGCGCGGCGGATGGGTTACACCATATTCGGCAAATATTCAGTGGGATGTGTATAAGAGTGCAAACAAAGGCGGTGAAACCTTGGTGAAGATGCTTTACAACGAGAAGGAAATAGCGTTTAAAGCCGATTGCCAAGTATTTGAAGGTACGCAGTATTTTTATAGTCTGTCGGAACTTGAACGCTGTTATAGCAAAGAGTTGTCTGTTAATTAACGCGCTCTAAATATGATTGGGTGGAGACACTCATAAAATAAACCCCGCAGAAAGAGCTACTCTCGTGCGGGGTTTATTGTTTTCTATTGATTATGTTCGATGGTTTTTAAGTACATAGTCCAGAGCGCCAACTACTGCAGCAACCTGAGCATCGTTACATTCTTCATCAGTGACTTTCGGGCTATCAGGGTAAACTTCCGTTGTTGTGCCGTATTGGCAATTGGTTACGCCGCCACATAACCCAAGCTTCTTCATTGGGTAAAGAATCACACCGTGCTGAACCACATCTGAACCGATGATCTGCCCATTGGCATCAGCCGGAGCTATGTGCGTTACTTTCGCAACAGATTCAATAACAGCCGCTTGGAACTCAAGCTGAGGCAATTCAGTGTCGCCAACGGTGTAGAAACCGTCTGGAATGCTGTCGGCTTCGTAGTCGATGCCATCGCGCGCTGCTAAAGCAGGACGGAACTCGGTTTCGTCTGTGTCTGTTGTTTCATGCAAATCAATATGAACCAAAACTTCTTGAGGCAGGCTTGCTACCAATGCCATTAGGTTTGCTGACTCTTCTGCTGGACTGTCAGCATAGAACGAACGGTTTGGATCAATCGCATTAGGGTTCCAGCGGTTGATGGTTTCGTATCCCCAAGGGCTAACACAAGGTGCCGCAATAATGTTGAAGTGCTGCTCGTAGCGTTTAGCTTCGTTTGCCATAAACTTAAGTGCGCCATGTACACCACTGGTTTCGTAGCCGTGAACACCACCAGTAATCAACACGGTTGGTTTGTTCGCTTGCCAGTTTTTGCTTTTGATAGAGAAAAGCGGGTAGCGCTCTTCGTCATAAGACAAAGCACCGTATTGCTCTACAACAAACTCGTTTTCTAACGCTTTAATTTTTGGCACAACTTCTTGCTGATATTCGCGTTTGATGGTTGTTGTCGCACGCCATTGTAGGCGTTCAGCCTCTCCCCATTTTTGACCTGGGGTTCCTATTGGGTAAGCTTGTGAATTGTTCATTACTTTCCTTGGAATAATTATTCTCATGCCATGGGATGAGCGTTATTAAAGATGTTTCATCATTTCTGACAGGCTGCTATGTTACCTCTTGTTTTATACAAACCCAAAAAGAGAATGTCATATGGCTGGAGCTAGCTTACTCACTTTATTAGACGACATCGCAACCGTACTCGACGATGTCGCTGTGATGTCGAAAGTGGCAGCAAAGAAAACCGCAGGTGTGCTGGGGGATGACTTAGCACTGAACGCTCAACAAGTGTCTGGTGTAGCCGCTGAGCGCGAAATCCCAGTGGTATGGTCGGTGGCGAAAGGGTCGTTTCGTAATAAGCTGATCTTAGTACCTGCTGCATTGGTGATCAGTTCATTTGTTCCTTGGCTGATTATGCCTTTACTGCTGCTCGGTGGTTTGTTTCTTTGCTTTGAAGGCGCAGAAAAAGTGCTGGAGAAACTGTTTCACTCCACGCCAAAGAAAGAACCAGAAGAGGCGATGGCGGAGTTGCAACAAGTAAGTATAGAAGAGTATGAAAAAAGCAAAATCAGTGGCGCGATTCGTACCGATTTTATTCTGTCCGCTGAAATTATCGTGATTGCTTTGGGCACGGTTCAAGGCAAAGAAATGATGACGCAAATTATCGTAGTGAGTTTGATTGCTATGGTCATGACCGCTGGTGTGTATGGTTTGGTGGCTGGCATTGTAAAGCTGGATGATCTCGGTTTTTATCTTGAGAGAAAATCCAAAGGCGAAGGGTTAATGGCAAAGCTGGGAGGTGTGCTGGTTGCTTTCGCGCCTAAACTGATGAAAGGCCTGACTGTGGTTGGCACTGCCGCGATGTTTTTAGTCGGTGGCGGTATCGTTGTGCACAACGTGCCGTTTATTCATCATTGGGTTGAGCCTATTATTATGAAACTGCCTGACCTAACTTTAGTCAATGCGCTGGTACCAACGTTACTGAATGGAGCCATTGGTGTAGCAGCAGGTTTAATTGTTGTCGCGATTATGGAAGTTATCCATAAAGTGCGCGGTAAATAAACCGACATACAGTATGAATTTGCTGCGTTAGGCTAGGCTTGTTTGCCTCGCGGCGACGCATGAGTATTTAGGTGAAATATTTATTTGGCGATTTGTCGCTAGGCGAATAGACTAGCGCTTTTCGAAATTTGGTGACCACTGCTATGCAATGCGAGTTCTTTACTCAGCAACTATGTACTTCCTGCACGAATTGCGCTCAGCCTTATCAACAACAGGTTTCTGTAAAAGATGCCGAATTGAAAACGCTGTTGTCTGAGCTTAATCCAGAGCAGTGGTTGTCGCCTGTCACTAGCAGTGAGACTCGCTTCAGAAACAAAGCAAAAATGGTTGTGCTTGGCGCAGCTCATGCGCCAATTTTGGGTATCGAAAACACGCTCAATGGTGAACCTCTTTCTTTAACGCATTGTCCTTTGTATCCGCAAGATACACAGCAGCTGCTGACCTATTTGGAAAACTGGATCCGTATTTCAGGCATCCCTCCGTACAACAAAAACAAAAAGAAAGGTGAACTGAAATTCATCTTGCTAACTCGCAGTGAGCACGATGGAAAGTTCATGTTGCGCTTTGTTGCACGCAGCAAAGAGGTGTTGCCTCGTATCACCAACAATCTGCCTCGATTACTTGAAGATTTTCCTGCTATCGAAGTGGTATCAGTCAACATTCAACCAGTACACATGGCGCGTTTGGAAGGTGATGAAGAGATCTTTTTGACCGAGCAAGAGTATCTGATTGAGCGCTTCAACGATGTGCCACTGGTTATTCGACCTAAGAGCTTTTTCCAGACCAACCCGAAAGTTGCACAGGCGCTATACGCGACGGCAAGAGATTGGGTAAGAGAGATTGCGCCAAGCAAAATGTGGGATCTGTTCTGTGGTGTGGGCGGATTTGCGTTGCACTGTTCAACACCAACAACGGAAGTGATTGGCATCGAGATAGAACCGGAAGCCATTGCCAGCGCAAAGCGATCTGCGCAGGAGATGGGGATCGATAACCTGAGTTTTGCCGCGTTAGATTCCGCCCAGTTTTCACATTCTCAAGATGCTGCGCCTGATTTGGTATTGGTTAACCCGCCACGCAGAGGTCTTGGTAGCAGTTTGACGAACCAACTGGAAGCGCTTGCGCCTAAGCATATTGTCTACTCAAGCTGTAATCCTCACACCATGAACGAAGATGTGAAGAACTTACCAAGCTACAAAGTGGTTAAAGTTCAATGGTTTGATATGTTCCCTCATACCAACCATGCCGAAGTGTTAGCGCTTTTAGAAAGAGTAAGCTAGTCAGTTGGAGTTAACATCGCCGCGTATGTTTGCTTTTCGACTGACAGAAACTGCGATAGATTGAGCAAAGTCTGGCTATCATTGATAGAGAATGACAACTAGAAGCGTGGGACTACATTGGTTAATAATGACCCACGCTCAATATTAGACACTGACTCAACCTAACGACAAACATGCAGCGACTACTGATTTCATTCCTTTCATTACTGATAAGCTGCACAGCCTTTGCTCAGGGCAATGTGTTACGTGGTCCGTCAATCAAAGCTCACTTGTCCAAAACTGAAGTGGCGAAAGTCGATTTGGTCAAAGTCGATAAGTCCAAACGCCGTATGTATCTCGTATCCCAAGGCGAAGTGATTAAAGAGTATCGCATCGCTTTAGGGAAATCTCCGCGCGGACATAAGCAGAAGGAAGGTGACCAGCGGACACCGGAAGGGCGCTACTATTTGGATGACATTATGCCAAGTAGTCAGTTCTATCGTTCGATGAGCATCAGTTATCCGAATCTAAGAGATAAATTGCGTGCACAGGCCGAGGGCGTTGATCCCGGCGGTGAAATAAAAGTGCACGGCTTAAAAGATGGCTATGATGGAGACCCACAATTCATTCAAAGCTTTGACTGGACAAATGGTTGTATCGCCTTAACCAACCAAGAGATGGACGAGTTTTTAAGCCTAGTGAGAATTGGGACGCCAATAGAAATTGAATGGTGATTTAAACCATACTTCTTTTAAGTTATCGAGATTGGTTATGCCTGCGCTTGGAAGGGTTGTAGGTAATCATCACAGACTTCAAGCTTATAGGCCGTCTTCGATCTCAGCAGACAATCGTGCATTTTTTGACGAGAGACCTTATAGAGTTCATCGCTGATAACATGATCTTTTTCCCATTGTTCTCTGCTGGGCCATTGTGCATACCCAACGAAAACATTCGGTACATCCGACTGATGAAGCCGAGAGCCAAAGCTACCACAACGCTGATAAATGGCTTTGGTCACCTCTAGCCATGATTCCCGAAATACGGCTTCGCTTCCCTCTTTAACTTCAAACTCATAAACAGCGATGAACATGCTCCTTTTCTCCTAGCCCATTATCCATATGGTTACCTATCTGCATTATGCAGACTGAATGCTTAAGCTACAAACGCCACTAATGACGGCCATTATTGATTAGGTACAAACAGACGTATTCTGTGACCATCGGGGTCAACGGCAACTGCGCTAAGGCCAAAGACAACCTTTATTGGTGTTTGGAGGAATTTAACGCTCTTCGATTGCCATTGGTTAAACAGATGGTGCAATGTCTCTGAGTCTTTAACTATCAGAGAGAGCTCCGTTCCGCCACCGGTAACCTTGGATATCGGGTCGGCTTGAGCTAACTGCTTCAGCTCAATATTGATACCCATATTCAATGGGAAAGAGACAAACGTTGGTGATAAAACGTTTCCTTCACAATCAAATATATCGCTATAGAAGGCTTTACTGGTTTCAATATCTTCCACATACAAAACAAACGAATCAAATGTAAACATACATGCTCCAAAGGTCATACAGTAAGATTTGACTGTTAATGTAATGAACCTCAGTGACAGTTTTTGTCAGTAGCGTAGTTTTGGCTGGCTAATACCTTCTTCTTGCTGCCATTTTTTTAGCAACTCAGAGCGATGCGGTAAGTACTTTTGTTCAAGTGTCTGCCAATCTTCAATTCTATCTAACCGAAAATTGCGAAACGCATTTCTTGTTTCACACCAAGCGACCAACACATAGTGTTGCTGAAACATACCAATCAGTATTGGCCAGATCACCCGTGAGCTTGAGTTTCCTTTCAAATCTAGATAGTTAATATTGGCTTTGTATTGGTGTTTGATTGCCTTTCGAATATCAGACATATCAATGGTCAATTCTGGCACTTCAATAATCGATGCAACACGCATGACTTCTTGGCTATGTTTAACCTTATGATCTGCGGGCAATACGGCTGAGATTTTTGCAATGGCGTTTTTAGCCGATTCGCTAAACTCGCCATTTGCCTGTTTGGAAATCCAATCAGCACCTAATAAAAGAGCTTCTAACTCTTCCATTGAAAACATCAGCGGAGGCAGTGTAAATGTTGGCTTCAATATATATCCAAGCCCCGCTTCTCCCTCTATTTCAGCACCTTGTGTTTGCAGGGTCGCAATATCACGGTAAATGGTGCGCACACTGACATTCAGTTGTTCGGCCAGATGTTCAGCGGAAACAGGGTATTTATGACACCGGAGTATTTGCAGTAAATCAAACAGTCGTTGGCTTCTAGACATAAGTGCGAAGTATTCAGAAGAGTTGAGGGTTCTCAGTATCGTTACATTCCAAGGGATATGAAACAAGTAAACCAACCAAATTAGCTCTTGAGCAAATATTTTTCGCCTAAACCATTCCGATCATGAATTTTTCTCACAATCAACATTAAGTAATAGCGTTATTAAACTTGTAGCACGCCAGTTATAACTAAGTCATGGATTTAACGAAAGATGATTTTGATTTCATCTAAAGCACCTTGAAGATAACGCTCATGACTCAGAAATTTACGTTCACAATTAAAAAGACCTGTCTTGATGAGAATTATCGTCCATCAGACAAAACACGTATCACAACTAACTTTGCAAACTTAGCGCGCGGTGAAAACCGTCAGCAGAACTTACGCAACGCATTAAACATGATTGACCGCCGTTTTAACGAACTGGCGTGTTGGGATAACCCAACGGGCGATCGTTACTCGGTAGAGCTGGAAATCATCTCTGCGGATATCAAAATGGAAAATGCAGACGAAGCTATTCCATCTATTGAAGTGTTAAAGACTTATGTTGTTGATCGCAAGACGAACCAACGTATTGAAGGCATAGTCGGTAACAACTTTTCGTCTTATGTGCGTGATTACGACTTTAGCGTTCGTTTACTGGACCACAACAAAGGCAAATCGCAATTCTCAGTACCAGAAGATTTTGGCGAGTTGCATGGCAACATTTTTAAGTCTTTCATCAAATCAAAGGCTTACCAACAAAACTTCGCCAAACCTCCGGTGATTTGTTTGAGCGTTTCAGACAGCAAAGTGTATAACCGCACCAACAACCAACACCCGGTTCTTGGTGTTGAATACGAGCCGAATGAGTCGTCATTAACGGAACAGTACTTCCAGAAAATGGGCTTACAAGTGCGTTATTTCATGCCGAAGAACAGTGTAGCGCCATTTGCATTCTTCTTCTTTGGCGATCTGCTGAACGACTACACCAATTTGGAACTGATCAGCACCATCAGCACAATGGAAACATTCCAGAAGATTTACCGCCCTGAAATCTACTTTGCCAACACAGTAGCAGGGGAGCGTTATCAACCGAATTTGAAGAGCAATGAGCACGCATTAACTGACATAGTGTATGACCGCGAAGAACGCACTCGACTCGCCATTGAACAGGGGCAGTTTGCTGAAGAAGTCTTTATCAAACCTTATCAGTCGGTTCTTGAGCAATGGTCTGCTCAATACGCGTAATCCTTAACGAGACAGAAGAACAGCCAACATTATGACAAAATTATTCCCAACATCGACGGCAGGCAGCCTGCCTAAACCTATTTGGCTAGCTCAACCAGAAGTACTTTGGTCTCCTTGGAAACTAGAAGGACAAGAGCTGATTGACGGTAAACACGATGCACTGCGTGTAGCACTACAGGAGCAGCTGCTCGCAGGCACAGACATCGTGAGTGACGGCGAGCAGACTCGTCAGCACTTTGTGACTACCTTTATTGAACACCTAAATGGCGTTGATTTTGAAAACCGCCAGACAGTGAAAATTCGTGACCGTTACGAAGCTAGCGTACCAAGCGTTGTGGGTCCTGTTTCACGACAAAAAGCCGTGTTTGTTGAAGATGCAAAATTCCTGCGTTCACAGACAGACAAGCCGATTAAATGGGCACTTCCAGGGCCTATGACCATGGTTGATACGCTGTACGACGCGCATTATAAATCTCGTAAAGAGTTAGCGTTTGAGTTCGCTAAAATTCTGAATGAAGAAGCAAAAGAACTTGAAGCGGCTGGTGTGGACATCATCCAGTTTGATGAACCTGCGTTCAACGTTTTCTTCGATGAAGTTAACGACTGGGGTATCGAGGCGCTGGAACGCGCAATCGAAGGTTTGAAATGCGAAACCGCAGTGCATATTTGTTATGGCTATGGAATCAAAGCCAATACCGATTGGAAAAAGACTTTAGGCAGTGAATGGCGTCAATACGAAGAGGTGTTCCCTAAACTGCAGAAATCGAATATCGACATCATATCTTTAGAGTGTCATAACTCGCATGTACCAATGGATCTGCTTGAACTGGTTCGCGGTAAAAAAGTGATGGTCGGTGCTATTGATGTGGCAACCAACAACATTGAAACTCCAGAAGCTGTTGCAGCAACGCTGCGTGAAGCGCTGAAATATGTTGATGCCGACAAGCTTTACCCATGTACAAACTGCGGTATGGCTCCGCTACCTCGTGAGGTAGCACGTGAAAAACTCAGCGCACTCAGCGCCGGTGCTGAGATTGTGAGAAACGAGCTTTTAGCCAAATAACAACGTTTAATCACATGAATTAAGTCAACTCGAAAGGTTATCGGTTAATCAATCGGTAACCTTTCTAGAACTTAGATACATAAGCTAATTACTCGCTGAATATCACCGTGTTCTCTAAAAGAAACTGAACCAAACAAACAACGCCCGTAATATTTCACTGTTCAACTTTATGTATTACTGCGCCATAAGGGCCAAATACGGAAGGGTGTCCATCATTAATAAAGAACAAGTTCGTTCCTGCTTCACCATCTTCCAACAAGAATACAATAATCATTGCACTTGCTGTTCTTTGCTCATAATAACGATAGGTCACATTCTTTTTAAAGATCTCATTGTTTTCAACTAAAACACCCCATTGGGTTATTTTTCTTGTTTTGTAATAACCCTCTGGATTGCTCTTGTAAGAGCCAGTACCATCTTTGTTAAATATGTATGTTTGATCGAAACCTGGCGTGTCTTCTTTTGTAAAAACATATTTACCATAGAACTCTGCGGGAACTGATATGGTTGTGTCTGCGTAAGCATCTTTGTAATACATTTTTGTTATTCGAAGCGATGAAGGATGGTTACTTGGAGATGCGCTTGTCGCTTTTGCATTTGCACTCATAGCTACCGATTCAAGGGTTGGTTTGGGATTGGCTCGAGTCCATTGCGCCATTCTTCTTTCATTTTGTTCTGTTAAACGTTCAAGGGCACTGCTTTTACTGTCATCACAGCGGTCGCAGGCAGTGCACATATGCTCTCCTGGACCCAAGTCAGCCTGAAAAAAGTCATCTAACACATCCTGGCAACGTTTGCTCCATTCACGCCTGAGGCTTTTATATTCGGCGTCCAAGCTTTTTTGCAAACTTGCTCGATCACTTTTCCACTCTACCAACGCCTTTTCGAGGGCTCTTTGTTCAGGCGTTTTAGAGGCTTCTATCTTCGCCAGTCTTAGGCGTTCTGCCTCTTCTTTTTCCTTTTGCAACTTAGCGGCTTGTTCGGCTTTTAAGCGTTTTTCTTGTTCAATTCTTTGTCGTTCGCGTTTTTGTTCTTCAGCCTTCTTCTGGGCCTCCAACTCTTTGAGTTTGGCAAGCCTTTCTGCTTCAATGCGGTTTATTTCATCTTGCTTTTCCTTTTTGAGCTGTCTTTCCAATACTAATCCATAGCTTAGGAGCGGTACGAATGCCGTTGCGTTGGGCGTGTACACTTCAGTACCAAGAGCGTCGTTTGATAAACCTGTGACTAATCCACTAGTTCGGCTACCTTTACCATCCGAATAAATACTATATAAGGTGTTTGGCTTTAACACCGCTTTGATATGACTTACGAATGAGCTGGTACTCTCACTTGGCTTAATACCTTCTTTAATAGTACTGGATGGCAATGCAAAAGAAATATTGTATTCACCCGGTGTAAGTTCCAAGGAACATAAACCTGAGCGGAACTCGCACACCATTTCGTCATTGATATAAAAAGCAGATGGCACACCACCATTAACAAAATGCCAGTTTCTGTAAAGAACCAACTTTGCCTTACCGTTATCAACAATCGCTAAGTCAGACAGACTGAGATTATTACCTGTTGATACGGATGGATTCGTCGCACACCCAATTAAAAGCCCTAGTAATGCAGATAAAAGTACAGTTCGCATCGATATTAACATTTTCAACTCCATGAACAGTTATCATGCTGGAATAATTTCTCATCTAGCAATGACGTAGGTGACATTCTGAAGAAGTATAATATTTATCGATTTCGTGAATATATTTAGGATCAAAGTTACAACAATAAATAGGCAGTGATTATGAAATCAAAGTGATTTATGGTTTTTCAGTTGTGATTATTGTTTGTTCTGAATGGGCTTTTTATACCGAGAAGGATTGTGCAATCGGAAACCCCAACTGAGAGAAAACTGGAACACAAAATAGCCTTCTCGGAGAAGTAATGCAGCAATGCGTTATTCGTCGATTCATACTCACCTAAGCCGACATCCCCATGAGCAAGATAAATACCACCAACCACAGCGCCTAATTGCTGATATTTCATGAAATCTATTGCACTCTCTTTGCTATTAAAAGCGAAGAGACAGTCTGATGATTGATTCAAACTACGGATGTCCGCTAAGTCCAGATTATTTGGCATTTCTTTCGAAGCCAATTTATTAGTTAAATTAATAACAACGTCTCTAATGGCTGTTGAATCCTTTTTAGGATTATCGAACACAACAAGTTCAACATGATGCAACAGACAAATTTTTGATAATTCAGAATGTTGTTTAAGAGAAAGACCAGATACAAATAGGGCGTCAAGCCGGATGTGAGATAAAGTCGACTCTGTAAGTTCATGTGTTGCAATAGAATACCCATTTTCTAGGGAAGCTAAATTAGGTATACATATGGCTATTTGTAACTCATCAGCGACAGATTCGACGGGTTCAAACATTGTTATCTCCTGCTTGAATGAAGATGATAGCGGCTAGCTTTTGCAGCGTTATTTAGATAGTGGTAATACTACTCTGTCAAAGAGAAGAGGCAAGCGTAGTTTTACTCGTAACTTGATCAAGCTAAAAGTATCAGTTAATCAAATGGTTAAA
Organism: Vibrio plantisponsor; assembly: GCF_013041605.1. GTDB lineage: Bacteria > Pseudomonadota > Gammaproteobacteria > Enterobacterales > Vibrionaceae > Vibrio > Vibrio plantisponsor. The sequence continues at coordinate 117,035 of NZ_JABEQC010000001.1, read as the reverse complement.
TGAGTCAAAAGTATTGCAAAGGAAAAGTAGTGATTAAAGAAGGGCATGCCCAAAAACTTACCGTCCCCAAATTCTATGCACGCAACATGCTGTTTGAATTCAACATTACTACCACTCCGAAGAATGCAACGATTCGGGTAATGAATATCAAACCTAAGTATCGATACGGGATGAAACTTCCTTTTAAAGAAGAAGGTTATGACATCGAAATATCTAAACGTGGATATAAAACCATTCGAGATGTGGTCAACCTAAATTCGGAAGGACAGCATTTTCACTATGCTTTAAAGCGTTAAGATAGTGGTCAATAGTTCTGGGGGAATGGCGACATTTCATCATCGCGAAATGAAAGGTTATCGGTTAATCAATCGGTAACCTTTTTTGTTGTATCCTACTCGTCGCCTTTCTTTTTCTAGCGCTTTCGAAGATACTCTTGTACAAATTTTTAGCCGGAAAACCTCATGCCTCAAGCCAATTCTCTGGTGGTACTCGACTTTGAAACCACTGGCCTTTCTCCCAATCTCGGTGACCGCGCCATTGAAATAGGTGCGGTTAAATTAGTGGATGGTGAGATAGTTGATAGTTTTCAGCAACTCATGAATCCCGGCTTCAGAGTCAGCTCATTTATTGAAAGTTACACTGGCATTACCAACAACATGTTGCGCACAGCTCCAAGCTGCGGCGAAGTAATGGCAGCATTTAGTGAGTTTATTGCTGATGAGAACCTGATAGCGCATAACGCTTCGTTCGATAAACGTTTTCTAGACGCAGAACTTGAGAGAATCAATTGCAGTTACTCAGGTGAGTTTGCTTGCTCTTTACTGGTGGCAAGACGACTGATTCCAGATGCACCGTCACACAAACTTGGCGAGCTTGTTCGCTACAAAAACATCGAAAACAACGGCGTTTTTCACCGAGCCCTAGCCGATGCACAAATGACAGCCCACCTCTGGCTTAGAATGGTTGAAGACTTAGAGCAAGCCGGAATCGTAAAGCCAAGTTTCGAGTTTATGCAAACCGTTAGTAAAACAGCGAAAGGGAAAATGAACCTATTACTTGCTAGAAGCCGTGTTTAATTAAAACCCGCAGAAAGCAAAAAGGCGTTAGCAAATTCGCACCTGCTAACGCCTTAATTATTTGTTTAAGCGTAATGATTACACTGACTTTGATTATTCAACGTCGCAATCAGTACAACTTTGTAGTGCAATTTCGTGTTCAAAGACGACTGTATTTTCTTCCAATAGTTCTGCGATTTCATCCGCTACTTCTTGCTCGTCTTCCGTTTCAACTTGATTCTCAAGCTCTTCTTCAGAGTAGCCGTAAAAGTTCAGCAATAAGTAATCACGAGCTTCTTCTTTAGTACAAGTCACGTTTACAGATAGGTCTGGTTCAACGTCACCTTGCTCGATGATTGCAGCCACTTGCGCTAAAACATCCTCTTTCATTGCAGCCGTTAACCAACCAAGATCAGTACTCACTGTGGTTTTTTTACAGTTAAAACAAGGCAGTTGATGAAAGTAATATTGAAAGTCAGTCATAGGTAATTTCTTCTTTGAGTGTTGTATTGCGAGATTATGCGCGTTTTCTGGCAAATTACTATCTCAATAGACATTAAGGTGTGAATTGTCTTAGCTAGCTTAAACTCGTTTAGGGCAAAAGCGCTATAGCGCTAGTTCGCCCATGTACTTAGTTTCACTTCTTCATCATCTTTGCTAGATCAGCAAATGGATTGTATGTCGCTCCTTTGTGTTCGTCTTCACCAGGCTTGACGTCACTGCCATACAGGTCATGTTCTAGGTATTTACTGTGTTCATGATCGTGGCAGTAGAGACACAACAACTCCCAGTTGCTGCCATCTTCGGGGTTATTGGTATGGTCATGATCTTTGTGGTGAACCGTTAGTTCTCGCAGGTTTGAGTATACAAACTCTCTAGCACACCTTCCGCATACCCAAGGGTAGAGTTTGAGCGCTTTCTCTCGATAGTCGGCTTCTTTTCGTGCGTAATTGGCACTGGTTCCGTAATGGTCTGATGACATATTTGTACCCCTAAGTGTTGTTTCTGCTCAGATGCTAGCACGAGCGCAAGTTGGGAAACAGTGACCAATGTTTCGCTGTTCGTGAGCAAACATTGAAGATATAAGAACCGCTGCTCAGCCAAGCAACGTTGTCTGTTGCTGAGTGTTACATCGGTCTGCATAAAAAGCTTGATGTCGTTATAAAAAGTTTGGGCTAAAAATAATTAAGCGCAACCTACCATTTCATATTCAATCTTGAATTCAAAGTGACAAATTGCGCTTAGAGGAAGTGAGGTTTGATAGTTAAGCTATCCAATCATTTAACTCGGTTTGAGTGAGCATTAAACCCGCTCTAAGACCCGGGTGAACGCCGCTGTTAGGGAAAATCAGCCACTCTTGATCTTGTTCAACGCGGTACTCTTTATCGCCGTCGGTAGCAAGCAAACTGCCTTTTTCGAATGCGGTGAAGTTCTGCACGCTTTCGGCAAAGTTCAGTTCAAAAGCTTCGGTTAGTTTGGTTAGCTCTTGGCTGACTTTATAAACCGGCATTTCTGGTGCACTGTTGTCAGGGCAAGGAGTGCCAGTGGTGAGGGCGATTAAGCCTTCTTTGATACCAACAAACTGAGAAAGATCGTTTTCGCCAAATGGCAGCGCTTTACCCAGCTCTAAAGTGCAGCTTTGGGCACCGCAAGTCTGGCTGCTGAAGTAGCTGAACGTTGCTGCTGGAGCATGGTTGATCACCAGTGCTTCTAAGCCGACATTACGTAGCCATTCGATCATTTCAGGTTGATACTTACCAGATTCTACATAAGGAAGCAGACCAAATCGCACATGGAAAGACGGCTTTCTTGCGGTATGCAGGTCAAAGTGAACGCGCTGAGTATTAGGTTGTTGTTCAAAGAACGAGATCACTTGCTGTTCAATGACTTGTGCACGGCGAGTTTCTTCACACGCTTCATAGTTGGCATGCTTACCACTGAATAAGCGGTTCATGTCCACTTCTAGGTAGCGGTCACCTGTGCGCATCGCTTCGAGGTTGCCAAGAATGACTAGCAAGCGAACATTCAAAGAACGTCTCTCTGCTAGAAAATCCTGAACCAACTCAGAAACGATCTCGATAGGCGCGGTTTCGTTACCGTGAATGCCTGCGGAGATAACCACACTTTTCGATTGTGGGCTATTTGAGAACGCTACAGGCTCGAAAGCGATAATACCTTGCGCCGGACAACTCCAACGCAAAGTGGCGGTTTCACCTGATGCAGGGGAAAAGGCTTCCCCTGATAATGTCTGTTTTAAAAAATCCATTTCCAATAAATCCTTGCTTAGCGTTGGAATGGGTAGATTGAACCAAGGTTCATGATTTGAGTCAGCTCATCCAGTGCAGTGCGGTTTTCAATCAGTAGCTGCGGGTCTGCCAAATCTGCTTCAGTCAGGCGATCACGGTAGTGTTTATTCACCCACTGAGTCAGTGAACCATAAAGCGCATCATTCATTAGTGCATGCGGGTTTGCGGCTTTAAGCTCTTGTTCGTTAAGAACAACACGCAAACGCAGACAAGCTGGGCCACCACCATTACACATACTTTCGCGTAGGTCGAATACTTTCACTTCGTTGATTGGACCACCGCTTTGGGTTAGCTCTGTCAGGTATGTCCAAACGCGCTCGTTCTTACGTGACTCTTCTGGAACCACAATTACCATACTGCCGTCAGCTTTGGTTAGAAGCTGGCTGTTGAATAGGTAAGTGCCCACTGCGTCTTGCACTGATACTTTGTTGGTCGGTACTTCGATTGGGGTAAATTCACAGTCAAATTGGCCTAGCTTGCGGCGAATTTCATCAAACACAGGGGCTTGATTGAGAAACGCTTCTTGGTGATGGAACAGAACTGGGCCGTTACTTACTGCAATCACGTCGTTGTGGAATACGCCTTGGTCAATTACATCTGGGTTTTGCTGTAGGAATACGGTTTGTGATTCGTCTAACTGATGCAGACGAGCCACTGCTTCACTTGCTTCACGCGTTTGGCGAGCAGGGAAGATTTTAGGTTCAACCTGACCACCAAAGGCTTGGCGACCATACACGAATACTTCGACGCCTTTGTCACCATAGCTGCGACATAAGCGGTTGTGGTTCGCTGCACCTTCGTCACCAAATAGCATTTGCTGTGGTAGCGCGGCATGGTGAGCAAAGTGTTGATTATCAGTAAAAATCGCTTTTAGTGCATTGCTGGTGGTTTGATCTTCAATGGAGCGGTGGAACTTGTTGTTGAGGTTCGCCACAGTGAAGTGAACTTTACCATCCGCAGTATCCGCAGAAGGAGAAACGGTCGCCGCGTTGGCTACCCACATTGATGATGCTGAACTGACATTCGCAAGCAGTTGCGGTGCTTTTTTCGCGGCTTGAGCAATCACTTCTGCATCAGTACCTGAGAAACCTAAAGTACGCAGAGTGTGAACGCATGGACGCTCCTGTGGAGGAAGCACACCTTGCTTGAATCCTGAATCTGCAAGGTTTTTCATCTTCGCTAAGCCTTGCAGCGCTGCGAGTTTCGGGTTTGCTACTGCGTTTTTGTTCGATGTAGACGCAACGTTACCAAACGAAAGACCCGCGTAGTTGTGCGTTAAACCGACAAGACCATCAAAGTTAACTTCATAAGCTGACATAATTTTAGACTCCTATCAGCCTACTCAATGGGAAGAGTAGGCGAGGTAAACAGTTTGGGCAGGGTACGTTGTTATTGTTTGTCTACCCCAGCGAATTAACCGATAAATCTCTAACAAGTGTACCGATTAAGGCGCGAGGGCATTTTCTGCCATGAATATTCAATTACTCGGATTGAGCGAGCTCTTCGCGACACTCTTCTTTTGCAAACAGTGGCGCAACTCGAATCAAGTCGCCATTCGCAACATTTAAAATCTCTGCTTGTGCCGGAGACAGGGTAATTTCTGTTTCTGTGCAAGGCTGACAACCAATGATGGCTCGATAATTACGGTAATCAAGGTTGCCAACAAGCAGTGTTGATTCTGTTTCGTGATAAGTATCTGAAATCAAAACTTTACGAGTTTCACTCTCTCGAACAATGCGAAGATCTTTGGTGTACGCTTCAAGCGTAGGGCCTGCATCAAAAATGTCGATGTAGCCTTCATAACGCATACCTTCACTTTCAAGGATCTTACGTGCAGGAAGGGTGCTTTCGTGCACTTCTGCAATTACCGCTTTTGCTTCTTCTGTTAAGAAATCAACATACATCGGGTGTTTAGGCATAAGTTCGGCGATAAACGCTTTTTGACCTATGCCTGTCAGGTAATCTGCTTCGCTAAAGTCGATAGAGAAGAAGTGACGCCCCAAACTTTCCCAGAATGGCGAGTTACCGTTCTCATCAGACACGCCGCGCATCTCAGCGATCAGCTTGTCTGCAAATTTGTCTTCAAAGGTAGACATAAATAGCATGCGACTTTTCGACAGCAAGTGACCGTTCTTATCTTTGCGGTAATCAGGGTCTAAGAACAGTGTACAAAGTTCACTGTAACCTGTGTGGTCGTTGCTGAGGAAAAGCGTTGGCATTTGGGTATACACATTAAGCTCCTTTGACGCATGTACCAAAGTGCCAACACGGAAATCATACCAAGGTTCTGTTAGACCAATTGCGACTTCCACGCCACTGATACCAACCACTTGTTTACTTTCCGTATCTTCCAATACAAATAGATAGCCTTGATCGTGAATAGGTGCTTTCCCTTCCCATGTCTCGATCATACGCTCAATACGTGCTGCCAATCTCGCTTCATTGTTTGGTAGCGACGTAAAACCTACACCGGTTTTGGTCGCCAGTTTTAATAAAGCTTGCTTGTCATCCCTAGTGACTGGGCGAATTACCATCATAGTTTAAATTCCTTGTTATTTTTCCTGAAAAGAGAGAAGAGACTACAGGGCTAAGAACCACACCTTCTGGTGTTGAGTCAGGCCCACTTCTTCCATCAATTCTTTAGTAATGATCAGTCGATCCTCTGTTTGGTTTCCCTCGGCGATAAACGCACAGAAGCCTTTGGCTCCTTGGTAACCAACCAAGTATTGCTTTGTGTCAGCGTGAAGAGGTTCACCGACCAGTGACCCGGTTTTCATATTCAGACAAATAGGCAACGCATTGTGCGGAGCCGTCAAAATAGGGCCAGCATCGAAGATTTCCACATACTTGTCTGGCTCAAAACCTTGGTCATTTAAGAGCTGATATTGAAGTTCAGCATCTTGATGAACTTGTCCCATAACCGCTTGTGCTTCTTCGTCAATAAGAGGCACGTAAAGTGGATAGTGAGGCATCAGTTCTGCAACAAACGCTTTGTCGCGTGTGCCGTTGTAATATTCGACTTGGTTGTAGTCCATGCCGAAAAATTTGCGACCAACGTGTTCCCAAAAAGGAGCGCGGCCTTGGGTGTCTGCAATACCCGGCAGCACCGCCATCCATTCATTCGCGAATCGGTTAGAGTTCGCATTCATGAACATCAAACGTCCTAGCGTGATTAACGCCGGAGAAAGCGTGTGGCGCTGCGATGGATCAATATAAAAAGAGCACAGTTGAGAGTGGTCACTTAAGTCATGATTCAGCGTCAATGCGTGAATACGGCTGTGAACATTTAACTCTCGCGAGGAGTGGATAATAATGTCGTTGCGAAACGAGTAGAACGCCTGACGATATCCCGCTAACGCGTTGATGGCTCCCGTGCCCAACAAATGCCCGGTGTCGGTCTCTTCCAATACAAAGAAGTAAGATTCTTCGCCCGGACAAAAAACGTCTTGTTCGAATGAGTAAATGGACTGCTCAATTTTCTGCAATAGGTGTTCGAGCTTCGCCGGCAGAGTGCACACCATTGGGCCGCTATCTACCGCAAGCTTTTCTATGTTGCCTAAATCAGTCAGTTTGACAGGACGTAATACAATCATGGATTTAACCTTATTTTGTATCTAACAACGCTTCTATTACTTACTCAAATGAGCAAGGCCAGTATCCGATTCTTACTCAGGACTCTTCGGCTCTGATAAAGGGAAACGTCATTGTGTTTGCCTCTGTGAACAGTTCCATCACTTTCAGAATACGCGACGAGTTACGACATTACGTTCGTAAAAACGACCAGTTTTTATAGATTTTCACCTTTTATTAACAAATGTGAGGTCGCTTTTTTACATTAAATCTTGGTTGCATATAAACGTTTTGACCTCTCTTCTCTGGGTGTGATTTCAAAATACGATTTATAAGCAGACGAAAAATGCGGGCCACTTGAGAACCCACAGGTCAGGCCGATTTGTACCACTGACAAATTGGTGGTCTGTAACAGATCCCGCGCTTTCTTTAATCTCAACTGCAGGTAGTAACGAGCCGGCATGGTGTCTAGATAACGTTTGAAAAGTCGCTCTAGCTGGCGTCTCGATACATGCACTAAATCGGCGATCATGTCTGCTGACAAAGGTTCTTCCAGATTGCTCTCCATTAGTGATATGGCTTTTTCGAGCCTTGGAGGCAGCTCGATGTTTTCCAGTCCGCCATTCGTTAGTTCATCATCTGATGTGGCATTTCGTTGTTGTGCCGACTGTTTGTCTTTGTCTAGGTACAACTCATCAGCGACGGATCGCGCGGCTACTTGGCTTTCATACTTGGCGAGATACGCCATTAATAAATCGAGGCAGTCGGAATAACTCGCGCAGCTTGCCAACTTGGCGGACTGACGAAAGTGTTCGTATTGAACAGTAAGGTCTGGGTATTTTGTTTTTATTTCATCTTCCCAGCGCCAGTGAATCGCCCATGATTCGTCGAGCCCTATGCCATTATCCAGTAGCCAGAAACAGCCAGCCTGAACACTGATAATGAATGTGTTTTCTTGCTGATAGTAGTGTTGCAGCGCGAGTTGAGCGGTGTTCGAGAAGGGGGCTTTTGGTTGTTGTTCACTGGCAATGATAAGCGCATCGTATTGGGAAATGTCTGCGAGGCTTGCTTGCGTGACCAAGGTGATAGGGGGGCTTGCTATCGAATGTGGTAAACCACTGATTTCGATGTTTGCTCCTGCCTTTTCTCCCACATAGATAAGCTGGAATTTCTCTTCACCCAGAATTTTGTTCACCTGCGCAAAAGGCTCGCTGATCGCTCCCAATGTAAGCAAAGAGCATTCATTTGGGATGAAAATTCCAATTCTGTGCTGTGAAGAAGTTTTAGGCATACTTATGTCAGCGCATCCTGCTAATAGTAAGCACTCCATTTGTCCGAAGACTCGACCGCTTACATTCGAAAATCAAATCAACTGTTACCAATACTAAAAATGAATATTTGGGTTACTAACGAATAAATAATCACTAAGATGTTTTAAAGATGAAAATATATTCAATAGATATGGCAAATATTAATAATTAATGCTGTTGACCATTTTGTTTGTTGAATGATTTTACCGCACAAAATTATTAAAGGCATAATTAAAAACTAACAAATGAAACAAATTGGAAACAATTTCAGTGTGTGAATTGTTTTTAAGATTATGAAATTAATACAAAATTTAGTTAAACGATTTTTATTGGAAGTGCTGATTTTGAGGGCTTTTATCCGGATAGTATCCGATTGACTATAAATATAATAAATGTGAATTAATATTTAATTGTGTTGGTGGGTTTAAAGATAGTTCATTAAATTTTATTTTGAAGTTTGAACTCTAAAAATAAAAACGCCCACCAGTTGGCGAGCGTTAGGATATTAAAGCAGAGCTTAGTGCAGATGCAGATAGTTCAGTAGCAGATAGTTCAGCAGATTACAGAACTACCCCCAAACTGCTTGGTTAGGCTCAACTTGGCTTTGATGATAATGGAGAGACGGAGAGCGATCTTTCGACAGCAGTAGCGGCCCGTCGATATCGACCCAGCGAGCTTGTTGAGCCAAAAGCAGGGCAGGAGCCATCGCCAGTGATGTTCCAATCATACAACCGACCATGATTTCAAAACCCATATCTTGTGCGTCTTTAAGCAAGTCTAACGCTTCTGTCATACCGCCCGTTTTATCAAGCTTGATGTTGACGGCTTGATAACGCCCTTTCAATTTAGCTAGTGACGAGCGGTCGATACAGGATTCATCTGCGGTAATTGGCAGCTCTGGCGTGATGGTTTCCAACAGATGTTCTTCTTGATCGTTTAACGGTTGTTCCACCATTTCTACGCCAAGTTTGGCAAGTTCCGGCAAGTAAGTTTTTAGCTGTTCAAAGCTCCAGCCTGTGTTGGCATCTATAACCAAACGTACATTGGGTGCAGCTTCACGAACCGCTTTCACGCGTTCTAAATCACCTTCACGGCCAAGTTTCAGTTTCAGAATGGGGCGGTCTTTTTGCGCCGCCGCCGCTTTAGCCATTTTTTCCGGCGTATCTAAAGAAAGCGTAAATACTGTGGTGACTTGCTTGGGTGCCTCTTTAAAGCCAGCCATTTGCCATGCCGACTGTTTGTTCTGCTTAGCTTCAAGTTCGAACAAAGCGCAGTCAATCGCGTTGCGAGCTGCGCCTGCGGGCATCACTTCGCGAAGTTTATCGCGGCTAATACCCGATTCCACTTCAGATTTGAACGCTTCAACCATAGCCAGAACGTCGGGATATTCAGGCTCGAATACATCCATACGCTCACATTCACCGCGACCGACACAACCAGATTCTTCGACTTCCACAACAACCACTTCACCGTGCAGCATCGGAGCCATACGAGAGATGACAAAAGGTTCATGCAGTGGCCACTGTTCAACCTTGATCGACATCTTACGCATAACAAACCTCTTCAAGCTGATCGACAATTGATGCGACACCTGTGCGGACTGGGTCGACAACAGGCACACCGAACTGTTTCTCTACTCGTGCGATCTCTGCCAATGCTTGTTCTTGGTTGAGATTTACAGTGTTAAGAGCAATGCCGCCTAAACGGATATTTGGATTGGTGACGCGACCCATAGTGAGGTTGATGTCGATAACGGTTTGCAGATCTGGAACAGTAAAGCCAGGCATTTCGTCCATTTGAACACGGCCAGCTTCGTGACACACTATGATGACATCAGCCTGAGCGCCATGAAGCAGCCCTAAACTTACGCCAGCATAGGCTGGGTGTAGCAGGGAACCTTGACCTTCGATAATGTCCCAATGTTCTGGCGCGTTATCTGGCGTTAGTGTCTCTACCATGCCAGAGATAAAATCAGACACAACCGCATCAACGGGTACACCATTTCCTTCAATCAGAATACCGGTTTGACCTGTTGCACGGAAAGTTGCTGGAATGCCGCGTTTTTCCATTTCACGATGGATAGCGAGCGTAGTAAACATTTTGCCAACACAGCAGTCTGTACCTACGCTGAGTAATCTTTTGCCCGAACGAGGAAGGCCAGTACCACACACCATTTTGCCCTGAGGAACTCGCACATCAAGCAGCTTTTGGCCTGTACGTTCTGCCGCTTCAACTAAACGTGGAATATCGTTCAGTCTCATGTGCAAACCGCTTGCGATATCTAAACCAGCTTCCATTGCTTCAATCAGCAGATCCAGCCACTCTTCTGGCAGTGTCCCACCCACAGGTGCTAAGCCAAGAATAAAGGTTTTTGCGCCGCAAGCCGCCGCTTCGCGAGGATTCATTTCAGGTAAGCCCAAATCGGCTTTAGCGCCAGCGAGGCGATATTGAGCAAGGCACTTTTCAGGACGCCAGTGTGCGACGCCTTTCGCGACTTTCGCCATAAGAAGATCATTAGCGTCACCAAGAAATACTAAATAAGGTGTTTTTAGTTCAATTGTATTCATCGTATAAATCCTTGTTCAGATAATGCGAATCCCCAAGAGCTGTGCCCCTGTAGACGTTTGTTTGTTGATATCAAAGTTAATTTGTTGCTGTTTGAAGTACGGGTTTATTCGGTGATCGTTGGATCTGATGTCGATACAGATAACGTTCAGCGTAGCGCCAAGCGATGACAAAGCTGGTGGTGATCACCAGATACATCAAAGCCGCGAGAAAATAGGTTGATATATCGAATGTCTGGGAAAACGCTCGACGCGTCTGACCCATTAAGTCCATTACCGTAATGACACTCGCGACAGCGCCTCCTTTGAGCATCAAAATGCATTCATTACCTAATGCCGGAAAGGCAATTCGGTAGGCGAGGGGTAACACTATGTGTCGATACAGCAGGCTGTTGTTCATTCCCATCGATTTGGCGGCTTCAATTTCACCCGCATCTACTGATTGAATGGCACCGCGCATAATTTCAGTTTGATACGCCAGAGAGTTGAGCGTGAATGTGAGTAACGCACAGTTCATCGGATCTCTAAAGAATTGCCACAATCCCATTTCCATTAGAAATGGTCGGAACTGACCAGACCCATAGTAAACCAAAAACAGCTGAGCAATCAGCGGCGTGCCGCGAAAGAAGGAAATAAACACCTGCACAGGCACGCGGCAAACAGCGGACTTTTGAATTCGCAAAATAGACATAGGTAAGGCAAGGATTGCAGCGATAACCACAGACACAACGGTAATCTTAATGGTCATCCATGCGCCACTAAGGAGCATAGGGGAGAATTTTTCAATAAACTCTAGCATCGTCCTTTCCTCAACGGCTTACGCGGATACCACGTTTAGAGTGGGTTTCCATGGTTGATAACAAACGCTCGCAACAAGCGCATATGGCCCAATAAACCAAACAGATAGTCAGGTAAAACAGAAACGGTTTCTTGGTCGCACCAACGGCTATGTTGGCGGCTCGCATTAAGTCGTTCAAAGCAATCACCGAAACGAGTGCAGTGTCTTTGAGTAAGTTAATCCACAGATTGCCTAAGCCCGGTAAAGCAAGGCGTAATAATTGTGGTCGTTCAATGTGCCAGAAAATCTGCCAAGGACTCATCGACAATGAATAGCCTGCTTCTCGTTGTCCTTTGTCCATGGCTTTCCAGGCTCCGCGCAATACCTCGGCTGCATAGCTGCTGAAAACCAGTCCCAGTGCAATCACACCTGCACCAAAAGGGTTTAACTCAAAAAAGCTGTTACTTGGGTCAAGCCATTTCAGTGTTTTGTTAATCAGTAACCCAACACCGTGGTAGATGATGAACAGCGTAAGCAGCTCGGGAAGACCTCTCAACACAGTGGTATAGGTGGTTGCAAACCAACGATGAGCAGGTCTAATGCTGACGGACAAAGCCGCAACGCCAGTTCCAATCACCATACCAACGGGTAGAGCACAGAGTGCAAGTCCCAGCGTTATGGCTAAGCCTTTCAGTAATTCATCTCCCCAACCTTGGTCACCAAAACTGAGATACATCAGATATTCCATTACACGTGTCTCTTTGAGTTATTGTTTCGCAATGGTTTGGGTGGCGTACTACCACCCATGACGTTGTTACTAAATAGCGATTTGCCTATTGATATTTTGGGTCTTACTGAAGCGTTAAAAGGTTGATTGAGAAGAACTCATCATTAATTTTCTTATACGTGCCGTCTGCGATGATGTTTTCCAGAGCCTGATTCAAGCGCTTTAGTAACTCTTCATCTTCTTTGCGCAGCGCCATTCCCACGCCGTCGCCCACATATGTGCGGTCAGTAATTAAGTTGCCCGCTTTTTGACAGCAAGAGCCGTCTTCAGAGTTTATCCAATCTGTCATGGGCATAATGTCACCAGCTTGTGCATCAATACGGCCGCTTGCCAAATCAAGGTTTACAGCATCTTGCGTTGGATAAAGGCGAATTTCAGAATCTGGGTATTGAGCAAGAAGGTATTCCGCCTGAGTAGTAGAGCTTTGAGCACCGATGATCATGCCTTTCATTGCAGCAGGAGAGACATCTTTGATGCCGGAATTCTTATCAACAACGAAAGTCATTGCTGATGCTTGGTATGGCGCGCTGAAAGAGACCTGCTTTTTGCGCTCATCAGTAATAAACATTGAAGCCAGAATCACATCGTATTTACCTGCAAGCAGCGCTGGAATAATGCCGTCCCAATCTTGTGCGACAAACTCACACTCAATTTTCATGTTGGCGCACAACGCTTTGCCAATTTCGATATCAAAACCCGCTAGCTGACCGTCCGCGGTGTAATAGTTAAATGGAGGGTAAGCGCCTTCGGTGCCAATTTTTAACGTTTCGGCTGCCGCACCAGTAGAAGCAAGAAGGGCGATGCCTGAAGCCAGTAAAGTGCTGAGTAATTTTGCTTTTGCCATTGTGATGTCCTTTTCGTAATGGTTGCAGATTGGAATTGTTGTTTATTGAGTATGTGCAAAGTTAGCTAATGTCCATAATGATAAATAAATATGATATACATAGCCTCTCGCTATGGATAAGACAGGAAAAGGACAATGAGATGCTGAATGCTAAAGACCGACTACTTCGTAATCTGGATTGGAATTTGCTCTATACCTTTTTAACGATTGTGAATGAAGGAGGGATTAGCGCTGCTGCCCGTCGACTATCCTTGAGCCAACCAAGTGTGAGTAACGCTCTTAAGCGATTAGAAGATCATTTGGATAAGCGCCTTATCTTGCGTAAGAAAGGCGTATTCACCCTCACTTTGCATGGAATGCGCGTGTATGAATATGTCTCTTCCGTTGGTCGTATTGTCGGAACCATGGCCGATCAGTTTGTTGACCAGACTGATAACATTCAAGGTGAGCTAACTATCGAAATCGCAAGCCACCTTCAATGTCCGGCTTATGATGTGACGCTGGCTCAGTACCACGGATTGTTTCCTAACGTGATTTTCAACGTTAATACTTTCCCCAGCGCAGATATTGTTAACCATGTGGCGGAAGGTGTTCTGCATATTGGCCTTAGCAACAAGAAAATAGCTAAGACAGGCGTCAGGTGTGATTTTCTTGGTTATGAGCAGATGGGTTTCTACTGTGGGCGAGCACACCCGTGTTTCGGCAGGCATGATCTAACGTTGGAAGACATTCGTGGTTTGCCTTACATCTCTTTTGAAAGTGACCAACCAGGTGAGGGCTTAGATGCGATTGCCCAGTTCCGTGACCAGCAACAGTTCTGGGGTAAGCTTGTGGCGGTGTCTTCCAACCTTGAAGAAGTCAGACGCATGATTATGGCAGGAATTGGTTTCGGTGCATTAACGGTTGAAAGCGCGAAGCCGTTTGTTGCTCAGGAACTTTTATGGCCGTTGCCGCCGTATGAGTCACTGCCTGTCACCGATATGTATTTGGTTACCCCAGATACAGTGAGTTTGAATGAAATTGAGTCCAAATTCATTCAGATGTTAAAGCAGAACACACAGGCATTGGTGAGACGAAACTTAAGCTAGTTCTTTGAATACTTCTACTCGGTTTCGTCCTAGATGTTTGGCGCTATATAGCGCCTTATCGGCACGTTCGAGTACCTTATTGATGTCTGTATCCAGAGCATTGATGGTAGTAATGCCCATGCTGGCGGTACAGTGAATGACGCTGTGATCTAATACCACTGGGCATTCTTCTATCCGCTTACGTATGCGGTTAGTGAAGTGTACCGACATCTCGGCGGTGGTTCCGGTCAGTATCAGGCCAAACTCTTCACCACCTAAACGCCCCACGGAGTCTACTTTACGAATTTCATCACTGAGAATATTGGCAACTGAGACCAGTACTTTATCGCCTGCACCGTGACCGTATGTGTCATTGACCGTCTTGAAGTTGTCCAAATCAATAAAGATAACAGTGACAGCGTCACATTGTTTGCGATGATATCTTTCCATTTCGGTCTCAAGTCGCTCCATAAATACTCTGCGTGTTGGCAGTTGGGTTAGAGCGTCAGTCGTGGCGAGTTTGTGAAGCTCCCTTTCCAGACGTAAACGATCAGTGATATCACGCGACGAAGCATAGAAGCAGCGACCGTCAGCAGTCCTTATCCACTTGGCATTAATTTCCACATCAATAATGGTTCCATCTTTTCTACGATGTTGGGTTTCGAACTTTCTGGCTTCAGTGCCAAAGCTTGCCATCGTTTCAGCAATTTCTTCAGGTTTCAGTTTCGCTTCCCAGTCGCGCATGTTCAGTTTTGACATCTCTTCTTCGCTGTAGCCAAGCAATTCTGCAAAGGAATGGCTAAAAGCTACGATGTTGCCGCCTTTGTCGAGAATATGTATGCCATCACTCGCCATTTCCATATAGAGTTTATTTGTTTGGTTGAGGTTATTGATTCGTAAGTTGAGATCCATCAGCTTCTCAATATAGTTGCCGCGATTGGCGTAATCGGTGAAAAACTTGCTTAATACACTGGCAAAGATGAAGCCAAAAACAACGGTAATAAATAAGGTGATTCCCGAACTGTATAAAAAACTCTTGTGAGACATGGACGCCTGCAAGTGTGAGTAAGTGCTATTGAGAGAAAGAATCAGAATTAATTTCTGAGGAATTGGTAGATTGAGCTTTCTAGAGTAAATATTTGAATTTCTATAAGTGTCGTTGTTCAATAACTGGTTAAAATCCGGAATATCTTGATTAATATTTTTGCTGCCTGTATATCGGCTCCATTCTCTGCTTTTATCGTAGTGAAGCAGTATTTCACCGTCGCTATCCACCAATATTGAATTATATAAAGGCGCATTGGCGAAGGTGTCGAATAGCGGCTTAAGGAAATAATTCACAATTAAAATGCCGGAGAAGGTGTCTTTATCAGAAAGGGGCATTACCGCGCGCAGTGTCGGTTTGTAAGGTATTTCAACCCGTCCATTGTCTTCATTCAAATCAAGGTTTGAAAACCAGATTTGCTCGGGCTTTTTCTCAATAGAGTCGTAAAAAAAGTAACGATGAGACTTATTTTGTAGCTTACTGAGTTCAACAATTTTGGCCTCGTCACCCAGCTGGTCTCTGTCGATTCTCACCACTTCCATTCCGCTTTTGTCGATATAGCGGATTTTCATAATATCTTGCTGGCTTACCGCGAAGGTGAGTGCCAATTGTTCAAAATCCTTCTTAGCTGTCTCGGGGCTGATTAAAAACTGATTGAAAGACTGACTCGTTCTAATCGCGTGAATGGTGTTTTCAGAGTCAGCAAAGAAGTTAGCGAGCAAATTCTCTCTTTCTTTGGTTTTTTGATTGGCGTTGGTTAAAGCGATGGTTTCTGTTTGGCCTGTGAAAAGCAGTTCTCTAGTCAAAAATTCGGTTGCGATAATGATCGTCCCAAAAGATATTAGGATAAAAATGAGTTTTGGAAGGCTTTTATGTAAGCGCATGCATCATTTCCGTTTCCCCTAGTCCTTTAAAGATAGACAGAAATTAAGTCGTTGTTTGTTTGAAATGCGTTTTTATCTCATAGCGAATATTTAATCTATGTCGAATAACACATCTCTATAGAGAAAATAGGTTAGTTGACGCCTATAACTATGTCGTAGATTCCACTTTTGCTCAGCGCTATTCCGATATTAGGTGTAATAGGCAATTAACGGATGATTTTTTTCTCTTACATCTGATATTGTTTTATTAGCGTTGGCTAAAACTCTAGATATAACGTTGCAAAGATTAAAACTTCACTGGAGAAGGGAATGAAGTTAAAGCCTCAGTTTATGTTAGTTACTGCTCTAGTGTTTATTGTCACGGCTGGCGCAGTATCGTGGTTAGTTCGAACACTCGCTGAGGGAATCATTGAGCAGTGGGCTCCGCGTTATATTACAAAACAAACTCTTTATGATAAGAGCCGTACGCTTCAGCCGATCTTGCGTGAGCTGGCGCTTTCTCGTCAGCTTGCTACTTCTAATACTATTAAACAGTGGGCTCGTTCTCCTCAAAATGAATCTCTGCAAGCTATTGCGCTTGATGAGTTGGAAAACTATCGCCAGAATTTTCAGGACAAAAGCTACTTTGTTGCTTTGCTGAGTAATGGACACTACTACCACAACAATGCGCTAGATGAGTTTCGTGGTAAGGAGTTTCGCTACATATTGGACCCAAGCAAGCAAGAAGACAGTTGGTTTTACAACCTAATCGAACAGAAACGCGACATCCATATCAACGTAAACCCTGATGTTGAGTTAGGCATTACTAAGCTGTGGATCGATGTATTGATTAAAGATGGTGAAGACATACTCGGCATGGTTGGAACGGGGTTGGACTTAACGACCTTCTTAAACAGCGTAGTGGAAGAGGTTGAGCCGGGAATACACAGCTTCTTTATCGATCATGCGGGAGCGATTCAGCTTCATCGCGACAAAGCGATGATTGATTTCGGCTCGGTGATGAAATCGAAAACTGATCACAAAGCCATTGATCTTATTTTTGACAATAAAAATGACTTGGATGTGATCTACCAGTTGATGCATGAGTTAGAGTCGGGTGACACACAAGTCGTTACCACTTTTGTTGATATGCATGGGTCTCGTCAATTAGTGGGCTTGGTCTATTTGCCTGAAATAGACTGGTACAAAATAACCCTGATAGACCTGAGCATCTTCCTTCCCGTCTCGCACTTCACCAAAATAGTGGTTGTGTTTATTGCTACGCTATTGATTGCCCTGATGCTAATGAACTTGGTGCTAAATCGTTTGGTGTTAAACCCAATCAGTGAGCTAGATAAAGCGTTGGTATTGTTTGAGAAAGGGCAGAATCCGAAGTCAGAAATTACCAATCGTAGAAGAGGTGAGTTAGGACGAGTGATCAACCATTTCATTCAGATGGCTGATGCCGTTTTGCAATCAAAACGAGATCTTGAACTTAAAGTACAAGAAAGAACCGCAGAGCTAGAAAGGCTCACACAAATAGACCCGTTAACAGAACTGTATAATCGACGTGGTATGGCTGAGCAAATTGAAGCAAGCCTGAATCGCGCTGAACGCGAAGACCTACCACTAGGTTTGCTGTGGATTGATATCGACTGGTTTAAAGATATCAATGATACCTATGGTCACTCTGCGGGTGATGAATCATTGAAAGCGATAGCGGAAGTGATTCGCGAAACCATTCGTTCTTATGATATGGCGGCTCGTTGGGGTGGCGACGAGTTTCTGGTACTGCTGGTCAATGTGGATGAGAGTGAGCTTGCTCAATTGGCAGAGCGTCTATGTCTACAAATCTCTCACCATGAGTTCTCTGACCGTTTCTCAATCAGCGTGAGTATTGGCGGTTCTATGTACGTAAAAGGGCAAAACATCGACACCTTATTACAAAATGCCGACCAAGCCTTGTATAAAGCCAAAGACAACGGCAGGAACGGCTTCTATATCAATCAAATAAAAGCATTGGGTACTAATGGTATTCACGATGAAAGTAACATTTAAAACGAACTCACAGCCTAAGCAAAGTATTTAACTTTGATGTCTCTGGGTTTGCAGATTAAGGCCAAGCCCGTTTCTTTGCTCCAACATTCGCTTTAATCATATCCATGGTTTTTTTCGATTGCTCTTCAATCGATTTCAAGCTTTTCGTTACAGAGTTTTGGAACTCTGCTTTGCCAGAGTCAAACTGCTCAGCAGGCGGTGCTGAAGGGGATTTCAACTGATGTACAAGTTGTACTAATTGTTTGTTTTGCCCTTCGAGCGCTTTGACCTGAGCGGTGAGTTCTCTGAGCATTCCGCTTTGCTCTCGGATCTTGGATTCAATGCTATTAAAAGCTTGAAGGATTTGCCCTATGTTTTGTTCTGCCATCAAGATATCCATATTCGATGTACCGACATAGCTAAAGTATAGGCAAAGCTTTTTGCTTAACGAGTGGATTATTGGTCGATGTTAACAAATTTGTTAATTAACGTTGGTGACAAACACTAAGCAATCTACCGACTTGCTATAAGGCTCTTGTTGAATAAAAAGAGGCGTTTTCGTGTCGGTAGAGTAGCTGGAAAAGAAATGGTTTCTATAAGTTAGGGCTGTACAAGTAATGCTCACTCTTACTTTTTGACAACAGATAGTCTTCAACCGCCTTGACGATATCGGGACGGTTTATGTATTTGCCAATAAAGTAGGGTGGTACAAAGAATATCAAGAGGTAAAAAGATTCATCAATGAATTGATTCGCAATCACCACTTCATGATTAAAGTAAGCAAACAGTGCTAATACATCTAGCAACAAGTAGAGCCCACATAACACTACGGACATAATCAGCAAAAGCCCGAGCAGGTTTCTTAAAATCACTTTAGATGTTGTCATTTTTAATCCCTCAAAAATTTAACAAGGTCTAACGTACTCCTATTTGTGTGATTGGTTTCTTGATATGAATCAAGTTTCTTTTTCTGTTCGCGAAAATTAAGTTTTCTTATCTCGTAGCAATACTGAAATGAGCAGGGGAAGAACGACTAGCTAAGGGCTAGAAATGGCTTGATTTTAAAATGAAGGAGGCATATTATGCGCACGTTTTTATGCGCTTAGGCGCATTGATTTTATGCCACCAGGAGAGAACAATCCGGAGTAACTAGACCTTAGTTTAAGGCGGCGATTCTGGAGACTAGATAAATTCATTACAGAATATCAGAACACCAATAAGCTCGACGCTCTTTTTGTCGAGAAGTTATATACCATATACGTATAGTTATGGGTGTGCCTGCTGTTTTGTAAAGGTCTATCTAGATGATGATTTCTTTCGCATGGCATACCAGCCCCCTCACTAAGCTAGCCTTTATAATCAGTTACGCACCTCCATATTTTTAGGAGGCGGCATGCTAATTGAGCATGATACAAAAATTCAACTTTGCGAGTTTTCTCAACGGTTGGGTTTGATGACACCACAAAAAAAACATGAATCCGATAAAGCCAGAAAGGTTGAACAAATAATTGCTTTTTTGGAAGTTATCCACTCTCAAGTAAGAAAATATTCCAAGAAAAGGGAGCTAGTGTTTGTCGATAGCGGCGCTGGCAATTGTTATCTCAGCTTTATGGTGTACTACTACTATACTTACGTAGTGCAAAGGCCTGTTCGAATCCACTGTATTGATATTAATGAAGCACTAATGAACAAGAATCGCAATTTGGCCGAGAGACTTGGCTTCGAGCGAATGCATTTTCATACTGCAGATATTGAACAATACACACATTGCGGCCCCATAGATGTTGCATATTCTCTTCATGCGTGTGATGTAGCTACAGACAAAGCAATGTTTCTTGGTCTCAAAAACAATGCTAAGCACATACTTTCCGTTTCTTGTTGCCAGCACAGCGTCAAAAACAAAATGCAATCTTATGAGAACACAAAAGGATTAACGAAGCATAGTGTAATTAAAGATCGGCTTCTATACGTTGTGCTTGATTCAATGAGGGCATTGCTATTAGAAATGCAATCTTATGATGTAGACGTTATCGAATTCGTATCCAGTCGTGCAACCGACAAGAATCTGATGGTTAGAGCTCATAAAAAGCAACTAGTAGAATCTGAAGCGATTTATTCACAGTATAGACGCCTTCGCAATGCCTACAATCTCAGACCTTATTTGGAAGGAAGGTTAGTTCAACTTGGTTTGGTTGCGTCTTTCGACCAAGTACCAGAACAACTGCCGGTTAAATAAACAGTTTTAATGGTGCGATATTTATCGACTGTTACTTAATACTTTTCTGGAAATAAATAAGGATGCATATACGAAAGCTTAATAACCTCTTAAAGAAAATTTGTATTAATAACTCTTGTGCACCGCGTACTTCTGTTCTTACTTGTAGGGATGTTGTTAACTAAATACAGATTACTTCAGTTGTAACAGGGAGAGCGCATGGAGCTCTCCCTGTTAGGAACAAACATCCATATGTGTTGTTCTCCTTAACTATGACATTCCATACCTTATCTAGCGTCAACTTATCTACTCAGTATCAGTTTTTGTCCTCGGTTTCCCTATCTTTCTAAATTGCCAGTTGTGTCACCGCTTTGATGTCTGATTATCAAGGCGAACACTTTTTGATTACCAGTTGAAGTGCCAGTAAAACAGCCGCATCATGGGTAAATCAAAAGAGGTTAGAAGCCGTCTTGAGAGCATCGTGAGTCATTTGGTAGTGGAGTCCAAATTTATGTCAGAGAAAGAAAAAATGTTATCTGGTGAGCTTTATGACCCAAGTGATGATGAGTTATTAAAGCTTAGATTGAAAGCTAGATTACTCACAGAGGAATTGAATACAACCTCTGTTGAGTTTCGATGTAAACGCGTTGAAATAATTAAGAGCTTGTTTGGTACCACTGGCGAAAATATCTATATTGAGTCTACTTTCAATTGTGATTACGGCTCGAACATTCATGTTGGAGATAATTTCTATGCCAATTTCGGTTGCGTGATTTTGGATGTTGCAGAAGTAAAATTTGGTAAGAACTGTCTACTCGCACCTCAAGTCGGAATTTATACCGCGACACATTCACTGGATCCAGTAGAGAGAAACAGTGGTTTAGAACTAGCACGTCCAATAACTATCGGTGACAACTGTTGGATAGGTGGTAATGCGGTTATCAATCCAGGTGTAACCCTTGGCGACAATGTAGTCGTAGCCTCTGGTGCAGTAGTAACCAAGAGTTTTGGCGATAACGTTGTAATTGGTGGCAATCCAGCAAAAGTGCTAAAAGAAATCTGAAAACGGTCATAATTTATTTATAACAAGTGTTCACGGTTTCACTATACTTTTAAACGTTTAGAACTACACATCTAAATCGTTAATCCACGCCTGAGTCAGCAAGAACTATGCTGACTTATTTTTGCCCCAATTCAGTGTTGACGTAATTACTCAGTGGTAAATCGTGACACTGAAATTACCGTACTTTTGTTCATGCTTACTAACCGATAGACCATTTAAATAGCCCCCCAAAATTACTAATTTGGGATAAAACTTCGCTAGGTTGAAAAGTGAATGTTCATTCAGAAAGGTAGAGAGATTTCTACTTAACCTATATGCTACCTCGCATAATTAAAAAACTAATAACTACAAAGAGTTAATGATGGAAATTAGAACCGCTGACCTTAAAGATGTTGAAGAGCTTTCTCACCTATTTCATGCATATAGGCAGCTATCAGTTAGTCTAGAAAATTCAGCAACTATAACTGAGTCGGAACTGTGGTTGGAGGATAGAATCAATCATGGTGAAGCTGCCTTTTTAGTAGCTGAAAGAAATGGTTCATTCATAGGGTTTGCAACTTTATATCAAGGATTCAGCTCTGTATCGCTTCAAAAATATTGGACTCTAAACGACCTTTACGTAAAGGATGAAGCTCGTGGTCTTGGTGTTGGAAATGCTTTGATGGCTAAAGCTGATAAGTTTGCTCTTGATACGAATGCAAAAGGCATCGAATTGGAAACAGTCATAAGTAATACAGTGGCTCAGTCTATGTATGAAAAGCTTGGTTATGTTGAGAATACAAAATACAAAAGTTACTTCAAGCCCGTCAGTAGAGAATGAGTTAGAGTTGATGCTAAGTAAACATCCATGATGTAGCGAAAGAAAGTGCCCCATTCCTTGCCAGTGACCTTCTACCTCACAAATCACAGTGAGGTAGTTTGACCTACTTCTTCTAATCAGCATAGTGTCTATGAAAGTGGGGTCTTACCAACTTAGCCAACTAGTTCGAATAGGCCGTCTTATTTCTGTTTTTTAACCTACCGAAGAAACGTGTTCTCTGTTAGAGTCACCGTCAACTACGCTATTGAATAAAGACACTCACAGATCGCATGTCATTGATGGATTTTTATTCACCCTTAGAACTCATTTTAGGAATCCCTAGTGACTAACAACGAAATTTTACGTCGTATCCAACACGCGTTAAACCTTAAAAACGCGCAGATAATGAAAGCTTTCGGGCAGGCCGAAGTCACTGTGGCTCACGATAAAGTGGCAAACTGGTTAAAAGATGAAAGCGACAAATCTCGCGTTAAGATGAAGGATCAAGAGTTAGCGGTATTCTTAAATGGCTTTATTAACCTCAAGCGAGGAAAAAAAGACGGCGAGCAACCTAAGCCAGAAGTCACGTTGACCAACAACATGATTCTCATGAAGCTGCGCATTGCGCTAGACATGAAAGCAGAAGATGTGTTGGACGTATTAGAAGTGGTCGGTACTAGTTTAAGTAAATACGAAATTGGTGCGTATTTCCGCAAGCCAAACAACAAAAACTACAAACAGTGTGAAGACCAACTGCTGTGCGACTTCTTAAATGGTGTGCAGTTTACCAACCGTCCCGATTCTGAAGAGTTTACTGGGTAATTTTTATCTCGAATCGAACGTGGTAGTTGATTAAAAAAGCGAGAACCAATTTATTTGGCTACTCGCTTTTATCATGCTAAAGACCGATATTAGAGCTTCACAATCACGTCTACTCTTTGTCTTTCTTCAGTAGATACCTATCAAACCACGCTGAAATCTGGTCGGATTTTAGAATCAAGACACACACAGCCCCTATGACCCTACCAAAATAAACCCAAACTAAAACCTTAAGCCAGTTAGGGGCCACTATTCTGGTCAAGATGTTCCAGACATCTTGTAGTGATTAACTAAAACTGGCCACGTATATAGAGTTTCCCCATGCTTTTGGTCATGCGTGTAGAGTCACGACTGACGCCATTGGCAACACGAATTTGCCGCAAAACCATTTATAGTTAATGCCCATCACACCTTCTTAAAATCGTACATGCCCCAATTTATATAATGAGTCAGATATTGAAGACCATTGAATGTTGAAAGGTCGCTCGCTAGACACACATAGCCATCACGCTATCGAGTCGCGACGGCATCGACCTGGTGTTACGCCAAATCTTTTCTTGAAAATCTTGCATAGATAGCTGATATCCCGAACACCCACTTCATCTGCAAGTTGGGCAAGGTCATGACTAGAATGTTTCAATCGCCAGTACACATGTTGTAAACGTAATTCTTGCCAATAATGACTCGCTGAAATGCTGAGCTTTTGCTGAAATAAGCGGTCTAATTGTCGTCGACTAATCCCGATGAGCGCAGCAACCTGTTCTACGGTCATTGTCTGTTCCAAGTTTTCTTGCATCAAAGAAATCGCTCTGTCCATATGACGATTTCTGTGTATTCCTTGCTCTGACGACTTTAGACGGTGTTGCATACTACGATTTTCATCAACCAGCATATCCGCTAACCCTTTTTCTGCCTTTGTTTGACCGACATGCTTTTGCAAAATTGCCACCGCAAGGTCGATAGTGGCACTTCCGCCAGTGCAACTGATTAGCTCTTTATCAAAGTGATAAAGCTGCTCATCTCTTACAATTACTTTAGGGTAGGTTGCTTTGAACTCGCTATGGTGCCGCCAATGAACCACAATTTGATGACGGTTAAGTAGCCCTAACTCAGCTAGAGTAAAGCAAGCGTTATCAATGCTGACAATTGGTATTCCATTGGCGACAACATTTCGAACAAAAGAGCGATAATAAGCGGCTTGCTGCTGAGATTCAGTTGCAGTGCGGCTGCCAAAGAAAACCACATAGTCAAAATTCGCAGGCTTAACGTCACTAAAATCGAGGTCAACTCTGATAGGGATTCCGCTACTAGAAATGACTAACCCTTTGCTGTGAGACACAACTTTCCATGAGCAATATCGTTGTTGACTGTGATCCGCTTCATCTGCGGAGAATCGGAGTTTATCTAAGAAGCCACCAAACGGAAGCATGTTAAAGTTATTTAAAGGTATCAATAAAAATCGGACACCATTATTTTCATTCATTTGTATTGAACCTTAAGTCTAAATATTCATGTTTTACGTCCAGAATATACCATAGATAAATTGAGAACTGAGAGATACTAATCTCCCTTAAGTTCTCAATTTGCTGGTTGGTTATGACGTTTGAAATTTGGTGTGTCTTTGCTTTGTCTGCGCTGGGTCTTGCTTGTGTCCCAGGTCCTAACTCGCTTTTAGCACTCAGCCACGGTGCACGATATGGCTATAAGAAGACAATTTGGACAATATGTGGTGGCGTGAGTGGCTTTTTCATCTTGATTACGGTAGCTATGCTAGGTTTAGGTACATTACTAGAAGCAAAACCTGAACTGATGATTGGTCTTCAATGGCTGGGAGCTTTATATCTTGCATGGTTAGGTTTCAAATTGTTTTTCGCATCTGCCATTAGCATTGAGCAAACAACAACTGTAGTGTCTGTTCTGCCTAAAGAGCTATTTAAGCAAGGCTATTTCGCTGCATTGTCTAATCCGAAAGTCTTGCTATTCTTTACAGCTTTTCTAGCTCAGTTTATTAACCCTGATGAGGCGTTTATCCCCCAATTTCTGGTAATAACATTCAGCTTTCTTTGTATTGAATTTGTCGTAGAGTATATCGTGGCAAGATTGGCGGATAAGGTTAAAACACTGCTCTTAGCCAATGGGCGAACCTTCAATCAGTGTTGTGGTGCGTTTTTCTTGCTGTTAGCAGCAGTAGCTGTTGTAAAGAGCCTAGCTTAACTGAATAGCTAAGCTGAACTCTAGGGCATTAAATTTGAGTGTTGTACTTACTTGAGTTGCAACATTTTTTGATATTGCAATGAGATTCTTCATACCGTAGCTAATATGTGTTTTCTCACTTAGCTAATATCGTTGAAACACGTTTGCCCTATTCCAATTTTAAGCTATATGTTACGTTGATGTGTCTCGGCTACATTTTCCCCTACTTTTTCTTATATGAATAATTGCATTTTGCTATTCGGCGTTAAATGAATATCTGCGACATTAATGAGTACAGGTGTTGGTATAGGGGAGACTTACGATCAGTAACACGCACATTAGCAGCCCAGATTATGTTGTAATCGATAAACTCTGTGCCTGAAATTTGAACAAATTCGTTACCTAATACCTTGCTAGGTAAGACATTCGCAACTTTTCGATTCGCCATCAGCTTTAGTGCAAAGGAAGCCGTATCGGCCTGATGTGAATAGTTGAGTTCGATTCCTTGGGACTGTAAGTGTTCTATAAATTGAAATTTTTGCTCGTTCCATCCAACAGTTCTTTGTTTGATAAAAGGCCACTTTTTTACTTCATCCCAATCATACTTACCATGTTTAATGGCAGATGCGATAACGAATTTGTCATCACATATTTTCTGCTGATAGACACCTGATGAGCGATCTTGATGAAGTAGGTGTACACCAAAATTAATTTCCCCTCGCACAATCTTATTTTCAGTCTCATCTCCCCATGAATGAAGAGCCACTGATGCTATTGGAAATTTCTGTAGCAGCATTTCGTACAAGGTGATGCCAAACTTCTCCATAACTAAATCGGGCAACGCAATGTTAATAGCATCCGCATATGTTGAAGGATCAAAGTGTGTGGGAGTGACGGCTTCTTCTAAATCACTAAGAGCCACTTTTATTTTTGGAATAATCGAATGAGCATAACTGGTCGGTTCAAGCTTACCAGACATCCTAATAAACAGTTCGTCATTAAGTTGCTCTCGAAGGCGGGTCAACTGCTTACTAACTGCACTTTCTGTTAAACCTAAGGTAAGCCCCGCTTTTTTTAGGTTTTGCTTTTCCGCAAGCACTAGCAGCGTTTTTAATAGATTGAAGTCGAGGTCAAAACGCATGTATGGCTCCTATCCTAATGGTCAAACAAATTGAAAATTATTCAAGATTAAATTTTCTCACATTCCAAAAATTCCTAATAATATAGCAACAATTAGTTTATAGGCTCTAATTTTTAACTATATTCAATAGGTTGATTAGGTAAATTGTTCATATTCTCGGAGAAGAAAATGGTTGGAAAAAAAATACTGGTCTCATTGCTAGCCACTTCAGCGATGTTAAGCCCCTTCGCTACTCAGTTTGCTTTTGCTAAGCCTATCCCAGATAAGCTAGCGCAAGACGCTTTCATTTATGCTTATTCTATTGACGAAGCTTACAAATTTTTCTACGAAACTGCCGTTGAAACTGATACACCACTCAATCGTTTTCAAAATATTCGTCATATTGCCGACGACTCATATACTGCCCATGTGACCATAAATAATGACACATTGCATCTAATGGGGTGGTTAGATGTAGCCGCCGAGCCAGTTGTGGTAAGCGTTCCAGATATGGATGAAGGCCGCTATTGGATCCTACATACAATGGACATGGGACATTACACAACGTCAATGATTGGTTCACGTTTGCGAGGGAATAAAGGCGGTAAATTTATGTTTGCTGCTCGTTCATGGACAGGGGATATTCCTGCAAGTGTCGATGAAGTTATTTATGTTGATTCGAATATCATTAAGTTGATGGGTCGAATCATGGCTGTGGGCAAAGAGGATGAAAAAGTTGCCCTAAATTATATGGATGATTGGAACATTAGAACGTTGTCTGCGTATCTTGGTGTTCCGGGACCTAAAGAAAAAGTCAGAACTTATCCGAAATATGACGACACGAACTGGTTAGAAAGAGTGAACTACGTTCTGTGTGATGGTGATATGGGTACTTCTGATAAGAAATGGTTAGATCAATACAAATCCATTGGCCTCGAACCTTGTAAGACAGACTTTACCAAAGAGCAATTAGCTGCTGCTAAAGTCGGTAAAGAGTTAGGTATGAAACACCTTCAAGAACTCGCGCCCAAAATGACTAATGCCGGAAAATTACTTGGCACTAGAGAGCAGTTGGGTGACGGTGAACGTGATCTGTTTGCAGAAGGTACATATTTGGGGCAGTGGGGCTTGCCACCTGATGAATCTGTTTACTTGAAAGCAGAAAAGGGAGAAGACGGTAATAACATCAATGGTTCGAATGGTAAGAAATACACAATGCATTTCAAGGCTCCTGATGTTAGTCAGTTCTGGTCGTTCACTGTATATGGATCTGATAATCGTCTGATGGCTCACAACGAGATAAACCGTCATAGCCGTGGTGATCGTACCCTAAAACCCGATGCAGATGGTATGTATACAATAGAGCTAAGCTCGACAGGAAAAGAAAGCGACACCAATTGGCTACCTATTCCAGAGAAAGATGCTTACATAATCTTGCGGATGTATGGACCGAGCAAAGAAATACAGGAAGGTGGATATCCATTCCCTACGCTAAAAGTTAGTAAGTAATTCGCAACCATGTATTGAATAAAGCGCTCAGTTTGGGCGCTTTATTATTATGTCTATTGAACATTGGAGGTTTAGTGAAGACTTTTTGCGATACAAAAAGTAATCCATTATTGCCTTACTTAGGGGGAGAGCGTAACTCGAAAATGTCCAAAACTTTCACAGATGGCACTTCGAGACTCAGAAGTGCCTCTTATAGAATTGACTTATTTACTCAGTATCAGTCTTTGTCCTTAGCTTTTTCTAATTTGCTAGCTGTGTCATCTGATTTGATGTCTGATTATCAAGGCGACCACTTATTCGAGTCAGAGCAAGTGCCGCGAGTACTATCATCGCACCAATCCATGGTGTATGCATCAACCCCATTTCCGACACAATCACTCCACCTCCCCAGGAACCAAAAGCAATACCAACGTTAAATGCTGCTATGTTTAGGCCAGATGCAACATCTACAGCATCAGGGGTGAATTTTTCAGCCAGTTTCACAACGTAGACTTGCAGGCCAGGAACATTGCCGAACGCAAAGGCACCCCAAACTAGAATCGTTGCTACCGCAGTGATAGGGTTTACAGCGGTAAAGTTAAATACCAAAAGGATAGTTGCGAGTCCTGCAAAGATGATAGTGAGAGCTTTAATCGGTCCTTTCTTATCGGCCATTTTTCCGCCCCAAATATTTCCAATTGCCACCGATACACCGTATACCAACATAATTAAGCTGATTGCATTGGCGCTAAAGCCTGATTCTTGTTGCAAAATCGGAGCAAGGAAAGTGAAGGCAGTAAATGTACCTCCGTAACCCAGTGCTGTAATCGCATAAACCAGAAGTAGCCTTGGTTGAGTCAATACTTTCAGCTGTGATGACAGTTTAGCTGCGGCTGGTTGTTTTAGGTTGTTCGGTACTAAGAAAGCACTACCAATCAGCGCAATAAGTCCTAACAACGCAACGATTAGGAATGTCGATTGCCAACCAAACGTTTGACCGATGTATGTCCCCAGTGGAACGCCTGTTACTAGCGCTACAGTTAATCCCGTAAACATTATCGCAATAGCACTTGCCGCTTTTTCTTTGGATACGAGACCGGTGGCGATCGTCGAGCCAATGGAAAAGAATACTCCGTGGGCTAGACCGGTCAGAATGCGAGCAACGATAAGGGTGTTATACCCAGGTGCTTGCCACGCCAACAAGTTTCCAACCACAAACAGTGACATAACAGTAAGTAGTACATGTTTACGGTTCCATTTGCCTGTAAGTGCGGTTAACACTGGTGCGCCAATTGCGACACCAAGGGCATAAAGGCTTACCAGCAATCCTGCCGATGGTAGTGAGACATTTAGGTCAGAAGCCATAGTAGGGATCAATCCCACGATCACAAACTCCGTCGTTCCAATAGCAAAGGCGCTGAGCGTCAATGCGAGAAGTGCTAATGGCATATTTTTTTACTCTCTTTATTTAGGCTTGAATATATACAACGCATACGTTCATCAACGTGTTGCGGTGCATTGACTTGATAAGGAGAGATTCTGCGCGGAAATGATATTGCAAAAAATAGAGTATTTAACAAATGATATTTGTTATAAATGCAACAATTAAATATGCACTGATATATAAATCGTAGGTAAGAATGCGCACAAAATCTGATGATTTAGAAATTCTACTTTCCGTCGTTGATACCGGTGGGTTTACTGCGGCAGCGGAAAGTTTAGATGTACAGGTTGCGCGGGTGTCGCGAGCTGTGAGCAAAGTAGAAAGCCAGCTTGGCGTGACGATATTAAATCGAACTACCAGACGGATTGAACTAACGGATGAGGGACGTCAATTTGTAGATTCAGTGCGAGCAGGATTGATGCAATTACAGCAAGCGGAAGAAGAAATTATTTCCCGCGGGGAATTACCCAAAGGGAGACTACGTGTTGATGCCGCCAGTCCGTTTGTGTTTCATCAGTTAGTACCATTGGTGAAACCGTTTAATCAGGCTTACCCTGACATTGAGTTGGAGCTGACTTCAAATGAAGGTTTTGTCGATTTGCTAGAAAAGAAAACAGATATCGCGATTCGTATTGGTGCACTAAATGACTCAACGTTACATGCAAGGCCGCTTGGTAGAAGCTTGCTCTACATTGTTGCTTCACCTGATTACTTAGCAAAGCGTGGCTTCCCTAATAAAAGTAGTGATTTAACCCATCATGACACAATTGGGTTTTCAACCCCGAAAGCACTTAATGATTGGCCTCTTAAAGGATTTGTAAAACTGACCCCGACACTGAATTCAAGTAACGGTGAAACCGTCAGACAGCTCGCTTTGATGGGAAATGGTATCGCTTGCCTGTCAGGATTTATGGTGAAAAAAGACATTGCGGAAGGGAGATTAGTGTCTCTGTTAGAAGGTGAGAAAATAAGTCATTCTGGCAGAGAGCAAGTGAACGCGGTGTATTACAAGTCTTCTTCTCTTGCCAAACGAATCTCCGCTTTTATCGATTTCATTCAGCCCAAGCTAGAGCTGTAGCTCTTTCTGACACTTGGGACAAGCATCTATCCATAAAAATGGTTGTCACTATTAATCGGTAATAATTCATCAAATAATCATCAATCACTTCATTTAGAGTCGAGATTGCTTATACCTGTTCTGCATTTTGTTTGGCCGAGTGTAAGCGCCGTTTTACTTATATTGATCATCCGTGTTTGTTTTAAACCAGAGCAATTGGTGTTTCAGTGCCAAGTAGAGTTAGAGTCGTTGAGTAAGTGCGCTTTGCGACCATCTTTTCTTGTCAAACCAAATGAAAACTAACTTATTTGGGACATTACTATGGCGTGATTGTCTTAACTTGTTCGTGCCCCCTATGTAGTTAAAATCGAAAGCTCACGGGTAAACAATACCGGTGAGCTTTGGAAGTGTTTTATATGGTTCTTTGTTTCTACAGCACTTCGGAAAAACTTAGTAGAGGTACGCGAGTTGATAGCGCATTTAAAGCAATGTTATGAATCATGCTATCAGTAGTCGTGCAGCAATCTTCAATAACTGAGACTTTATATTTTTCCGCTTTCTTTGATATAGCTGTATGTGTAACGCAATTTTGCGTCATCATCCCACATATCAGCAGTTCATCAATCGCTAACTCTTCCAGCGATTTCTCTAAATGCGTTTGGTGAAAACTGTCTGCATGCTGCTTCTCAATAACTTCGGCATTAGGGCATATGGCGATTATTTCTGGGTGGATATTCACACCGTCACTGCCTTTTGCAAAGAAAGGTGCTTTTCCTTTAGGGGCTGAAGACACGTGTTGGATAAGAAATACCGGAACATCTTTTTGCTTGGCTTTAGCGATTAATTCTTTGATGTTTATCAGTACTTTATCTGTGCTCCATAAAGGGAAGTTGCCTTCAGGGAAGTAATCGTTCTGTATATCGATCACAAGCAGTGCCTTTTTATGCATTTTTTCATCTCCAGTTGTTTTGATTTTGGGTTCAGAAAGATTATGAGCAACTTGCTGTACTCTTTTTAGAGGCTAAAATGACATAAAAAAGGTTAAAAACGACAGGTTGGGAGGCAGTTGTGACCAAAATATCCGTTGGAATTTGTGAGTATCCTTCAGCGTTGAAGTCTGCGGTTTATGGTCTTGAAGAAATGTTCTTACTCGCGAACCGAGTTTGTCGCGAGCAAGGTATTGATGTCATATTTGAGCCAATGATTGTTCAGAAAACTGACCAGATAAAAGATAGCTTTACAGTTGTTTTATTACCGCCCGCCTCAATAGGCGATTATTACCTAGCGCCTGAACGAGATTTTATTGAGTGGCTTAAGGATCAGTATGCCAAAGGGGCCGTTCTGTCATCGGCTTGTGCTGGGGTATTTATTCTAGCCGTAACTCGCTTAATTAATACAAGAGAAGTGACCACCCATTGGGCTTTGGCAGACACATTTGGCCGAATGTTTCCGGATATTCCTCTAAACAGCAATAAGATATTGATTGATCACGGAGACATAGTTACGGCTGGCGGGATGATGTCGTGGCTGGATCTCGGCTTTGAGTTGGTCGCTAGATATACGTCCCCTAGGGTTGTGCGTCAACTTGGCAAAATTCTGGTTATCGATACCTCGCAAAGAGAGCAGAGTTATTATCAGCAATTTAAGCCGTCGTTCGCTCATGGTGATACCGCGATCGTCTCGGCTCAACAAATAATGCATCAGAGTTTTGCGCAATCGTTGTCCATTAATCAGCTAGCTAAGCAGTTAAACCTTACTGAACGCACAATGCAAAGGCGATTTCTAAAGGCTACGGGTTACAACCCGAATCAGTATTTACAGCGTCTAAGAGTTCAGCGTGCATGTGACTACCTAGAAAGTACACAGCATTCGTTTGAATGGATAGCCAATCAGGTTGGTTACGAAGATATCAGCGCCTGCCGCAAGGTTTTCATCAATACTGTGGGGTTAACTCCACGAGAGTTTCGCAAGAGATTTTCCTAATGTTGGTGGAATCGAATGTGCGTTGTTGCTCGCTCAAGAGTGATGACGCTTCTCTTTTGTCATAACTTGAATTAATTTAGCGAGTGTTAACTTATGAGTCTGTTTGTATATTGGGTGTCGAGGGCTGCATTTATCTAGCTTGATCTAAAAAACAACGGCTCTTAAGGTTAAGCGGGTATTTTCACTGCCGTTGAGAGGTCTTCAAGGGTTCATTAACTCTATTTTTAAGCTTGCTCAACTACCGTTGTCATGCCCTCATTATTCATGCATTAGCAAGCGAGCTAAAACGGTTAACGTCGCATTCAAAACAAAGACTAAAGGAACAATCCAGCATTTAGCCATTGATGCAACAGGGCTGAAGGTCTACGGTGAGGGCTAGTGGAAAGTCAAAAAACATGGCACTAAATTACAATGCTCAGGTTGGTGAGACTTACGCCATGATAAAAGCGTTAAACAAGCTCACAGGGCTAGGTATGCCTGAAACGATGGTGATCGCCTAACAATTAGCCATGTTAGGGGCGTTTTTAACTGAAAGCGAATTAGGAAACAAAGCCCTCTTAAGTGCCTCCTTTTCGTAGTTACTTAGAGAACTGACATTCGTTTTAAAGGTTTCCTCACACTGTCCAATCCTTTAATTTTTAGTGCTAGACAGAGTTTGAGCACAGTTGACCTAGCTCGCTTGCGGGCCAGCCCTTCTATTCAAGCCATCGCGGCCTAACTATAGATATCTCTGTACTCTATACTTTGTTAAACTCCGCCCTTTGATGAGCAAGGTCCCTAAAATGATGACTGACGAAGAGAGAATCGAACTGCAACAAAACAACCCACTGCACGGGTTAAAGCTAGAGACTATGTTGCAAGAGTTGGTGGATTTTTATGGCTGGGACATTCTAGATACAGCCATGCGTTTTAATTGCTTTAATACCAAGCCTTCGATTGCAAGTAGCGTGAAGTATTTAAAGAAAACCGACTGGGCGAGAGAAAAGTTAGAAAACTTTTACCTTTATCGCTTTAAGCGCATGCCACGCGCAAGTGAAGAAGAATACAATTTGCCACCAAGAGCTCGTACTTTTCCTCATGGGCTTGAACCTAAAGAGCCGATGCCGCTAACTGTTGACTCTATTCTTAACTCACAAGCGAAAGCAGCATCTGAATTTAAAAAACGCTCACCTCGCGGACGTCCGACACGTCGCTAGTACACTTTCTTGGAAAGCAATAGAGCCCTGCTGATGCAACCAGCAAGGCTCTATTGTTCTTTAAATATTGTTCTTTAAATGGGTCAACGACAGCGAGTAATCAATTTGGTTTATCTGCGCCCAAGAAACTTTCGCAATGAAACTAACTTGTGGTTTACGTTTTTTACTGATTGCGCGTTTTCTTGTTTTTACCCGTACCTGATGGCTTTGCCCGTGGCTTCATAGGTAAAAAGTATGCTTCGCTTTGATCGTCATGCACTTCAAAGCCCTTGACCTGCTCGCGTTCAAGCTGGAACTTATTTTTCTTTTCTATCACTTTAAAATGGTGGTAATCATCGTAATCGATAAGAGATAGGCCCAGACCCACTTCGCCCGCGCGGCCACTACGTCCGATTCGATGCATATAGTCAACTGGACTACGCGGAAGATCGAAGTTGATCACCACTGGCAGTTTTTCAATATCAAGACCTCGAGCCGCGATATCAGTAGCAATTAGGACTTGAATCTCACCAGACTTGAAACCCTCAAGGACACGAGTACGTGCACCTTGTCCTTTATCACCATGGAAAACCTCCGCAGTGATGCCGCGTTTTGACAGTTTTTGAGCTAAGTGGTTACAGGCATTCTTAGCATTAACAAAGATTAAAGTTTGTCGCCATTGATGCTGTTTGATTAGGTGGGCGAGTACCGCAGTTTTCTCACCTTTATTCACACTAAACACGCGTTGTACCAACGTGCTAGCTTCGGCACTCTGTAGCTGAACTTCAACAGGATCGTTAAGTAAGTGCTGAGCCAAAGCCGTGACTTTGTCAGGGAAAGTGGCAGAAAATAGCAGTGTCTGTTTCTTCTTTGGTAGTAAGGCAAGAATCTTATTGAGTTCTTCTGTAAATCCCAAGCTCAACATACGGTCGGCTTCATCGAGCACGAGCGTTTTTACTTGATCTAACTTAATCGCGTTACTCGATACCAAATCAAGCAGTCGTCCTGGCGTTGCAACAACGATGTCACTACCACCACGCAGCGCTAGCATTTGAGGGTTCACTGATACGCCACCAAATACGGCAACCGTTTTGATTTTATCTCTAAGATGATATGAGTAGGATTTAACACTGTATGCTACCTGCGATGCCAACTCACGAGTAGGAACCAAAATCAAATGAGAAACGAAGTTGCCACGACGATCATTTGATTCATCTTGCTGAAGAATTTTCTGCAGAATTGGCAGCGAGAAAGCGGCAGTTTTACCTGAACCTGTATTGGCTCCACCTATCATATCTCGCCCAGCAAGAACATCTGGGATTGCATGAGATTGAATAGGTGTTGGGTGGTTATATTCTAATGCTTCTAGTCTCTCGACTAAGGTTGGAATCAGGCCAAGATCGGCAAATGTCGCTTGCTGTGTTTTGTCTGTCATTACGAAGAGTGGCTCAGTACTGGGTCAAGGCCGTGTATCTTATGCTATTTAACACAAGGGTGTTAGCGATAATAAACCAACTAGATGATGGACTGTCGCAACAGAACGCTGCTCATCCTTTTGCGCGAAATCTCTCATTAACACGCGTTGTATGTGCAAATTGATGGTGTCGTATATAGGGAAATGAACTTGAGAGTATCCATCTTCGTTTCAGCCAGTTCAGGATGAAATATTTCTGCCCCATTGTGTGTCAGCATAAACATGAGTTCGTATTCTGTTATTTGGTGTTTGAGCTATGAGAAGTCATCCTTGTAAAAAGTAAAGACCTGATGTTAGTAGTCGTATTTACTTGCCCTTATTAATGAGTTAACCAATCGCTCTATTGGAGAGATAAATCTAACCCAGTTATTATTTTTTCAAATCGATCTAGAGCATAGGTGACGCGGGAACCTCACTCATACCAATATCTTTTATATATTTCTCAGGGAGTTTGTTCAGTGCCACTTTTAGCGCATTAAAGCACACTGGGTCGATGGCTGTACCCACACTTTCTTCCATGATTTCTAACGTTTTCGGAATCGGAATGGCGCTTCGATACGGGCGCTCAGCAGTAATAGCATCAAAGATATCGGCGGTGGTAATAATCCGTGTCATCATAGAAATTTCATCGGCAAGCAGTCCGTCGGGGTAGCCTGTACCATCTAATTTTTCATGATGAGCCGCTGCCATTTTGGCAAATTGTTTTAGGGGAGATATCTTTTCGATGATCTCTCTGGTAAACACTGCGTGATTTTGTATCTGTGCCCACTCGTCATCGTCCAATTTTCCTGGTTTATCTAAGATAGTGTTACTTACCCCAAGTTTGCCGAGATCATGTAACAGTGCCGCACGTTTTAGCCAGCGTCGATCTTCTTGGTCTATATTGAGTTCTTCAGCTATGAGCGTACTAAAAACAGCTACTCTGGAACTGTGTCCGGAGGTAAAAGGACTCTTAGCATCGATGATTTTGCCAAAGGCAGTTACTATTCGATCAAAATAGTCATCATCTAGTGGAATCATCGCTTGGGCGGGTGACATGGCGAGCACAAAAGGGACTATGGATGGAGCATTAAGTGCCTTGATAAAATCAGGGCTGCCTTTCAACTGCTTAGAGATGGCCACTAAGTTTGGGTCCAGCCAGTTTCCAGAACGACTTTTTAGTTCAGCAAATGCACTATTCAAGTCATGCTCACGTTGAAAAACATCCATCACTTGAGCAAGAAGAGCTATTCTTGAAAACAATGGAATTTGATCATTCTTCAATCCATCAGGACGCCCTGAGCCATCCCAGTGCTCATCCAAATGTTTGATGCCCTGCGCTACATTTTCACTGAACAAAAGCTCACGAGCAACGTCTGCGCCTTTGGTACAACGTGTTTGAATCAGTTCTTGCGCGTAATCTGTGCCATTTTTCAAAATATCAATCGTGGTTGAGATACGCTTGCGCCAATGTTCTCCTGAACCTGCATTTTTTAAGACGAAATTAATCGCACTGGTCAGGCTAGTACCGACCGTTTTATAACGTTGTTTAAAAATGAGATCATCTGTGGCGTAAAGCTCACAAATACGCGCAGCATTGCTACTGCAGCCAGCGTCCTTGAGAAGTAACGTAAAATAAAGATCATGAAGCTCTGAGGATGAAAGGTTTAATCGTTCACCAATATGCATTCCAATCCAACAGCAACGCATACTGTGTTCATGGGGCTGCCCCTCTGTCATGTCTAATGCTACTGTCAGTGAAGAAATCAGCTCGGCTAGGGGCATATTGAGATTCGAACCTTGTAGTAACATCGCACTCTACTTATCAATATTTAAACAAAAATTATAGTGCAACCTTACACTCTAATCTAATGACAAATAACAATAAAAATACTCTGGTGGATGAGTAATTTTGATCCGTTAGATAGGGGGGCGTAATATCTTAAATAAAACCTCAAACGTTTAGCTAGTAAAGACGCTTACAAGCTTTTGTCCATAAATGAGGCAGTAAAGAACGCTTTTTCTAAGTTAAAACTAGCTCAGATAACTTTAGTAGGGTTCAGAGACATTACATCCGTTTCAACGGTTTAACAACGCTATCTAACCCTTCAATTTTCAACGCCAAGCAGAGCTGGAGCAGTTGACCTAGCTCGCCTGCGGGCCAGCCTTTTTTGTCAAACCACAACAGGTATTCTTCAGGTAGATCAATCAGTACTCGGCCTGCGTATTTGCCAAATGGCATTTGAATGCGGGCAAGTTTGATGAGGTTTTCTTTTTCTAACATGGTTGGGCTGCCGAACTGTTGCGTTATTTTTGAGTATTGTGCCATCTTTCAATGGCACATTGATCTTTTTCTTTCGAAGGTCAGCCACCTTTAATGAAGATGGCCGAAGTTCATCGATTAGAGGTTGGCTAGGGTTACAGGTTTAACTTTACTGCGCTTTGCCTGCTGCTTTTGAATACGTTCAACTAACTTTTCAAGGTCGTCTGTTTTGATCTCTTGAGGAGTCGAAGAATAGAGAGCCTGATTGATGTCATTCAGCGCTTTATTGATCGCTACCTGCTCTTGCTCTTCTACTACTACATTGTTTAGCCAAGCTTTTATCGCAGCACTCATAGCAATGCCATCAACTTTGCCAGACAAGGCATTTTTGACAGCCTGATATTCGCTTGAGCTTGTTGTTTCTGTGGAGTTTGATTGGTCTGATGCTGATGACTTAAGTCGCCATGCAAGCACACCAGTGATCACCCAAAGTGCCGCGAACAATGCGGTTAAATAAGGCCAAAACCCCGCATCTGTCACAGTGACGGTTTCCACTTTTGTTGTGGGTTGGACAGGAGTAGGTGCCGCAACCAGTGGGGTATCATTTTGTGTAACGTTTAAGGTAAGCCCTGAAACTTTACTCGCTTGTTGTTGTTTTGCTGTGGTGTTCCACCAATCCACGGTTATTTCAGGCAAAGCAATATCGCCACTTTGACGTGGAATAAGCACCTGTTTCATCGTCATCACAACGTCTCCGTTATCCAGCGTTGTGAATTGAGGTTTCTCATCGTAAATACTTAGCGAAGTAGGGTAGCTGAGCTTAATGTTTGGTAACTGTTCTTGCGTTAGTCCCGCAACTTTCAGGTTCACTTCACGGGTGATGGATTCGCCAACCTGAGTTTTGTAGCTGTCGCCAGAAATCGCATTTCCCTGACTGTCCGTCCATTTTTGAGTCAGGCTCAACTTACTCGTAGGAAGCCAAATACCCTGATAGTTTGACGGTTTTGGATTGACGGTAATCGAATATGTCTTCGCTTTAGTTTCAATAGGAACCAGTCGGGTGCCACCGCTGTAGTTACTACCGTAGACAATGGTGCCTTTGAAAACTGGCTCGTTGAGTTGATAAGTCCCAGCTTCCTTCGCTGTGATACGAAAATCCTGATCGACGACAGTCACTTCTACGCCGTCTAACACCGTTTGATACTGATTGGCTTCACTGGCAGCGTTAAGTTCAAGCCCTTCAACGGCTGGTGGAGCGACGGTTGGATTTTGCAAACGACGTGGATCTGCTTTGATGATTAATCGAGCTTTCAATAAAGCACTTTCATTTGGGTAGAGTTCTGAAGTTGAAAGCTGAGTCTGCACTTCAACCAGATCATTCACCTCTGGAGCTTGTTCGTCTTGTGCTACCTGAATCGCGATTGGTTGAGTTCTTTGGCCGTTGAGTTCAAAGCTTGGAATCGTAACAATACCTATATGCGTTGCTGCGAGTGATATTGTCCATTCGCTTTTGTTGCTGCGCGTACCGTTAATGATATTGATTGATGAACCAAAACTCGGGCGTCCCAACAGGAAATCACTGCTTAATACGGTGAAATCAATATCGTCTGATGAGGCTTTTTGATCACTTACTACTCGTAGCTGAAAAACTTCGTTTTTTACGACTTTGTTCTTACTGACGCTGGCATAAAAGGATGCCGCTTGAACGGAAAAGCTATTCAAACTAATAGCTGCAATAGCTAAGAATAGAGCAAGTCGTCCTAAGCGAGAGATGTATGCAAATCGCGGGGAATTAGCGAATGGAGAATGTAATACGTTCATCATTACCACTTTTTACCATCAGTTTGTGGAGGCTGTTTACTGTTAGCCTGAATAATCAATTGAGCACGCAATAGCTGACTTGGGTCGCGAGCGTTTTCAACTTTTTCCAGCTTCCTTAATTCAGGATCGATATTTTCAGTTGTCGTTGAGGTTGCCGTTGTCGGTTTTTCATCAGGCTGCGATTCCTGCTCTGATTGTTCGTCTTGTTTATCGCCTTGGGCGTTGGCTTGAGCATCGGTTTGTTGAGTGGATTCTTTTCCACTGTTTGCATTTTTGTCTGCATCTTGGTTGTCTTGTGCAGAATCCTTACTCTGTTGGTCTTGTGACTTATCGTCTTGAGAGTTTACTTGTTTTTGATCTTGCGACTGTTGCGCATCGTTTTGTTGTGGCGACTGTGAATCCTGCTGCTGTGATTCGTTGTTTTGCGATTGACCAGAATCCGCTCCCGATTGAGACTGCTGTTGCTGTTGCTGTTGCTGTTGCTGTTGCTGTTGCTGTTGCTGTTGCTGTTGCTGTTGCTGTTGCTGTTGCAGGGCTTTTTCAACAACATCGAGATTGTTTTTAGCATCTTGGTTGTTTGGATCTTGCTGCAACACCTGTTGATAAAGCGCTTTGGCTTTATCCAAATCACCATTTTGAGCATACGCATTGGCAAGATTGTATTGTGTTCTCGAAGAGGGGTTTTCTACTTTAGAAAAGCTCTCTATTGCGCCTTTAAAATCTTTGTTCTGATAACGAGCGACACCTTGCCATTCAGGATCGGTGAATTGCTCGCTGGCAGTTTGATAATCTTTGTTATTAAAGGCTTCCATCGCTTGCTGATTGCTGTTCTTCCAAGGCGAACCAGTATCCAGCCAAGATGCGGCGCTTGCATCTGGCGACATGACACTGAATCCTGTGGAGAGAACTGCAACAAAGATCAGCCCACGACGGAAAAGTAATAATGCGGGCACGATTAGCAGAGGAAGTAGCCAATAACCATTGTTGACGTTTTCAGTCAGCGTTTTTTTTTCGTTTTTCTTGCTCACATCTTGCTGCAAACCTTGTTCAGACAAGATACGCGCAACGTCTTGACCATTCGCTTGGTATGGCGTGAAAACTCCGCTGACGTTTTTCGCCAGTGATTGCATAGTTTCAAAGTTGGTTTTGGCAACGACGGTTTGTCCGTTGTCGGTTTTCAGAAGTGAACCATCACTGAGTGTAATTGGCGCACCAGAAGCGGTACCAATGCCCAAAATCACGAGCTTAAACTGTGTACCAGACAGTTCATTTTCGATGTCTGATTGCTCTTGCTCATCAAGATCATCGGTTAGCAGGATGATTTCACCGCGTGCCATTCCTGCGTTTCTAAGCATCTCTATAGCCAGTTTTACACCTGATGCGGCATTGGCTCCCTGATAAGGCATGATGTCGGGGGATAAATTAGGCAGCAAGTTAGCGATGGTTGCACTGTCGCTAGTCAGCGGGCTAACTGTGTACGCATCACCGGCATAAGCGACTAAGCCAGTGCTGCCTTCTGTCCAACCTTTAAGTAAGTCGAGTGCTTTGTAACGAGCTTGAGTTAAGCGATTGGGTTTAATATCCGTCGCGTACAGTGACAAAGACATATCCATGACCAGAATACGTGCGTTGCTATTGGTGTAGCTAGGACGTGTTTGTTTATGGAAACTTGGCCCAGCTAACGCAATCACAGCAATTAACCAACTAAGCGCTATCAATAAGAGAACAGATTTGGTTTTGTTGCGATTTTCGATTCCCAGCGCACTGGCTATATGGTTGGCGATAAGCCCTTGGCTTTGTTTATGGGCTGAAAGCCAAAATAGAATTGCGGCTAGGGGAACAAGTGCTAAAAGCCATAAAGGAGTAAGGAACTCGAAATCAGACATGGTCTCTCCTTACGATAAACAAAATGACAGACAAAAGCAGCGCGACTGCTAGTGGATAACCAAACCACTCAGTTTGTGGACGCCAAGTCTGAGTTGCCTGACTAATTGGCTCCAGTGCGTTGATGGTGTCATAAATGGTCGCGAGTTCTTTTTCATCACGAGCACGGAAATATTGACCGCCAGTGATTTTGGCAATCTCCATCAAGCTCTTTTCATCCAGATCTTGAGCAGTGTTAACTTTGCGGGTGAGGAAGAACTCTTTCACCATCATTTCGCCTGCGCCAACACCCACAGTGTAGATGGTCGCGTTGTACTTCTTAGCAATTTTGGCGGCTTCAATCGGGTCAAGAACACCAGAGGTGTTACTACCATCACTGAGT
The DNA here is from genome assembly GCF_013041605.1 of Vibrio plantisponsor. GTDB lineage: Bacteria > Pseudomonadota > Gammaproteobacteria > Enterobacterales > Vibrionaceae > Vibrio > Vibrio plantisponsor. The sequence goes on along the minus strand of NZ_JABEQC010000001.1, from coordinate 75,650 downwards.
AAAATCATTACACGCTGGGGTGCGTCGCTATCGATAAAGGTTTTGGTTGCGAGGCCAATACCTTCACCAATTGCGGTCTTAGTTCCGATCAATCTTAGTATGGCTTGATTTAATTGCTGGCTGATTGTTTGGCGGTCTAAAGTCAGCGGTGTCTGCAAATAAGCGTGATCAGCAAAAAAGATCAAGCCCAGCCTGTCGCCTTCGCGCTTGCTGATGAAATCACTCAAAACCTTTTTAACCGCTGTGAGCCTGTCAATATAATCGCCGTCGGATTTCATATCTTCTTGGCTCATTGAGTAAGAGAGATCGACAACCAGCATCATGTCGCGATGTTTTGGCGAAGTGGTGACAGGGTCGCCATACCAAACTGGGCGACAAACAGCGGCAATCAGGCATAGCCAGATCAATACGGCCAACAGTTTGCCCAACCATTGTTTAGGCGGTGCGACGGTATTTTGTTGAGGTAAGTAGGGCAACTGTATGGCTGCCCTTTCCTTTACAGGAGGTAAAATACGATGAATAACTAGCGGCAGTGGCAATAGAACAACTAGCCACCACCATACGAACTCAATATTTGCCAACGCTCAAGTTTCTCCTTTTTTGCGGCGGCAACGCTGTGTTCACCCATTGATAGCAATCCGCCACCAAATCTTGTGCATTTTCGACTTTTTGTTTTTGATACAAAGCCTTCTGCCAAGTTTCCTCATTCTTCGTGAAAATAGGGGAATCAACTTGGGAATCCAAAAATGCATACCAATCTGGGCCGGTTAAATGAGCAACCTGCTCACGCGGGTAATAACATAACGCTGCTTGACGAACTAACTCAATCGCTGATGATGGAGTTTGATGTCCTAGTGCTGGGTTAAGCAAACGCAAAGCGGTTTTCTTCGGCGCCATACGTTTCTTTTTAGCACGGACAATTAAAGCGATACTTACCAGTACCAAAACAATGGCGAATAGACTTGCCCACCATCCCCAAGAAAGTGGCAGCCATGAAGGTACTTCAGGTAAATGCAAATCGCTAAGATTGAGTAAATTTGATGATTCTTGCATATCTTTTAAATTATCCAGAAAGTTGTTGTAGCAAAGATATATCGCTAGAAAGAGAGCGGTAGTCCATTTCCATAGATTGGCTCAATGATTCTAATTCTAATTTTCGAGAATCAAAGGCATTTTTGATGCTTAGACGGTCAGATTTGGACGAAAAGTTAAGCCAGCGCGCATTTTTGCCATCGCTCACTCTCTCAATTCCTCTAAATTGGGTCTCACCTTGTTCAAGGGGATCAAAAATATGGACTAACTTCACGCGATTGTGCTTACGTAACTGGTTGAATAATGGTCGGAAAGAATCCTCATAATTAACAAAATCGCTGATCATTATTACCTCGCTGCCTTTCGGGCAGAGACGGTTTAATGTCATTAAAACGGTTTGCATGGAACTAGGTGCCGAAGCGCCTGAAAGTGCCTGTTGTTGGCACTCAACCAATTGGGCGATGATTTGCAGTGGACCTTTGTTTCTGCTGGTTGGTTTTATTTCAACGAGGCTTGAGCCTGTGTCAATCACCGCACCAATGCGATCTTTCTCTGCAACGGATAACCAACTGATCAAGCTGGCGATATGTGCAGCCTGTACCGATTTGAGTAACAGAGAAGAACCAAACTGCATGGTCGAGCTTAAATCTACATAGAGAATCACGGGCTTTTCCCGTTCTTCAGAAAACAACTTGGTGTGCGGCTTACCTGTTCGGGCGGTGACACGCCAATCAATAGCACGAATATCATCACCTGGCTGATATTGGCGAACTTCGGCGAAGTCCATACCTCGTCCAAGTTGTTTGCTTTGGTGTTGACCTAAAAGCTGTGACCATAAACTTTTGGCAGGCGGCAACCATTTCACCGTATGTTGCTTGTAGGGCAGTAGCTCTTCGAGACAAAGATGAACGCCATCAGCATGTGCGGGTAAAAGTTGTTTTACAGACTGAGCCATAATGCTTGCCTTACGCGCTGCCAACCAGAGTCAGTAAGTGAGTAATGACTTGGTTTGGATGTACGCCTTCCGCTTGTGCCTGATAGGTCAGTAATAAACGGTGGCGCAAAACAGGAAACGCCATTGCTTGTACGTCTTCAGGACTTACGTAGTCGCGACCCTGAAGCCATGCACGTGCGCGTGCGCAGCGATCGAGAGCGATAGTCGCGCGTGGGCTGACACCCATTTCTAACCACTGTGCAAGTTTTGAATCGTATTGTTCAGGTTTGCGAGTCGCCATCACCAAACGAACCAAGTATTTCTCGATGGTTTCCGCCATATGAATATTTAGTACTTCTTGGCGCGCAGCAAATATTTGCTCTTGGGTGAGTTTCGGTAAATCTGCTGAGCTTTCACCTTTGGCTTCTCCACGGTTTAGACGAAGAATCTCTAGCTCATGCTCGGCGTCAGGATAATCCACATTTAAATGCAGCAGGAAGCGGTCGAGTTGCGCTTCCGGCAATGGGTATGTACCTTCTTGCTCGATTGGGTTTTGCGTTGCCATCACTAGGAACAGTTCGGGTAATCGATAGGTTTTTCTGCCCGCAGTAATTTGCTTTTCTGCCATGGCTTCCAGCATTGCTGCCTGAACTTTTGCCGGTGCACGGTTAATTTCATCAGCAAGGACGAGCGAGTTAAATATAGGCCCGGCTTGGAAAGTAAACTCACCCGTTTCAGGGCGGAAAATGTCTGTGCCGGTTAAGTCTGCGGGTAGCAAATCTGGCGTGAACTGAATGCGGTGAAAATCCCCTTCAATACAGTCTGCCAACGACTTCACCGCGCGAGTTTTTGCCAGCCCCGGAGGCCCTTCAACCAGAATATGACCGTCTGCTAGTAACGCGACCAGTAATTGCTCAACAAGAGCTGATTGACCTATAACCTGTTGGTTTAAGTGCTGCTGTAGCGAATGGAAGGCTTCTGACTGCATGAAATCCTAATCTCCTTGATAATCTTGTTCTTAGTGAGCCTGAAGCTCAAAAAGTTCCTTATGAGACAAGATATTCGTTTGTTTGGATAAATATCGAACAAACGGATGAACTATAAGCTGTTGCTTGATATTTAATACATGGAGTCTGTTCCCACTTTTCTAAACCTTTTCAAACAAATAAATCCGTATATCCGCTTTGGGTTCACTTGATTGATAAATTTGGTGAATTAGTTGCCGTTTCACCATAAAGAATTATGCTTTAAAGTCGATACAACGTTCGTTAAAACAAATCGCCAAAATAGGTAAAGAATAGATGCTCAAATTTAGCAATGTCAGTATTAAGACAAAGGTCGTCGCAGGTATCACCTTTGCGGTATTGGCCTCAACAATTATTGTCGGGGTAATGGCACAACGTCAGGCAAGAGACGTATTGGAGCACCGATTGGTGGACATAGAGCTTCCATCTATGCTTCAACAGATCAGCAGCTCAGTGAATAGCGAAGTAACACAACTGCTATTAGCTGCTGAACAGATCACTCAGAGTGAATTTATTAAGAAAGCGATTGCCACTAAGAATATTGATTCTGGTGATGAAGCTATGCTGGTTAAGCAGCTAAACAACATCCGTACTCAGTTCAAATTGAACGATGCGTCTGTGGCTAACCGCAAAACGGCTTACTACTGGAACCAAAATGGTTTCCTGCGTGAACTGAACAAACAGCAAGATGGCTGGTTCTATGGCTTTGTAAGCTCTGGTAATCCAACCATGGTGAGCATGTTCCAAGAAGCCACGGGCGAAGTGAAGATGTTCGCTAACTTCCAGGATGTGAACGGCGATACTATGTCAGGTCTATCTAAATCGATGGATGACATGGTGAAGTTGCTTAACAGCTACAAGATTGAGCAAACGGGCTATGTGTTTCTTACCGACGCGAAAGGCGAAGTACAGATTCACCGTGAAAAATCGAAAGCTAAGTCTAGCCTAAGCCAGTTGTTTGGCGCTGAGACAAACAAGTTGCTGAACAAACAGGGTTTCAACTTGATTACGGCGCAACATGATGGCGTTGATGTGTTCGTTGCCAGTTACTACGTCAAGTCTATGGACTGGTTCGTAGTAGGTACTGTGCCAGTTAACGAAGTGTTCGCAGACCTAAACGATGTTGCTCAACGCATGTTGATCACCACTATTATTGTTGCCGCTATCTTTATTGCGATGGGCTTGATTCTGGCGAGCAGTATTGCAAACCCAATTCGTCAAATTGCCATTCGGTTTACTGATTTAGGCAAAGGCGATGGTGACCTTTCTCAACGAATTGAAGTTCAGGGCAGCGATGAAATTGCACAACTTTCTTCTGGCTTTAACGGATTTATCGAGAAGATTCACCAGTCGATGAAAGAAGTGGCGTCAACCAGTCATGCATTGCAAGAAGCGGCAGAAACAGTGTCAACCAAAGCCCACACCACGCATGACAACAGCCAACAGCAACGTGACCAAACGATTCAGGTTGTGACGGCGATTAACCAAATGGGCGCAACCATTAGCGAAATCGCTTCAAACGCTGCAACCGCTGCGGAAACAGCGAACCAAGCGACCTCGAATACCGAAGTAGGTCGCGCTGTAGTGAATCAGGCGAAAGATGCGATAGCTCGTTTAGCTAATGATATTGAGAATATTGGTCAAGTGGTTAGCCAGTTGGCGTCAACCACTCAAGATATCGGCTCAATACTGGATGTTATCCGCGATATTTCTGACCAAACTAACTTACTGGCGTTAAACGCAGCGATTGAAGCGGCGCGCGCAGGTGAGCAAGGCCGTGGTTTTGCCGTGGTTGCTGATGAAGTTCGTAATCTCGCAAGCCGCACTGCTGCATCTACTGAACAGATCCAAAAGATGATTAATCAGCTTCAAAGTGACGCTAAAGACGCGGTTTCTGCGATGGAAGCAGGTAAGTCAGTGACATTGGAAGGTGTTTCTTCTTCTGATGAAGCGGTTCAGGTTCTGATCGGTATCTCTGAGCGTATTCACGATATTTCAGACCGAAATACACAGGTAGCGACGGCAACAGAAGAGCAGTCAACCGTGGTTCATACCATCAACATGAACATTGAAGAAATTAACTCAATCAATGAGGTCACTACGGGCACTGCTGAAGAGCTTGCCGGCGCTAGCCAAGAGCTTCGTGAACTCTCTGCTCGTCTAGATAAGATGGTTGGTAGCTTTAAGCTCTAGTATCCTGCTGGGGAGTTGGGTAAACTTCTCCCCAGTATTTGATATTTAGAACTTTGAAGTTTAGGTAAGAATAATGAGCGATTTTGAAAAAGAACTAGAGCAGATGACTCAAGAAGCAGGTAACGAGCCAGAAGTTTCATTACCAAGTATTGAAGAACAGAAAGCGATAGTCGCAGAACTTAAGCGTTTGGAAGCGGAAGGCAAACTCACTCCAGAAATTCTGGAAGAGCACTTTGGTAAGTTCAACGCGAAGAACGGCGCGCCGATTCACTAACCTGCTTCTTCTCATCTGTTATTGAAGAATGAGTGAAAAATTCCAAATAAAGAGGTCTAGCTTTGCTAGACCTTTTTTTATGACTAGGCCTTACAACTGCTGATTAAACTGACGAACGGCTTCCACCACTCGAATGGCGCCTTGTTCTACTTGTTCTATTACTTGACCAGCTTGGGTTGATAAGTCCAGAGCTTCACCAGCTTGAGACTGGCATACATTAATCAGTTCAACCGCTTTGGCGGTAAGCTTCATGTTCTCAGTCACTACTGTGACAATTTCTTCGGTTGTCGTATTGGTTCTTGAAGCCAGTTGTCGCACTTCATCGGCAACCACCGCAAAGCCTCTACCTTGTTCACCTGCGCGAGCCGCTTCAATAGCAGCGTTAAGCGCTAGCAGGTTTGTTTGGTCAGCGATGCCACTAATGTTGCCGACTAAGTCACTAATGCTCTTTGAGTGCTGATTCAGAGCTTCGATTTCTTTACTTGCCTGCTTCATTTGCCGTACTAAGTTATCCATCTTCGCGATGATGGCGGTAATAACTTCTTGTCCTTGAGTCGTTTGGCGTCCGGTTTCTTCTGATACGTTAAAAGCGATTTGCGCTGCCTCTTGAGCCGCAAGTTCTTGTTGCACTTGATCAGTTATAACCGTTGCAAACTTCACGACTTTGTACAGCTCACCAGTGTCGTTATGAATAGGGTTGTAAGAAGCTTCTAGCCATACAACATGCCCATGTTTATCAATTCGCTTAAAGCGTTCTGATACGAATTGACCTCTCCCCAGTTTCTTCCAGAATTCAGTGTATGCTGGTGACTTAACGTCACTTGATTCACAGAAAATTCGGTGATGTTTACCTACGATCTGCTCGCTTTTGTATCCCATAGTTTTCAGGAAGTTCTCATTAGCACGAAGTATGGTGCCATCTGGAGAAAACTCGATAACCGCCATTGAACGGTTTATCGCTTTGAGCATATCTTCATGCTCTCTGGAGGCTGATATGGTTCGAGTTAACTCTGTTGCATAAACAGAAAAACGAAGCAGTTTTTTCTGCATGTCAAAGATCGGCTGCAAAATGATGCGCAACCACGCTTCCTGACGGTTTGCCTTAGTAATTTGTAATGCGCCGTTCCAGTGATGTTTCTGCTCTAATGCGCTTTTTAGTTTCTGAAAATGCTTAGTTTTCTTTGCTTTCTCTGGGACTAAGGAAGTTAGGTGAGAGCCTGATATTGTCTCAAATTTAATTCCGAGTTCCTTTTCAAAATTAGCGTTAGTGGAAATGATTTTTCCTTGAGGATCTAACGTTAACCGCAACATGTCCTCATCAAGGCTCTCTCGAACTTGTTCAAGTGGATAAAGTTTCTCTTTTAATTCTTGGTTTTCTTTTTGAAGTGACTTATTAAAAAACATAGTAACCTTAGCTTTGTAGAAGCGCCGATCTCTAGTGGGGGGAGTTACCTAAATATTGACTAGGTAAACAATAGTTATATTTATCATTCAATATTATTATTTTGTCTAAAACTTGAGTCTGTCAAAGTTAATTTTGGATTTAGTGGTCTTATGTGTTCTTCATTCATAAGCATTAAATGTCCGGAGTATGCTCAAGTTTTAGCTCAAGAAAGGTACGCCGAATTTTGGTACGGATGCAGTTTAATCGAAGTAGGAGATAAAGTGATTATTCGCTTGATGCAGGAAAGTGATTTGTCTGAAGCTGCGTTGGTTCACCAATCAGCCTTTGTCAGACAACGTCGTTCGTTTGAATGGCTACAGTGTAACTTGAAGGCTTTTCCTCGATATATGATCTATGTAGCCAAGCTCGATGAGCAACCAGATTCCAAAGTGGTGGGTTACATTATTTGGGCTCAGAAAAGCGGCTTTAGACCAGAATCAGTATTGGAGTTAGAGCAACTTGCTGTGTTGCCTGAATGTCAGGGGCAAGGAGTTGCAAAAGCTTTAATCTTGGAATCTTTGCCATTGGTTAAGCAGCAATTGGCTGAGCAGGATTCAGTGCTCAAGCATGTGCTTGTCACCACAAGAGCGGACAATTTCGCCCAGCAGTTGTACAAAAAGACATTAGGTGCCGAAGTGGAAAGCACCATTTCCAATCTGTATTCAGCTGATGAGGTGTTGATGATAGCCAGAAACGTTGGCGACACTATTCAATAATTGCGCTTCAGATACCTGATATGAAAAGAGACAAAAACGAACTCGCTTTTGTCTCTTGATTAGTCACTTTCCTACGAGTATTACCGCAGTTATCTCAAGCTGTTCTGATGCTCACTGATCAGAAGTGACATTTGTTCTTCTGCCCTTTCTTGAGCGCTCGCGAAGCTTTCGTTTTTCGCGAAACTGCCAACCACCTCATAGTAGCATTTGAGTTTCGGTTCTGTGCCGGAAGGGCGAACAATAACGCGTGAGCCGCCTTCTAAGTGGTAGATCAGCACATCACTGCTAGGCAGGTTGATTGCCTGCGTTTTTCCATTGCTGTCAGTGCGCACTGAGTGTTTTAAATCCTCGGTAACTAAGATTTTCTTACCAGCAATTTTTTTCGGAGGATCTGCACGAAGCAGTTCACCCACAGGCGGGTAATCAGGGTCTAGCGCAATACTGCGTTGAGCATTAATGTACATGCCATGCTCGCGGTAAATTTCTTCAAGTTGATCCCAAATGGTTTTGCCTTGGCTGTAGAGTTCTGCTGATAGTTGTGCAAAAGCAACCAAAGCGGATAAACCATCTTTGTCCCAAACGGTGTTACCTACTGTGTAGCCAAGCGCTTCTTCGTAAGCAAACAGGAATTTGTGCTCATCGCTTTGCTCTTGCATTGCAATGTTTGTGAGCCATTTGAAACCAGTCAATGTTTGGTAATACTTCGCACCATGCGCTTTTGCCACTTTGTTCAGTAGGCTAGAAGAGACAATGGTATTGCCCACTAATTGGGATTTTGCATCGGTTTTACTAAGCAAGTAATGACCGAAAAGAGTACCCACTTGGTCACCTGTGAGCATTTGGTAACTTCCATCGGGTTTGCGTACCGCAACCGCAAAACGGTCAGCATCTGGGTCGTTAGCGCAAGCAAGTTCCGCTGAGATCGAATCAGCCAGTTCAATCACCATATCCATCGCACCCGCTTCTTCTGGGTTCGGGAAGTTAACGGTTGGGAAAGTGCCATCTGGCTCACGCTGTTCTTTCACGCTCATCACTTTCTTGAATCCAGCATCATGGAGAAGATCTTCCGCCATGTTTGCGCCGACACCATGCATTGCCGTATAAGCAATAGAAATGCTGTTTGGGTCAGTATGATGAGAAAGCAGAGGATTGCTGTTAATCGCTGCACGGTAAGTTTGGTAATAATCATCACGTAACCAAACCAGCAGACCTTGACGCTCAGCTTCGGAATGCGGCATCAATGGAATCACGCGAGTGGCTGCAATATCAATCTCTTGTGCGATACCAGAATCGTGCGGAGGAATGATTTGCGCGCCGTTTTCCCAGTAGACTTTAAATCCGTTGTACTCTGGCGGATTATGGCTCGCTGTTACCACAACTGCCGCCGCCGTGTTGAAATGCTTCACACCAAAGGCCGCAATTGGCGTAGCCGCCACTTTATGAGTTAAGTAAACCTTAATACCTAAAGCCGTTAAAACGGCTGCTGTGTCATGTGCAAAGGATTTGGAATCTGTGCGGCCGTCATAGCCGATCACTACGCCACGTTGTTTAGCATTGTCGACGTGTTTCACTAGGTATTCACCAAGACCTAAAGCGGTTTGTTGAATCACTAAACGGTTCATTCGGTTTGGACCACAACCTACTTTTCCGCGCAGACCGGCTGTGCCGAATTCGAGTCGGCATTTAAAGCGGTCTTCTAACTCTTCATATTCTTTATGGTCAATCAGATATTGCAGTTCTTCCCGTGTTTTAGGGTCAGGATCTGCTGATAACCATTGTGTGACTTTTTCCATCATGATTGCCACCTTATGTATTAATTTGATTACGCAGCATAATTGATATCGATTCTCATTTATGAGCGCGCAATCGCTAAAACCTGCATTAAACCTTAGGTCAACAGACGCTAGTTGTTAGATTTAAATATCTTCATGAGTTTTAAAACTATTCTAGGACAGTTTTTGACAACCCACTTTTATCAAACTGTTTTGATATTTTCTTGAACAAATCTGAAACCCTAACTAGCCTTTACTTAATATTTTGAAATAACAAAAAATTAACAAATGTAACAATTGAGTCAAATTTGCTGTTTGTGTCGATTCACGTTCCTTGTATTGCAGTACAGAGAAGTATTGAAGTACAGAGAGGTGTTGAAGTACAGCGAAGCAGAGGAGAGAGCTCTTGAGAAGATTTGTAACCGATCTGTGGCTGCCAATGGTTGGGCTGTTAATCAGCTTTTCCCCACAGGTTTTTTCTGCAGAACGAGCATTAAACATGACACCGGGCGTTACCGAAATCAGTGGTAAGGTGTATCAGCTACACATGCTTATTTTCTATATTTGTGTAGCGATAGCTCTCGTGGTCTTTGGTGCCATGTTCTATGCCATTTTCAAGCACCGCAAATCGAAGGGAGCGGTGGCGGCTCATTTTCACGAAAGTACCAAAGTCGAAATTATTTGGACGATTATCCCAATCATTATCTTGGTCGCCATGGCGATTCCCGCAACGAAAACTTTAGTTGCGATGGAAGATACTTCTCAATCTGACCTCACTATTAAGATCACCGGTTCACAATGGAAATGGCATTACAGCTATTTTGAGCAAGACGTGGAATTTTTCAGTCTTTTAGCGACTTCGCAAAAACAAATTCAGGGCGAAGAGACCAAAGGAGCACACTACCTTCTAGAAGTGGATCAGCCTTTGGTTCTGCCGACTGAACGTAAAGTGCGCTTCTTACTGACATCTGATGATGTGATCCACTCTTGGTGGGTTCCGGCTTTTGCCGTTAAGAAAGACACCATTCCGGGATATATCAATGAAGCTTGGACACGCATTGATGAACCGGGCGTATATCGCGGTCAATGTGCTGAGTTGTGTGGTCGAGCTCACGGCTTTATGCCAATTGTGGTTCAGGCAATGGAGCCAGAGAAATACGATCAATGGCTCGCAGATAAAAAAGCCGAAATTGCTGCTGCCAGACAAGAAGCCGAAAAAGCGCTGCAAAGTTCAATGTCGTTGGATGAGCTGATGGTAATGGGCGAGAAAGTTTACATGGATCGCTGTGCTGTTTGTCATCAGCCGACAGGTTTAGGTATACCGGGTGCCTTTCCTGCCATCAAAGGCAGTCCTGTGGCTACGGGGGATCTAAGTGCTCATCTTAATGTGGTTGTTAATGGTCGTTCGGGAACCGCAATGCAGGCTTTTGGCAACCAGTTGAGTGATCAAGAACTGGCTGCTGTGATCAGTTATCAACGTAACGCTTGGGGTAACAACACTGGCGATGCGGTTCAAGCATCTGACGTTAATGCGTTTAAGTCACAGGGCGCTGGAGCTTCTGGTCAATCGGGTAATGGAGGATAAGGACAATGATTCATAAGGAAAAATCGGCTCCAATGGCGGACGCTGATATCTCGAATCCAGATACCGGCTCTGTTGATCATGGCGAGAGCGAACATGAACACCACGCTCCTAAAGGTTTGGCTAGATGGATCTATTCAACCAATCATAAAGATATAGGCACCTTGTATCTTTGGTTCAGCTTCACCATGTTTTTGATTGGTGGCGCAATGGCAATGGTGATTCGTGCCGAGTTATTCCAACCGGGTTTACAGCTTGTAGAGCCTGAATTCTTCAATCAAATGACCACAGTTCACGGTCTGATTATGGTGTTCGGTGCGGTAATGCCCGCATTCACAGGGTTAGCGAACTGGATGGTGCCTTTAATGATTGGCGCACCGGACATGGCGTTGCCAAGGATGAATAACCTCAGCTTCTGGATTCTGCCATTTGCTTTCCTCATTCTTCTTGCATCACTGTTTACGGAAGGTGGCGGCCCTAACTTTGGTTGGACATTCTATGCGCCGCTATCGACAACCTATGGCCCAGACAGTACAGCGTTGTTTGTATTCTCGGTTCATATTATGGGTATCAGCTCGATTATGGGGGCGATTAACGTCATCGTGACCATAGTCAACATGCGCGCTCCGGGTATGACATGGTTTAAATTACCGTTGTTTGTCTGGACATGGCTGATTACGGCTTTCCTTTTGATTGCGGTGATGCCTGTATTAGCAGGGGCGGTCACTATGGTTCTGACCGATAAGTATTTTGGTACGAGCTTCTTTGATGCGGCTGGTGGTGGCGACCCTGTGATGTTCCAGCATATTTTCTGGTTCTTCGGTCACCCTGAAGTGTACATCATGATTCTGCCATCCTTCGGCATTATTTCTGCCATCGTTCCTGCTTTTAGTGGCAAAAAATTGTTTGGCTATCATTCGATGGTTTACGCCACCAGCAGTATCGCGCTGCTTTCGTTCTTGGTTTGGGCTCACCATATGTTTACCACTGGTATGCCGGTGTTTGCCGAACTGTTCTTTATGTATTGCACCATGCTGATCGCCGTACCAACAGGGGTAAAAGTATTTAACTGGGTTGCGACCATGTGGCGCGGCTCACTCACTTTTGAGACGCCTATGTTGTTTGCGATTGCCTTTATTGTGCTGTTTACCATAGGTGGATTCTCTGGGCTGATGCTGGCAATTGTGCCTGCGGATTTTCAGTATCACGATACCTACTTTGTTGTGGCGCACTTCCACTATGTTCTGGTTTCTGGTGCTGTGTTCTCGATTATGGCGGCGGCGTATTACTGGCTGCCAAAATGGACAGGGCATATGTACGATGAGCGCCTAAGTCTGTGGCACTTCTGGTGTTCTGTTATCTCGGTCAATGTGTTGTTTTTCCCGATGCACTTCTTAGGTTTGGCGGGAATGCCAAGACGTATTCCTGATTACGCGATTCAGTTCGCTGACGTGAACCAGATTGTTTCGATTGGTGGCTTTGCCTTTGGTTTATCACAACTGATCTTCTTGTGGGTTGTGATTAAGTGTGTGCGGGGAGGAAAGCCTGCACCGGCTAAACCTTGGGAAAGAGCTGAAGGACTGGAATGGACGGTTCCAAGCCCTGCGCCGCACCATACATTCTCTACACCACCCAAAGTGGAATAGTTGGGTGGATTAGGAGCGTGAAAAATGGACAACGAATCACTTAAAAGCAAGAACCGACAACTGATGATAAAACTGACCATTGGTACTGTGCTGATGTTCGGGTTTGGTTTTGCCCTGGTGCCTTTGTATGACGTGATGTGTAAGGCACTAGGCATCAATGGGAAAACCAACGAAGTGGCGGCAGTTCAGCCGACAACCATGGTGGTAGACGAATCGCGCACGATTCGCGTTCAGTTTATGGCACATGTCAGTAATGGCATGCCTTGGAAATTTGAACCTAAAGTTTCGCACATGGACGTGCACCCTGGGCAGGTAATACAAACAGCGTTTTTGGCTAACAACCTTTCCAGTGACGAACTTGTCGGCCAAGCGGTTCCATCTGTATCTCCGGGACAAGGCGCAAGTTACTTCAATAAAATTGAGTGTTTCTGTTTTCATCAGCAGCCATTGTCAGCCAAGGCAGACGCTGAGATGCCGCTGATATTTTATATCGAACCGGATATTCCCGATTCCATTCATACCCTTACGCTCTCCTATACCTTGTACAACATAACGGAAAAAGCAGAGCCTCAACTGGTCAAAACAAGCCAAAGTGCTCACGTGAACGGCGCACCAACGCAAGGAGCAAATCTATGAGTACTAAACACGATTCTTACTATGTTCCGGCTCAGAGCCGTTGGCCGATTATCGGCGCTGTAGCTCTGTTTCTGGTGGCTGTGGGGGCAGGTTTAACAGTGCAACATGTTGGCACTGGTGGTGCGGGAAGTGTCTTTGGCAAAGCCATTTTGATTATCGGTTTTATTGTACTGCTCAGCATGTTGGCGGGCTGGTTTAGTAACGTAATTGGAGAATCATTAGCAGGGTTGTATTCCAAACAAATAGCCCGTTCATTTCGTCAGGGAATGAGCTGGTTTATCTTTTCGGAAGTGATGTTCTTTGGTGCATTTTTTGGTGCTCTGTTCTATGCGCGAATGGTGGCTGTCCCTTGGTTAGGCGGTGCTAGCAACAATGCCATGACCAACGAATTGCTGTGGCCGGGTTTTGAAGCGATATGGCCACTGATTACAACGCCAGCAGGGGAGACAGTACAAGCCATGCCTTGGCAGGGGATCCCACTCAAAAACACCATTATCCTGCTGATGTCTTCGATTACTTTGCACATGGCACACATCAGTTTAGAGAAAAATCACCGCATGGCACTGATTGTATGGCTGGAAATCACCATCGTTCTTGCTGGCTTTTTCTTGTATTTCCAAGGGGTTGAATATGCTCACGCTTATCAGGAAATGGGACTGACTCTGCAATCTGGCGTGTATGGCAACACCTTCTTTATGCTCACAGGTTTTCACGGCTTACACGTTTGTCTCGGCACACTGTTTTTAATTGTGCTGCTTGCGCGTATCGCTAAAGACCACTTCACGCCCAAAGATCATTTCGCGTTCCAGGCGGGTAGCTGGTATTGGCACTTTGTCGACGTGGTGTGGTTGTGTCTGTTTGTCTTTGTCTATGTCTTATAAGCACGGTGTTAACGCTTTAGTAAGGTGTGTGGTTGGGGTGAAGCCAGCCGCTGAGGAGAGCAAAAATGAGCAAGATAACGACGAAAGCTGAAAATATAAGGCGTCGCCCAAGGTAATAGCTCATCGGGCGCTCATCGTCATCATTGGGTTCTCTAACCATCTGAATTAAGGCGCGAGCAAGGTTGAATATGATGAACAGCAGAAACAGAACCAAAATGATTTTTACAACAAGTGGCAGCATGTCTGATCCTCTAAAGAGTCGAGTGTTGTCTATGAAAGTAATCTTAGGTGCTGTTTTAACTGTGGTTGTGTTTCTGTTATTGGTCAAATTGGGTTTCTGGCAATTGTCGCGTGGCGAAGAAAAACAGGCGCTTGAGCAGGAGCTGTTACTTCGTCAGCAGATGGAACCGATCTCTTTAGGCATGGCTTTAGAAAGGTATCCAGTCTCAGATTTGACGGGCTTGCAGGTAAGAGTTTCTTTCTCGCCAGTCAGCAACATGACGTTTCTGCTCGACAACCAAACCTATCAAGGAAAAGTAGGTTATCTGGCTTACCAACTGGCAAAAGAGCGAAACGGGCACTGGATGTTGATCGAAAGGGGCTTTGTTGCAGCAACCAACGATAGACGCATCTTGCCGGAGGTTAACTGGCTTATAGAGCCTCAAGAGTTAGTTGGGCGTCTGTACCAAAAATCCAATAATCCACTGAGTTCGGATTTGAATATTGAAAGCCAGACGCCGCACCGCATTCAGAACCTAAACATTGAGCAGCTTTCTCAGTGGTTGGGAGAACCCATTTTGCCAGCTCTGTTTCAACCACAGGAAAAGAACTGGCCATATGCGCAGCCATGGGTTCCTTTTCCTCTCAGTGCTGAAAAACATTTTGGCTATGCCGTGCAGTGGTTCGCTATGGCAGCCGTGTTGTTAATTATTGTTTTGCTTATCTGTGTCAGAGCTTTTAAAGCAAGGAGGCTAGGATGAATTCAAAGACCAAAGGACGTTTGATGTTGCTAGCGATTGTGCTTTTCTTTGCGCTTCCTGCCGTAGTGGCAAAGACGGTCTTAACTAACCATTGGTATCAGTCAGGAGTAACCAACAAGGGGGTTTTGATTGAACCAAGAATCACCTTGAGTTCATTAGGGTTAGGAACTTCGACACAGGACAAGCTTTGGCGCGTAGGGTATGTGGTTCCCAAACAGTGCGATGAGCAGTGCCAACAGCACATCTATATGCTGATGCAAAGCCATACTGCATTGGGCAAAGAGCAGGGCAGAGTAGAACCGGTATTACTGATTGAACCTGAAAGTGACATCCAGAGTGTTGAGCACATCTCCGTTGAGAAGTTGGCGGTCAATCAAGCTTTTATAGCGGCTATTGAGAGCTCTGAAATTGTGATTGTCGATCCGCTTGGTCAACTGGTTATGCATTACCCCAAAACAGACCCTTCGCAGCTGGTGATGCAAAGTAAAAGTGTGCTGGCGGATTTACGTAAGTTGCTCAAACTTTCTCGCGTTGGGTGAGGTGGACGATGACCAATTCCAATACAGGGTTAATTCGATTAGTGAAGTTTGCACTGTTGTTAACGCTGACCGTAATTGCATTGGGTGCTTATACTCGTTTATCCGATGCAGGGTTGGGCTGTCCTGACTGGCCGGGTTGTTACGGTCACTTCACGGTTCCGCAATCTTCCCAAGCGCTGGAAAAAGCAGAGCTGTTATACCCTCATCTCGATGTGGAGCCGCATAAAGCTTGGCCGGAAATGATTCATCGTTATTTTGCCGGCACTCTTGGGCTGGTGGTGTTTTTAATCACTTTTCTCTGTATTAAAACTCGACCTGTGGCGATCACCCTGCCTCTGATGATTGCTGCAGTTGTGATTTTTCAGGCCTTACTTGGTATGTGGACGGTAACCATGATGCTGCTGCCGATAGTGGTGATGGGGCACTTACTGGGGGGATTCACTTTGCTCGCCAGTTTGTGGTTACTGTTGTGGCAGTTACAACGGACGTCAGCGCCTGAAAACAGAGATCTTATAAGTTCATCAGCACTGCCTTTCTCTTCGAACCTTAAGCTCGGGGCGGTACTTACTATGGCGGTGGTGGTCGGGCAGATCATGCTTGGTGGCTGGACATCCTCTAATTACGCGGCGTTAATGTGCAGCAGTATACCAATATGTGAAGGTAACTGGCTCTCTTATCTGGATTTCAAAACAGCCTTTACTTTGATTCATCACGGACATGACAGCTATGAGTTTGGCGTACTGGAGTACGGTCCGAGGCTGACTATCCATGTATCACATCGGTTTGGCGCTATCTTGACCATCTTAGTCGTGTCAGCGTTAGCGTTTCGTTTATGGAAAGTTGGCCTGCTTTCTTTGTCGAAAATGTTGTTAGGCGCGCTTTTGGTTCAGGTTGTTCTCGGCATCAGCAATGTGGTTTTCAATCTGCCTTTAACGATTGCAGTTATGCACAATTTGGGCGCAGCGCTGCTCATGGTTGCAGTACTCAAATGCAACTATAGATTGTGGTCTTCTCAGCCTGTGAGCCAAGCAATCATTGACGCTAAAGCCAATTCTAAAGTTACAACAAGGAGTGTTTCCCATGAATAAGTCGGTCACTGTCGCATCTGGTATCGCCGTATCTCCTTCGCGTTGGAGAATCTATTGGACTCTGACCAAACCTAAGGTGGTCGCATTAATGCTGCTTACCGCTCTGGTCGGAATGTGTTTAGCCCAACCAGCTGCGCTTCCTTTGCAAGCGGTGGTGTTGGGGTTGAGTGGCATTGCTTTGATGGCAGGCTCTGCGGCAGCGTTCAATCATCTGATTGACCGAAGAATCGATGCGATTATGGCGAGAACGTATCGTCGTCCGCTACCTTCTGGAGATATTCAGGCTTATAAAGTTTTTGCATTTGCTACGGCGATTGGAATCGCGGGATTTGTCGTGCTCTATGCTGGGGTAAATGCACTGACTGCTTGGCTGACATTTGCCAGTTTGTTGGGGTATGCGCTGGTTTATACCGTTTACCTTAAACGTGCAACACCGCAGAATATTGTGATTGCTGGTTTGGCTGGTGCAATGCCGCCACTATTAGGCTGGACAGCAATAACCAATGAACTGCATGGCCATGCTTGGTTATTGGTGATGATCATCTTTATCTGGACGCCACCTCATTTCTGGGCTTTGGCGATTCATCGCAAAGAAGATTATGCCAAAGCGGATATCCCAATGCTGCCAGTGACGCACGGCGTGGATTACACTAAAACGTCGATTCTGCTCTATACGGTATTATTGGCGATTGTCTGTGTATTGCCAGTATTGGTGGGAATGAGTGGGGTGCTTTATTTTGTTGCATCCACTATTTTGAGCTTAGGTTTTATTTATTCAGCATGGGTACTGAAATATCGCTCAGATGAGCAGTCAGCCATCACCACGTTCAAATACTCTATCTATTATTTGATGATGTTGTTTATTGCGCTGCTGCTCGATCACTACTTCGTGTAAGTGGTGATATGAAAAATTTATGAGGCAGAGTTAAAACAGTTTTGCACTGATGGCTCTGCTTCCATTTCCACTTCAAGTTGTTCCCACCATCTCACCGATTGAAATGATTCGTTTAACGACATGCGTTGACCAATAACAGGAGTGACCAGCGTAACGCCTAAAGATCTTGCGAGATTCGATGCTTTCTCAAGTGGTTCATACCAACGATGCATAGACAAATCAAAAGTACTGTTGTGAATCGGCATCATCATTTTGCCTTTCAGATCGATGTGCGCCTGTAAGCTCTGGCGAGGAAACATATGCACTTCAGACCAAAGTTTGTTGTAAGCGCCAGTCTCAATCATGGTTAAATCGAAAGGGCCGTATTTATTGCCAATCTCTTTAAATCCGCTGAAATAGCCGGAATCTCCACTAAAGAATATCGACTTTTTGCTGCTGCGAATCACCCAGCTTCCCCATAGGGTTTGATTACGATCCGTCAAGCCTCGGCCAGAGAAGTGTTGAGTAGGTGTGAAAGCAAATTCAACAGAACCTCGGTTCGCACTGTCCCACCAAAGAAACTCCTGAATCTTGCTGGCAGGTACGCCCCATTTCTGCAATAAAGCGCCTACTTTTGAGGGAACAAGAAAGTGGTCAACTTTCTTCACCAAGCTTTTTACTGCGGCTTTGTCTAAGTGATCGTAATGGTCATGGCTGATCAACACCACATCAATGGTTGGCAGATCCTGAATGGAGATGGGTGGCTGGTGGAAACGTTTTGGTCCAGCCCATTGCACTGGTGAAGCGCGGTCACTGAAGACTGGGTCGGTAAGGATCCACTGACCATCGAGTTTCATCAAAATCGAAGAATGACCAAGTCGATAGACCACATCATCGTTTTCAACTTCTAGCTGTTCGTTAGTGATACTTTGCACCGGAATCGGCTTTTTTGGCACTGTATCCTCATGTTTCTCAGTCAGATAAGCCCAAGAGATAGCTAAGAAATCGCGAATGCTGTTTTTGTTATCCACTTCGTGGTTAGCAAATTTGCCATCAAGTGCTGCTGTATCTGAGACTTGATTGTTTTCAACTGTATTCATTGTCTTTCTCCTGTAGCCAAGTGAAAAGTTTCCTTACTTCTGAGCTCTATGATCGAATAGAGATATGAAACGTTTGTGACGTTTCTTAGAACTTTTAAAGTAAACTATACGGTGTAGTTTACGTATTTTTGATGAAAAGTAAACTGAGTAGTGTAATATTGGTGTCAGAATATTTTTAAGACATACGCAGAACACAGTGATGAAGAAAACTCGAAGTGAACTAAAACGTGAAGCGATATTGTTGGCGGCAAAGGAAGCTTTCCGAGAGTTCGGGGCACAAAGCACCAGTATGGATAAGATTGCGGCGTTAGCGCAGGTTTCCAAGCGCACCGTGTATAACCACTTTTCGTCAAAAGAAGTGCTGATCATGACCTTGCTGGCAGAGTTGTGGAGTGCAACGGCTAACCTTGTCGATTCTGATCAGCTAATGTCACTGCCAATGGAAGAGCAGTTAGAACAACTGCTTTACAGCGAAATAGAAATTCTGTCGTCAAATGAGTATATCGACCTAGCGCGAGTGGTGCTCGGCTACTATCTATATCGCCCTGATGAGTTGATTGAACAATCTGAACTGATGGCAAAAAAAGAGGGTCAGATCCTCAGTTGGCTTAAACATCAGAATTCGTTAAAAAGCCTTGATATTCAGGATGTTGAACTCGCTAATGGTCAGTTGCACAGCCTAGTTAAAGGTGGTTGCTTCTGGCCGCAGGTTATGGGGATTAAATCCAGTTTGTCAGACCAAGAAAAGCGCTATTTGGCACAACAAACCACGTTATTTTTCATCAGTCATTACGGGTGTAAAAAATAAGTTACACCGTTTCTATTTTGTAAATATTTTCTGCATATTGCATTTTATTTAAAATAATGGTTGCACTCATCTGCCTAGGTAGATTAAGTTACGGACTGAGGAAACGAGACTGCCAAAGGATTTGCTATTCACCGTTCAATAGCACCAGCAGCAAAGCAAAATAGGAAGAAGTAAGCGATGTATCAAACCGACGATGTAAATATTAAACGAATTAAAGAATTATTACCCCCAGTTGCAGTATTAGAAAAATTTCCAGCGACTGATGTTGCTTCTTCAACAACGTTTCAAGCGCGCCAAGCAATCCACAACATTTTGAATGACGAAGATGACAGACTACTCGTTATTGTTGGCCCATGTTCTATCCACGATACAGAAGCGGCGATCGAGTACGGTAAGCGTTTGAAGAAACTGCGTGATGAGTTAAGTGGTCAACTTGAAGTTGTGATGCGTGTTTACTTTGAAAAACCGCGTACAACCGTGGGTTGGAAAGGTCTGATCAACGACCCATACCTTAACGATACTTACAAGATTAATGACGGTTTACGCATGGGTCGCAAGCTATTGCTTGATCTGACCGACATGGGTATGCCGACTGCGAGTGAATTCTTAGATATGATCACTCCGCAATACGTGGCTGATTTAATTAGCTGGGGCGCTATCGGTGCTCGTACGACTGAATCACAAGTACACCGTGAACTGGCTTCTGGTATTTCATGTCCGGTTGGTTTTAAAAACGGCACTGATGGCAACATCAAAATTGCTTCTGATGCGATTCGCTCAGCTGAGTCATCACACCACTTCCTATCAGTAACTAAATTTGGTCATTCAGCGATTGTTGAAACCGCAGGTAACCCTGATTGCCACATCATTCTTCGCGGTGGTAAAGAGCCAAACTACAGTGCTGAACATGTTAGTGACATCAAGAACCAACTGGAAGCGTCTGGTCTGCGTCAAAAAGTGATGATTGACTTCAGCCACGCAAACAGTTCTAAACAATACCAACGTCAAATGGTTGTAGGCGAAGATGTGAGTGCACAAATCGCTGGTGGCGAACACGCAATTTTCGGCGTGATGATTGAGTCACATCTTGTTGAAGGTCGCCAAGACTTAGTTGATGGTCAAGCGCCGACTTACGGCCAGTCGATTACAGATGCATGTATTGGTTGGAATGATACTGAAACTGTATTGCGTCAACTTGCTGATGCGGTAGAAAAACGTCGCAAAGGCTAATGCATAAATGCTTAGTTCATAAATGCATAGACGAAGAAAAGGCTCTCATTTGAGAGCCTTTTTTGATCAGGAAGTTTGAAGCGTATAGCTCTGTTCTATTTGCTTCAGAGTTCTTTGATATACCCACCAAGCGGTGCTGCCAGCCAATAAGTTACCGATAAAGGCACCGATAAACAGACCTTGTAATCCGCCGAACTCAGAACCTATCCATAGACAAGGAAGGAAGAAGATAAATAGCCTTAATGCTGAAATCGTTAAAGCGATGTAAGACTTACCCAGAGCGTTAGATACTGACACCATGAGCATACAAACCCCTAGCGAACCTAAGCTTAACGGTACAATCATCAAGTGCCAGTTCAAGATAGTCTCGACACTCGCTTCGCTGGTCATCAGTGATGCCAGAGGAGTGGATAGCACGATAGTAATCAGCGCAATAGCAAGTTGGGAAATCAAAATAAAACGAATGGCGATATTCACCAGCTTTCTTATATCCGCGAGCTTTCCTGCGCCCAACATTCTGCCGATCATCGGTGGCATAGACATAGTCAACGCCAACACCGCAACGATAGCAAAAAACTCAAAACGTGAACCCAGTGCCCACGCTGCAACCGCTGTCGCGCCAAAACTTGCTAGTAGTTTAGTTGCCAGCATTGAGGAAAGCGGTGGTAACAGTTGGCTCAGCATCGCTGGCCCCATGATATGCCCGATAGATTTAACGCTGGCGACAATATCCAAGTCATGCCATGCGTAGCTCATCCAGTGCTTGTTATAAACTTTTGGTAAAACAACGGCCACACCGATGCCAAACGCCAGAATGGTTGCGATCGCAGCACCATTGATACCGAGATCGAACACAAAGATAAACAGTGGGTCCAACACAAGGTTTAATACGCTGGTCACCATCATCATAGTGCCCGGCAGCATAGTATTTCCGTTGGCACGACAGACACTGTAAAGAAAATACAGAACTGCGCCTGTCCACGCGCTGATGGCCCACCAAATCCAATAGACATCAATAATTGAATAGATGCTTTCAGGAGCATCAAGCAATGAAAGGATAGGGTATCGAAGTAAGTAAATGATCAAGCCGAAGATAGCGACGCAGCCGCTACCCATTGCCAACACTAAACCGCCTAGCTGTTTGGCGTATCGCGTCTTTTCAGCCCCTAAAGCCTTGGAGATTACAGCCGTTGTAGCAATGCCCAGGCCGACCTGAACGCCTATAATCACCATTTGCAATGGCATAGTGAAACCTTGCGTAGCAAGCGGCAAAACACCAAGTTGACCGATAAATGCACTATCGACTAACTGAAAGCTCATTAGTGACAGGACGCCAAAAAGCATCGGCCAAGTCATTTGAAATAGCTGATTAGATAATGATGGAGGATTCATTAGTGAATTATGATCTTCGTTGTTTTAAGAATGTTAATGACGTTCATTATGAGCCAATGGCGCCGCTATTGGTACCTTGAAAAGCCAACAAATGCTTTTAGTGATTGCAGGCTTAAGCTAACTATCTGATTTTATGACGCTTCATGCGCTATTCCAATAGCTGCGCCTTTGTGTAGCGTTTTATCTAATTTTCCTTTTGTCACCTAAGTGGAGTCGAATATGGCTTTCACAAAACTACTTGCGTTGCAAGTCAGATAAATCATTGTTACGAGTGATAATGTAATGATAATAATTATCATTTGATAAGCATCTTGGTGCTCATTATCTTCATGTCCGGAAAATTCAGACAAGCAGCCTGCTTGCTATTCGAATCCACATTAATTGTGGCAAATATGGAGATTAAATATGGCATCGCGACGCCAAAATGAGGTTCAAATAAATGCTGGTAGCCCAGCAATGAAAACAATCTTAGCTGTAAGTATTTCAAGCATTCTTTTCAATACTCAAGCTCTGGCCAAAGATACTTCAGTAAAGCAAACAGAAGTCGTTACCGTAATCGGTGAAAAAGTAGAAAGAACGATTTTTGAAACGAGTTCGAGTGTACGTGTTTATGATGAAAGCACTCTTGAGTCTACGCCAAATGCAACTCAGCTTGATGATTTACTGCAGCTCACACCAAATATGGTCGATGTAGGTCAAGGAAATAGCTTACCTTCGATTCGTGGGGTTGATGGCTCTGGCCCTTCGGTAGGCGGTATCGCCAGTTTTGCCGGAACCGCACCAAGGTTGAATCTCTCTATCGATGGTCGCTCTTTAACATATTCTGAAATTGCTTTTGGCCCTCGTTCTCTATGGGATATTGAGCAAGTCGAGGTTCACTTAGGCCCTCAAAGTTATGTTCAGGGGAGAAACTCTTCGGCTGGCGCAATAGTGATTAAGTCTAACGATCCTGTTCATGAATTTGAAACGCGCGTTAAAAGTGGTTACGGAGAACACGGTTACTCACAGAACTCCATTGTCGTTAACACACCTATTGTCCAAGACCAACTTGCTTTTAGACTGAGTGTTGATCAGCAAAAACGTCTTACTGCTTTGCCTTTGGCTTCATATGAGCCGGCTGGTGATAGCCGAAGAGTTGAAACGACAGTGGCAAGAGCAAAGTTGTTAATCGAGCCAGATAAGTTCCAAGGTCTTTCTTCTGTTTTAGCTGTTGATTTTAGTGACACTCGTTCGCCGCAGTCTGAAAACGACATCGGGATGAACTATGTAAAAGAGCGGGCGGTATACGAGACTAAATCCACCAATGGTATTTGGAATGTCGAATGGCAACTCAACGATGCTTTCACTTTTGAAAACCGTCTGATCGTTACCGAATTTGAGTATGAACGTATTACTCAACCTGGCGAAAATCATGCTGATTTTACTACTGAAGGAAATGAGCTTTCTGTTGAACCATTGGTTCGCTACCACACTGAACAGAGCAATTTAAGTGGGTTATTTGGATTTCGTTATTTTAGCTCTGATCAAGATGATGAATTCCTTTCTTCAGGTAGAGGCTTCCCTATGGGAGGAGAAACCAAAACCGCCTCCGCTTTCGGTGAAGCAACGTACCGAATCACTCCTATGTTTGATGTGACATTTGCAGGGCGCTTCGAGCAAGAAAACAAAACACGTCAAGCGGATCTTAAGCCTCGATTTACGATTGACTCCGATGAAGATGTCTCAGTGTTCTTACCTAAGTTAGAGGTGGCATATCGTCCTGAACTCAACCAAACCATCGGATTTAAAGCCGGTAAAGGTTACAACAACGGCGGTGCTGGTGTGAGCTTTAATACTAGTAACGGCAGGGCGCCGATGAAAGCTTATGAGTTCGATGAAGAGTATGTTTGGAATTACGAATTTTACACACGTCATGGCCTAGCTGACGGAACGGTTACCCTAACATCTAACTGGTTCTACAACGATTACGATGGCATGCAAATTCAACAGAGCCAAGCTGATGGGTATGTATTAGTCCAAAATCTTGATGATGCAAAAACTTATGGAGCAGAGGTTGCTGTTGACTGGATGGCGACAGCCGATTTAGAACTGATGGCTGCAGTCGGTTTGCTTAAAACGGACTACACACAGACGGTTGCTGAAGGCGGTGAGAACAAAGAACTGCCACGAGCACCCGCATTTTCAGCCAGCCTAAGTGCTTTGTATCACTTCTCTGATGGGTTTGAAGCAAGTGCCAATGCCAATTACACCGGCGCTTACTATTCCGATCTGTCTAACGATGAAAGCTTGAGAATTGATCCTAAATGGATTGTGAATACTCAAATATCTTATGTGTTTAAAAATGGTCGAGCGAACCTCTTCGCCCAAAACTTGTTCAATGACAACAGCGTTACGGATATCGGAGATAAACGCTACATCAATGAACCTCTTCGTCAAACACCGAGAACTGTCGGTGCTTCGTTAGAACTTTTCTTTTAACTAATCAATATGAATGGGCGCCAGAGCCGCGCTCATAATCATCAGAGGTCACGTATGAAAGCGTTATCGTTATTTTGTTTACTGTTCGCTTCCTTATCCGCCCATGCAAAAACAGTCACTATAGAGCATGTTGCAGGTACCACGGTCATCGAAACTAAACCGCAGAGAGTTGTAGTCATCGGGGCTGGCGCATTGGATATGCTGGATTATTTCGGAATTACGCCTGTTGCCGTCAACCATGATTATCAACCCGACTACTTAAAAAAGTACACGGAAGGTGATTACCCCTCTGCAGGAACCTTGTTTGAACCAAGCTACGAAGATATCTATACGCAAAAACCGGATTTGATTATCACGGGGCCTCGAATGGCTGGTAATTATCAAAAGCTTTCTGAGATTGCACCTATGGTAGTACTGAGTCCTCATGCTACTGATGGATACTGGGAAAGTACTCAAGAACAGTGGCGTATTATTGGTCGAATTTTTGAGGTTTCAGAGAAAGTAGAAGAGATCATTTCCCGAATCGATAAAGATTTCAAAGCGATAAAAGCATTTAATGCACAACATCCTGCGAAATCGCTTACCGTGATGAATTTTGGTGGCAACGTAACCGCGTTTTCAGAAAAGTCTCGTTTTTCGTCGCTGTATCATGACTTTGGTTTCCAGCAAACAGATGCTCAGAAAATGAAAACCAACGGTCATGGCGACCTTGTCTCGTTTGAGTTCATTAGAGAAGTGAATCCCGATTATCTGTTTATCATTGATGGGGAAAAGTTAAGAGACGCTAAATCTGAACAAACACGTGAAATGTTTGACAATGAGTTAGTAAAACAAACCATCGCGTTTCAAAAGGATCAGATCGTTTATTTAAGCCTAAACGCTTGGTATATATCGATGGGTGGGGTAAGAGCGACAGAAATTATGGTTCAAGATCTTAAAACTTTGTTGGGTATTTAAGTTTCTCAAGCTCCTCAATCCCAAATAGGATGTTGTGCATGGAAAAAAGGTCTAGCTATTGAGCTAGACCTTTTACTGAGTTCAGATTTTATAAACGCCAGCTATAAACGTCTAAACTGTTTAACCAGAGAACCCTGTGAATCCAGGTTTGTTACCAATGCCTTACACTGCTCATGGGTGTCATTTGCTAGCAATAAAGTAGCGGCTGAACCGTCGCTGATAGACTGCACACTTACATTCATGCTTTCCGTTACGCGTGCCATTTCATCTACCGCTGTCGCTATATGTTCGTTTCTCTGAGCAATGTCGGCCATTTGCGCCAGTAGAGCTTTAAGTTTGTCACCAGAATCATTTGCACTGTTCACACAACTTTGTGAAAGCGAGTTACCTTGACTGATGGCTTCCACCGCTTCACGTGTACTGCTCTGAATAGTCTGAACAATACTTTGTATCTCACTGCTGGATTCTGAACTGCGTTGCGCCAGTTTGCGGACTTCATCAGCAACTACGGCGAATCCTCGACCTTGTTCTCCTGCTCGAGCTGCTTCAATTGCAGCGTTTAGTGCAAGAAGATTGGTCTGATCCGAAACACTCTGAATGACTTCGATAACCTGACCGATGGTTGCACTTTGAGCAGAGAGTTTTTCGATAACAGTGGTGGCCGAATCTAGCTGTTTGGCTAGCTGAATAATCGAACCCACAGTATCTTCGACAGAATCCATGCCTTCACTTGCTGCTGTCTGGGCACTGTTTGCGGCGGCAGATGCGGCTTGTGCATTGCTTGCAATTTCGTTGGCGGTTGAGTTCATTTCAGTAATCGCTGTCGCCACTTGCTCAGTTTCACGCGATTGGCCATCTAAGTTGTCAGCCGTGTGGTTGCAGTTTACGGACGAAACTTTAGCCGCTTCAACCAATTGCAAGTTCGAGTCCTGAATTCGACCGACTACCGCATTTAATTCAGACTGGCGCATTTTCAGCGCTAGCTGAATTTCAGAAATGTCATCCACTCGCTTGTTGTAAACAAGTTCCATTAATGGATTATCAAACACTTTGCGTGCCGTTTCCGTCACTATTTCTAAACGACGAGTTAAGGTGTAGCTGGTCAAGATACTTAGTAGCAGCATTATTGGGACACCAGCACCTGCCAAGAAATGATCAACTGCGGCTGCAATGACTGCGGCGCCAAGAAATCCTACTGTCATACGCTGCCATAAACGCGTTCTAGGTAACTTGAGCTGCCAGGGCGTTTTGTTAGCGCGGATCTGTGCGTACACCTTTTCCGCATTCTCAACATGCTCACGATTAGGTGACAGGCGGACGGATTGGTATTCGACAGTCTTACCATTTTCAATAATTGGCGAAGCAAAAGCATCAACCCAGTAGTGATCACCAGATTTAGTTCGGTTTTTAACCAATCCCATCCAAGATTGGCCTTTCTTTAAATGTGACCACATGTCCTGAAATGCTGCTTCTGGCATATCCGGATGGCGAACCAAGTTATGAGGTTGACCAACCATCTCTTCTAGGCTGTATCCAGCGACTTCACAAAACTCTGCGCTGGCATAAGTAATATGGCTATCCGGTTGAGTAATAGAGAGTAGGTTGTAATGAGGAGGGTAAAGGACTTCTTTTTGTGTAACAGGTTTATTAATACGCATTGTGTTGAGCACCCTAAAAATAATTCAAAAATGTACACCTAGCGTTTGACGAGATTTGTGGTTAAAAGACGTCGCGTACTTAATTATTGTTGTAGGGTTTATGATTATTATTTGCTCATCTTATACGCATGCCAAATTAAAAATGCAATACGCAAACAGCATGTAGTGTTAAAACGGGATATATCTCACTAAATTTGTAGTACTGGTCTGACATCGGATCATATCAAACCGTCTGAGATACATTTTAGTCAAGGTAGGTCCAGCTATCTGCGCCATCAAAATTTCGAATTTTAATGTTGTTTAGCAGAGTTGGGTTGAACATGCGGTAGTTAACAGCGAGCCGATCGTTGTCAGATTTGCTCGCTGATGAATAATGAGTAATGCAGCCACAGTTTTTGCAACGGCAGAAGAGAATTTCTTTGTCACCCCAACTGTAGCTTTCCACTCCGCACTCTTTTATCGAGATAGTGACCTGCGACTGTTTGAAATACCCCCAAATTGAAGCGTAACGTGAACAAATGGAACAGTTACATTCAGTGGCTGTTTTTGAAGGGTAGGGAATGGTTAGCATTACATTCCCGCAGTGGCAGCGGCCAGTAAGCATTTCTTCGCTGTCAGAGTGCGCCATGATTTACCTTTATTCACGCATATCAAGTTCGTTGTGAATAAGCGTAATACATTGGGAAGCAAATAGCATTTTTGGACCTAGGCTGAGTTTTTCAACGCCTAACCGTTTCAGCGAATTACCGGTTTTCTTCGGCATAGGAATATGATCAGTCAGAAGGAAGCAAGGGTTCGGACCAATGTCGATGGTACGAATGGATTCGCCTTTTTTATCCATCATATACATAGAGTGTGTATCAGCCAGCTTAGTGACTAAGGCTTCGAAACTGATTGTCTGTACCGTTAGACCAGGTTGAACTTCGCGAATTTGTTCTTTGGTCATACCAAGAGATTTATCCAATGCTTTGACCAACAGAGCAATTAACGCCGACTCGTGGAAACCGCCTACATCGCTGATGGTGTTCGCATCAATAGTGATGGTGCGCGAGTAGTCTTGGGTACTTTCCAGCACGAGGTGAATAACAGCATCTTCACGGTGCGACTGAGCGGTGAAAATCGCGTTCATAATACCGTGTGCAAGAATTTCCGCGTGGGCTTTGCCACCCACTTCAGCTTGCAGTTTTTGACTATCGGTTGGGGCTGAACGTGCTCTAAGAACAAAAGTACGCATTGGGTTCCTCTAATGTGTAGCGAAATTAGGAGACAACAAAAACACAAAAGGCCGCATATAGCGACCTTTTCACGTCAATCCGAAGATTGTAAGCAAGCTTAGATAACAGTTACGTTAGCAGCTTGTGGGCCTTTTTGGCCGTTTTCAACAGTGAAAGAAACCTTTTGGCCTTCTTTCAGAGTTTTGAAACCTTCTGCAGTGATTGCACGGAAGTGTACGAATACGTCTGCGCCGCCGTTATCTTGAGCGATGAAACCAAAACCTTTAGTTTCGTTAAACCATTTAACGGTACCAGTAGTGTTAGACATGATGTCTCCAAATCTTAAAAAATTAATCTATTTAGCCAAAAGAAGGCGCTTATTACTTAGGTGACGTTTGAACAAAATGCTTCTACATATAACTGGCTAAACGCTAGTACCGGAAGGTTTCCTTCGCACAACCTATCGAGCGTGAATCGATTGGACGCGCGCATCATAACGCAAGTACCCGTAATAAACTAGCGAATATTTCAAATTAAGTGAAAGCACGCACACTCAAACGAAAACAAAGTAAGTTTAGACCATAATTATGTAACTTTTGTGGCTCTGTAAAGTTATTGGGTCACGTTTTGGTCGATTGATTGAAGCTGATGCCAAAAAATTTTCCGAGTAAACAATGATTACCGAAAACTGTGATGCCTTTAAATAGCATATGCTATTTATCATTTACATGTCAGAAAGTTAGGAACGTATTGATATGAAGCATTTCCATAAATCACATGTCATGTGTGCAGTGTGTGGTAAAGAAGAAAACAATTACTACTCTTTGGGCGCGGAATTCAAGGTGAAACAGGACCATACCGTGCAGAGTGATTTTACGGTGTTACCTCGGCATCAGGGTTACTTTGGTTTGTTGCATGGAGGAATTGCGAGTTCGTTGCTCGATGCAGCAATGACGCATTGTTTGCTTAGCCAACAAATTACCGCATTAACTGCTCAGCTAGATGTGCGCTATCACAGCCCGATCAAAGTCGGTGATCAAGTCAAGGTTATTGGCGAGTTGTTGACGGTGAAGCGAGGTATCTATTTCTTAAAAGCGTATTTGAAAGTTGGGCAAGATACACGTGTGTCTGCCAATGGAAAGTTTATTGCTTCAAAGCTCGCAGAGCATCATTAAATGAGAAGCTAACCAAATAAATGGTTAGCTTCTATCTATCTAATAGCTAGCTTTGCTGCTATTCGTTAGTTTTTATTCATTCGTTTTTATAAAATGGGTCTGGAGACCTCGTCAACCAGATATAGAATCGACTGATAGGTGATTCCGCTGTGATGTGATAAGCCAATTTCACAGGTTCGGCTATTGCTGAATCCTCTTGTGCAATCTTCAGGTACTTGCTCTTTGAGTGGATGAACCGCTGCTGCATTGAGTTCTGGGGTGGTAAATCCTTTGTCTCCCGCCCAACCACAGCATTCAATATGCTCCGGTATGACAACGTTGCTTACACAGGCTTTGGCGAGATTCGCCATCGCATTAGTGAGCCCCATTCGTCGCGAACTACAGGTTACATGCAGCATCACGGTTTCTTGCTTCGGCGTGATACTGAGATGTTCCAGCAAGTATTGGCTTACAAACCCAGAAGGCTCGTAAATTTTTAGCGGTTTTGTGAACCTCTCAATGCTGCGTTTAGCACATGGACTGGTATCCATTAACACTGGGTAACGACCAAACTGACTGGCTTTCCATAGTACTTCTTCCAGTTGATGAGCTTTATCATTGGCAATGTCACTCATACCTTTACTGTCATAAGGCATCCCGCAGCACTGTTGATTAATATCGTCAGGGAGAATTACCTCGTATCCGGCTTTATTGAGAATGGAAAGAGTCACTTCCGTTAATGGGCGCTGATCTGTCGCATCGGTTTGTTGCCCCATGCTACGGCTGGCACATGATGGAAGATAAACCACTTTCTTGTCGCGTTGCGGAAGGTCACTGGCCGCTTTCTCAAGCGGATAGCGGTTTGCTTGCGGCATCTCTGCAAGCCAAACAGGCGTTTTCCCATGAGTCAGTTTTCGCGTACCTTCGACAATACGTTTGACCGATGTTTCACCTAGGATTCCAGAAGCGAGCTTATTCATTTTTAAAGCAGAGCGTGTTAACGCTGTTGTGGCGGAAAAATGATCTGCTGTCCAACGTGCTATTGGTGTGAACTTTTCGTATTTTGCACTGCGCAGTTTTTTTACAAGATCGCCAGTATTGATTCCAACGGGACATCGGTCGGCGCACAGTCCGGTTGCGGCACAAGTGTCTAGACCTTGGTATTCGAACACTTTATTTAGTTCTTCAGCTGATGCCTGTTCTCCGTTTTTGCGTCGACGTCGAAGCTCACGGTAGAGAACGATACGTTGACGTGGTGACAACGTCAGCGTTCTAGAAGGGCAAACAGGTTCGCAGAATCCACATTCAATACAGCGATCTACAAGTTCATCTGCCGCTGGCATCAGTTTCAAGTTATCTAAGTGCGCTTTGGGGTTACTGTTGATGATTACCCCAGGATTCAACAAACCGTTTGGATCAAATAAGGCTTTGATTTTTTGCATCAATGCATAGCCTTCTTTACCCCATTCGAGTTCAACATACGGAGCCATGTTTCGCCCCGTACCGTGTTCCGCTTTTAATGAACCTTGGTATTTCACCGCAACCAAATCTGCGACGTCATCCATAAAGGCTCCGTATCGCTCGATTTCCTGTTGCTGTTCAAATCCTTGAGTAAAGACAAAATGCAGGTTGCCTTCCAGCGCATGGCCGAAAATGATCGCTTCTTGATAATGGTATTTATCAAAAAGCTTTTGCAGGTCGCGAATACCGTTGGCAAGATTTTCAATCGGGAAGGCGACGTCTTCGATAATAACGGTGGTTCCCACTTCTCTTACCGCTCCGACCGCAGGGAACATGCCTTTACGAATTCCCCAAAGAGTTGAGACAGTATTGGCGTCCGAGGTGAAAGGAACCGATTCGATGATATTGAAGTTTTTCAGTGACTCCATCACTTCACCGCATTGGTGCTGTAATGCTTTATGGTGACTAGCGTGAGATTCAATAAGCAAAGCCGCCGCTTCTAAATCGAGAGACTTGATGAAATCAGGCATACCCGCTTTGTCGGCGACAGAACGCATCGCTCTGCCATCCATCATTTCAACTGCAGCAACGGGGGATTGTTTTAACGTGATTACGGCTTGGCTTGCTTGCTCGATATTTTCAAATACCAGCAATGCAGAGGCTTTATAGCTGTGTTCGACCACAGTGTTATAGGTAATTTCGGCGATAAAGCCGAGTGTACCTTCAGATCCAATAAACAGGTGTTTCAGGATATCAATCGGGTCATCATAATCGACCAGTGTGTTAAGGGCGTAGCCGGTTGTGTTTTTTAAGCGATATTTGTGCTTGATTCGATCGCTCAGTTCTTTGTTCGCCAGCGTCTCTTTTCTTAACGTTTCTAGTCCAGAAACAAGGTCACTTCTTTGTTGCTTAAATACTTCTACGCTGTTTGAATCACTGGTATCCAACACCAGACCATCTGCAAACACCACCTTCATATTATCGACAGTTTGATAAGAATTTTGCGCGGTGCCGCAGCACATACCGCTGGCATTGTTTGCAGCAATACCGCCAATTTTGCAGGTGTTTATCGAGGCTGGATCTGGGCCTATTTTGCGTTGGAAAGGCGCGAGATATTTGTTGGCGTCTGCGCCAATCACGCCCGGTTGCAAACGGATTTTTTCGCCTTGTTCTAAGATCTGATGCTTACGCCAATCATCGGTTAAGGTAATCAGTACAGAGTCTGACACGGCTTGGCCGGACAAGCTCGTACCTGCCGCTCGGAAGGTAAAAGGTAAAGCTAATTTCTCACAGCTCTTAATGGTGAATACCACCTCTTCAAGGCTATTCAGACGCAGCACTACTTGTGGAATAAGCCGATAAAAGCTGGCGTCTGTACCGTAAGCGAGTCTTTGGGCTTCCTGAGTGATAATGCGTTCTTCGTCGATTTCAGTTTTCAGAACATCTATCAGTTGTTGATATCGAGTTTTGATTTCCATTTTAGTTATCTCGTTGCCATTTACGCGATGACTTACCGTTCATCTATTATTTATCTTTCGTCTATTTATCTTTAACAATGAGGACGATAAGTTCGCTTGGTCCATGTGCGCCATAAGCTAAGGTTTGTTGAATGTCAGCCGTTTTGGAAGGCCCCGATATCAAAAGTGCGTTGGTCGGCATGTTTGCTGCCCAGTTTTGTTCAGCCATCACTTCAAGAAAGTGATTGTGTAACGTAGATGCGCGCATCACAGCAATATGGCAGGGCGGTACCAGTGATAATGTTCTTGGTTCTTGCACACTTGGCCATAAGACCAGAGCGCCAGTGTCAGCAATGCCTGCTAATACATGTGTGACCCCCACATCTACTTCATGGAACAGCGCACTTTTCCAATTTTCGATGTCATTCTGATATTCAATAATATCTAGCGCTCTTAAGCCTTGTCTGAAGTCGTTAATCCATTCCCCTTCAGTGCCAATGGCGGCTCGGTGCCATCCTTTTTCTAAGCTGATCGTCTCTAGAGTCGCACCAATTTCTGAACTCTCTAGTTGAATGACCTGAGCATGGCTTGCGGTGAGCGCTTGGCAAAATCGCGCCATTTTTTCCTGCTCAGTTTTACTCTTATCGAAACCCCAAGGTTCGAAAGCAATTTCTGTGCTTTGGACTGGCATAGCGTTGGCGTTTCTGAGTCTTTTTAAGATGTTATCGCGTGCCGTACTCATGATTTGTCCTCACTACTTTTGTTACCTGAGTGGTCGTCTGCCCTGGTTTGCTTTTCTTTGAGCAACTGATGCAAGGTTTTACTCGCAGGTTTTGGTGCGGTTCGACATTGTGTCCACGCGCCAAGCTTGTTTGGGATAAGCGCTTGCATCTTGGTGGTAAGCCCTGTTGCAGAGTGGTAAAAAGTAGGGTGCGTTGCTGCAAAGGCAAAGCTTGTCATCGCCATACTTTCTAGATTGCTGTGCGCGGCTTTCTGTCCTTCCATAACCGTGTTACCTGATTTCGCATCATGTTTTGCTTCTCTGCGCAGGCGTTGTAACAGTTCAGGAATTGGAATTCGTACTGGGCAAACTTCACCGCACGCGCCGCATAAGCTTGAGGCGGTAACCAAATCTTGTGTCGCTTCTAAACCTAAGAGATGAGGTGAAATGATTTTGCCAATCGGCCCCGGATAAACGGTTCCATAAGCGTGCCCGCCAATTTTGGTGTAAACCGGACAGTGGTTCATACAAGCGCCGCAGCGGATGCATTGCAGTGTTTTACGCATTTCCTCGTCTTGATAGGCCTGACTGCGACCATTATCAAGTAAGACCAAATGCACTTCTCGCGGACCGTCTTTCTCGCCTTTTTTGCGCGGCGAAGTGATCATATTGAAATAGGTGGTGATAGCCTGACCTGTTGCTGAGCGAGTTAAAGCACTATAAAGCGGCGGAACATCGGCAAGGTATTCAACCACCTTTTCTATGCCTGTGATGGCAATATGAACCTTAGGGATCGTGGTCGACATCCGGCCATTTCCTTCGTTTTCAACCAAGCAAAGCGTGCCAGTTTCAGCTACGGCAAAATTAACCCCTGAGAGACCAATATCAGCATCGTGAAATTTCTGACGAAGACGGGTGCGCCCCGTTTGAATCAGTTCATCAACATCGAAAGTTGGCGTAAAGCCATCAAGATTTTTCTCGAAGGTATCACTCACTTCCTGTTTATTCTTATGAATCGCTGGCATGATGATGTGAGATGGTTTGTCGCCGTCAAGCTGGACAATGTATTCCCCCATATCGCTTTCTAAACATTCAATACCGAGTTTTGCCATTTCATGGTTCATCTCGATCTCTTCGCTGACCATCGACTTACCTTTGATGATCATTCTCGCCTGATGGCGCTGCGCTATTTCGGCGATAATGCCATTAGCTTGTTCTGGGTTTTCCGCCCAATGGACATAAATACCGTTTTGGGAACATTTCTGTTCAAGTTGTTCCAGTAATGTCGGCAACTTACTCAGGCAGCGTTGTCGGATAGATTCCGCTAAATCACGAATCGCTTTCTCTTCTTTTGCATCTGAAAATGCCGTTTTACGCTTATCTCTCAGGTAGTCCATGGCCCCACGAAAATTAGCGCGTAGTTGAGGATCTTCTAACGCGGTTTTTGCCTGAAGATGAAACTGTTGAGGAGTCTGACTCATGATTGTGCTCCTTTGGTGCGCTCTAATAAGAAACTTGCTAGGTGGCGGCCTTGTAGTTCTTTACCTTGGTATTGCAAAGCGCCATTGATATTGAGCAGACATCCCCAATCGGCACTGACTAACGTCTCTGCGTTGGTTTGAGTAATGTGATGGGTTTTATCTTCAACCATGGCTTGAGAAATATTGGGGTGACGGACTGAAAAGGTGCCGCCGAATCCACAACATTCACTCTCGTAGTCCTGCATGCGAAGCTCAACACTTTCAAGCTGATTCAGCAGTTCTGTGGCCGTAACATGGACATTCATTTCCCGACGAGCGGCACAGGAGGTATGCATGACCACGGAAGTGGGTTCGCCAGTATCCGTCAGCTTGACACGGCAGACATTGACTAAGAATTCAGTCAGTTCGAACACTCTGTCACAGAATTCGTTAACCTGATCTTGCTGGGAATCCTCTTTGAATAAGCGTCGGTAATGATGGTGCATCATGCCGCCACACGAACCCGATAACACAATCACTGGATAAGGTTCAGGAAACAGCGCGATTTGGCTCAATGCCACTTTCTTGGCTTGGTCGTCATAGCCCGAGGTGTAAGCGGGCTGTCCGCAACAGGTTTGTTTTTCAACGAAGATAACTTCAAGCCCTTGCTGTTCAAGAAGGGTTATCGCATCTAGCCCTGCTTGAGGGTCAAACAGATCCACCAGACACGTGGCGTAGAAATACACTTTTTGTGGTTTTGCAGGGTAGATACGCATTGCTTCTCCTAACGGGAGTTATTGTAATTATCGTGTTAATTAAATGTGAATCTAGCGCTTTCCTTTTTCTTAATATAGGGAAATAATGAAATTCATTATTTCCAAAAGTGACATAATTTGATGCGTGCAGACGATTTAATCTTGTTTTCCCAAGTGGTTGAATTTGGCAGTTTTAGTAAAGTGGCTGAACAAAATAACCTGACAAATTCGGTAGTTAGCAAAAGAATTGCGCGTTTGGAAGAAGAGCTGAGTGTGCAGTTATTATATCGAACAACGCGTAAATTAACTTTGACCGAAGCGGGTAAGGCTTTGATGTCGAGTGCGAAAAATGTGAAGCAAGCCACTCAGGAAGCGATGGATGCAGTGGCGGGATTTGGCGAGAACATCAGCGGGCACATTAAGATGTCCGTACCTTCTATTTCTGGCGATCTGATTCTCGCCGATGCAGTAGCGGAATTTTGCAATATGCATCCGGGATTAACAGTGGATATGTCACTCGACAATCGCTTTGTTGATTTGGTGGAAGGGGGCTATGACTTAGTTATCCGTACCGGTTATCTGGACGATTCCAGTTTGATTGCGCGTCATATATTGGATTCGCAATGGGTAGTGTGTGCTTCCCCTTCGTACATCGCACGCAACGGTAAACCACTTAAACCAGAAGATTTGGTCAACCATAATTGCCTGCAATACGCGTATCAGACCACAGGGGCGAGTGACTGGGAGTTTAAGGGCAGCAAAGGTAACTATATCGTTAAAGTCTCTGGCACTTTTTCAACAGATAATGCGACCGCACTGCGCAAAGCTGCGCTTGGAGGGCACGGTATTGCTTATGTGCCGAGATGCTTGGTATATCATGATTTTCGAAACGGCGAATTAGTGGATATTTTCCCAGAGCAGGTGGGTAAGAAGCTTGGAATTTACGCAGTCTACCCGTTTACACGTCAGCCACCGAACAAAGTCCGTTTGCTGATAGAACATATCCGTACTCGTTACTTAGCCATATCTCATTACTTCTAATCAACTCAGTTTAGTTAAGTGTCGGTGTTTCTAAACATAGGCCGTAAGAGAGTTTTAGCTGAGTAAAGTACTGGTGAGCTTTTTCAATATCCTGATATTCCAATTGCCAGTTTGCGTCCCTTTGTGCGAGACAAAAAGCACTTAAATGCATCAATAAGTTGGTGCTGTGTTTATCGAGAACAGACGCGACTGCCGAAATCAGGTCGCTTCTTTCAATCGACATAAACTGAAGCAATCCATAAGCCTGATTGAGTGCGTCAAAAGCCCGTTTCTGCTGTCCCATATTATTTAGGATCTCAGCCTGATGGATAGCGGCATCGTGTAATCCTGAAATCAGACAAACAAGCTGGCACGGCTTGGCAGCAGGATCTCGTGCTGTGTTCTCAAGATGATTGGGAAGGTTATGCAGGACATCTTCAAGCAAATAGTGGGCTTGAGGCCAATGACCAGCTTTTAAAAGTTCTTCTGCTTTTGTGTAGTGTGCCCAGCACTGTTTTAAGTTCATCACTTGTTCTCGTTCGCTCGTTTGTACTTATTTAAATGCAATAAAATCTCAAATGCAAATGATTATCAATGATAAAAATTAACGATTTTGCTTAATATTTGTCCGCTTGCTTGTTAAGAGGGGCTAAATCACTAAAAAGTCAAAGCTTTACGGCTAAACTTGATATACAAAAGAAGAATATAAAACCAAAGGAGTGGAGCTATGGCTATTCAACAACTGAACGCAGAACAGCTTTACCACGTAGCAAAGCTAGAACAATTGCCTTGCAAATCCACCAAAGAACTTCCCCCACTTGACGAAATCGTTGGTCAAGAGCGTGCGCAAAAAGCGGTAGAGTTTGCCATGTCGATCAAAGAGAAGGGCTACAACATCTACGCGATTGGCCGCAATGGTTTAGGCAAACGCACTATGATCATGCGTTATCTCAGTCGCCATAAATACGAGACAGATAACCTGTATGACTGGTGTTATGTCGCAAACTTCGATGACATCCGTACTCCAAGAGTATTAAAGCTACCACGTGGTGTTGGCAGCGCGTTTCGTCAAGACATTGAAAAGCTAATGACCAAGCTAATGAACGGTATGCCGTTAGCTTTTGATAATGAGCTATACATTGGTCGTGCTGAAAAGTTGAAAAATCAGCTCGATCAAAAACAACAAAGCGAACTGGAAAACATCACGAAAGATGCCAAAGAAAAAGGCATCAGCCTAACTATTACCAACCAAGGTGAATACCAGTTTGTTGCTTTGAATGGTGAAGAGCTGCACACCGAAGAATCTTTCGATGCGCTAACCAAAAAAGAGCAAGAACACTTCAGTCAGACGATTGATAAACTCGAAGTTTCACTACGTAATATGGTGCGCCACTTAACTGAGTGGGAAGAATCGTATACCGAAAAAATTAAAAAGCTTAATGATGACGTGACGCTTGATGTCGTTGCTCATTTCATTAAGCAGTTGAAGCAGGATTATTCGCAGTATGCGGAGATCAAAAGCTACCTGACCGACCTGCAAAAAGACATTCTGGAAAACGTAGATATCTTTTTGGAAGGCGCAGGCGAGCAGGGTGATATTGCAACGGCAGCGTTAGATAAGAAACTGCCACGTCGCTATAAAGTGAACGTGCTGGTGAGCCGTTGTTCTGACGATTTCCCTATTGTGGTTGAGGAAAACCCGAACTATCACTCTCTGTTTGGTTATGTGGAAACTGCAACGTATAAAGGCACAGTGTTTACCGATTTCTCATTGATTCGTGCGGGTAGTTTGCATAAGGCAAATGGTGGCGTATTGATGATGGATGCGGTGAAAGTATTGGAGCAACCCTACGTTTGGGATGGTCTGAAACGTGCGCTGCGCTCGCGTCAAATCAGTTTCACTTCGTTGGAAAAAGAAGTGACGCTAACGGGTACCGTCTCTCTGGACCCTGAACCTATTCCTCTGGATGTCAAAATCATTCTGTTCGGTGATTACCGCACTTATGAATTGCTTGCTCACTATGATCCCGAGTTTAGCGAGTTGTTCCGTGTGACGGCTGATTTCGAAGATGAGATGAAGCGTACTGATGATACGGAGCTTCACTATGCGCGTTTCATTTCCAGCATTGTTCACGACAGTAACTTGTTACACTGTGACCGTAAGGCCATCGCGAGAATTATTGAACACAGTTCGAGAATGGCAGGTGATCAGTCAAAGCTTTCTCTTCATTCGGCTCATATTGCCAACTTACTGCGTGAATCAAACTACGTCGCGAAGCAGGCGAACTCGAACATGATTCGCCAAAGCCACGTAGAAGAGGCCTTGAGCAATCAGCAAATGCGCGTCAATCGTTTGCAGGAGAGCGTGATGGAAACCTTCTCCAACGGCACAACGCTTATTCAGACTGAAGGCTCAGCAGTGGGGCAGGTGAATGCTTTATCTGTTCTGGCTACCAAAGATCATATGTTTGGCGCGCCAAACCGTATCACAGCGACAACGTCTTACGGTGAGGGTGACATTATTGATATTGAACGTAGTGTCGATCTAGGGGGAAGTATTCACTCAAAAGGGGTGATGATTCTTTCTGCTTATCTTAACTCGGTGTTTGGACGTACGGCGCGTGTACCGCTAACCACCACCATCACGTTTGAGCAGTCTTACGGCGGTGTTGATGGTGACAGTGCAAGTATGGCGGAGTTCTGTGCGATAGTTTCAGCGTTTTCCAAACAGCCAAATCGACAAGATATTGCGATTACTGGCTCCATGAACCAGTTTGGTGAATCTCAACCTATCGGTGGAGTGAACGAGAAAATTGAGGGCTTCTTTGATGTGTGCTGCATCAAAGGACGTCATAACTCTCAAGGCGTGATCATTCCCCAGGCTAACAAGCACAACTTGATGTTAAGACCAGATATTGTCAGAGCGGTAGAAAAAGGCGAGTTCAATATCTGGGCGATAAGCCATGTTTCTGAAGCAATTGAAATTTTCACGGGTAAAAAAGTCGGTATCGCAACAGAAGATGGCAGCTATCCGGTGGACAGCATTTACGGTCTGGCTCAGGCCAAATTGAATGCGCTAAGAAAGTAACCGCGTAAGTGGATGAAACAATACAAACAAGGCCTTCAGATGAAGGCCTTTTCTTTTTCGATTCTAAGTAAGATGCGCTAGTGAATTGAGGCCATGTTACTCGAGATACTTTTCAATAGTTCAACCAGACGCTCTGTGGATTGGGCTCCGGAGACGAGGTGTTTCTGATCGATAATAATGGCGGGAACGGCATGGATACCAGCCTGAAGCCATTGTTGTTCAGTATTCGCGACCGCCTTCGCCCATGAATCATCATGTAATACTTCTAAGCATTCTGCTTCATTCAGCCCAGCATCAACGGCAATTTGTATTAGTACATTCTCGTCATCAATTTTCTTTTCATGGCGGAAATACGCCTCGAACAATGCAAGCTCAAGCTCATTTTGTTTGTGATGTTGATTTGCCCACATTAATAACTGATGTGCTTTTCGCGTGTTGTAGATTCGCATTTCTTCATAGAAGTTGAACTGGAATCCCACTTCGGCTCCTAGCTGAGTCAGTGTATTTCTGGCTTCAATGCTCGCTTCTTTGGTCGTGCCATATTTGCGAGCAAGATGATCGCGAAGGTTTTCTCCACCTTCAGGCATGGTTGGGTTGAGTTCGAACGGATGCCAGTGTATTTCTGCCTGAATCTCATTCGATACCAGTTTCAAAGCCGCTTGCAGGCGCTTATATCCAATAATGCACCAAGGGCAGACTACATCAGAGACGATATCGATTCTTAGGGACCGCATATAATCCTCCATAGTGAGCAAAATGATCACTTATTAATGACATCAAATCCAGATGTCTCGTAAATGAAAACAACGTTGCACCGCCTAGTTAAGTATAGGCGTCTATACTGTGATGAGGTTAAGGATAACCCAACCCAGCTTAAATATGTCAATCTACGCCTCCATTCTCCACCGTTATTTAGCATTAAGAGGTGGATTTCAAATAGGTTGAATATTTTATACTCGGTTATATATCAGGGCTGTTAGCCCTAGCAAGCCGCGCATTCATTTTTAGTTTTCATTCGGCTTGTAGAGTAACAAGGAGTATTTACAATGAGTCTTCATCAGCCAACTGACGTTATTTTGCACGCATTTGACTGGCCTTATGCCCTGGTAGCTGAACGAGCTTCAGCAATATTCGAAGCTGGGTATAAAGCCGTATTGATTTCCCCTCCAATGAAATCCGCGAAAAGCGACCACGGAACTGAGTGGTGGCAGCGCTACCAACCTCAAGATTACAGAGTCATCGACAATCAACTCGGTGATACCCAAGCATTTAAAGATATGACCAATGCCTTGAAAGCTTTTGGGGTACATGTCTACGCCGATGTGGTATTCAACCACATGGCCAATGAATCGAAAAAACGCCTCGATCTTCAGTACCCGAGTGAAGAGGATATGAAGCACTATCAAAAATCTTCTCGCTATTATCAAAAACAAGTGTTGTTTGGTGATTTGTCTGAACCTTTGTTCAAAGAAGAAGACTTTGTTGAAGCCTTTGGTATCAAAGACTGGAAAGACAAATGGCAGGTGCAAAATGGGCGTATTACGGGTGGTCCACATGATCAAGGGCTACCAACTCTAAGAGACTGTCCGCATGTGATCGAAATGCAGCAGACCTATCTTAAAGCACTGAAAACATTGGGTGTGAAAGGATTCAGAATTGATGCAGCAAAGCACATGTCTATTGAGCATCTGAAAAAAGTCTGGAGTGATGAGATCACCAGAGATGTGCATATTTTCGGTGAAATCATTACTGATGGCGGCGCGACCAAAGAAGAATACAAGTTGTTCTTAGAGCCGTATTTAGCCGAAACCCAACTCGGTGCTTACGACTTTCCATTATTCCAGACTGTGTTCAACGCACTACAAAAATCGGGCAGTTTGAAAACACTTATAGATCCTTACTGTTTTGGTGAAGCGCTTTCGAAGGAACGAGCCATTACCTTCACAGTTACCCATGACATCCCTAACAATGATGTATTCAAGAACTTAGTGATGGATGAAGCTTTAGAAAGCTTGGCGTACAGCTATATTTTAGGGCGTGATGGCGGAGTGCCGTTGATTTACACCGATCTGGATACCAGCCGCATCAAAAACAAATCGGGCCAGCCTCGTTGGCTGAACGCATGGAACGATCCAAAAATCATCGCACAAATTGAGTTCCACAACCGGATGCATGGGTTGCCTATGGTGATGATTGAAGCCAGTGATGACTTACTGGTGTTCAGTCGTGGCGAGAAAGGAATTGTTATTATCAATAAATCTGCAAGACCACAAACAGTAGAGCTTAACTGGAACCACGCACTACGGGATTTGTTAAGCGAACAAGTGTTCTCCAGCACTGGTACGAAAGTTGTAGTCGAAGCCGCTCCTCTAACTAGCTATATGCTTTGCAAGCAGTAATCAAAAACAGCCTACCCCGCCAAAAAATAAACACAAAAAAATGCCGCATTCAGACTGGATGCGGCAAAACTATTTAAGCTAGCAGTAGTTTAATAGGGGGTAACTTACTTAACATGAAAAAGTACCCAGTCATCATGCATCCACTTAGTTAAATGTATGCTTGGTTTCTGCCAGCGTTATGTCAGGATTTATTCGGTTGAAATTTTTCTGACATTCAACATATTTTACTAATTTAGTCTTTTGTTTCTAAACCATAGTTCATAAGAATATAAAAGGTAGTGGAAATGAAAGTCTTGCCAATATTGCTCTTAACAGCTCCTGCTCTGATACTCTCAGGTTGCGGAGGCGATGATTCGGGCTCAACACAAACTTCTAATGTTTCGTTTTCAGTTTCAGATGCTCCGGTAGATGAAGCCAGTTCTGTTACCATCGGCTTTACGCAAATTGAGTTGGTGAAAAGTGATGGTCAATCCATTTTCTTGGATGTCGAACCTTCAACACCAAGTAATGATTATGAACAGATAGATCTGTTGGACTATCAGGGACAAGATTCTGCTTTAGTTATTACTCAAAAGCCGATTCCAGTAGGCACCTATAAAAATCTGATTCTTCATATTAGTAACGAATCGGGCGTTAACTTTGTGGTTGATGCGGATGGTACACAAGATCTTAAGCAACCGAGTAACAAATTGAAACTCGGTGGTTTTGAGGTCACGGCAGATGAAACACAAGCATTTACCATCGAGTTTGATTTACGCCAGTCGTTGGTTATGCGTGGCAATACTGGTTCGAACAAAGGCTATATTCTTAAGCCTCACGGCGTAACGATTCTAAATGATAAAGAAGCGGCAAACCTGACGGTTACGGTAAACTCTAGCTTGTACGCAAGCATCGAAGGGTGTCCTACAACAGCGGACAATGCTTTTGTTTACTTATATCAAGGTACTGAAGGAACCTTGGTTGATTTAGTTGACCCGACAGATATCGACTATACAGAAGGTACCGCCTTACCTAGTGATGCCCTTAAACCGTTTGCAACTGCGAACGTAAGTGATGTTGACGGCACATACAAGTTTGGTTATTTGCCAACTGGAGATTACACCGCGGCTTTTGTCTGTAATGGCAGTACTGATGATCCGATTCAGTATGATCAACTGACTATTCCGCAGCCTTCGACCTTAGTTACAACAGTTTCTTTGTCTGCTGGAAGTAATTCGCTCGATATGAGCAGTAACTAAACTTTCGTTGACTTACGGCGACCAAATAAAAATCCCCAGTTGAGCATACTGGGGATTTTTTATTTATTGAGCCTTAATGTTTTTAATGAAACCTCGTAAGAAGTTTGACGTTGTCAGCATTAAATATTTTCTAGGGGGGAAAATAAAGGAGACATGGTTAAAGCTAGCTGCACAAAACTTAAACAGCAAAGTTGTGAATGATTTTCCTTTAACCTTTTTAGTGGTTTGTGATGTTAATTCCAACTAGATGTAGTGAATGAAACAGAACATTTATTTATGACACGCCTATTATGGTCAACATCCTCTCCTCCGTGCGGCATCATTTTCCCTGTCTGGGCTTATCTTCGCGCCTGTACCGCTTAAGTTACCAAAAACTGATTTACAGCAATTCTTACTTTCAAATAAGACGTACTATGGAATGCAATAAGCTGCGTATCACTTAATGCTGGGGTACGCGTTGCAGCGTAGAGCTTTCTATTGCTGTGTAATGAATTCAAAGCGGAACTTGTTATGGAAAATCTTATTCAACGTTTTTTAAGTTATGTGACTTACGATACTCAATCAAAACCCAAGAACCATCACTGCCCAAGTTCTGCGGGGCAGAAAGTGTTTGCCCAAGCACTTT
Source organism: Vibrio plantisponsor (assembly GCF_013041605.1). Taxonomy (GTDB): domain Bacteria; phylum Pseudomonadota; class Gammaproteobacteria; order Enterobacterales; family Vibrionaceae; genus Vibrio; species Vibrio plantisponsor. Next base: position 31,819 of record NZ_JABEQC010000001.1, on the reverse strand, counting down.
ATGAAGAATTGCTTGAGCTAGGCTTAAGTGACGTTTCCATTGATAACCATTGTTATGTGATGGCGAAACTGAAATCAAACGTCGATTATCCAGTTCCGGCTATTGGTTTTATTGCTCATATGGACACTGCGCCTGATGCATCGGGTAAACATGTGGTTCCACAGATTGTAGAAAACTACCAAGGTGGCGATATTGCTTTGGGCAAAGGCGATGAAGTCCTTTCTCCTATTCAGTATCCAGAACTGCATCAACTGCATGGTAAAAATCTGATCACCACCGATGGCAACACGCTTTTAGGTGCAGACAATAAGGCGGGTATTGCTGAAATTATAACGGCAGTCGAAATGCTGCTTGCTGATCCATCCATTCCCCATGGCGATATCTGTATCGCTTTTACGCCGGATGAAGAGATCGGTCGTGGTGCGAACCATTTTGATGTGGAAAAATTTGGTGCCGAGTGGGCTTATACTATTGATGGCGGGCCTGTCGGTGAGTTGGAATACGAGAACTTTCACGCAGCAACCGCAGAAGTGACTTGTCATGGCGTGAGTGTCCACCCTGGCACTGCCAAAGGCAAAATGGTCAATGCCATGCATATTGCCTCGCGCTTCGTAGTTATGATGCCAGAGCAAGAAACCCCACAGAATACCGAAGGATATGAAGGTTTTTACCATTTGTCTTCGGCATCAATGGGTGTCGCTAAATCACAGCTGAACTACATCCTTCGTGACTTTGAACGAGAAGGCTTGGCTGCTCGCAAAGCCTTCATGCAACAAAAAGTGGATGAACTAAACAAACAGCTATTAAAAGGCAGCGTTGAACTGGTGATTCACGACAGCTACGCCAACATGAAAGAGATGGTTGAACCACACCCGCATATTATCGAGTTGGCGAAAATCTCGATGGAACATTGCGGTATTGAACCACTGATTAAACCGATTCGCGGTGGTACAGATGGAGCCCGCCTTTCTTTTATGGGATTACCTTGCCCGAACATCTTTACGGGTGGTTATAACTTCCACGGCATCCACGAGTTTATAACTATTGAGGGGATGGAGCAGGCGGTTAGTGTGATCGTGACCTTAGCTGAGAAAACTGCACTGCACTATAAACAATAAACTACTTTATCAACGATTTCGGTCGGTTATACTTAGTTGAGCGTTGGCAATGATGTGTTTGCCAACGCTTTTTTATATCAATACCGACAGAACTTAGGCGTCATAGGTATTTCAATAAGTTGATCGGTTGTTTGCAGTAGGAAGAATTATGGAAAAATTTAATGCGGTGGTAGATTTTCTATTCGCGCACAAAATGTTGTTATCCACGCTAATTTTGGTTGTTGTATGGCTGGTGCGCCGAGTAGTTCTTTCATACATCCGTGGTGATGTTGCGTTTATTACAGAGAAACAACGTAAATGGATGTCGCGTACGAAAAACGGCGCATTTACCATTATCGTGCTTCTGCTGTTCATGCTTTGGCAATCAGAGATCAGTGAGTTTGCTCTATCGGTAACGGCTATTGCTGTTGCTATCGTTGTCGCGTCAAAAGAAATCATCCTGTGTTTTACCGGTTCTATTCAGCGCGCGAGTTCCCGCTCATTCCGTATTGGTGATTGGATTGAAGTAGGTTCAATCAGTGGTGAAGTGATTGAACACAACATGATGGCAACGGTTATTCAAGAGATTGCGTTGCAAAAATCCCATTACCATTACACGGGTAAAACGGCGACGTTACCAAACAGTATGTTCTTTCTTCATCCGGTAAAGAACTTGAACTTTATGAAGCGCTATGTGTTTCATGACATCACCATTGTAGTGCCTGAGTTCGTCAATCTTTTCCCTTTGATTCCGCAAATACATGAACGTATCGAGGTTCACTTTGCTCACTTTATGGATGTTGCAAGACGTTATAACGCTGTTATCGAGAAACATGCGGGCGTTGACTTGCCTGGTGCTGATCCGCATGTGGAAATCACCAGTACTGCGGCAGGTGAGCAGGTCGTACATATCAAGATTTTCTGCCCGACAGAACGTGCTACCTATTTGGAGCAGTTGATAAGAAAAGACTTTATGGAACTCTATGAACAGAAGTACCCAAGAGTGCCTGTGGAAATGATAGCGCAAGCCTAATTCCAGAAGCGATTGCTAAAAAGGTCTGTTTATACAGACCTTTTTCTATTTCAGGGCAGAATTACTCAGGAAGATTTTGTAAAACTTCAAAGGCGATTTCATGGCTTCCCATATCGCCTTCAACGAATAGAGATTGCCCTGAGATCATCACGGAAAGATCGACCGTTCTTGCTGGTGATGCAGAGATAAGATCGATGGCTTCTGGATCGAAGCGCACCACTTCAACAGGAAGGTAGCCGAATTTACCTTTTTGCTGATTCCACCATATGTCAGAACGCACTTGATAAGTGTAAACCTTGACCACATCTGCAACACGGGTGGCTTTTTTTACGCGGTCCACGTCTGGCTCGCCAAGCTCAATCCAAACTTCTGAACGACCTTCTAGATTCTGTTGCCAGATATCAGGTTCAGAGGTTGTTGATATACCTTTAGTGAACTGCAAATCCGGGTGCGCATTTAAACAAAATGCCATGATTCTAGCCATCATGCGTTCATTGGTTTCGGAAGGGTGCAAAGCTACGGTTAAGTTTAGCGAGTCGTAGTAGTCACGATTTAAGTCAGTTAAGGCAATTCGAAACTTATAGATAGTTGGTTTAAGGGCCATTAGGAGTTTTTCTCGTACAAACTAAATAGCCAGCATTACGCTGGCTATTAAACAAGTATGTAGCAATAAAATTAGATAACTTTAATGCTTTCAGCTTGTGGGCCTTTTTGACCTTGAGTTACTACGAACTCAACTTTTTGGCCTTCAGCTAGAGTGCGGAAGCCTTCGCTTTGAATTGCACTGAAGTGAGCGAAAACGTCAGGACCGTTTTCTTGCTTGATGAAACCAAAACCTTTTGTTTCGTTGAACCATTTAACGGTACCAGTAACAGGTGTAGACATATTTCTTTTCCTAAAATTTTTACTTTAAAGCCGATTAGGGCGCTGATAGCGTGGAAAAATAAATTGCTATTGCGTACGACACGACGGGGGAGTTACAAGTAATCCAACGAAACAATGTGTATACAAAGAACTTCTTTCTAGCTAATGAAGAGTCTAGGCAATTGAATTCACTTGTCAATCGGATCTTGAGGTCAGTCGAACCAGTGAAACAAGTTTCAACCAATTTTTTGCACTAAACACCATTTCTTAGCGATTTAAGTAAGGTTGATTAACTTTTTGATTGTTATCGATTCGCCGATTTTATTGACACTTTCAATATTGAGCGCAGAATACGCATAACTTTTAAAAGGAGAGTGAGATGAGTAAATCAATCAAAAGATCTCTACCAAACGAAGTGGTTGATACTGAATTTGGTCGAGGTGTTATTAAAGACAACGCATTAAAAGCGGTAGTAACAAGCCAGTTATTTAGACAAAGAGTAGAGAAAGCGAAAAAAGGTAAAGGAAGTTTCAATCGCAAAATGAAACATAAGGGTAAAGAGCCCTATTCAAAAGCTGCTTAATAGCTGTTTTCGAATAGGGCTCTTTCATTACAGAGTTAACTAATGAGCGGTTATCTGTCTATTTGCGGTGAATAGATGGAATAAGCGGTAATTTGCCCTGCAACAATCGCAGAGAACATAAACAGCGCTGATAAACCGATACTCGGAATTGGCAATATAGACTGCTCAAACACCGACTGGCTGGCGCTGATCAATACACGGCTTCCTGGTACCAAGATGATGATACCTTGGACAATATATATTGAACCCGTTAGCTCCATTTTCTTTGCCAGCCAAGTTCCATACAGCGTAATCAGCACAGTCGTTATCCAAGTGCCGACAACCCAACCAGCGTCAAAGCCTAGATAAAAAGGCCCCCACATACCTAATACAGCAACCGGTAAACCAAGCAGGATATCTTTTGGTCTTGCATTGAAAATAACACCAATGGAGACAGACAGAAGGAACAGGCCAAAGATGTGCAGCAACATCGGCACTTCGTTCTTATAGGTGGTTGCAACCGCTTGCCCCCATATGGCTTCACCAATGTTCAGGCCAATCACAATACCCACAAATAGCTTGATCAGAGTTAACGCACTTTGCCCGAGCAAACTGGTGCCGGAAACTAAGTCATTAAAGGCTAAACACTCTAGCGAGTTAGCAATAGACAAACCGGGCACAAATAAGATCACCGCAGCGACACATAACGCCCAGACAGGGATGGGTAAGCCAGTGCTCGCTAAAAACGCAACAAATATGCCTGTAAGCATTGAGGCAAGAAATTCGGCTGCAATTGCTCTTCTTGAATGACAGATCAGCTGGCTTAACCAAACAATAAGCCCCAAGACGACTGAGATAGCGACCGCTTCAAGTGTACTACCCACCAACATCAAATACGCTGGTGGAATCCCCATGTTAGCTAAAGCAATAATCCATTTTGGGTACCCAACAGGCTCAGGTAGAGGCTCACTGCTTGGTTGATTGATGCGAATGATGGTGTTCGCCAACAGGCTCAAGTTAATTGATGCGGGCTTATGACGCTTCATTACTACAGCGTTGTTGTCGTCAGGAAATTGGTAATTGATCGCCGTAGGTGTCGCCTGGATCATCACATCCACACCGTGTTTTTTTGCGTAATACTGGGTGTATTTTTCTACTTTGTACGGTGCACATCCGCTACGGTGTAGCGTGTCGCCAATTTCTACAATTTTGTTAATTCGGTGTTGAGACAACATGGTTTTTGAAGGCTGAAATGAAAGTGGCGTAAAGGTATCAGAGCGTTGACAAATTGGCGAGAGGATAGTGATTGTTACCAACAAAAAAATATAGCGATTTTAAATTTGATTACCTCTTTTATTGATATAGCTAATGAGCGGTTGCCACTTTGTGTCGGAATTAATTCCTAAATACAAAGTTTCGCTATTTAGTTACATTTTGTAATACTTTTTTTGAAAATATTTTCAGTTAAACAAATGTTAATAAATAAGCCTTTTATAATGCGTTTTCTCGTAAATTCTGGCTCTTATCTTTGTAAGTAAATGTGACAATTTAACGCATATTTAACATACCAACTAGTTGTTTAATAAGTATAAGTTTTGTTGATTTTTCAACCTTGAAATAAATAAAAGATGAGCGAAAATGACTGAAAAATTAATTTCCAAAATTGAAAGGATTCATTGCTGTCACTTAAAGAGGTAGGCATGTTATGAAACTATTACTGATACTAATGACGTCGCTTTCTGCTGGTGTCGCTTCTGCAGCTCATATTCATTCTTTTCTTTTAGGCATGTCTGTCGCTGCTCTGGCTGTAGGTAGCTGCTATTGGTTTGCTTTTAGAAGCACGCGTGTTCCTGAGCTGGCTGTTTTCTTATTGGTATGTGGTTTGTTGGCTAAGCTGACAGTTACCGTTGTCGGTGTGATGTGGGGCTTATCGGCACAACTTATTACGTCGCCACTCGTGTTCGCTCTGTCATACTTGTTCTTCTCTATTACCGTTACCTATTTGTGGTTCAGCTACAGAGAAAGCATTACAGAGTTACCAAAGAAGTTCCGTAACCGTGTAGTGCATTTGTAAAAGCGCACTGGATTCCGAATAACAGATTTGATTCTAAGAAGGGGCCAATTGGCCCCTTTTTGCTGTGCGTTGTACGACTATAGTCCTAAAGTGTCCCGTTGTTTTTCCTTATATACTTATTTGCAAATGATGTATGAAGGAAATGTTATGGATATTGCACTGTTTTGGATTGAAAAAAGTATCTTAGTCGCGGGTATCATCTTTGTTCTCACCAGCATTACGCAATACGGCCGACGCAGTCATGATTGGAAAGGCATCATCACTATGTTCTACAAGCGCGTTCCTATGTCGATTTCCGAATACAAATGGTACCGAATAGGCGTAGCCCTACTGGTATCTGCCGTTCTATTACGTATTATTGCGCTTACTCTTTGGCCATAATCTCTAAATTAATCAATAACTAGTCATCTATTTTTAGCCTTAATCACACTTTTAGGTATACACTTTAGAGAGTCTTATCAAATTAAAGGGAAGGTGATGATATGTCGTTTCCTGTACTCATCTGTGATGATTCAGCTCTTGCTCGAAAGCAGATGGCGCGTTCCCTACCTGCGGCTCTGAATGCAAATATTACCTTTGCTGAGCATGGGCTAGATGCGTTGCGGATACTGCAACAGCAAACATTCAACCTGATGTTCCTAGACCTGACAATGCCTGAGCTGGATGGCTTTGGTACGTTAGAGGAAATGAAGAGTAGAGGTATCTCTACTCCTGTTGTGGTGGTGTCGGGCGATATTCAGCCCAAAGCGAAAGAACGTGTAATGGCCTTGGGGGCGAAAGCCTTTATTCAAAAGCCAATAGATATCAATGTTCTTAAAGACGTATTAAAAAATCTCGTCGAGCCAGTCTCTGTTCCGAAAATAGTCACGCCGGTTTCGTTTGAATTACCCGTGCTTCGTAGGCGCGATATTTATATGGAAGTAGCTAACGTGGCCATTGGTCGTGCTGCGGATGCACTTGCAAGGCACTTTGACGTGTTTGTTCGTCTGCCTTTACCGAATGTGAATATCTTTGAAGTTACTGAACTGCATATGGCACTTCGCGATCTAGCGGATAATGCGCACGTGTCCGGAGTATGCCAAGGATTTAGTGGAGAAGGCATTGCGGGTGAGGCTTTAGTGCTTCTCAGTGATACCAGTGTTTCTGATTTGAAAAAGCTGATGAAAGTACCCGCAGAGAGTGAAGATCTCGAAGAGTTGGAACTGCTTATGGATGTCTCCAATATCCTAGTAGGTTCATTTCTCAATGGACTAGGCGAACAAGCGGAAGTTCGCTTTTTCCAAAGCTCGCCAGTTCTGCTTGGTCAGCACATTACGATTGATTCTGTGATCAGCTCAACGGCGGGATCGTTCAGCAAGACAATGACGTTTGAGGTCAGCTATACGATAGAAGACACTTCGATTCGATGTGACCTGCTATTTATGTTTGTCGATGAATCACTGCCTTTGCTCGACAGCAAACTTGCCTACTTGATGGAGGATTTCTAATGTTGTCTCTTCCAGCAGAATTTGAACAGTTTCATTGGATGGTCGACATGGTACAAAACGTCGACATGGGATTAATTGTGATCGATCGCGATTACAACGTTCAGGTGTGGAACGGTTTTATGACACACCATAGTGGCAAAATGGCTCAGGAAGTGATTGGAAAATCTTTGTTTGAGGTCTTCCCTGAGATTCCTCAAGAGTGGTTTCGTCTTAAAACTAAACCTGTTTACGATCTAGGTTGCCGAAGCTTCATTACATGGCAGCAACGTCCGTATTTATTTAAGTGTCGAAACGTTCGACCTGTGACACAGCAAGCGGATTTCATGTATCAAAACATAACGTTAAACCCAATGCGTACGCCGACGGGTGCGATAAATTCACTGTTTCTTTCTATTCAAGATACAACTGCAGAAGCGCTTGTGGTTTTAAAAGCGCACCAAAGTTGAACGAGTTACCGTTTCACAATTGATAGATTTTCAGCATTGGGGGAGCAGAGAGGGATTACTATGCCTATACCCAGCGTTTTTTATACAGCCCAACAAGTAAAACAAGGCGAAGTTCTAGCTGCAAAATCAACGGGACTAGAAATGTTCAGTTTGATGGAAAGAGCAGGACAAGCAGCCTTTACCATTGCCTTCGCTCAGTACCCAGGGACGCATCATTGGCTTGTATGTTGTGGCGGTGGTAATAACGGTGGTGATGGTTACATCGTTGCCTGCTTGGCTAAGTCGATGGGCGTTCATGTGACTGTGTGGCAGCATGGCGATCCTGAAAAACTTAAAGGGGATGCGCTGTCTGCTTATTATCATTGGTTGGATCACGGTGGTGAAGTTTATCCTTTTGATGACGTGATTCCCGATGATGTTGATCTCATCATTGACGGATTATTAGGGACGGGTTTATCTGGCACGGTTCGTGAGCGAATCTTTGATCTGATAAAACTGATCAACGCTAGTGAGGTTCCTGTTGTTGCGATAGATGTTCCTTCAGGGCTATGTGCCAATACTGGTGCGGTTCTTGGTATCGCAGTAAAAGCTAATCACACCATTAGTTTTATTGGACTCAAACAAGGCTTAGTGACGGGGCAGGCTCGTAACTACGTTGGACAGTTACATTTTGCGGGCTTAGGTGTTGAAGAAAGTTTTGAACAGCAAAACACACCTACATTAAGATCGATCTCTCCAAAATCTATCAAATCGATATTGGCTCAAAGAGAAGCGTGTGCTCACAAAGGTTTGTACGGAAAAGCTCTGCTTATTGGTGGTAACGAGGGTATGGGCGGAGCAATGATTTTGGCTGCTCAAGCATGCGCCAGAGTAGGGTGCGGTTTAACGGCGTCACTGCTTCATTCCTCAAATGTTTCTTCGATTTTGGTATCGGTACCTGAAGTGATGAGCGCAGGTTGGGATGATGAGCAGAGAATTCAACAGCGTATTGAATGGAGCAACGTTGTTGCTATCGGTCCCGGACTCGGAAGAGACTCAACTTCAGAGCGACTCTTCTGTCAAATACAGGATTTATCAGTAAACAAAGTGGTTGATGCTGATGCACTGTACTTTCTCGCGAAGAATCCTAATTTCGACGCTAACCGGATCATTACTCCTCATCCTGCGGAAGCTGCAAGGCTGCTTGGTGTGGAAATTGCCATTATTGAAGCAGACCGATTCAAAGCCATTAAAGAACTGCAGAAGAAGTTTGGCGGTGTTGTGGTACTGAAAGGTGCGGGAACATTAGTCAGTGACGGCAACGAAATATACGTGTGTTTAGCGGGTAATCCGGGTATGGCGAGCGGCGGCATGGGAGATGTGTTAACGGGTGTGATTACATCACTTCTCGCCCAAGGTTTAAGCTGTTTCGAATCAGCAAAACTGGGTGTTATTATTCACAGCAAAGCGGCGGATCTCAACGCCAAAGAAAAAGGCGAACGAGGTATGTTAGCCAGTGATTTACTTAGTCATTTACGTAGCTTAGTGAATTGATTTACTCAGTCATTCAATAACTTGTCTTACAAACTAAATTTCGCGCCCAGAGTAAACGAAGTCGCTGAGTATTCGTTCTGTAAGTCTTGATATTTGAGTTCGACACTCAGCTCCAGTTTCTCAACATACATAGGCTGAATTTTAGCGCCGATGCCTATGTATGGATTAATTCCTGAATGATCTTGACTGGTTTCTGGCACAACACTGGTATTCGTTTCTTCTATGTTTGTTTGTCCAACACCACCTCTTGCATACACACTGGTGAAGCTATTGATGGGTTGCTCTATCGTTGCACCCGCAAAAAAACTACGGTACTTAACCTGTTGTGAATCGCCGTTTTTATCATAAAACGTTGCGCCATCATTCATGGTATCGGTATAGCCGAAATCAACTCCGACAAAAGGCGACAAAAAGTAGCTATAACCAAGGGTTGTCGTCCAAGCACTTTCTGTAGAGTTGCTGTTATCGATATAGTTAAAACCGCTATCAGCGTAAAACTGATGCCTGCTCTCTGCTGCTAGAGTTGGTAACGCCAAAAACAAAAAGATTAAACCAACACAAGTTTGTCCTAAATATTTCATCTTTGTTCTCCACTGCCATCTGAAGATGCACTGGTGTCTTATAGATTTTTTGACACTCTGTCTTGTTCATTTTTTAAATTGGTTTCTTATAAATATAAGCAAGTTATGAACCGCTAATTGTTTTTATCTCTAGCGAAAGCAAAAAGCTGTGATCAGACATTAATTGAGTGAAAAATGAACGAAAGTTAAGGTGTTGAAGTTTCAGAGTAAGGTGATTGAGTTCACGTTATTCGAATGACGTACTGCTTTTAAGCCAATAACCAATCGTTTGCCAAGCGACGATAATTTGACCATTAAAAGCTAATCTATTGATATTTAAGTTATTGTTGAGTTTTGAATTTGAAGAGAATGATTCTCAGAGCGGGGGATATGAAATCTTCGGCAGGATAACACAAAAAAAATGCAAATATCAGACTTGCCGGAAAGAAATCACAACCTATAATGCTGAAAACCGGAGCGTCTGCCAACGCTCCGGTTTTTTTGTGTCCGAAAAGTGACTACGTCTGCCAACGTGTTCACTACGCACTCTGCAAAAGAGACACAAACTGTGAATTAATCAAGGAATTACACAATGCGTATCGAACAAGAACTTAAGTTAGGTTTCAAAGATGTACTGTTTCGCCCGAAACGTTCAACCCTAAAAAGCCGTTCTCAAGTAAATTTAACCCGCGAGTTTACCTTCAAGCATAGTGGTCGTCAATGGTCTGGAGTACCTGTTATTGCTGCAAACATGGACTCTGTAGGCAGCTTTAAAATGGCGGAAGCGCTCGCTAAACACAACGTGATGACAGCTATTCATAAACACTACAGTGTTGAGCAATGGGCTGAGTTTGTTCAAAACGCTGAAGCTCAAACGTTGAGAAACGTGATGGTATCAACGGGCACATCAGATAATGACTTCCAAAAAACGAAAGACATTATGGCGATGAGTGAAGAGCTTATTTTCATCTGCATTGACATCGCAAATGGCTACTCAGAACACCTTGTTGATTACGTTCAAAAAGTACGTGAAGCATTTCCAAGCAAAGTGATTGTTGCTGGTAACGTAGTGACAGGTGACATGGTTGAAGAACTTATCCTTGCTGGTGCGGATATCGTAAAAGTAGGGATTGGTCCGGGTTCTGTATGTACAACTCGCGTGAAAACCGGTGTTGGTTATCCTCAACTGTCTGCAATCATTGAATGTGCTGATGCAGCTCACGGCCTAGGTGGTCGCATCATTGGCGATGGCGGCTGTACATGTCCGGGAGATGTGGCAAAAGCGTTTGGTGGCGGTGCTGACTTCGTCATGCTTGGCGGTATGTTAGCGGGCCACGAAGAAGCGGGCGGCGAGCTCGTTGAGAAGAACGGCGAAACTTACATGAAGTTCTACGGAATGTCTTCTAAGAGCGCGATGGACAAGCACTCTGGCGGTGTTGCTGGTTACCGAGCAGCTGAAGGAAAAACCGTATTAATTCCATTCCGTGGTCCTGTTGAAAATACCATTCAAGATGTTCTTGGTGGCGTGCGTTCAACCTGTACATACGTAGGCGCAGCCTCGCTTAAAGAGCTAACCAAGCGTACAACTTTCATCCGTGTACAAGAGCAAGAGAACAACGTTTACGGTAAAGAGTAAATATCTAACTCTTCGGAAAATTCGAATAATTAAGAGCTGCTTTTTGCGGCTCTTTTTTTGCCTCAAAATCAGCAAATGGCGACAAAGTGGCGACACTCGCGTAAAAAATTTTTGTGGCGACAGTTACAATCCCGCCAAAGGGTTTTTGGTGATCGCTTCAGAAAGGTGGTCAGGCGCAAAGTGCGCATAGCGCATCGTCATACTGATGTCGGCATGCCCAAGGATGTCTCTGAGTACCAGAATGTTCCCGCCGTTCATCATAAAGTGGCTGGCAAAGGTATGGCGAAGAATGTGAGAAGCTTGCCCAGTAGGAATATCTAACCCAAGTTTGTTCTTCAATATGTAGCAGAATGGTGTATAGCACTGCTTAAACAACTTACCGCTGGTTGGTTTATAGATTTCATCATACAAGCTCTCTGAAATCGGCACAGAGCGATTCTTCTTCGTTTTGGTATTAGTGAATGTGACTTTGTATTTTGAAAGCTGCGAGCCTCGCATTTGTGCAGCTTCATTCCAACGGGCGCCAGTTGAAAGGCACAGCTTGACGATCTTCTGCATATCTTCAATTTCATGCTGACTAACTAATTCAATCAGCAGTGGAAGTTTCTCTTTCGGCAAGAACGCCATTGCACGCTCATGTTCTTTGAACGGCTTGATCTCTTCCAAAGGGTGGGGAAGGCTCCATTCACCCAGTTCTTTCAGTTTCCCGAATACCGCTTTGAATCGAGCAAGTTCAGAATTGAGCGTTGCAATACTTGGCGCGCCTTTATTCCAACGAGCAGAAACAAAAGGCAGTGAACCACTCATTCGCCTGGCACGAAAATCCGCATAGATTTTGGAATTGAACTGGCTCGCTAATGGGTTGCCCATTGCTTCAACCATGTGCTGAAACTTCTGATAGATAACTGGTCCGTTTGCCAGTGTTTTACCGTAAAGCTCAAACCATAGTTCGATAACGTCACTCAAACGACGGTGATCAGGTTTATCTCCAAGCCAAGGTTTATCTTCCACCTCTCGCATGGTGAATTTTTCAAAAGCTGCTGCTTCCCCTTTGGTTACGAACGCCTTACGCACGCGCTTACCTCTGCGCCCGTTTGGGTAGCATTCACATAGCCAAGGCTTCTTTGAACCATCTTTTAAGTTGCGGATAGACATATTAATTATTTTAAGATTACTGTATAAATGAACAGTAATTTGAATAAAAACGTAATACAATGTTTGATATCGTTTTTAATACACATAATAGAGTCATAAGTTGAGTTACTAGATGGGAGTCGTAATTTGGAATATTTAGATGCTATAGAGCTGAACAAAGTTGTCGATGAACTTGTTGAACGTTGGAAAGGGGTTGTTGTTCCTTTTTATACCAATGCACCGAATTCTAGAGTGACATATCAAAGTATCGGAAGTGGTTTCGTTGTGCTTCTTGGTAATGAAATTTACTTGGCGACTGCTCATCATGTCATAGATGAAATAAATGAACGAATGGACCGTAGTGGCGCTAATGGAGTAATTAGTAATATTTGTGGTACAGGTTGTGACTTGTCTGGTCTAAAGTTTGAAGCTATTAAATCTGAGGATGTGGCGGCAGCTCATTTAAATCGAGAATGGGCAGATACTAAAGGAATAGAAAGAGTAACTCCATACAATCTCAATCAAGATAAGTCACATCTCATTCGTACTGAAAAGTACTTTGTTTTAGGTTACCCTTCTTCGAAGAATAAACTTAACGAACAACTAGACAAGAAAGATAGACATATTTTTGGCTACTCCTTTTGTGCTAAAAAACAACAATCTGAACATACAGAAATTGAAGGGCATGAAGCATTTATATTGGATGTAGATGATATGTATTCAACAGAAGGTGAAAAGCGGCGTCCGCCAAATCTTGACGGGGTGAGTGGAAGCCCAGTTTTCGAAATTATGTGTGATTTGAGTAACCCAGGGAAAGCGCATTTCGCAGTTGATTTGATTGGTGTTTTTGTTGAATGGCGAATGAAAGCAAATGAGATAGTTTGTAGTCGTATTCAAAATGTAGTTAGTTGTTGCTTAGCTCATCATATGAGTTGACTAAAAATTTGAACACTAAAAAGCCCCATTCGGGGCTTTCTGTTAAATCGCTATAAGATCTTCCTGATAAGTATGTGCTTTATAGTCGTTAGAGATAAGAGGCACAAAACCTTCAGGCCATTTAGTTGAGAAGTCACAAAGTAAACGATATGGCGGTGGAGCATCATTGTTTACTTGAACAACTGTTAGTCTGTATTCTTCGAGAGCAGGGTTGTTCAATAGCGTCCTAATATCGCAGTTGAAGTATTTAGGACAGTATCCAATCTTCACTCTTTCACTGTCAGAAGTTGTTGCATAAACAGCGTTACAATCGAACTCGTTATCTTCTTCAAATTCGAATAGGAGTTTTTCTCCAGGAATTAGGTCTGAAATTCTATGTAGATTAAAACTTTCTAAGTAACGAATACCACTAATGAAAAAGCGAATCTTATATTCATCGACGCCTGCACGTTCTGGTGATGCAATCACTCGGTATTCGTCAGTTTGACGAGCACCACCTGAAATACTCAGCATATCTAGTTCATCGTAACCATCAGCAGTCATACCTGACCAATTGAGCATTTTTCTAAACTCTGGACGGTTTTGAGGCAGTAAGCGGTTTTGGAAAAAGGCAAACAGCTCATTTGAAACAAATACTTTTGTTTTGTCTTTCATCTTAGGGAATGCGATGAAGTTTGGATGATTTGAGCCCTGAGTATAATTAAAGCGATACATGCCTTTATCCCGTGTAAGCTTAGCTACGGGATGCCACATACCATCTTCAATATCTTTCCAGATAACAAATACACTTTTCATAAGGCTACTATTTACGGCTTTAAATAAGTTTCAAGGAGGAAGTCTTTAAATTCAATAATTCTAATACTGTTCGCTTTGAGTATAGCAGTGCAGAACTGCTTAGATAAATCACTCATTATCGCTTCTGGTACTGCGTCAACAATTTCTTTTATATCTTCATCAGTAATTGCTTCAAGTCTCTCTATCCACTCAACTGCGGCGCTAGGGGCAAGGCACGACAGTAATTGATACGCTTCAAAAGTTTTTAAGCGTTCGCCTTGATTATAAAAATGAGACTTACATTTTTTAACGTAACTTTCTACAGTTTGGTTTTTGTCTTTTGTTGTGAGCTTAGTCTGCCTTGTTTGGTCAGATTCGTTACGACCTAAGCTGGCTGCGTGATCAAACGACGGTGCTAATGACGTATTACCGGCAGTATCAGTCACCATTCCCCAGTTTTGGTTATGTCTATCTTGGTTCGAGATTAGGCAATCAAACATGACATAACCGATAAATACCGCAAATGCACTTTTGATATTAGCAGTTGGCCGCCAAGCCTTAGGAGCCGATACAATTTCTATGACGCATAAAGCTGCCACATATTTAAGTTCTTGAACTCTTTGAGTGCCTTTATCATCTTCTGGAAGCGATGTTTTAAACACTTGCTCAAGAAGAGTGTTGCCGAAAGTTAGAGAGTCACCCTTTTGGCTAAAGTTTAGACTCCGGGTACCTTGCTCACCATTATGATTGGCTAGGTCATACTCGGCATGTGGTAAGCCAAGTTTTTTAGCTAATTCGCAGGCAATCTTCTCTGCCCAATCCTCACCCTGACGAACAATAGGATTTCCTCGCTTATCTTCAGTATGAGTCGACTTAAACAGATATTGCTTTCCGTCTACGGAATCTGTGTACCAGAATTTTGATTTGGTACCCATATCTTCAAAGTCGTCAAAGTCGTCGTCATTAATTTGATAAACAGGAAAGTGCATCTTATCTTCCTTGTAGATTTACTTGCTTAAACTAATACCTGAAAATATCGCAAAAACAAAGGGACCCTAAAGTCCCTTGCATTTAAAAAGCTATTGTTTCAGTAGTCAGCACTTTGATGTTCTTTATAGTGCCTTCCATCTTCTGCTTAAACCTGCTGAGAACTTGCACATCAGTTCCGTTTCTACACACGATCATGTATGAGTATTCAGGGTGATTTTGAATACCATTGGCGCGACACAAGCGCTCAGAAATAGCTATAGATCCACACCATTTCTGCATTAATTCAGCTTTTAGGCTGTAATAACATCTCTTTTCTATTGGCTTTTTAGCTTTTACAGGCAATTCTTTCTGTTTAGGATCAGCTGCTTGCAAAGCAGCTAATGCTTTGGCTTCTTCGAGTGCTATAGATTCAACACATTCTTTAAGTTGGTCTCTTAAATCACTAGCTTCGATAATAATAAAATTGTTTTCATCAATATGAAGGTAATCAGCTTTACTTAAACTATTGTTTTTAAATCCTAAAGCGACGCCAATACCATCAGCTTCATCCAATTTGATGGCTGAAATCTCAGAGACCTCAGATTCTTGTTCATCTTTGCCTGCTTTATGCTCAATTCGAGCTTCATAATCCTTTAGCTCAATTGGCATATTATTGTCCTTGCATGTATAGGTCGAAGAACGGTGAACTTAAATGAGATAGGGCTTCCTTAGCTTGTTCTACAGGACACTCGCTATCAAACTCTAGAGTTGTACCATCAGTATCAAGGTAGTTAACAGCGAGCAGTTCTTGAACCGCTTCATCACCTTGTTCGTCTCTGATTTTTGAAAATGCAATTTCAATGTACTTTAGGATTTCAGTGCTGTGAGTGTTGATAACAATGTTCACACCTGATTGAGATAGAGTTGCTAAAGACTCTATCATTAGTACCTGCCAATCAGGGTGCAAGTTAGTTTCTGGTTCATCGATGAACACAAAACTATCTTTTTGGATAACATTATTCTTTATTAAAGCATTTAAAATCCCTAAATTAGTCATGCCAAATGACACTAAATTTTTTGATATTTTTTTATTTAGGTGATTATCATTAAAATAAAACTTTCCTCTTTCAAAGACAAACTCTCCTCCAAGTGCACTTTCTAGATGTTTAGATATTTGGGGGAAGTTTGAATTTTTAATTGATTTTTTAGATAAGTCAGAATTTAAATCAAAAAAATATTTAGGAACACCAGTAAGAAATTCATAGTTAGAGGACGCTAATTTTGCATCTATTAACGCATCCCTAACTCTCCAATACGCTGGAGATTCAAAAAAAACTGCTGATGGTCTTTGAACAAAAGATTTCGTACATGTGTCATCTACTTCTGCACTTATTCGATCGTTCATTAAATCTAACTTGAAATAATCATTTAGTGTAATGGTGGACTTGGAAGTTGATAATAATTCATCAATGCTTTCAATTTGGAAATTATGAATTAGTTCTTCTTCTAAATCATGAGTTAGAATATATCTTATCGCTGAACTATCAATAGCGGCGCTGTCAGCACCATGGCTGAACATTCTAATTATCATTATCTGTAATAACAGATGAGATACTAAAACCTTTGCCGACTCTTCAGGTGTTAAATCATCCGGTTCTTTATCTGGATATGCATGTATACTTAGTTCTAGAGAATCTTGGAAGTGCTTTTCGAGAAGAGTGCCTATCTGCTTTCTTATTTCTTTGTCATCTTGGGATGTATCTTGCAATAAACTATTAACTTGTTCGAATATAGAGACTAATGTTTCATAAGGTATTGTCATGCCATCTTTAAATAGGCTGACTTTTTCCCTGAGTTCTTTATTTTCATTGTAAGAGGTTTCTAATGCATGTAAAAATCCTAAAAAATCATTTGCAATGATCTTCATTGATTTCAAGGTGGTTGCTTGTTCCATTACTTTGAAAATTGAGTAAATAGTTTTTGTAAAGAAACTTTTACCTGTACCGTTTGGACCAGTAATTACTGTTAGAGGAGAAATAGTAAAATTACCAGACTTAATTTTTCCTAAATTTTCGACGTGAAAGTGTAATGGCATTAATGTTTTCTCTTAAAATTAGTTTCAGGAAGAATAGTTGTTGGATAGAGTACCATGTTTTTTCAAACCCTCTCCATCACAAGTGCAACTCTACCCACAACTTCCACATCGCCTTCATCAACAGTAATCGTTGAGCCATTAAAGCTAATAGCTAGCTTCTTGCCTGGTAAGCGTTGGATTTCGTTTAGGGAAAGGAGACCGTCCATATCTACTAGGTAGGTTCCGGCAACTGCTTGGCGTGATTCTTTGTTTACTAAGAATGTTTTTCCGTTGTCTTTAATTGCCATCACTTCGCTAACGCCGGCTTCGTCCAGCAGTTCTTTGTCTAGCGATAGTGTGCCTTTTCTTATTAGCTTTCCATCTTCTAAAGCAAAGCTATCAATACTGATGATTGTTTTGAGTTCCTCTGCTTTTGGCTGTGCTTCCGCATTTTTCTGATCAGGGAAAGGCTCACCTTCACCTAAAGCAAGGTAGCGAACTGAAGCTCCAGTCTTCAAATGAAGTCTAAGAATCACTTCAAAAGGAGTTAAACCACGTTGATGCCATGTGGAAATTGTCCCTTTTGAGATATCAAGTACCTCGCCAAGCGATTTAAAGTCACTCGTTTTTGTGACTTCCTTCATCCTTTCTGTTACTTCTCGCCCACCAATGTATTCAAATGGTGGAATTTGGTCTTGTAATTCACTCATAAGAAGTCTATATTTCACTCAAATGATTACTGGACAGCGAGCGGCAACTCAGAAGTCCGATATTAAACAATCAATAACTTACAAGGATAGCACCATGCTTTCATATCAAATAGTAATAAATACGCCTTTTATGACTTACGAGCAGTATTCGCAGCTTTCTGGTATGCCAAAACGCACCATCATGGATTGGGTGGCAGAAGGCAAACTTCCTATTAAAACCAAAGAGAAAGCGAAAGAAACACCCATGATCAACATGGTTGCTCTACATGAAATCGCAACGCGCGAAGCGATGCAGTTGCTGGGGTAATACTCATGCGATTTTCCTCCCTGATCCCCACCAAAGAATATTGTCTGTTGTGGCTCAATGTTCTTGGTTGGGCATTCATTTTCGTTCCGTTTTTCTTCAATTGAGTATTCGTTATGGAAGATTTGAACTCAATGTGCGTTTTACGTGGCTCGAAACAAAAGGCATTTAACGAAGCGTGTTGCGCATTTGCGAACTCAGAGAACATGACAGCTATCGCCAAGGCTCTCGATATGAACCCGACGATGCTGCGAAACAAGCTCAACCCTGAACAGCCTCATGTGCTGACTTGCGTTGAGTTGGTTCTCATCACTAAAGCGAGTGGCAACTACTCCATTCTTAATAGCCTTTTGCTTGGTCTCGGTGTGGTGACGGCGCAAATTCCGCAGGATGCGAGCGTGGAAACGTTCATCAAACGTGCTCTGGAAAACTCGATTCACTCTGGCGATTTGTCGCGTATGGCGCTCGACCATGCAAACAAAACCAGCCTCAACCGTACCAGTAAACAAAAAATCATCAGCAAGATTCAGCTAAGCATCAGTAATTTGGTGATGCTGGTATCTGAAATTGAAGGACGCACCACAGGCGTCACGCCGTTCCTAAGTATGAGCGTCGATTTTGTGGCAAACGGTGCACCCATCCCCGGTTTTTCTTAGAAGGTGAAAGCTATGGCTAACAACGCAAAAGTAACGATTGAAATCAACACGCTTGATGAAGCGCTTCATTGGGAAAACCACGCGGTGCTGACCCTAAACAAAATCAAGCAAAACCCAGTAGAAGGGCAGGCAGACTTGCAAAGTTCTCTGGTTCGTACATGGACAGATGTGCACCGCCAAGCGCGCAAAGCTGTTGGGCAGTTTATTAAGCAAGAAGAGGCTGCGTGATGGAGTTTGTAGCCGTTCGTTTGTTTGGTGATGGTGCGATGAAGCGTCACAAGAAAACGCTAGAGCCAGAAACAACGGCTCTGGGTGATTTCGATAATGCTGATGATGCCATCGCACAAGCTTGTCACCAGTTGAACTGTAACCACATTCGCCACGGCATTTTGAGTGAGGGCGAAGGTAAAGGTGGTTTCATTGTTATAGATATTCAGGAGCTGGCAGAGATATGAGTATTTCATTTGGTTGGTTTCAACAAGTTAAACGTGGCGAAGAGCATCACCAATTCGGTAAACATCATAGTTCATACGTAAATATCCTTGGGCAAACATTCGGTCAACTTAAGGTTATCAAGCAGGATGCAGGCAAAGGAGTTACTTGTTTGTGTGAATGCGGAAACACCCATGTAGAGAAATACACCGTAGATTTGCGTCGTGGAAATCGTAAGAGTTGCGGTAAATGTAACAACATGGGCAACCCTAAGTTTAAGCCTGAAGAAGATGCAGTGATCATCAAATGGGCTGGTATCAAATCTACTGAAGACATTGCAGCGTTAGTCACAGAGTTTGGTT
Source organism: Vibrio plantisponsor (assembly GCF_013041605.1). Lineage (GTDB taxonomy): Bacteria > Pseudomonadota > Gammaproteobacteria > Enterobacterales > Vibrionaceae > Vibrio > Vibrio plantisponsor. The sequence continues at coordinate 12,176 of NZ_JABEQC010000001.1, read as the reverse complement.
ATCGCACTGCCACAGTTCCAACGATCAAAAATCGAGTCCAAACCATCAATAAGCATCGAGGTAAGAACGACAAGATTTCATTGCGTAGAAAGGGCGAGTTGTACCCGCATGCAAAGGGATCAGACCATGACGTTGAACTTTGTCGCCGTTTATATGATGAAGGACTTACGCCTTCTGTCATCGCTGAAAAGATGGAAATGAGTCGTTCACATGTTAGTTCGATTGTTTATTACCACTCAAGAACAGAACCTGCTGTCAGTTGGAGTTAATGCATATGACTGAAGATATCGTTTACTGCCCAAGTACTTCTATCAAGAGTTTGCCTGTTACCTCTCCGGCTCATTTGCCGTGCCCTGATATGGCAGGAATGGAAAACCCTGACCCACAAAAGCGTCAGCGTTCTTTGTTCTTGCTCGGCAAGCTGCGCGAGAAACATGGGATTCCAAAGCATAAGTCAGCGGCATCAAACTCAGCTTGTCTTGAATATGTGTGTACCGAAGAAGGTTGTATCGAACCTTGGGGAACCGTGAATAACGCAGTGGCTTAGTAAAATGGAAACCAAAGATCTCCTCTATATCGCTGGGGCAGTGATGCCCCACGACAAAATCAAACGAAATGATGCCAGCTATAACGCTGGTTTTTTAGTATCCAAAATTTACACCGACCAAGAACAGGCGATTTTGGATGCAGGTTTTATCAAGAAAATGCCGATTTATGATCGCGTTCTTGGCAAAAAATCCAAGCGTCAGTTGGATGTTGAGATAAGAACCGATGCTTTTAAAAGGCTGAATTTCCGCTCAGAACACGACCGCGAAGCGGCGGCGAGAATCGCCGAAGACTATAGGCCTGTCAAAGGGCGCAAAAGTCCGACAGAAAATTATCGTCACAGAAAAGAGCGCCAAATGCAGTCGTTAAGGCTGTTAGGAAAGGTACTGCGCCCGAAAACTGAGCTTGAAAGTCCCGAGTCTTACTTCAACCATGATGTGCTCTACGACACTACAGCGCGTTCTAAGCCACAGATTCTGAACCAGAATGGTAAACGGGCGAGGGGAGAACCTAAGAAAATTCCTATTTCAATGAACTTGATGCATCGAGAGTGGGACAACACTTTCAAGTTTCAGGCGATAACCGAAACGCCAGCCAGTGCGGCGCCAGATGCAAATACTGGTGAGCGTTTTACTGAGAAGTTATCAAGTCGTTCGGTGCGTAAGATTTTTGAAGCAGCTGCGTACACGTCAGCTTGTCACGGTGGATTCACCACGTTCCTGACTCTGACCTTCACCAAAGAACAGCGCTTAGCTCTGTTTGGTGGCATGACCGATGGCGAGAATTATGTGTTGGCTGGTCCTCATCATCCAATTGGCTATAAGCGAAACATGATTACGACCAGAGCCAAGCGAGGTGAAAAGAAAGTGGGTAACCCCATCGTAGATATCGCAGGCGAGTACTGGACGGTTCCAAACAAAGACAGACCGATTCCAAAGGTGATGAACCAGGGCGGTTTGATTGCAGGAGATTACTGCGACATCAAATCCAAACCAAAGCATACCTACACCATGGAAAAGACGTTGGAAACCTCAATTGGTAAAGAGGTCTCACGTTTTTTAGATGCAGCCAAGAAACTTTATCAGCGTGGCTGGGTAGCAGACCACACAGTTGAAACTGATCCAGAAAGTGGTGCGCTTTATTGTGACCTTCGAAGATTAAAAGTAGAGCCGCACTTTAAAGAAAATGAATTTGGACCAACCGAAGAGCTAGAAGACTTTCACTACATTTGGGTAGCGGAATGTCCAGAGAATCAAGATGGTGAACCGAACCCGCACATTCACGTTCTGCTGCGTTGGTCTGTTCCTCATTATCTGTTCAGTGCCTGGGCAAAACGTCTTGAGAAAATTTGGGGACATGGCTTCGCGAACTTGGAGCGTATTCGTAAACCTGAAGCCGCCGGTTCATACATCATCAAAGCCGTTGGCTATGCTGCCAAAGGGGATGATGCCAGCCAAGGGCTTATCAAGGGCAACCGTTACGGTGTCGCGAAATGTTCACGCGCACCAGATTGGAAGTGTTTAGCTTCTTTCGATGCCGACAATATGACGGCGATTATCAAAGAACTGGGTTACAAGCTCGAACAGTGGAAGAAACCCATTCGACGCAGAGTGAACAAGTTATATGCAGCGAAAGAGCAAACCATAAAAGCTCAGGCGATTGCGAAGCAGCAAGCTAAACCGGAAGAACATCGCAAGAAGCTGCAACAAAGAATCATCCGTTTGGAAAAGGAAGCGGAGAAGCTGAACAAAACCATACGTTCTCGCGGTGTACATATCAGTACTACCAATCGCTTTTGCATTACGTTCGAAGGGGAAGATGCTGCAAGCAAAGTGGATAAGTTCATGCTTTGGGCAGCGGGCGCTCGCGGTTGGCCAATGCAGTGTCGTGATTTCAGTTGTGACGACATCAAACAAGAGGCAGATGCCATCTATGCTGATCAGTTTACTCGTTTCTTGGATAAGCGCAGTTATTGGGGAGCAGTCCTAAAAGATAACCGAGTAATTGAAGATGCTGATGAAGCGGAAATTAGTTACTGGCATAGCATGAGAGAAGAGGCGATGCGGTATATGCCTTTAGGCTAACAGCATCGAGTTTGAGTGTAATTTCTCAAATCATTAAATCACCTGTACAAATGGGGATAAAAATACTGTATGTTTATACAGTTTAATTTGTATGGGTACGGCTATGTCATTAGAAAGAGAGGATATTTTCCTAGATGCAATGGGCTTTATCATCGATGCAGTAGCACTGAGCACTGTGGGTGAAAGCCGAGCAGATATAGGAATTTATTTAATGAGTCTGCTGGTTGCAGACCAGAAAAAAGAATTGCAGCCTGAAAAACTGGAAGCCATCAGACAGTTGATTGAACTCTCTGACGAGCTAGAAAGCCCAGCTTTTTCGATAAGTTCCAAGTCTTAAAAGAGGGCAGGCTGGTAACTAGAAGTGAGGATTATTCAATATGCTAATTACTTGCCCTGTCTGCGAAAGCAAAGCACGTATCGCAACATCAAAAGCGATGAGTAAAGATACCCGCGAAGCATACTGCCAATGCCTGAACCTGAACTGCGGTCGCGCTTTCACCACTTTGACTACAGTGAACCGAATCATTGAGCCTACGGGAGCGAAACCAGACCCGCTGCTACAGCCAGAACTGTGCAAGGGTGATGTTGATCAGATGGATATGTTTGGGTGAGTTCTGATTCTAACATATTGATTTTAAATATCTTTTTGTGTTATATGTGGAGTTTAATCCGCAGGTTATGGTGTTTAGACAAAGTAGTCTTACCATTTACAAAATACTTACTAATTTAATAAAGGATTTTTTATGCTATTCGAACTTGAACTTCGGTCTTTTTTAGTTGGTTCTGCGTTATCTCTCGTAGTTGGCGGTGGAGCATATGGCTTTTACGTAAAAACTTTTGGACAAGCATCTTACGACCAAGCTGTTGGTTACAAGCAACTAGCTGACTGCACAATGCTTTTGGGTTCTTCAGACAACGAAAAAGTGAAACAGTTCTTGGATACTCTCCCTGAAAAACTAAAACAACTACAAAAATCTGATGCGATTATGACGACGATTAACTCAACCGCGAATGAAAAATATGAAGCATCAGGTATGGGGGTTCCTCTTAGAATGTGTGCTACTCAGCTAGCTGAACAAATTAAGTAGAAAGTCTTTCCTTTGAACTAATTACTTAATTTTAATTAGAAGATCGCAAAAACGATCAAAAACGAACGATCGCGATCTCGATACTTCTCTAAAATCCCAATCTAAAATAGCCCTGAGTTCAGTATCCATCAGGGCTGTGCTCAAATAACCCTACCTAAATATTTTGCGTTTCAAATTGCGCAAAATTGTAGTGCTGAATTTTAGCGCGGAGGGAGGGGTGAGTCCGAACGAGGCCTGAGCGCCCCCTTCCCGTCTTAAATTTTCCGCCTACTGCATTCTTTCTAATTTATTGCGAACGAAGTGAGTCTTTCATGTGGGAACGACAGTACGAGCACGGTCGATGGAATGGGCATCAGCTCAACATTCTAGCCACTGCCATTGATGGTGGTCAGCGCTTGCACGTCAGTGAAATTCCTTATGCTGAACTGCCGCACATCCGAGTGATGGGCAGCAAAGCTCGTACGATTAAATTGGAAGTGGTGTTTGTGGGTAGCAGCTCGCTTGCTGACTCCAACGCTTTTATCGCTAATCTTGAAGAATCTCCGACCGGAGAGCTTGAGCATCCTTGGCTCGGTGAGCTACCTTTGGTGTTTGATACCTTCTCACAGAGCATCAGTACCAAGCGCGGTATTGTTACGCTCAGTCTGTCTTTCGTTCGAGCCGGCACAGAGCCAAACATCAACGTGCCGAGTATAGTTCGCACTAAGCAATTGGCTACGGTTGTTGAAAGCACTTCAGCTTCCTCGTTCGCCAATGATGTCAGCAAAATGAGCGTGGCAGAGATTAACCAGACTCAAAGTGATTTCACCAAAGCTTTAGATACCCTGACCGACATTACACACCGAATGAACAGCGATGTTGATCAGGCGCAGAGTAGCTTAGTCAACAACCAGTTCGTTGATACTTACCGCACCATCAATACCGCGTATGCGGCGGTTACTCGTTTAGGTAATCAACCTGACTCCTTTCTGGCGGCATTCAACGCAGCCGTTGATATGGTGACGAATGCTCTGCAGTCGGAAAAGGAATCTGAAAGTGAAGCGATTGATAACTCACGGAATGCTCAACAGCAATTACTCAAGCAAGTGAACGATGATGCGGTCACGCCACACTACAACATCCAAATGGTAACGGGTGCGATAAAGGCCAGCAAAGACCTCACATCACTTGAGAAAGAAGAAAGCTTTGATGTCACCACGGCCAACAAGCAACCGGACATCATACGAGGTGATCTGACGGCACTGATTGAAAGTTTAGATGAACGCATTGATGAGATTACACAGGTTTCAACGGTTGAAAGCTTGGCGCTATACGATGCTCTATTGGCACTTAAAAGCAATGTGCAAACTCAACTTGATAAAGTTATCAAGGGTACTGCTGCGCACCGAGTAATTGAGCAACCTCGTTTTAAGCCTGCACTGAGCATTGCCCATGAGCAATACACTGACGAGCACCTAATCACAGCCATTAATGCGTTGCAGCATCCATTGTTCATGCGTGGCGACATTGCCGTGAGGGACGCACAATGAACAAGCTAACGCTGCGAATCAACGGCACTGCGGTACCGTTTTATACCGCCTCATTAAACTACTCGCTTGAGCAACTGGCGCACACCTTTAGCTGCTCTATTCCAGCCATGAACATTGTTGAGCCTCTGCCAGTTGAGTTCTACCTCAACGATAAGCTCATCCTGATCGGGCAAATTGATGGTGTGGATTCATCCACTGATTCAAGCAGCAAAACCGTGAGCATTTCAGGTCGCTCGAAGAGTGCCAATATGATTGATTCGCGCATCACAATGGATGCTATTTATGACCAACCGATTGATAAGTTGCTGCGTAGGGTGGCCGCGCCCTTCGGTCTCAATGTGCAGTGCCAGGTTAAATCCCTAGAGCCAATCGCTGAGTTTCAAATCAATGCTGAATCACCAGTGGAAAACGTGGCGCAGGTGATACGTGAACAAGGCTTAGTGTTGGTTGAACGTAATGGAGTCCTCACTATCGAGAACACTGCTCATGCCGTCATTCAGGGTATTGGCTTAGAGGTGGGTAATAACATCGAGCAGCTTGGGATTTCGCGTAAGTTCGACAAGCAGTTTCACACCATTGAAGTACAAGGCGCATGGGATGAAGCTAGCGCCACCGTCACTTCAAACAATATTGAACGCTCTCGGACGATGGTCATCATCAGTGATCAACTGCAAACCGAGGAGGCGTGTTTATCTCGTGCCAACTACGAGCGCAATTCAGCGATTGCCCAAAGCCTGATGGCATCATCAAGCATTGCCGACATTTTCCCAGAGCTCGCCATTGACGGTATCAATCGTGTGATTCGGGTGATCGACAAAAAGCAAGACTTCAACGAAATGTTAGTGATTAAAGCTTTGGGGTTATCGGTGTCCGAAAGCTCTGCAGTTACCTCAATTCAACTGGCTCGCCCATTTAAGGATCAAAGCAATGTCTAAAGCGCTGCTTTCCCGTTTGATGGGACGAATCAAAAACATCGTGGGTACGGGTACCGTCACAGGCGCAGAGACACAGTGGCTACAAATCAAAACCGCGACAGGCCGAACCAATGACCGCATCCGTCGCGTACATAACTACGGCTTTATGAGTCGCCCGTTAGTGGGCGCCAAAACGTACAACCTGTTTATTGGTGGTGTCACCGCGCGCGGTATTACCGTGAACGTAGAAGACGAGCGTTACCAGATGGAGCTGCAACCGGGTGAGCTGGCAGTGCTGGATGACAAAGGCAATCTGATTCATTTCACCGCTAGCGGCATCAAAATTAAGTCTGCATCAAAAATTGAAATGATCGCACCAAGTGAAGTGAGCGTGACGGCGCCCAAAGTCAATGTTACCGCGGCAAGCTCAACGTTCTCAGGCAATGTGGACATCGGAGGTAACTTGAATGTGGCTGGTAGTGTGGGCGGTGCATCCGGCAAGTTTGCAGGCGTTACGGTCGAGACGCACGACCACGATTACATCGATGACAACACAATCAGAATTACAAAGGGACCTAACAAGCAATGAACCATTTCACACTGAGCGCCATTACGTCCCCCATTGCGACAAAAGATGGCATGAAACACGCCATCTTACAGAGTATCCATAACCACGGCGAAGCCACGCAAAACGACCGCGCTCGTATGGAAAAGAATGACCGAGGCGGCAGTTGGAGTGATGAGTTCCTGAGTATGGTCGGCTCCCGTGACTGGACACTGCGTCGAGACAAACTCACGCCACAAACATTAAGCCTTGCAAAACGCTTTTATGAAGAAGCGTTGGCGTGGTTGGTGAGTGAGGGGTTTGCGAAATCGATAGTTGTCAGAGTTTGGGAAAGTAAACCCACCGTAATGAGCCGAGTGGCGATCGTCACTTTGATTGATGGCACCCAGTTTGAGGTCGAGCTATGAGTACGCAAGTCAGCTTACAAACGCTCATTAACCGAGCAAAAGCCACACTGATTGCGAAAACAGGGCAAAACAACCCTGCCATTGATGCATTGGCCTGCGCGATTGCGGGTGTCAGTTACGGCCAATACGGCTATCAAGACCAGTTGTTTCGTCAGCTTCACCCTGAAACCTGCTCTGAGGCTTGGCTGTATTTGCATGCCAACCGTCATGACACCCCGCGTTTGTTACCGACTTTCGCAACGGGCAGCGTCCAGTTTGCTGAGTTAGGCGGCACTGTGGTCATCCCCAAAGGGCGATTACTCACCGATGCTTCAGGTAATGAGTATGAGACGACCGATGAGCAATACAGTAACGCACCGGTGAATGTCATTGCCTTGGTTTCCGGTACTGCCAGCAATTTACCTGCAGGCGGTGTGCTGACACTTTCTGAAGGGCTGGATGGTATCGACCCTAACCAGATTGAAAGTTTGGGTATTTCAGGCGGCTCTGACATTGAAGCGCTTGAACACTGGCGAGCTCGCGTGATTGTCGCCTATGAGAAAAATGACCTGATTGGTAAAGCGGATGATTACGAAGTGTGGGCAACCTCTGCTCATTCCGATGTCGATTATGCCTGGGCGTTAGATAACACACCCGAGCGCGGCATGGTGGAAGTGTATGTCGGAAGTCGTTCCAATGATCCAACGGTGAGCGCTGAAGTTATCAATCTGGTTCAACAAACCTTCGAAGATAATCGATTAGCCGGTTGTCACCCGATGGCACTCGTACCTGAACATGCGCTGCTCGATATCGAGATTCAGGGCATTGAAGACTTAAACATCCGCGCCGATGTGGTGGCCGCTCTGCAAACTCTGGTTCAGAACAAGATGGGCAAGATTGATGACGCCACAGGTGCGCCTGAATCCATAACGCCCACAGAAATCGTGTTAACCGTATCATCTGTCACCACTAACTTCATTGTGAAGTCGCCAACCGACACCGTGACCATTGCCAGTAACCAAATTCACGTATTAGGAGCCGTCACATGGACACCTCCAGCATAATTATTGACTACAGCGAAGCAGACTTTGCCGATTCACTGCGAGCATTGTTACCCAAAGGCGAATACTGGCAGGAAGCGGAGAACGTTGAGCTGACCAATGTTATCGAAGCGCTGGCCATCGACTTCAAAACCACTCATGACGATGTGCAGTTGTCATTGCTCACCGATTTCAAACAAGCCTTGTTTGGCTGGAAAATTAGCGAATTTCAGGCACTGCTTTATGAGGTAGCCGGGAATCATTCGGGCGTCGTTTCTGACTCTAAAGCCACGCCGAATCTGATTTATGTCTTGCTGGGTGATGAGTATCGAGGCTCAAGCAAGAAAGCTTGGACAGAGTTTGAAAAGAAACGACTGCCACACACAGAAATTACATGGACGTATCAATCTCGCCTGCATGTGCATCACCAGTTGGCGAACTGCCGACACATTCGCAACTTACACACTTATGAGGTGACTCAATGAGCTTAATCATTACCGATGCCGGAATTGCTGCCGCGATTCGCGCCGGTGATTTGGGTATCGAATACAAAATTACACACATCAGTATTGGCTCTGAAGGCTACGTTCCTGAGCCTGCTCAAACTGAGCTGCGTAACGAGCTGCAAAAGAAAGCCATCACACGAGGTGCGTTGGTTGCTCATGGTCAACTGCATTTTGAAACCGTCTGGGATGGTGTTGAGGAGTTTGAAGGCAAAGAACTCGGTTACTGGCTGGAAGATGGAACTCTGTTTGCGGTCGATAGCCGAGACGGTGACATCATTACCTATAAGCGTAAAAACACGGTAGTCACTGAAGCCTGTGAGCTGAACCTTTCCGCATCCACTATCAGCAACATTACCGTTGAACTGCTTGGGTCACCATACGCCACTGAAACCGTGGCGGGTATTGCGAAAATTACTACAACAAACCAAGTTAATACTGGAACCGACGACGCAACAATTGTTACACCAAAGAAACTAAAAGATAACGCTGCAACAAATTCTGAAATTGACGCTGAATCTACCGCAGATAAGCACGTTAGGTTATCTCAGCTTTGGCGAGCAATTACTCCGTCACGCTTGATTGATAAGTTGTGGTTAGGATTGGCTGCTAAGATTTTTCCGGTTGGTGCTGCTATCCCTTGGTTCACAGATGTTGCGCCTAGTGGATTCGCCATAATGAAAGGGCAGGCATTTAATAAAGCGACATATCCTGAACTCGCTAAGGTTTTTACTAGCGGCGCAATCCCTGATATGCGCGGTTGTGGTGCTATAGGAAAGTATGATGGCGAAGGAATAGGCGTATATGAAGAAGGACAAGTTAAAAATCATAGCCATCCTAATTCCAGTGTGACCTCTACGGATTTGGGTTCAAAAACATCAACGGCTGAGGGTGGTCACTATCACTGGGTGCAAGGTGACGGTGGCGGCGGTGCGTCTACCGGATTGGCTGGAACTAGCGGTGGTGGTAATCACTACGGACGAAATACTTCATCTGTAGGAAATCATGTTCACTATGTAGGAATAGGTGCGCACGCACACTCGGTTGCGATTGCGTGGTTTGGGGCATCAAGAAACACCATCAATCATCGTAAAGTTAACTGGATAGTAAGGCTTGCATAATGAACTCAATATTTTTTGATGAATCTCAAATGGTTCAAGTTTCTCGTATTGGTAAAGAGGGATGGTGGATTGAAAACACCTCCGAGCATGTAACCAAAGGTACTGCTTTAGGTGATGATTTTACTCAGAACATCTATACGCCATCGATTGAGGGAATGATTGCTCGCTATGACCGAGAGTTGGGAACATGGTCTGATGAAATCGAAGACATGACGATGAAAAAATACTTCGACAAAGATGGTCAGCAATTTTTTATTCGGGAGCCGGACGGTAGTTATCCTGAAGACGCCATCGTTGAGGCACCACCAAAATATAATAAAGAGACTCACACCGTGTTATACAAAGACGGTGGATGGAAAGTTTTCGATATATTGATTGGACAGTCATTCTTTGATGAATATGGCAATGAGTTTCTGGTATCAGACTACAACTTTGAACTGCCAGAAAAGCACACTTTTACCAAACCGCCAGAGCTCCGTTTAGATAACCGCGCAGTAAAACTCGTCGATGGTCAGTGGCAGCAGCTTTTGGACTATCGTGGGAAAATAGCTTACGCCAAAGACCGAGACAATGACACCGACTATCAGATTGAAGAGTTAGGCGAGCTACCAGAAACTCATACATTATCAGCGCCAGAGCCTTTTGACTCGTGGATTGATAAGGGGTGGAAATACGATATTGAACGTCACCGTCCGATTAAAGTTAGTGAGGAAAAACAGTGGCGAGACAGCGAACTGACCAAAGTGCTTGACCGTATTGACCAGTATGAAAAAGACCAGAACTACCCAGTTGAGTTGAGAACTTCGCCCATTCAAACCAATGAAGATTATTTGCGTCTGCTCCAAGACCGAAAAAACCTCAGTGTCTATCCTGAATCCAGTTACTTCCCATTTGGTGAACGGCCTTTACTATCAGGGTTCGCTAAGTAAAAACAAACCCAGCTGCGCGCTGGGTTTTCTACATCTACCATCTAGAAACCGCTTAGATATCAGACGGATTAGCACAGCGATACACTGGTTTTAGTTACACAAACTAAGGCTTAATCATGAAAGCACTCGCCACCAAACTGATTAAAAAACATGAAGGGCTCCGCTTGAAGCCCTATCGCTGCAGCAGTCAGAAAATCACCATCGGCTACGGTCGAAACCTGCAAGATAACGGCATCACTTTAGAAGAAGCAGAAACCATGCTTCAACACGACCTTGGTACTGCCATCAAAGATGCGCAATCACTGCCGTTCTTTGCCTCCCTTAATGAAGCTCGCCAAGCGGTGATTGTCGATATGGTTTTTAACCTCGGCTTACCACGCTTTGGCATGTTCAAAAAAATGATTGCCGCGATTGAGCGTGAACACTGGCATGTTGCCGCTAATGAAATGCTCAATAGCCGCTGGGCACGACAAGTCGGTAAACGCGCCAATACGCTCAGTGAAATGATGCGTCTCGGCACTGAAATAAACTAAGGAGTCATCCATGAGTTTTCTAACAAACATTCTCGGCAAAACCCTATGGGAAGTGCTCAAAGGTCTTTTCTTTCAAGTTGCATGGAAAGTGATTCTAGAGCGCTTCGCTTCTCGCTTGGTGATTTGGGGACTGGAGAAAATCAAAAACCTATCGACCAATGACGTGACCCAAGAAACGGTAAACGACATCATCCTGTCTTTGAAAGGTAAAAAACTGAAAGAGGTAGAGCAATGGGAATGACGTTAGACCCTGGTTGGGTGAATGCGGTTATGGCCTTTGGTACTTTTGTCACGCTGATCTTAAGTTTGCTCATCGGCTACCTGTTTCGGCTATCCAAAGAGCTAGGAGAATACAAAACCCACGTAGCTGAAACCTACGCCACCAAAGATGATGTCAAAGAGCTAGGTGACCGTATCGAGAGAAGCATGGTGAAAGAGTTCGATAGGATTCATTCACTACTCAAAAATGCCGCCTGAAATGGGCGGCATCTTTTTGTCTTTCATCACAACTTCAATATAAGACATGGAATTCCATAAAAACCAGATCATAATAAAATTAGTAAACCAAAGTTGCATATGGACACATCAAAGGAGTGATTGTGAAGAAGTTAATATTGGTTTTAGCAACTACCTTATTGGTGGCTTGTTCATCTCAAGTACAACAGGGCTCTATTTCTTTAGCATATTCAAATTTTGAAGACCGCGATTATGAAGATACATTGAAGTACATAAACCAAGCTGAGAAAGTAAGAAATACAACGCCAGAAATGCATGCTGAACTTACTTATTTGAAAGCGCTGACCTATCAAAAAATGGGCAGATATGATGAAGAAGAAGCATTATATCGATACCTAGTAGAACAGCACCTGTAGTGGTCAACTAAATTTGGCCACGGTTTTAGAGTTTTTCCAATACAGTAGTTCAGATTCATTGGGTGT